>CALWPY010000004.1 GCA_944383545.1 uncultured Lachnospiraceae bacterium | reverse complement strand
TTATACAGCTTAAGCAACGAGATGGATAACAACCTAACTGGTTGTTAGGTATATTAACCATAAATATATTGTAGTAGAAAGGAGGAAAAAAGCGATGTTTCATTTTAAAATGTTATTTAGGCTTGAACATGAATTTTTACCAAGGGAAATGGATAAATTAATTGTCAGCTTTTTAAAATCGGCAATGTTAAACTATGATGAGAGTTTGTTTAATAGTTTTTATGATAAATCTAAATCAATAATAAAGCAATATACATTTTCTTATCATTTACAAGGTGCCAAATTCAAGGACGGAAAGATAATACTTGATAAAAAGGAATTTACTTTGTTATTTTCTGATTCAAATCAGGTAGAAATGTTTCATTGGTTTAATGCTTTTCAATTAATGAAGTTAAAAAAATATCCGATAAAAAATAATTCTATGCAGCTTGTGTCAATTTATATGCAAAAACTGGATGAAATAAAGGATAATGAAATTGTTATTAAAATTCAGAGTCCGCTACTCGTAAGAAGACATAATTCAAATGATAATTCAGATATTTATTATACATTTGATACAGACGGATTTGAATCGACTTTGAAGGATAATATTAGGATATTTATTGAAAGGACCGGTATAGACGTTTCCGTTGATGATTTTTCAATTCAGACTATTAAAGGTAAAAAAGTAATAATTCCTGTATTCGGAAGAAACACAGATGCTTCAATAGGAATCTATAAATTATGTGGCTCCTGCAGTCTTCTAAATGTTTTATGTTTAGCAGGCTTGGGGGTTAGGAGATCTGAAGGTCATGGAAAGTTCAAAGTAATAGGTTAGAAGAAAGGAGGAAAAAAGTTGGATAAAATTTATATTCCAGTTGGAGACTTTCTTAAAAACGCGGGAATAGTGGGATTGAATTATATGTTGGAGGTGTCTGAAGCTGAGAATGGCATAGAATATGGCTTTACCGATGATTGTCAGTCAATGTGGATTACTCGTGAATTTATAGAAGTGTCTGACTGGACAGACATGTATTTTAAAGCTTTCATTAAATGCTATGGATCTGATACAGTATATAAAACAGCACTGGATAAGATTAAAAATATTCTTGAAAAAATAGAATTAAGTGATTGGAAGCAAAATGAATGTAAAGAAGATCTGAAGTTTTTGAATGATAAACTATTGTCTAATAGCTATAAATCAGGATTTGAAAATATAAAAGCCCAAATTAACAATCCGCAGGTTTATGAACAGTTGATGGCAAAAAAGTTAAAAGAAAGTATGGAGAAAGAAGAACTTCGGAAACGTTTAATTGAATTAAAAGAATTTCTTGAGCAACCATTATGCAAGGAAACTTTTTCCATGAAAAGTATTATTTATAATTACATAAATAAATTTTGGGAAGGAAAGAGTTTTTTACTTAGAGCGAATGCATCTAAAAATATGCGTGAAGTTTTTGATAATGATTTTTCACAGCCGTTAAAAAAATACATAACAACAGAACATAAAAAAGCTAAGGAAATGTGTATTGACTGCAATTCGTTGATAGCTTCAAAGGAAAAAGTGTCAATAGCTTTTATGAAGGAACAGGCTGATGATTTGGCAAGAAAAAAGTCGGCGTTTTGGAATTGTAAAGTTGATGCATATCTATGTCCTGTTTGCGCATTTGTGTATTCGTTGGTTCCGCTTGGATTTCAACTAATAGGGGATAAGTTTTTATTTGTTAACGCAAACAATAATATTAACCAATTAATAATTTCCAATAAAAAAAGCGGAAAAGTTAAAGAAACTTCAGAAAAAAAGGAAGATGAGAAGTATTCATCGTGGATAGCAAGGGCTTTAAATGTGTTGCTGGATGAAAAGTCAAGAGAACTGTCTAATATTCAGATAATCACTAGAGGAAGGGACGAAAGTGATAGATACACTTTCGATGTCATTAGCAAAGACATTCTTATGATATTAAATGATGGGGTTATTCAAAAAAATTTAATGAAGATTAGTGAACGTCCATATATTAAAAATGGTACAAATGTTCATGAAAGTGTTGTTTTAAATATTTTAAATTATCATAACCAATATTCGCTGATTAATAAATTACTTAAAATGGCATTGGAAACAAATTCAATTGTATATATGGCAACACGGGTATATAACATACAAGCCAGGATAAATATGATACAGAAAGAAAAGAAAAAAATAGGAGGTGTAAAAATGGAGCTGAATTATGTTAAGAAAAGCGGATATGAATTGAGAAAAGAATTATTAGCTTCAAAAGGTACATCGGATGATGCATGTATAAGGGGGACGGTATATAAACTTTTAAATGCTTTGTCGGTTTGCGATGTTGCCAGGTTTATGGACGTTATTATGAGGGTTTATTGTTCTACAAAACTGTGTATTCCTAATTCTTTTATTAGGCTTTTAGAAGATAAAGAATCATTTCAGGAATATGGGTATGCCTTTTTGATTGGTTTACAGGGCGGATATTATGAAAAGGAGGAAAATTCAAATGAATAGAAATGGATTAACATTAACAATGATTTTTCTTGCAGAAAGTGCAAATTATGGAGAGGGAGTAGGAAATATTTCAACCTTGAAAAAAATGTCCCGTGGAAATTACAAACAGTATTCATATATATCGAGACAGGCTATGAGATATAATATAATACAGCAACTTGGATGGGATAAAACACCTGTTGACGGTAAAAGTGGAGTTGTACAATTTGCACCATCATCGACAATTGAAGATTATCCTGAGATTGATTTGTTTGGCTATATGAAAACAAGTTCGAAGGAAGATGATAAGAAGGGTGGAGCAACAACAAGAAGTGCTGTTGTAAGGCTTAGCAATGCGATAGCATTGGAACCATATCAAAGCGATTTGGAGTTCCTTACAAATGCAGGATTGGCTAAAAGACAGGAGCTTGAAAATGGAATAGCTCAAAGTGAAATACATCGCTCTTATTATACTTATACCATTACGGTTGACCTTGACAAAGTAGGTGTAGATGGAGAAATTACAATTCCAAATGAAGAAAAAGCAGTCAGAATTAAATCTCTACTTGATGTAATAGCATATCTTTATAGAGATATAAAAGGAAGAAGAGAAAATTTAAATCCTGTATTTATTATAGGAGGAAGATATACAAGGAAGAATCCTTTCTTTGAAAATCGTATTTTAGTAAATGATAATAATCTGCGAGTAGGTACTTTAAAAGAAATTATTGATAGCAATGATGAACTTAAAAGAGATACTGTTGCAGGTGTATTGACAGGAGTATTTGATAATGACAGCGAAATTAAACAGAAGTTAAATGCAGGTACGGTGGTTGAGGTTTTCACTCATTTAAAGAAGGAAGTAGATGCATATTATGAAAAAAGCAATTAGAATAGAGTGTTTTCAAAATTTAGTAAATTATAGGAAGCCTAGTAGTTTTATCATTAAAGAATCTTATCCGTTGCCACCGTATTCAACTGTTCTTGGAATGATACATAGGGCTTGTGGTTATCAGCCCAGAGATTTTCATAATATGAAAATAAGTATACAAGGACAGAATACAGGTAATGTGTCTGAGCTGTATACCAGATATTCATTTTCAAGCGGAACAAAATACGATGCAGGAAGACATAATCTCTGCATACAAGATGGAGGAATATCATATGGTGCATTTAAAGGAATTGCCCACGTTGAACTGATATGTAACAATCGTATGATAATACATATTGTTCCTTCTGATGAAGATTTCGATAAAGTCTTAAAAGCGTTAGAATATCCACCGGAATATCTGGCATTGGGCAGACATGAAGATGTCATTGATATTAATAAAGTGGAAGTAGTTAATTTGAATGATGCAGAAGAAGCAGTTGCTAAAAATGATATATATATACCGGTTGATTCAGATACTATAATTGGAAGAATAAGTACAACCATATATACACTTACAAAAGAATATGAGATATCAGAACAGGGAATAAGACGCTGGAAAGTAAATGGGGGAAAGATTAAGGCATATTATTTTCCACATGGTGAAGCTGTGGAAAATGCAGTAGTTGATGACTATGGTGATATTGTTGCATTAGCTTAATTGTAGTGCAAATAGATACATATTGGATAATATTTATAAAAGGTAACAAATGTTAGTGATGTTTTAGGTACAAGTGAGGAAGGATTATGGAATATTATGCTAAGTCACCTACTAAAAAAATGACAGACGAAGAACGAGAAGAATTGTTATTTAAATTACATGAATGGACAAATACCATGAAGGGTTATTTATCAAATGAAGAAATTAAAGTATTAGAAAGGTATGAAAGAGATTTAAAGAAAGAGCAAAAAAACGAACATAAAACATTAACAGAACATATAAGTGAAACTATTAATTGTGCAGAAAACTTTTTTTCTATATACGGAGATTATTTTACAGATAAAGAAAAAAAGCTTGTTCTGATTGCTTGCAGAGAACATGATGTTGGGAAAACAAATCTCTTATTTCAAATTAAAGTCAATCCGAAATTGACACCTGTAAAAAGTAGATATGCAAAAGAGATACCTCATGGATTTCTTAGTGCATTATGTATGAATGAGAGGGCATTTTTAAAAAATAATCGAGACTGTGATGGAGACGATTTTTCTGTTCTTCTAACGGCAGTGTATTTTCATCATAATAGGCAAGATACATATGATGACGCATATTTTAACGAGTATTTTGAGAAGTTTTATTTGGAGTATATAAAAGATTATAAAAACAATATAGATATTTCATTTAAAAAAGCAAACCATGGCAAATTGTTGTTTTCCAATTGCATGAAGGCTAATCGTCTAAGTGTTTCGGAAAATATTTGGTGTGAGTATATGATAGTAAAAGGCTTACTTAATAAATTTGACTGGACGGTAAGTGCAGGATATGATGATTCTGAAACGGAAACAGACAGAAATAAAAAGCAATTATGTACTTCGATTATAAAAGAGATACATGAAAATTTGAGACCTGTTCAAGAATTTATGTTAAAAAACAATAATAGAAATATTGTGGTTATAGCTCCGACTGGTTCGGGGAAAACGGAAGCTTCCTTACTGTGGCTGAATGGAGAAAAAGGATTTTATACATTACCATTAAAAGTTTCATCTAATGCCATATATAGGAGAATTAAAGAGCGTTATAGATTTAAAAATACTGCATTATTACACTCCGACAGCATAAGTATATATCTTAAGGAAAGTGCAGACAGTGAGGAAGATGGATATAGCAAATTTGAGCAGGCCAAGCTACTTTCGTATCCTTTAACTGTATGTACTGTTGACCAGTTGTTTAAATTTGTATATAAAGCGCTCGGTACAGAGATATTTGCAGCCACACTAAAATATTCTAAAATAATTATTGATGAGATACAAACGTATAGTCCCAATATCGTTGCAGCACTGTTATATGGTTTAAGTGTAATAAATAGAATGGGTGGAAGGTTTGCGATTGTTACCGCAACATTCCCTCCTGTTTTGAAATATTTTATGAAAAAGTGTAAATTAATAGAGACCAGAGATTATATATATGGTAATTTCACAGATTCAGATAATAGCAGACGGCATAGAATACATATAGTTGGTGAATCGTTTAATATTGAAGATATAATACATGCGTCACATGATAAAAAAGTACTTGTTATATGTAATACGGTTTCAAAAGCACAAAAATTGTATTGTGAAATCCGGGACAAATGTGAAAATGTTAGAACTCTTCATTCAAGGTTTATAAGGGAACACAGAAATATTTTGGAAAATGACATTATTGCATTTTCTAAAGATAAATACGCAAGGGGAATATGGATTACAACCCAGGTTGTAGAAGCAAGCTTAGACATAGATTTTGACATATTATATACAGAAATGTGTACTGCAGATAGTCTTTTGCAAAGAATGGGCAGATGCAACAGGGCTGGGAAAAAGAGCACTAAAAATATTAATGTATTTATATATAATAATCCACAGAAATACAGTGATAAAGTTGATGGTATCTATGATGAAATTATATATTCACGGTCAGTCGAGTTTTTAAGGGAATATGAGGGAAAAATATTTTCGGAGGATGATAAAAATACATATATAAATAATGTATATAACATCGATGAAATTAGAGATTCGGATTATTTTAAAGAAATACAAGAAAATATCGAGAAGTTTAACAAGATTGAAATGATTGAATATAGTTTGAATGATGTCAATGAGGATTTTAGAAATATTCATAGTATTACCGTTATGCCTGATAAGATTTATTATGAAAATCAGGAACTCATTGATAATATTTGCAACTTTTTAAAAACACCACATCTTCATCAAAGTGTACGAAAAATATTAAAAATGAAAATTACTTCAATTACATTAGATATTAATCTGTGGAATAAAAATAATTATCCACAAGGTATAGATTCTGCCGTTATTAATAATACGACAGATATTCATCGGGCAAATTTAAAATATGATTTTGATGAAGAATCCAGAGGGGGTGCAGGATTATTTCTTGATAGAGCAGAGGACGATTTTTTGATTTTATAAGGAGGGTATAATTGGAAGAACGAATAACAGGGGTGATGGTTTATTATTATTTTGTCTGTAAACGAAAACTATGGTATTTTTGTAATGAAATAAATATGGAAACAGAAAATGAGAATGTTATCCTTGGAAAGCTTCTTGATGAAAACAGCTATAAAAAGGACGATAAACACATTAATATTGAAAATGTTATTAATATTGATTTTATTAGGGAGCACAGGGAACTTCATGAAGTTAAAAAGAGCAGGGCGATAGAAGAGGCAGGGATATGGCAGGTGAAATATTATCTGTATTATTTAAAAAAGAAGAATGTATCAGGTTTAAAAGCAAAGATTGATTATCCTTTAATTAAAAAGAATATTGTTGTTGAGTTAACAAATGAGGATGAAGTTAGGCTTAAGGAAATAATTAATGAAATTAAAATTATTAAAAATCAAATTCTTCCGCCGGTATTTGAGAAAAAGAGAATTTGTAGTAAATGTGCTTATCATGATTTGTGTTTTATATAGGAGGAAAAATGGGACAAAGCTTTTATGTATATAACAATGGAGATTTGAAAAGAAAAGATAATACTCTTCAATTTATTTCCTTTGATAGAGAAAAGAAAGACATTCCAATTGAAAGAATAGATGAAATTTATGTAATGTCAGAAATGACATTTAATACATCATTTATTAATTATGTATCTCAGTATGGTATACCAATTCATTTTTTTAATTATTATAATTTTTATTCCGGAAGTTATTATCCAAAAGAAAAATTATTATCAGGCCAACTTTTGGTAAAGCAGGTAGAACATTATACAAATTATGGAATGAGAATTATAATTGCAAGAAAGTTTATTGAAGCTGCAGCAGACAATATTTACAGAAATCTTAGATATTACAATGGAAGAGGAAAAGATGTATCGTTCTATATGTTGGAAATCGATTCTTTGAGAAGACGTCTACCTGAAACTCAGTCAATAGAGGAATTAATGGGCATTGAAGGAAATATAAGAAAACACTACTATTCGGCATGGAATATAATTATAGATCAAAATGTAAATTTTGAAAAAAGAGTAATGCATCCTCCGGATAACATGATTAATTCTCTGATTTCTTTTGTGAATTCTTTGATATATTCAAAGGTACTATGCGAAATATACCATACACAGCTTAATCCGACAATAAGTTATCTACATGAACCGGGGGTTAGAAGATATTCACTTTGTCTTGATATTTCAGAAGTATTTAAACCATTAATTGGAGACAGACTAATTTTTTCTCTTTTAAACAGAAATCAAATTACCGAGGAAAGTTTTACAAAGGAGTTGAATTTTTTGCATTTAAATAAGAACAGTTCGAGATTAATTGTACAAGAATTGGAATCACGCTTAAAAAAGACGATAATGCACAAAGAGCTCGGTAGACAAGTTTCTTATCAGTATCTCATACGATTGGAGGCATATAAATTAATAAAACATCTTATAGGTGAAAAAGAATACGAAGGGTTTAAAATGTGGTGGTAGGAGTAAATGTATGTTGTATTAGTATATGATATTAACCAAAATAATAATGGTCAAAAAAGGTGGTCTCACATTTTCAAGACATGCAAAAAATATCTGACTCATATTCAAAATTCTGTATTTGAAGGTGAAATTACAAAGGTACAATTAGTCAAACTAAAACAAGAATTAAAACCTTATGTAGATAAGGAATGTGATTCTGTAATAATATTTAAGAGTAGACAGGAAAAATGGTTAGATAAAGAGTTTTTGGGAAAAGAAAATGATAAAATTAGCTTTTTTTTGTAAATTCTGTCAACCCTGAATAAGGTAAAATATATGGTTAATCGACAATATGATATTTTATATTATTGTAAGATATTAGTTGCAATAATAAGTATATTTTAAAGGCAATATAATGATGGTAGACAAAAAAAGGTTGATGTATGTTAATAAATCAGATATTTTTAATAAAGGGGTTTAAATAGAAACATAGTGGAATGTAAATTGGATAAAGACTATTAACATCTAGCACAATACCATTGTTTAAATAGAAACATAGTGGAATGTAAATCAAAAAGTTACAAGGATTATGGAAAAAGAGGAATTTGTTTAAATAGAAACATAGTGGAATGTAAATAAGAAATGCACAAAGGCAATACTGCGGACGATAAAAACGTTTAAATAGAAACATAGTGGAATGTAAATTAACTGCAACGGGATTTTTGTTGCCCCACAGCTTAGGTTTAAATAGAAACATAGTGGAATGTAAATAATGACAGTTGTTAAACTAACTATCTATCCGGGCGCGTTTAAATAGAAACATAGTGGAATGTAAATTTATATCTAGCGGTTTTCTCCCGGAATTTAAGCATCGTTTAAATAGAAACATAGTGGAATGTAAATTAACAACAAGTTTTCCAAAACGTTGCCCTGTTAAGGGTTTAAATAGAAACATAGTGGAATGTAAATTAGGAACGTCTGCTCATACCTTTTGCTTGACATAGTTTAAATAGAAACATAGTGGAATGTAAATTGGACATGTTAAAAGCAGAAGCTAATACGTTAACGTGTTTAAATAGAAACATAGTGGAATGTAAATATAATTATAAGCGTCTATATCGTAATTTTCGGCAACAGTTTAAATAGAAACATAGTGGAATGTAAATACATAGTCTGCAACGCTAAAAAACCTAAATCCTTATGTTTAAATAGAAACATAGTGGAATGTAAATAAGCATTAGACCCTTGTGTCATTTTTGTTAGACCTTGTTTAAATAGAAACATAGTGGAATGTAAATAAAGCAGACGCAACAACCGTTTCTATCCGGGCAGTCGTTTAAATAGAAACATAGTGGAATGTAAATTATATTCCTTTTGTCTCCGAACGGCAGATAATAGACCGTTTAAATAGAAACATAGTGGAATGTAAATAAAATTGTCTGACAAATTGGAAAACAAGGAGGAATAGTTTAAATAGAAACATAGTGGAATGTAAATCATGAAGTCCTTGAAATTGCAAGGAACGAAAACACGGTTTAAATAGAAACATAGTGGAATGTAAATTAGAACAGAACAGCATATAACAGACTATTGCAACGGTTTAAATAGAAACATAGTGGAATGTAAATACAATAAACAGCGTTACGGTTACACCTTCTACGGCGTTTAAATAGAAACATAGTGGAATGTAAATATGGTTATTTCTTTACCTGTGACCCAGTCTGTCCAACGTTTAAATAGAAACATAGTGGAATGTAAATATTCGGTTGAAATATTAAACGCTATCCGCACAAACAGTTTAAATAGAAACATAGTGGAATGTAAATCATGTCAAGCGTAACATCTTCTTTTATGCTTGTCAGGTTTAAATAGAAACATAGTGGAATGTAAATGATGGTGCACAATCAAAAATTTTTGCGGTTTCTCCGTTTAAATAGAAACATAGTGGAATGTAAATCTGGAGACGAAGTTTTTTCAGTTGTTTAACTTCAGAGTTTAAATAGAAACATAGTGGAATGTAAATATTTCTCTAGTATAATAATGCTTCAAAATTTTTGTTGTTTAAATAGAAACATAGTGGAATGTAAATAATATAAAAGGCTCATTCCCTGTCCATTGCATGTAGTTTAAATAGAAACATAGTGGAATGTAAATTTTCTTCGATTTCCTGTTCTAAATTTACGTTTAATTCGTTTAAATAGAAACATAGTGGAATGTAAATAAAAAATACCGTTATAATAATCTCCGTCGGTTTTGTCGTTTAAATAGAAACATAGTGGAATGTAAATTTGTTTACGTTTGCTGTAGATGGTGTAACCGTAACGCGTTTAAATAGAAACATAGTGGAATGTAAATAAAGCAAGCGCAACAACCGCTTCTATCCGTGCTGTCGTTTAAATAGAAACATAGTGGAATGTAAATGCAGATTGAAGAAAATTTTGGTGAAGAAGGCAAAAAGTTTAAATAGAAACATAGTGGAATGTAAATGAAAGATTATTCAGGAAACACAGGTGTCTTTGAATGGTTTAAATAGAAACATAGTGGAATGTAAATACTCAGGGCTTTAGACAGTAACATACACGTCTATTCGTTTAAATAGAAACATAGTGGAATGTAAATCTAAATATCATATTTTAATCTTAAATTATCATCATAGTTTAAATAGAAACATAGTGGAATGTAAATTTTTAAATTTAATTTAAATTTAAAGCGGTTGCTCAAGTTTAAATAGAAACATAGTGGAATGTAAATGTATTTGTAAAAGTAATACGTGTGTAGTGGGTGCTATCGTTTAAATAGAAACATAGTGGAATGTAAATATTTAATTGTAATTATTTAATGTTCCAAAACTCTGCGTTTAAATAGAAACATAGTGGAATGTAAATCTAATTCATTTAACTTTTTTGTTATTTTTCCTAACAAGTTTAAATAGAAACATAGTGGAATGTAAATAAACTTAAACCGTCCGAAAAAACTGAGCGCATGACAGTTTAAATAGAAACATAGTGGAATGTAAATACTACAAAGTAGCTGGAACGGTTGACAGCATAGATGGTTTAAATAGAAACATAGTGGAATGTAAATGTATTCTGTTAGTAAAAAAACAGATACCCTTAATGGGTTTAAATAGAAACATAGTGGAATGTAAATTTGTAACTCCGAGGGACAAGAGCCACCTCAGGTGTACGTTTAAATAGAAACATAGTGGAATGTAAATCTTGTATTTCTCTTAGATATTTTGTCTGTGTTTGCTGTTTAAATAGAAACATAGTGGAATGTAAATTTCGGAAAATAAACAGACATACCATTTTCTTGTGCAGTTTAAATAGAAACATAGTGGAATGTAAATGATTTTTTAATATCAATGTTAGCGGACCCAAACAGTTTAAATAGAAACATAGTGGAATGTAAATGTCCTTGTTCATCTGAACAGGTTTAGCGGTTGGAGGTTTAAATAGAAACATAGTGGAATGTAAATTAAAATGGATTGAAGAATGGATAGAAGAAAGGAGTTGAGTTTAAATAGAAACATAGTGGAATGTAAATGATACAACCTTTTTTAATTTAAACTGACGCTCTAAGTTTAAATAGAAACATAGTGGAATGTAAATTAAGGCGTGTAAGATTCAGAGTAGGCAATAAAGAAAAAGTTGATTTACTCACGGATAGTTTAAAGAAAGACGGATATTATGAGAGCTAAATTGTGGGAATAGAGGGTAATTTAATTGAGATAACGGTATAGAATTCTTCCCTGATAATCGTTAAACAGTGTATCACATTAAAAAAACGGTAAAAACTATTATAAGAAAAACATAATTTTAATGTGATTGGAGACGATTATGGAATCTGTGTGGAGTAAAAGGACAAAGCTGTCAGAAAGGAATGCTTTATCAGCAGACGTTACCACCGAAGCCGTGGTAATCGGAGCAGGTATGGCAGGAATTCTGACAGCATATTTTTTAAAGAAGAAGGGGATTAAGGTTATTATTCTGGAGGCGGACAGAATTGCAGACGGTCAGACTAAAAATACGACTGCCAAGATTACCAGTCAGCACGGGCTGATTTACGGTAAACTGATTAAAAAATACGGATTAAAAAAAGCATGGTTATATGCAAAGGCAAATGAAGAGGCTATAGATAAGTATCAGAATATAATTCAGGAACATCATATAGACTGCGATTTTGAACATCTTCCTTCATTTCTTTATTCTGTAAAAGATAAAAATTCTCTGCTTCGGGAATCAGAGGCAGCATCAAGACTCGGGCTCCCTGTTTCATTTAAGAAGGAAATAGACCTGCCGTTTCCTACGGCGGGGGCAGTATGCTTTGAGCGTCAGGCACAGTTTAATCCGCTAAAATTTATAGAAGCATTGGCGCAGGATTTAGAAATTTATGAGAATACAAGAGTGAATTCCGTAAAAGGACATGTTATCCATATCAATCGTGGAACGGTTAAGGCAAAACATATTGTGTTTGCAACGCACTATCCTTTTCCCATTGTTCCGGGATTTTATTTTGTGAGGCAGCATCAGGAACGAAGCTATGTGCTTGCCTGTTCAGAAACAAAAAAACTGGACGGAATGTATTACAGTATTGATAAATCGGGACTTTCACTCCGAAATTATAAAGACCTTCTTCTTATCGGCGGAGGTGCGCATCGTACAGGCAAAAATGAAACAGGCGGAAGTTATGAATTTTTAAGGAAACAAAAGGAAGAATATTTCCCTGAGGGAAGGGAAACTGCCTTATGGTCTGCACAGGACTGTATTACACATGATATGCTTCCGTTTATCGGAAAATATTCATTGCTCAGACCATATTGGTATGTTGCAACAGGATTTAAAAAATGGGGTATGACTTTGTCAATGGTATCTGCCAACATAATAAGCGATGAAATCTGTGGAGTAAAAAATTCCTACAGTAAGCTCTTTTCTCCCCAGCGCTTCCATCCGTTTGTTTCAGCAAAGAAACTTATGGTTGATTTGGGAACAAGTATAAGAGGATTGCTTACTGCATATCATGTATTTTCCTGTGAAAAAGAAGAAAATCTTAAGAAAGGACATGGAGGTATTGTCAGAAAAGGATTAAAGAGGTATGGGTGCTACAGGGATGAAAACGGAATTCTTCACCGAATTTCAATCCGTTGCCCTCATATGGGCTGTGAACTGCTCTGGAATCCGGATGAGAAAAGCTGGGACTGCCCGTGTCATGGCTCAAGATTTGATTATGACGGAAATATTATTGATAATCCGGCACAGAAAAATAAGGAGAGCATAAAAACGGATTAACGATAATGAACTATGGCAGAAACTAATGGATTCATAACTTAAAATACGATTTTACTTTTGCTCTCTCTGATTCCTTCTGCACCATATAACAGCTTATTTTAGGAGCCGTAAAATCAAGCAGAGGAATCTTTACTAATTCTCCCTTATCAAGATACGGCTTGGCAAGGCTTTCGGGAAGAAAGCTGATTCCGCCTATATCCAGAAGATAAGGGATTAGTTTTGTGCTGTTGTCAATTTCAAAACGAAATTTATAATGTGGAGGAAAAAGTTCGCGGATAAAACTGCCTACCTCCTGAAGGGCAAAATTACAGAATAAATAGTCGGAATTTAACAAATCTTCTTTATTAATTCCGTTGTGATAGTCATTTTTATGCATTGCGGTTACAAGAATCAGCTCATCAACGGCGAAAACCTCACAAGTAAAACCTTTCTTTATTAAAGGAGTGTAACAAAATACGACGTCTATAATTCCGTCCTGCAAATCACGAAGTAAATCCTGAGAATGTCCTATGGTGATTTTCAGTGAATCATCAGGATTTTCTTTAAGTATTTGTTTTATTTTAGAATACAGGTGACATTCATAAATGGTATTAGTAGTACCGATGTGGGTATAAGATGAATAATTCCTTATAGAATGTATCTCCTCAAATGCCGCCTCTTCTAATTTAAGCATTCTTTCTGCATATTGTTCAAAAATCATTCCCTCATCAGTTAGAGCCACTTTCCGATTATTACGGATAAACAATGTTTTTCCAAGCTCACGTTCTAAGTCCGCAATACGGTTGGTTACTGTTGACTGTGCAACAAATAACTGCTCTGCAGTGCGTGAAAAATTTTTTGACTTTGCCAGCAAAATAAATGTTTTTAAGGTTTCTGTATCCATATAACTCCTTTTATTTAAAAATCGAATTATTATAATTCAAATAATCTGTTTTACAGATATAATATCAGATTGATATAATAAGAACAACAAAAAATATTTTGAATTTTGAAAAAGGAAGTGTAAATTATGAGAGAAACAAACAATCATCCGCCTTTATTATTGTATAAAACAGTGGATTGCGATAGTGGAGATTTTCTGAGCTTAAGCAATGAACTGGATGATTATCTTGATAATGCAATCGGAGGAGCAAAAAAACGTGAAAAATATAAAGATTTCAATCATTTAGACACAATGGATTATGTAATAGTTGCTTACAGTGGAAAAATTCCTGTCGGGTGTGGAGCATTGCGCGAATGCAAATGGGAAGAGAAGAAACGCTGTATAGAAATAAAACGGATATTTGTAAAAAAAGAATATCGGACACAAGGAGTTGCGACCGGAATAATGCAGAGATTGTTAGGCTTTGCAAGAAAAAATAATTATGAAGAAGTTCTGCTTGAAACTGGTGAATTTCTGGAGAATTCTTTAAAACTGTACACTCGCTTTGGGTTTGAGCGGATACCGAATTACGGGGTGTATGCAGATATGAAGGAATCAGTATGTATGGGAAAACAACTTGCTGAAATCCGATATTCAGAAGAACGTACCTTCAATGAGAAAGAAGTTCAGGATTTATATGAATCTGTCGGATGGATGTCTGCAAAATATCCAAAGCGTCTTTTGCGGGCATTTCAGAGCGCAGGAGCCGTAATCAGCGCATGGGATAATAATCGGTTAATTGGTCTGGCTGAGGTCATAGATGATAAAGAAATGACCGCCTACATACATTATTTGTTGGTACGTCCTGAATATCAGAGACAGGGAATAGGCAGCAGACTGCTTGAGTTTATAAAAGAGAAATATAAGAATTATTTATATCTCATTGTAATAGCTGAAGAAAAGGAACTTATCGAATTTTATAAATGTAGCGGATTTATAGGTGATAAGCAGAAAAATCCACTGTTTATTATAAATACAGACAAAATCTGAACTGCAAATCAGTAAACAAATCGAGCCATAAATTAACGGAAGTACCGGAAAGTTAAATTAAATCTGTGTAAAGTCAGTGTTGTCTTATGTGAAATATTGTAATAAAACTGATAGTAATTAAATTTAAGATGTGCTAATATAAGACCGCATATTTAATAAATACTAATGGAGAAAATCAGAAATGGAAACAGACAGCACATATTTCGGCACAGAAAAAATCAGTAAAATACTTTTAAAAATTGCGCCTCCCGTCATGCTGGCACAGCTGATTCAGGCACTTTACAATATAGTGGACAGCCTTTTTATAGGAAGATACTCTGAAAGCGGACTTACAGCACTTTCGATTATATATCCCATACAGCTTCTAATGATTGCATTTGCCGTGGGTACAGGAGTGGGAATTAATACCAGTGTTTCGTTTAAACTTGGTATAAAAGAAGAAAAAAGAGCAGAAGAAATTTCGGGAATGGGAACAGCTTTAGGTGTAATTACATGGGCTCTTTTTGCAGGAATATGCTACGCAATTATGCCTGCATATGCGAGAATGTCTACCGATTCCCCTGAAGTTATTCAGGATGTTATTACATATGGAAGAATAGTATGTGTATTCAGCTTCGGGCTTTTCTTAGAAAGCATTTGGACAAAGGTACTTCAGGCATATGGTGAAATGAAGATTCCCATGTATGCCCAGATTGCAGGAGCAATAACTAATATAATTCTGGACCCGCTTCTTATTTTCGGTATGTTCGGACTGCCTGAAATGGGAATTGCAGGTGCCGCTATAGCAACTGTCTGCGGTCAGATAGTTGCGGCTCTTATTGTCATGAAGAAAGGATGCAAGAGGTCGCCGAAAATAAGTACATATAAAAATGAAGTATTAAATATATACAGACTTGGAATACCAAACATCCTAATGCAGGCAGCATATACATTTTATATTTTTGGGCTGAATCTTATACTGGCAGGGTTTTCAGACCAGGCAGTCACGGCACTTGGACTTTATTATAAATGGCAGACATTTTTCTTTATTCCTCTCGGAGCACTGCAGACCTGCATAGTGCCCGTTATAAGCTATAATTATGCCGGCAGGAAAATAGAAAGGTGCAAAAATACATTATACATATCATTTATTTGGGGCATATGTCTTATGTTTATAGGAACACTTTGCTTTGAAATCATTCCCGGACCAATGCTTGATGTGTTTACAAATGATAAAATGGTTATTGATATAGGGACTATTGGATTCAGGTTTATAGGTATAAGCTTCATTCCGATGGTTACATCGCTTATCTTTCCGGTGTTTTTTCAGGCAGTCGGAAGTGCACTTAAAAGCAGTATGCTTACCATAGTAAGAACAGTATTTTTATTTGTACCGCTCGGATATTTGTTTTCCAAGCTTGGGCTTACATATTTCTGGATGACATATCCTGTGACGGAAATTATCACTACTGCAGTCGGATTCTTTTTATATTTTAGATTTATGAAAAATATGGAAAACAAAATTCATTAAATATATAGCGTATGCCGCATATTAATGTTATATTAAATTAGGCAAGAATTTCCTGTCTGCTCTTATGACGGGAATTTAATATTAAATGAATAACGGAAGGAAAATACCCTGATGAGAAAGAAAAGAAGTAAAAAAGGTGTATTCAGACTTATTACCCTGCTTTTTGTCATGTCTCTTTTTATGGGACTTATGATTGGATGTGGTAATAAAGACGATAATGAAGAAGCAGAAAGGACAACCTTTACGGTGGGTTTTGATGCTGAATTTCCGCCATACGGTTATAAGGATGAGAATGGCGAATATGTGGGATTTGATTTGGACCTTGCCGCGGAAGTCTGTAAAAGAAATGGCTGGACGCTCATAAAACAGCCGGTGGACTGGGATTCCAAAGATATGGAGCTTAATTCCGGGGCGATTGACTGTATATGGAACGGATTCACATTAAACGGAAGAGAATCCCAGTATACATGGTCAACGGCGTATGTAGATAATTCACAGGTGGTTGTGGTAAAGGCCGATTCTGATATAAATACCCTTGAAGATTTAAAGGGTAAGGTGGTTGTAGTTCAGGCAGATTCTTCTGCACTTGCGGCATTTACAGGTGATGATGCAACAGAAGAAAATAAGGCACTCTGCGAATCCTTTGCGGATTTACAGCAGGTTTCTGATTATAACAGTGCATTTATGAATCTTGAAGCAGGCTCCGTTCAGGCAATATGTATGGATTTAGGTGTTGCAAATTACCAGCTTGAGCAGAGAAACGGTTTCAGACTTTTGGATGAGCATGTTTCAACAGAGCAGTATGCGATAGGTTTTAAGCTTGGAAATACGGAGCTTCGAGATGAAGTTCAGAATGCGCTGAATGAAATGCTTGCTGACGGAACTTTTGCTGAGATAGCTGAAAAATGGAATTTGACAGATTCCGTATGTCTTGGTGAAGAGGGAACTGATTCTGCGTATTTACAGGATGCATCTGGAGAAAAGGACGAGCCTTTTTTTGATAAGCTTGCAGATATAACAGGACAGCTTGCTGAAGGCATGCTGGCATCGCTTGCCATATTTGTTCTTACGCTTGTTTTTTCTCTTCCTCTCGGACTTATTATTACATTTATAAGAATGTCCAAGTCAAAGGTTTTGCAATGGATTGCAAGAATTTACATATCAATTATGAGGGGAACGCCGCTTATGCTTCAGCTTCTGGTGGTGTTTTTCGGACCGTACTATGTTTTTGGTGTGTCCGTTTCCTCCGAATACAGATTTTATGCAGTCATTATAGGCTTTTCAATAAATTATGCGGCTTACTTTGCGGAAATATACCGTGCAGGAATAGAAAGCATTTCCAAGGGACAGTATGAGGCGGCGGAAGTTCTGGGGTATACCAAAGCGCAGATCTTCAGAAAGATTATATTCCCTCAGATGGTAAAGCGTGTAATTCCTCCGGTTACTAACGAAGTAATAACTCTTGTAAAAGATACATCTCTTGCATTTGCACTTGCATATACGGAAATGTTTACCCTTGCAAAACAGGTTGCCGCAGCAGAAGCAAGTATCATGCCTCTTTTTATTGCAGGTGTATTTTATTACATATTCAATTTCCTCGTTGCACTTATTATGGAGCGAATTGAGAAAAAGATGCAGTATTTCAGTTAAGGAGGAATCAGGATATGAAGTTGCTTGAAATTACAAATTTGAAAAAGAATTACGGAGATTTGAGAGTTCTTTCTGATATATCACTTTCTGTGGAAGAAGGACAGGTTGTGGCAATTATCGGTCCTTCGGGCTCGGGAAAGTCTACGCTTTTACGCTGTGCCACACTTCTTGAAGATATGGATGGAGGAACACTGAAATATAACGGAGAGCCGGTCTGTGAAGATAAAGACGGAAGAGCGGTTTATGTAAGTAAACAGAAAATCAGGGAAATTAAAAATATATTCGGCCTGGTTTTCCAGAATTTTAATCTTTTTCCGCACTATACCGTTTTAAAAAATGTAATGGATGCACCAGTTTCCGTGCAGAAAAGAAGTAAAGAAGAAGTGAGGGAAGAAGCCCTAAAACTCCTTGACATGGTAGGACTTTCAGGTAAGGAAGACAGCTATCCGTGTCAGCTTTCGGGAGGTCAGCAGCAGAGAGTTGCGATTGCAAGGGCGCTTGCCATGAATCCTAAAATCTTATTTTTTGATGAGCCGACGTCGGCACTTGACCCGGAAATTACGGCAGGTATTTTAAAGATTCTCCGTGACCTTGCGGAGAAGAAGATGACAATGGTAGTAGTAACCCATGAAATTGACTTCGCAAAAAAAGTGGCAGACCGCATAATATTTATGGACGGCGGTTATATTGTGGAGGAAGGAAGCCCTGAAGAAGTAATTGATAATCCCAAAAATGAAAGGACCAAAGCCTTTCTTCAGAAGCTGGAAAAATAGAACTGAATTTAAACAAAAATTTAAAAATTGTAAAATTTGACGAAAAAAGTGTGAATTTTCTTTGAAAATTTGGCATTGACAAAAACCGGACTTTAGACTATACTCCGAGTTAAGCAAAGGCGCTGAAAATAATTTCAGTGCCTTTTTTTATTGTTTTGGAGGATAAGTAATATCCTTACCCGCTAAGACATAAAAATTTAAAGGTATACTTCAAAGGTAAAATACCCCCTACCCCCCTCAGCCTGAGAAGTATACGCTTTATGTTTAAAAAAGGAGGAATGTTTATGACAGATGAAATTATGGAATTGATTACCGCATTAAGTGATGATCTGTGGGGCGTATGGTTTCTTATCGGTGCAGCATTGGTATTCTGGATGCAGGCAGGATTTGCAATGCTCGAGACTGGTTTTACCAGAGCTAAGAACGCAGGAAACATTCTTATGAAAAACCTGATGGATTTCTGTATAGGTACTATGGTATTTATCTTAATCGGATGCAGTCTCTTGTTAGGTGAAGATTTGGTAGGATTTATCGGAAAGCCTGGTTTTGACATTTTCACGGCATATGAAAACTTCGATGCTAAGAACTTCGTATTCAACTTAGTATTTTGTGCTACGGCAGCTACGATTGTTTCAGGTGCTATGGCAGAGAGAACAAAGTTCTTATCCTACTGTATTTATTCGGCAGTTATTTCAGCACTTATCTACCCTATTGAAGCTCACTGGATTTGGGGTGGCGGCTGGCTCGCAGAAAGAGGTTTCCACGACTTCGCTGGCTCATGTGCAATACATATGGTAGGTGGTATATCAGCTCTTATCGGTGCTAAGATATTAGGACCTCGTATCGGAAAGTTCACAAGAGATAAGTCAGGTAAGGTAACAAAGGTAAATGCTATTCCGGGACATAACATTCCTATCGGTGCTCTTGGTGTATTTATCTTATGGTTTGGCTGGTATGGATTCAACGGTGCAGCCTGCACAAGCGTTAGCCAGCTTGCATCAGTATTTTTAACAACTACAATAGCACCTGCAACGGCTACAGTTGTTTGTCTTATCTTTACATGGATTAAATACGGTAAACCGGATGTATCAATGTGTATGAATGCATCACTTGCAGGTCTTGTGGCAATTACAGCTCCTTGTGACGTTGTAGATGCGGCAGGAGCACTTGCAATAGGCGCTGTAGCTGGATTACTTGTAATATTTGGTGTTTGGTTACTTGATTATGTACTTCATATTGATGACCCTGTAGGTGCAGTTGCAGTTCATTGTGTAAACGGTATCTGGGGTACAATAGCAGTTGGTTTATTTGCTACAACTTCAGTACCTGGAAATGATTCAATAACAGGTTTATTCTACGGCGGCGGAGTTGAACAGCTTGGAACTCAGCTTTTAGGATTTATAACGGTAGCTGCATGGACAGCAGTAACTATTACAATTACATTCCTTATCATTAAGGCAATAATAGGATTAAGAGTAAGTGAAGAAGAAGAGCTTGAAGGTCTTGATTCTACAGAGCATGGTCTTGCTACGGCATACTCAGGATTCAGCCTTATGGATGTTTCAAATACAATGACAATGGAAGTAAACGAAAACACAAATGTTGGAACAGATGATTATGATGAGGCTTCAGAAGCTCAGAAGAATGCGGCCGTTAAGGTAGTTGAAGGACCTATGAGCCCTGCAAGCGGAATTTACAAGGTAGTTATCGTAGCTAAGCTTTCAAGATATGAGAAGATTAAGAAGGCTATGAATGACCTCGGTGTAACAGGCATGACGGTTACTCAGGTTATGGGCTGCGGTGTACAGAAGGGCTCGGGTGAAATGTATCGTGGAGCTGAGGTTGACGCAACACTTCTTCCGAAGGTTAAGCTTGAAATCGTAGTCAGCAAGATACCTGTAAGCAAGGTAATCGAGGCTGCTAAGAAGGCACTTTATACAGGTCATATCGGAGACGGTAAGATTTTCGTATACAGCGTTGACAAGGTAGTTAAGATTCGTACAGGTGAGGAAGATGAAGCGGCACTTCAGGATGTTGAGTAATTTACAAAGTTCATAACTTAAAATAAAATGCAGGTTTCGGATGTTTGGTCATCCGGGACCTGTTTTTGTGATATCATGAGCGTAAAATGTTCATGTTTTTCAAAAATTATCTCTGTACTATCACGTATAGTTGGAGTATAATTAGTGCGCCATATATAATTCAAAAGGTGAAAAATCATGAAGAATACTAATGAACATGAGAAATATTTTCTGACATGCGAAAGAGACTGGGTTTATTTTACTTTGACATTTGTTGCAGGTTTTTGGGGCGCTTATACATATCTGCTTAGGGGAAATATTTTCTGCAATGCTCAGACTGGAAATGTAGTCCTCATGGGACTTGCACTTGGTACAGGTGATTGGAAACTGGGTTTGTATTACCTTATTCCCATTTCCGCATATATTATGGGATCATTTGTATCAGAACTTCTTCCAAATCCCATAAAACATCATCTGTATATAAGGTGGGACACCCTTCTGATTCTGATTGAAATGCTTGCAGTACTTTTTCTTGGATTTCTTCCTGAAAGTGCTCCTGTGCAGATTGCCCAGGTTGGTATAAACTTCATTGCTTCCATGCAGTATAATACTTTCCGTCAGGCAGAAGGAATTCCTGTGGCAACAACTTTTGCCACTAATCATATAAGACAGATTGGAGTGGGAATGGCAAAAGAACTACGCCACAGGCGCTCAGAAGATAAATCACACCGTCCTAAATTAATTAAGCACACACAAATGCTGTTTTTCTTTTCAATGGGTGCAATAGTTGGTGCTTTATTTGGAAATATCATGCTTGGAAAGGCAATTTGGCTTACGATAATTCCTTTAGGAGTTGTATTTGTAACATTGCTTCATGCAGATTTAACCACAGAAAAAAGCATGGTTGAAAAAAAACCTTCCGGTCATTAAATTTTGAATGCTCCCCAATCCTTTAGCTATGCTGGGAGAATATGATAGTTGTAAATTGTGAGAATCTTAATAAGAATCCTGCTATAATTGAAATTGGTGCTGCAATTAAAATTTCAATTATAGTAGGATAAAAAATCAACAATAGAAGTTTATCACATATAAAACTTAGTATATGTAATGCTTGCAACACTGGAGCTGCCACCAAGATTACCAGATAGTTTTAACCCTTTTTATGTTCAACCTATAATCATGACTGTCTCAAATTCACCAAATATTATAAAAATTGTTCTTATAAGTTTAAGTGTTAATTACCCTTACATAATTGTAAATCACACAAAATGATCTATTACGATTTGAAATTCAACTTCAGAAGAATGGATTAAATCAATAAGAAAGATGAAATTGTTAGCTTTTGTTTTCTAATGAAAAAAACACTCTAATGATAGTAACCATACTTTTGCATTTTAAAACTTCGATACCTACAGTATTCGGTAATGTGTGACTACTTAAGAATAAATATTGCAATGGATAAATATCAGTTTGTTGTGATAAACTAAAGTTGTAACACTGTTGCCTAATAAGATATAATTTTAGGAGAGGACGAGGTGTGTTGTAAATGAATCAAAATTTATAAAACGAAAAGTCTATTAACCATAAATATATTGTAGTGGAAAGGAGAAAAAACATGAATTTAATTTTAAGTGACAGGCCGTTTGACCTGCCTGTGGATAATCGTTCTATGGAATTTATCGACTTATCGAGGCTGAAAATTTCAAACTGCATGGGGTGCTTTGGCTGTTGGACGAAAACTCCTGGGAAATGTGTCATTCGAGATGACGCAGTAAAGGTTTATCCGAAGATTGCCGAGAGCAACAGAGTTTTGTATATCAGTAAAGTAAAATATGGAAGCTACGATACGGTAATGAAAACCATGTTGGAACGTGCTATTCCAGTTCAGCAGGCGTTTATTCGGCTGTTACAAGGAGAAACACATCATGTTCAGCGTGCCGTTGCGTCAAAGCGTGCAACAATTATCGGCTACGGCGATATTTCTGACGAGGAAAAGGAAATTTTTACACAGCTTATTGGAAGAAATGCAAAGAATATGTGTTTTGAGGACTACCGTGTGATTTTTTTACAGGAAAATGAGCTGGAAAAGGCTGTGAGAAAAGAGGTGATGTCATGGGGAAAATAATGATTATCAATGGAAGTCCAAGGGCTCCTAAGTCAAATTCTAAGAAGTATGCTGATCTGTTTATGAAGAATTGTACCGTCCCCACGAAATATTTTGCTATTACCAAAAAAAATCATTTAGAGCTTTGCAAAACTATGGAAGATTTTACCGATGTTTTATTTACATTTCCACTTTATGCTGACGGAATACCTGTAACACTCATGAATTTTTTAAAAACACTAGAGGAAAATCCGCCAAAACAAAAGCCACGAATTTCCGTTTTGATTAATTGTGGTTTTATTGAGCCTGAGCAAAATGACATTGCCGTGAAAATGCTGCGTTTCTTCTGCAAGAAGCAGGGGTATAGCTTTGGCTCACTATTACGGATTGGAAGCGGTGAAGCTATTTTAACTACTCCGTTTAAAGTATTTGTAACACGGAAAATAAAAAGGCTGGCGATTTCTGTTTCCGAGGGAAGAAACGAAAATCTAAAAGCAACAATGCCTCTTCCAAAGAAAATCTTTGTGAGAGCCTCAACAAGCTATTGGGAGAATTGCGGAAAAAGAAACGGTATTACACGGGAGCAAATGTCTATCATGGAAATTGAAAAAGAATAAATGTAAGTATGATATAAATGGTGGTATTTAGATTATTCAGTTAAAATTAACGAAGCAAATTTGACACATGGCTCTTTATCCTGTGGATATGGTCAAAAAATAACTGCTTTATCTTACTGAATAGGACAGTCTGCTATTTATGTTAATATAGAAGAGAGATATAATTATTTATAGGTAAACTACGATGTGAGAACATAAAAATTTATAACAATTAAGAATTGAAATTAAGAGTGATAAATGCTTGCAAACCATTGATTTTACATGGTTTGCAAAAAAATTCAAAAATAATTAGCACTCAGGTGTTGACAGTGCTAACAGAAAGGATTATATTTAATTCATCAGATGTTTTACATATTGTAAAATGTATTTTGGATAAATTATATATACGGAATAACCGTAAAGTTTAAAGTCAGGAGGTATTTTTCATGATTGGCAGAAATACAGGAAGTCTTTTTGATGAATTTTTTCACAGTGATTCGTTTTTCAGAAATACAAAGCCTGAGACAGTTCCACAGCTTATGAGGACAGACATTCAGGAAAAGGAAGGTCAGTATCTGATAGAGATAGAGCTTCCGGGATATAAGCGAGAGGATATTCAGGCAGAGCTTAAGGATGGATATCTGACAATTATCGCAACGAGAAATGAAGCTTTGGAAAATGACAGCATAAAGACGAATTATATAAAACGGGAAAGATTTTGTGGTAAGTGCAAGAGAACATTTTATGTTGGCGATAACATTATGCAGGAAGATATATCAGCAGGATTTAAGGATGGTATACTTTCAGTTATAGTTGCGAAGAAAGACCCGCAGATTGAAGGAAACAGAAGAAAGCTGATACCGATTAAGTAAATTAAAAAGAATGAGTTTTTCCGTATAACTGTCATTTTATAAATTTGTCAGTAAACGGAAAAACTCTTTTTTTATTTTATTCTATATTATCTTTTATCCAAAGGCACATATTTTGCTTCTCTTGCTACTGATTTATATGCAGGACGAATGATTTTATTTGTACATGTAAGCTCTTCAATACGATGCGCACTCCAGCCTGCGATTCTTGATATTGCAAATAGAGGAGTATAGAATTCATCAGGAATTTCCAGCATATCATATATAAAGCCACTGTAAAAATCAATATTCGCACAAACAGGCTTGTACATTTTGCGCTCATATTCCATAAGCCACGGTGCAATATGCGCCACCCGTTTATAAAGCGCAAACTCTTGCTCACGGCCTTTTTCTTTTGCAAGAGCTTCAGCATATTCGCTCAAAATTTCTGCTCTCGGGTCTGATTTTGTATAAAGGGCATGTCCGATTCCATATATAAGTCCTGATTTATCAAATGCTTCCTTGTGAAGTACTTTTAACAGATAGTCACTAAGCTGACCGTCGTCCTCCCAGTTTTTTACCTCGCGCTTTAACTCGTCAAACATGAGTTTTACTTTAATATTTGCACCGCCATGCTTTGGCCCCTTAAGAGAGCAGAGTGAAGCTGCAACAGACGAATATGTATCTGTACCGGAAGAAGTAACAACATGAGTAGTAAAGGTTGAGTTATTTCCACCACCATGCTCAGCATGGAGAATTAAAGAAATATCCAGAATTTTTGCTTCTAGAGGGGTGAATTCCTTGTCCTGACGGATGATTCTCAAAATATTTTCAGCTTCTGAAAATTCCTTTTTAGGATTGTGAATGTAAAGGCCTTTGCCTTTGTAATAATGTCTGTAGGTAAGATATGAATACACGCCTATAAGGGGTATGCTTGCAATCAGTGAAAGACTCTGTTTTAAAACATTAGTGAGGCTTAAGTCATCAGAATTTCTGTCATAAGCATTTAATGCTAGTATACTACGCGCCATTGCATTCATTATGTCTTTGTTTGGTGATTTTAAAATAACATCAGGACCGAAATCCGGAGGAAGTTTTCTGAAATAAGCTAAGAGTTTAATAAATTTATCAAGTTCATCCTTTGTAGGGAGCTTTCCGAAAAGAATGAGATAGACGGTTTCTTCAAAACCAAAACATCCTCGTTCTACAAAGCCGTTTACTATATCTTTTATGTCAATGCCACGGTAAAAAAGCCTGCCATCGACGGGAGTAAGTACTCCGACAATTTCCTTTGAGCCATATACTGTTGAAATTTCCGTAAGACCGGTAAGTACACCTTTTCCGTTTGGCTCTCTGAGTCCACGCTTTACATGATATGTATCATAAAGCTGGGGGTCAATATAATTATTTTCCTTGCATAGCTGTGATAAATGGTTGATTTCTTTTGTAACAGCAGCCGGACTTTCAAACGTCATTGGCATCACTCCCTTGTTTATTATGTTGATTTAATCGTATAATAATAATATATAATGTATCGGAAAAAAATTCAAGTCGATTGTTTTTTCTTGTATCAAAGCACACTTCAGAAATAAAAATATAACTTACGGGGCATAAAATACAATTTACAGTCAAAGTCCTTGAAAAACATTTTCTCAGTTGTTATAATTTGTACATTATTGTTATAGTGGGAAACTTAATTAAAATAACAATTGAAACACCTAAACCCGGAGAAGAAGATTAAATTATTATTCGGTGTACTGAATTGATTGACGAGTTTATGAAGCTCATATCTTACCTGAATATTAGTCAGAATAATCTGACAGGATATCAGGATGGAAAAATTTTAAAGCTGTCTAATAAGGATATATTTTATCTTGAATCTGTGGATAATGCTGTCTGTGCTTATGAAGATAAAGAAGTATATAAAGTACATAAAAAATGTTTGAAATTGAAATGGGAATATAGAGGGATGGAAATTATAATTACTAGCGGCTATATTATTTATGTTACGATAGGAATTTTATAATATATGTTGTTGCAGTTTACCTGATTGATGTGAAGCAGGCTGAAAAATTTTTTTGATGTAAGCTGGATTATTAAATAATAAATTAGGAGGATAAAATTATGGCTGAAACTGTTATAAAGGTTAAAAACCTTGTTAAGCAATATAAAGAGCTCACGGCTTTGGACAATTTTGATTTGGAGATAAAAGAGGGAGAGGTGTTCGGTCTTCTGGGGCCTAATGGCTCAGGAAAGACTACCACAATAAACTGTCTGCTTTCCCTTATTACATATGATAATGGGGAAATCCAGATTTTCGGCAAGAATATGAGTGGTAACAGGTATGACATAAAGGCGAAAATAGGAGTTGTAATGCAGAATGTTGCGGTATTTCAGGAGCTTACTGTATATGAAAATATAAATTTCTTCTGCGGACTTTATATAAAAGATAAAAAGCTCAGGAAACAGTATGTTGAAGACGCAATTAAGTTTACCGGTCTGGAAGACTTTAAAAAGTTTTATCCTAAAAAACTTTCGGGAGGTCTGCTAAGGAGACTTAATATTGCCTGCGGTATTGCACATAAGCCAAAACTTATTATACTTGATGAGCCGACCGTTGCCGTTGACCCGCAGAGCAGAAATAAAATACTGGAAGGGATTCAGGAATTAAACAGGCAGGGTGCAACGGTAATTTATACCTCCCATTACATGGAAGAAGTCGAGCAGATATGCACAAGAATTGCAATCATGGACAAAGGAAAATGCATTGCACTCGGAACTTCTGAAGAATTGAAACGCAAGATAAAAAATACTGAAAACGTAATTATAGACATCAAGAAAATTTACGATGAGCATATTAAGGGATTGAAAAAGCTTTCGCACTGCTATGATATTCAGTATTCAGGCGACAAGCTCACAATAAAATTCAGCGGTGGAAAACACAATCTTATTAATGTCATGAACTATATTGCTGAAAATAATATTTCATATGATAGAATATATTCAGAACTGCCTACGTTAAATGATGTATTCCTTGAAATTACTGGCAAGGAACTGCGTGACAGGGAGGGTTAGGCATGATAAGAATATTTCTGTATCAGTTAAAGATAATACTTAACAATAAAACCATTATATTCTGGACACTTCTTTTTCCTGTAATATTGGGTACGCTTTTTTATTTTGCATTTGGAAATCTTTATTCGGAAGAAAGCGTGCTTAAAACCATAGATGTAGCAGTGGTGGATGAAACGGAAAACGCAGAGCCGTATCAAATGTTTCAGGCTGCGGCAGAAGAGCTTGAGTATTCGGACGGAACGGCAATTTTAAATATTACTTATACGGATTCTTACGAAGCGGAAGCGCTTCTTAAAGATGAAGCAGTAACAGGTGTCATTACCGTTAAAAATAACGGAGACATAACGCTTCTTGTAAAAGAAAGCGGAATATACGAGAGCGTGCTCTCAGGAATCATTGCGGAATATCATAAGTTTAACACGATGATAAATGAAATATCAGTGGAAAATCCTCAGGCGCTGGAGAAAGCATTAAGTATATTTTATGAAGGTGTAGACGTAAATGTCACCGACAGTCATACTGAAGGAAACAAAGACCCTTATGTAACATATTTTTACAATCTGATTGCCATGATGTGCCTTTTTTCTTCCTTTTCAGGACTCGGTATTGTGGTAAACTGTCAGAGAAATCAGTCTGATGTCGGCTTAAGGGTAAATGTATCGCCTGTAAAAACTGTTTTTATTGAGCTGGCAGGCATTGCCGCGGCTTTTCTGGTACAGCTTGTCTGTGTACTTCTTGGACTGTTTTACCTTATAACCATACTTGGTGTTAATTTTGGAGGAGAGATAATTAATATTATTATAACCTCTGTACTTGGCACGATGCTCGGAGTTTCAATAGGTTATCTCATAGGACATGTCGGAAAGGGCGGATTAAATACCAAGATAGGAATACTTACGGGTGTTGAGCTTTTCTGTTGTTTTTTAAGCGGTCTTATGGTCGGAAACATGAAGATACTGGTACAGAAGCACTGTCCGATAGTTAATAAAATAAATCCGAGTGCCGTTTTGGAAGACGCATTTTACGCTCAGAATATTTATGGCGCTGGTGAAAGATTTTATGGCGATTTGATATTAATTGCAGTGATTACTGTTGTTTTACTCATAGTTGGAAGTATTATGGCGGGGAGGAATAAATATGCTTCTGTTTAAAACATATTTTAAGATTTTGAAAAAGTACTGGACAAGCTCCCTTATTTACCTGATTATATTCGGAGGTATTTTTGCGGTGCTTATATTATCATCTGAAAATACTGAGGATATGGGATTTAAGCAGAGCAGTTATGATATTTATATTGAAAATAATGACGATTCTGAACTCAGTACTTTACTTTACGGTTATCTTTCGGACATACATAATGTAAGCTCTGAAACCTATTTGGATGAAGAACTGGAAGAAATGCTTTACTTTGCGGATATTGTATATATATTAAGAATTCCTGAGGGATTTGGAGAGAGTTTTTTAAATGATGGAAATGTAAGGCTTCATAACTTACAGGATGAATCCAAAATGTACGGCTCTTATATTGATTCACAGATTGAATCGTATCTTTCGTCCGTAAAGTCATATATGGCAGCAGGTTATGATTTAAAAGCTTCTGATACACTTGCGAGAAAAGGACTTGATACTGAGAGAATTATTTCTGAGCTTGATAAGGGGGATGGAAAGGGATTTATTTATTATATTTATCTTTATCTTCCGTATGTTTTGTTTTCCATGATTTTCTGCGGAACTCTTCCAATTATGCTTTCTTTCAGGAAAAAGGAAATTAGGGACAGAATGAATGCATCCGGTTATCCTGCTGTGAAACGGAGCATAGGGATAATATTCGGAAATTCTGCGGCGAGCTTTTTAGCATGGCTTTTGCTCAGTATCATTGCATTAATATTTGTGTCTGAAGATTTGTTTACCGAAATTGGAGGTTTGCTTATTTTAAATTCTCTTATATTCCTTCTGGTGTGTATAAGCGCAACATCTTTTGCAGGAAGCTTTAACCTAAAACTGGACGGAGTTCAGATGATTTCAAATGTGGTATCTCTCTCGATGTGCTTTCTGGGCGGTGTATTTGTGCCAATGGAGCTTCTCAGCGACGGTGTAAAATCGGTCGGAAGATTTTTACCTACATTCTGGTATGTCAGTGCCGTTAATGAAGTATTTAACGGGAAAGATTATTCACTTATTACAAAATATATGGGGATTGAAATTACATTCGCTGTATTTTTCATTATAATAACCTTTGTTTATTCAAAGTTTTCGTCAGAGAAAAGAAAGGTGTAACTTGTTATTAGAAATTAATTATTAAACCCTGGAAATCAGGCACAAATTACGGTTAAAAAAGAAAAATACGAAAATAATCCGTAGAGTTTAAACAGATTTTGAATTGATTACGGTAGGAAATAAGAAAAATTGAAAAAAACCGTAGAAATTAATCAAGGGTTACGGTTGAAAATGAGAAATATAAGAAATGGACCGTAGATATCAGACAAGGATTACGGTTAAAAATAAGAAACACCAGAATCAGACCGTAGAAGGAGTAAAGAAAATACGGTCAAAAACCCAAAAATCAGAATTTAACCGTAAAACGTATGAAAAAATACGGTCCAAAACTGAGTTTTCTCATTTTGGACCGTATTTTTGTCATGGCAGAAAAGTTTTTATGAAAGTTTTTCTATGGCAGCTTCTATTCTCTTGATTGTCTCATCTTTTCCGAGTATGGACATAAGTTCTGTGGCCCCGCCCGGAGTTGCCTGTTTTCCTGAAACTGCTGTTCTTAAAGGCCACATTACGAATCCCGTTTTATAGCCTTTTTCCTTTGCAAAGTTCTGAAGCATTTCAAATAACGAATCATTATCAAAGCTTTCGCATTCAGTAAGAATAGGAAGTACTTCCTTAAGAAGTGTAAGAGAATTTTCTGTGTTGGTCTTCATCTTCTTATGAGTGTACATTTCTATATCATATTCAGGTACTTCTTCAAAGAAATCAATTTGTTCACGGATATCCTTGAAGGTTTCTATACGGGTTTTCACCATTGAAGCTATTTTCCTGAAATCTAAATCTTTTGTGATTACTTCCTTTATATAAGGAAGCGCCATTTCATAAAATTTCTCGTCATCCATTGATTTAATATATTCGCCGTTCATCCAGCTGAGTTTTACCATATCAAATACGGCAGGTGATTTTGACATATTGTGATAATCAAAGGCTTCTACCAACTCAGGCAGTGAAAATATTTCACGGTTATCTGAAGGGCACCAGCCAAGCAGGGCTACAAAGTTTACGATTGCTTCTGTAAGATATCCTTCTTTCAGCAGGTCTTCAAATGAAGAGTGACCGCATCTTTTACTGAGTTTTTTATGATTTTCGTCGGTTATAAGCGGGCAGTGGATGTATGTCGGGACTTCCCAACCGAATGCCTCGTAAAGCCTGTTATATTTAGGTGCTGATGAAAGATATTCGTTACCTCTTACTACATGGGTTATTTCCATGAGATGGTCGTCTACTACGTTTGCAAAATTATAGGTAGGAAATCCGTCAGACTTTATTAAAATCATATCGTCAAGCTCTTCGTTAGGTACGGTTATATCTCCGTAAAGCTCGTCCACAAAAGTTGTGGTCCCTTCTGTAGGATTGTTTTGTCTTATTACATAAGGAATTCCTGCATCAAGCTTTGCCTGTATTTCTTCTTTGGAAAGGTGAAGACAGTGCTTGTCATACTTGGTAAGCTTCTTCCCGTCTATCTCAGTTTCAAGGCCGTTAAGTCTTTCCTCTGTGCAGAAGCAGTAATAAGCCTCGCCTTTTTCAATCAGTTTTTTAGCATATTCAAGATAGATTCCCTGAGCCTGCCTTTCACTCTGCACATATGGACCGAAGCCCTTGTCAATATCAGGACCTTCGTCATGAATAAGACCTGTTTTCTGAAGGGTATTATAGATTATATCTACAGCACCTTCCATTTCACGCTCCTGGTCTGTATCTTCGATTCTTAATATAAAGTCGCCTCCCTCATGCTTTGCGATGAGATAGGCATATAAAGCTGTTCTTAAATTACCGACATGCATCTTTCCCGTAGGGCTTGGTGCAAATCTTGTTCTGACCTTTGTCATTGTGGTTCTCCTTATTTTTAAAATAAAATAAATATCATTATATCAAGTTATCACCAATCCGAAGGATTGATGATGCACGCACAGCGCCATCGCGAAGCGAATTACATGCGCTGTGCTCATTATATCAAGTTATCACCAATCCGAAGGATTGATGATGCACGCACAGCGCCATCGCGAAGCGAATTAAATGCGCTGTGCTCATTATATCTTATAGATTTTCATTTTACAATGCCTGATTAAAAAAGACGGACTATGAATTGGAGATTATTTTGTGGTTATTGACTTGACATAACAAGCACGAAAATATACTATAAATACAAAGTATAGACGATTGTTTTTTTTGAGGTGGTTGGTTGCCTATGAAAACCATAGGAGGCATGGCTTTGAGTGAAGATTATTTACCATTGGGAAGTATAGTAATTCTTAAAAAATGGCTAAAAAAGTAATGATTATATCCAGAGTGTTAAAGGTTAATGAAAAGGGTACTTTAAAAGAATATGATTATGCAGGCTGTGACGACGATGAAAACAAAAAGATAGCAGATATACTTAAGTAGAGGATAAAAATGACACTGGAAGAAGCAAAAAAAATATATAAGAAAAATAATTGTTCCTTGTTTGTAATGGCAAGAGAAGATGCAGACAACTATGTCTTATACGAAAAATTAAATATTGATGGTAGTATTGAGCAGAAATGGCGAATGGAGGTAATCGAAGAGTTAGTAAATTTGTTAGAAGAAAATGGTGACGGCAGGATTTTTAATCGATTATATGATTTGTCAACAGGGTTTCATGATAAGGAAAGATTAGAACTTATGATAAAACTAATAGACAAAGTCAGAATTGAAGATGTAAAAACATCCCTTTGTATAGCAGAAACTATTATGGGGAGAAAAGTGTTATCTGCAAGAAGCGGGATGATTTTTTGGGCATATGACATAGGATTAACAGACGAGGCTGTTAAATTAATTCAAAAAGTATTATCGCTTATAAACATTCAAACCGATAATGAGGAAGATATGACAAGAGTTAGCAGAGACCGGAAAAAAATCAAAGAAATAATTGATGTTTTGAAATTGGAATATCAATGATTAAATTAGGCAAAAAGAGAATTAGATATAAAATATAAGAATGAAATTCTACAGTCACTTAGAGATCCATAAAGCAAGTGAGGGAAGCGAAGAATATCATTGTTTTTGAAGACATTAAAAATATAAAGGTGACGGATGCCGCAATAGGAGTTGCACGGGAATTCAGGAAAGTATTGGAAGCAAATTACGATTACATATTCGTAAAAGACAAAATAGAGAAAGTAAGGGTGATTGAAGGCAGGTAAAGAAAATATGATAATATAATTATTTAGGGGGTAAATATGATTAGAGATTTAAAAAAATCTAATTTTTTAGAGTGCAGGACGTTTTTATCAAAGCAAATTAGTCCGTTAACGAATATAACAAATAATATTACTTCTGCGATTGTGTTAGAAAGTGAAACGGAGTTTAACAATGAATTTATGAAAACACAGTATAGAGAATTGTCTAATTTAATGAATGAAAGGCGCAATTCGATAATAGAGCATCAAATTACATTAAGCAAGAAGCAGGCATATTTATATAAAGATGATAATGACGCTGCGTTAAAATTAGATTCTTTATTAGATGATATAAAATCTTCATGTGATTCCATAAATAACATGAAAAATTCAATAATTTCATGTTTACCAACATTAACAGAAAATGATTTTTCCGTAGATAAATTAATTGATATACTTCCGGAAGAGCGTGCCAATCAAATTAAAGATGGAAATCTTTTTATTTCGTCGGATTATAAATATTTGTATTATAAGGGATATGCATATGAAATATATGACCCTTATTTAGAAATAAATAATACAACCACTCTAAGTTTTTCCAGAATTGAAGAGTGGACAATTGTACATACGAAATCATATGATGAGACAACATGGGATTGGTGGGGAGCAGTTGCAAATTTGAGTAACATGTCAAGTGATGATTATGCAGGTGCTATGGTTGACAACGATAGTAATGCACTTAATGTTATTGATGCATTGATTGGTGTGGCAAAATTTGTAGAAGATGCAAGAAATGATGTTTCTGTTGATGTCGTTTTTGAACAGAATCAGTATGGTGATCGTAGGGTTACTATTGGGATTCAAAATAGTGCATATCAAGAAATTTATAATAATTATGCCGGTAAATCTGCTAGCATACTAAATAATTGTTATGAAGGTGCGGCAAAAAGTAAATACAGTGAAATAATTGCAAATTATTATTCAAGCATATCAGGTGAAATAGTAAATACGAAAAAATACAATTATGACATGGTTACAACCATCGACGAGGGACATAGAAATCAGAAATATACTTCAACAGTTTCTTTTGATGAGGATGGTACTATGATAGAAAGCACATTAATTTTACCTAATGACTCTATAAAAATCATACAGCAAAGTAGCCTTTTAGGTTTGAATGCAAAGGAAATATATAATGTGAATATAAAAGAGTGCGAAGAGATATCGGAACAGTATAAAAAGCTGTTTTTACAGGGATTAAATTATGGCTTTGAATGATAGTGTTATATCACAATTTGGAGGAAATAATTTATGAAGAAGAATAAAGTTATAGGTGTTATATTGATAATACTTGTTATGTCACTTTGTGGATGTGGGGAAAAAGATACTCAAAAATATGAAATACCGTTAGAAGTATTTTTGCGAGGTGATACCGATGATATGACGTCAACGGTAAGGTTTCGTATTGATATGTTCTTTTTGGGATGCATCAATAATGGAATATATGAAAATGCTGAGATTAATTCACAAAACATTGTAGAAATTGAATGCACGAGTGAGCAAGTTGAAACTCAAAAGGAAAAATGTATGGAAACTATGAGTACCAGTCCTACAACCACGTTTTCAGGAACAGCTAATACTACATATTCGTATAATGAAGACTTGACCGAGCTTACATTATATGTTACAGAAGATGATTACAATAACTATACAATAATAACTCCGCACATATCATCAATGCTTATGTTTCAAATATATAATGGCATTCCGTATCAGGATGCAAAAGTCACGTTGGAAATAGTATTTACTGATACCGGTGAAACGGAAGTAAAAGAATATACATGCTTCAATTTTTATAAGTAAAAGAGGAAGGCACTATTATGACAAAACAGGAAATGATTAGAAAATATAATTTTTTTGTAAGAAAAAGAGAATGTTATGAAGCTAAAATACAGGCTAATGCATCATTGAAACAGACAGTTTCAGATGAATTAAGGACATTAACGGCCAATATGAATGAATTAGGTTTGTATGAAGATAAAGCAATAATATTTGAAGAATTGTATAATCGAAACTATTCAATGTTCAACAGTGATGAGGCATATAGGATTTTAGACATATTTGACTCTATTGACTCACATCTGAAAAAAATAAAAGAAAATTGTCAATCGTCTATTAATTATTATGATGGAGAGATTAAAAAAATAGAAAACGATGGGAACTAGAATTTAATATTTAAAATGATATTATTGTAAGGAGAAGCAATATGTTAAAAGTTGAGGATGAATACTATGGATTGGTTACTGAAGATTATAAAAAGCAGATTGATAAAATTGAAAGCGGTTTAGAATCATTTAAGTTAAAATGTGATGAATTATTTAATGAAAATAATTTTGGAACATATTTGCAAGAGGTAATGCAGGAAATTTATATTAATTTTTATGAAACTTCAAAGGAAAAATTAAGTACATTGTGGGCACAGGCTAAAACTATTCAAGAAGAATTTACAAGTAATATAATAAATGATGATAAAATGTAGGAGGATAATGGAATGGGGGACAAAACTTTAACACATTATATTGATTATAATAATGTTACTGAAATATCTTCAGAAATAAATGGAATTGCTGATGACATGGAATATTCACATAATATAATGATATATTCTTATCCAAATACTGAGAGTATGGGAGAATTTGCAACTGAATTTGAATCTTTGCGGACACTGACTGATGGAATGGTTAATGATATGAAAATTTTTATAGAGCAATATGCGCAACTACTTATTAGTATTCTGGCAAACTATGAAAATTTAGATATGAAAATATCTGATATAATAAGTAGCAATTAAATATTTACGTATATAAATGAAATAAAAAAGATATATGAGTATCTTAATTCAAATCAAAATGTTACAGAAGAGAAACTGGCAAAAAAAATAAATGAAATATTTCTTATATCGTTTGGAAATGACGTTTATGTTGAGGATAATGAGGGATGTTTAAAAGTAGCAAAGCATATTATTAGTAATCAATAAATGCGGTATGTATTGCAAAATTAACTGATGGATTATTCAGTATGATGCTGGGGAATTAGATGATGCTTATTTACCAATGTGAATGAAAATGTTATTCTGGATATAGGGTTGAAGGTACAGGAAATAAAAGAGTTGGTTGTGTCAAAAAACTTAATAATTTTACGAAAGGTTGTGAAAATACAAATGAAAGTCATAATTGTAGGAGGAGTAGCCGGAGGCGCTACTGCAGCAACAAGGATTCGCAGACTGGACGAAAATGCAGAAATCATAGTGATTGAAAGAACAGGATATATTTCATATGCAAATTGCGGGCTGCCATATTATATAGGCGGTGTTATTGAAGATGCTGAGGAACTGACTTTACATACTCCTGAAAGTTTTTGGAACAGATTTAGAATAGATGTCAGAGTAAGGCAGGAAGTGACTGACATAGATGTTTTAAATCACAAAGTTACCATCAAAAAACTGGGAAACAAAACAGAGAATAAATCAGAACACGAAGAAACATATGAGGAATCTTATGACAAGCTGCTTCTTTCTCCCGGAGCAGAGCCGGTAAGGCCGGATTTGCCGGGGATTAATGATGAGAGGATTTTTTCACTTAGAACAGTTGAAGATACTCTTAAAATCAGAAAGTTTGTTGAAAAAGAGAAGCCTAAAACAGCTGTCATGGTAGGCGGCGGATTTATTGGCCTTGAGGTTGCGGAAAATCTATGTGATTTGGGAGTCAGGGTAACGATTGTACAAAAACCGGACCATTTGATGAATACATTGGACTATGATATGGCATCTATGGTACAATCTAAATTAAGATTAAAAGGGATAACACTTAAATTGAACGCAAATGTTGTGGGCTTTGAGAAAACCACGGAAACAATAAGTGATATTTATGAAGAAGCCTCAGCTTCAATAGAAGAGATGTACAATGAAGTCTCGGACTCAACAAATAAGACTTGTGAGGAACTGTACCCGGCAGACAATACATACAAAGAAAATGCCGGAGGATTGAAGGTATTACTAAAAGACGGCAGTCAGATTAGGGCAGATATGGTGCTTATGGCAGTCGGTGTAAGACCTGAAACGACACTGGCAGAAAAAGCGGGACTTGAATTGGGCATAAAGAATGCAATAGTAGTAAATGACAAAATGGAAACTTCCGCTCAGGATATTTATGCGGTCGGAGATGCAATTCAAGTAAAGCATTCAGTGACAGGAGATGATGCCGTAATATCACTTGCAGGACCTGCAAATAAACAGGGCAGAATTGCCGCTGATAATATATGCGGATTGGAAAGCCATTATAAAGGCTCACTGGGCTCTTCTGTTATAAAGCTTTTTGATATGACGGTTGCAAGTACGGGCATTACTGAAAAAATGGCAAAAGAAACAGGTATTGACTATGAAAAAGTTGTTCTTTCGCCTTCCTCACATGCAGGATATTATCCGAATGCAAAGATAATGACCATGAAGGTTTTATATGAAAAAGTAAGCTTAAAAATTCTTGGAGCCCAGATTGTAGGATATGACGGAGTGGATAAGAGAATAGATGTGATTGCCACGTCAATCAGGGCAGGGCTTAGAGCAGATGAGCTGAAAAGTTTGGATTTGGCATATGCACCGCCGTATTCCTCGGCGAAGGACCCGGTAAATATGGCAGGTTTTATGATTGAAAATATTGAAACGGGGAAAATAAAACAGTTTCACTGGGATGAAATAGAGAGCCTGTCTAAGGATGACAGCATTACTCTGCTTGACACAAGGACAGAAAAGGAATACAAAAGAAGTCATGCAGAGGGATTTATAAATATACCGCTTGACTGTCTGAGAGACAGAATGGATGAGCTGGATAAATCAAAACCTGTGTATGTGATGTGTCAGAGCGGGTTAAGAAGTTATATAGCGTGCAGAATACTTATGCAGAACGGCATGGATTGTTACAATTTTTCCGGCGGGTACCGCTTTTATGAATGTGTAACCGGGGAAAAGGCGTTAAATGAAAAATCTTACCTGTGTGGTATGGATAAATAAAACATAAGAAAAGGGAGGAAAAAGTATGAAGTTTTATGTTTGTGAACATTGTGGAAATTTAATTGAGATGGTTAAGGATGCAGGCGTTCCGATTATGTGTTGCGGACAGGCTATGACAGAGCTTGTACCGGGAACAACAGATGCGGCAGTTGAAAAGCATGTGCCTGTTGTAACAGTTGACGGAAATAAGGTGAGCGTGGTAGTGGGAGAAGTTGAACATCCAATGCTTGAGGCTCATTATATTGAATGGATTACTATTGAGACGACAAACGGAGCTCAGAGAAAGGTATTAAAACCGGGAGAAGCACCAAAAGCTGAGTTTGTACTTACTGACGGAGAAGAACTTGTGGCTGCATATGCTTATTGCAATCTTCATGGTTTGTGGAAAGCATAATGAATTATAACATGACAGAGGGAAGTATCACGGGCAAACTGCTAAAGTTTGCCTTCCCTCTTATGATAGGAAATGTTTTACAACAACTGTATAATCTTGCAGATACAATTATAGTGGGTATATATCTGGGAGAGGAAGCTCTGGGGGCAGTTGGCTCTTCTTATACCCTTATGGTTTTTATCACATCAATTTTAATCGGGCTTTGTATGGGAAGCAGTGCGTTCTTTTCCATACGCTATGGAAACAAGGACTATGAGAGCCTGAAACAGGGATTTTTTATTTCGTTTGTTTCGATAGGTGCTGTTGCCGTTATAATGAATATTCTTGTTTATGCAGGTCTTGATGTTATAATAGCATTCCTCCGTGTTCCAAAGGAAGTAACCGGTTTGATGAAAGAATACATGATAGTGATTAATGCGGGAATAATGGGAGTTTTCCTGTATAACTTTTTTTCAAATCTGCTCCGTTCTATTGGAAATTCCGTGATTCCGCTTATATTCCTTGGCGCATCGGCAATTATAAATATCGTGCTTGACCTTGTTTTTGTTGTGGAATTTGAATGGGGCGTTGGCGGAGCTGCGTTCGCGACGATTATTGCACAGTATATTTCGGGATTTGGTATCATGATTTATTACCTGCTTAAATGTCCGGAGCTTCGTGTTAAAAGAAGGCATATGCACTGGAACAGAAGAATGCTTTCTGATATTGCAGGGCTTTCGGGACTCACATGTCTGCAACAGTCCATTATGAATTTTGGAATTCTCATGGTACAGGGACTGGTAAACAGCTTCGGCTCTGTGGTTATGGCAGCTTTTGCCGTGGCAGTAAAGATAGATACGCTTGCATATTCACCGGTACAGGATTTCGGCAATGCGTTTTCTACATATGTTGCACAGAACTATGGTGCGGGAAAAACAGAAAGAATCAGAAAGGGAATGCGGAGCGCACTGTGCGCAGTACTTATATTCTGTCTTTGCATAAGTGCATTGGTCTGCGTATTTGCAGAGCCCCTTATGGAGGTTTTTCTGAAAGAAGGAGAATCTGCTGAAATTGTAAAAGTGGGCGCTGAATATCTTAGAATAGAAGGCTCCTTTTATGTGGGAATAGGAATACTGTTTTTACTGTATGGATTTTATCGTGCGATGAACAGACCGGGAATGTCGGTTGTACTGACAGTGATATCCTTAGGAAGCCGTGTGCTTCTTGCTTATACATTATCGGCAATTCCTGCACTTTCGGTTACGGGAATCTGGCTTTCGGTACCGATAGGCTGGGCATTGGCAGATATTACAGGAGCTTGTCTTTATAAAAGAGCATTTAAAATAAAAACTTAAGTTTTTGCTTGAGGCATTATTTTGTGCCTCCCTGTTATCTGCGGTTATCCCGCCTTGTTGCCACGTCCTGAAACAGAAAATAATCAGGGCGGTGCCGGGATTGAGTATACTCAAACTGAATCCCATTGTCATCAAATGTCTGGCTTGTAATTACAGCCATGCAATTATAGTCTTTTAAATCTATATACTTTTCATCTATCTGAGTCACACGTTCTACGGTAAGGGTGCGTTTGCTTGTGGAAATTGTAAGTCCCAGTGTACCTTCGAGATATTCATATACAGATTGTTCCGCAATTTCCGGAGTTAGACCGTGTGTCAGTTCCTTCAGGAAATAATTATGGTCCAGAATCAGCGGTTTTCCGTTAAGAGAACGGAGACGCTGGATATAATAAAGCTCGCTTCCTTTTTTGAATCCTGTTCTTTTTTCTATTTTTTCATCTGCCGTAAGTTCTGTAAACTGAATTATTTGGGTAAATGGCTCACGGTGGTTTCTTTTGGCGGATTCTTTGAATGATTCAATTCCCCCTACAGTAAAAGCCGTCTGCTCTACCGGCTGATAAATATTGCGCACGCCTTTTCCGTGCATGGGCTGGAGATATCCGTCTGCGGTAAGCTCTGCGATTGCCCTGCGGACGGTGTTGCGTGAACAGTCATATTCCTGTATCAGTTTGTGCTCGGATGGAAGCATCTCCTGATAAGCATAATGTTCATTTTCAATTTTTTCTTTTAAGTTTCTGTAGATTATGTCATACTTTGCTTTTGGCATAAGTCGCACTTCTTTCTTTTTAAACTTGTTTAAACATATTTAATTATAAAAATCTTAGCTCCTAAAATCAAGGTAAAAATCAGTTGATATATTTATTTCAGAATATTTAACAAAAAAAGTTTAATCAAATTGTCTAAAGTGATGATATCAATAATTTTAGAAAAACCAGATTGACATGTTTAAACAAGAATGCTATATTATAGTTGTTCAAACAAGTTATAAAGTGGTTTAGACATCCACTTATCGGGAAATACTTTAGATTAAAGAAAAGAAAGGAAGGAAAATGATGGGAAGGTATGATAATGATGTAAAACGTCTGCTTGAACTCATAGGTGGCCGGGAAAATATTCAGGCGGTCTCCCATTGTATGACAAGAATGCGTTTTGTACTTGTGGACCCAAAAAAAGCAAACGAAAAAGAAATTGAGGATTTGGCAAGTGTAAAAGGTACATTTACACAGGCAGGACAGTATCAGGTTATTATTGGAAATGATGTATCGGTTTTTTACAATGAGTTTACGGATTATGCCGGAATAGAGGGTGTGAGCAAGGAGGCTGTCAAAACGGCGGCAAAGACAAATCAGAATCTGCTTCAGAAGATTATGGGAACTCTGGGTGAGATATTTGCTCCTCTGATTCCTGCCTTAATCTGTGGTGGTCTCGTACTTGGATTCAGAAATGTAATAGGTGAAATTAACTTTTTTAACAACGGAACGCAGAGTCTTGCTGATGTTTCTCAATTCTGGGCAGGAACATATGATTTCTTATGGCTGATAGGTGAAGCTGTATTTCATTTACTTCCTGTAGGTATCGTGTGGTCTATTACGAAAAAGATGGGAACAACTCAGATTCTCGGTATTATCCTCGGACTGACGCTGGTATCTTCCCAGTTACTAAACGGATTCAGCGTATCATCAACACCTGCAGGTGAGATTCCTGTATGGGATTTTGGTTTTGCAAAGGTTGAGATGATAGGTTATCAGGGTCAGGTAATAGCGGCAATGATGGCAGGATTTGTCCTTGTATTTCTGGAAAAGTTTTTCAAGAAGATATGTCCGGAAGTAATCAGCATGATTGTAGTACCGTTCTGTTCCCTCGTTCCGGCAGTTATAATAGCACATACAATCGTGGGACCTATCGGATGGACGATTGGTGACGCAATAGGTAAAGCGGTATATGCAGGACTTACATCCAATGTCAGATTCCTGTTTGCTGCATTATTTGGACTTTTCTATGCACCGCTTGTTATGACAGGCCTTCATCATATGACCAATGCAATCGATTCACAGCTTATTGCTTCTCCTTCAAAGAGTACAATTTTGTGGCCGATGATTGCTCTCTCCAATATAGCGCAGGGCTCGAGTGTACTTGCCATGTCTGTGCTTCAAAAGAAAAACGAACGTGCACAGCAGGTAAACGTACCGGCATGTATCTCCTGTTACTTAGGTGTAACTGAGCCTGCTCTCTTTGGTGTCAACTTAAAATATGTATTCCCACTGATATGCGGTATGATTGGCTCATGCTGTGCAGCCATGATTTCCGTAGGCTTTGGAGTAGAAGCCTTCAGTATAGGTGTTGGCGGTCTTCCGGGAATACTTTCCATTAAGTCTCAGTATTATTTGGTTTTTCTTGTTGCAATGGCAGTTGCAATCGTAGTTCCTTTTATACTGACATATATAGTGGGAAGAATTAAACTCTCCAGGGAAGACCGTTTCGGTAAAGAAATTGTGGCTCAGGATGAAACTGTTTCTATATCTGATGTTGAGGAAAAGGATTCTGAGGCAGAAGATGTGAAAGAACTTAAATCAATTCTGGACGGCAAAGTTATTCCGATTGAGGAAGTTCAGGATGAGGTGTTCTCACAGAAAGTTATGGGTGATGGTGTGGCAATCGAGCCGACTGGTAATGTAGTAACCGCACCGGCTGATTCGGAAGTAACGGTGGTTATGGCTGATACGGGCCATGCATGCGGACTTACACTTTCCAACGGACTGGAGCTGCTTATTCATGTAGGAATAGATACGGTAGATATGAACGGTGACGGATTCAGACTGTTTGTGAAAGAAGGAGATAAAGTTCGAAAAGGTCAGAAGCTTATCGAGTTTGACCCTGAAAAAATTAAAGCGGCAGGACATCCGTGTACAACGGTAATGATTATTACTGAAGAGGGAAATGCATCTGGAATTACCATGCATTCGGGAATTGATGCAAAAGCAGGCGAGACAACAGTTATATCCTGGCAGTAATAAAATGAAAGGGGTTAAAGCTATGAATAAGGATTTCAGAAAAAGTACGGTTTATCAAATTTATCCCAAGTCATTTTATGATACGAATAAAGACGGACTTGGAGATTTAAGAGGTGTAATTGAGAAACTTGATTATATTAAGGAACTTGGTGTTGACTATATATGGCTTACTCCGTTTTTTGTATCTCCTCAGAATGATAACGGTTATGACGTTGAGGATTACTACAATATTGACCCCCGCTACGGAACGATGGCTGACGTAGAGGAACTGATTGACGAGGCGGGAAAGCGCGGCATGGGACTTATGTTTGATATGGTTTTTAATCATGTTTCAACTAACCATGAGTGGTTTAAAAAAGCCATGCAGGGCGATTCGTATTATAAAGATTTCTTCTACTTTCGGAAAGGAAAACCGGACGGAAGCGCACCGACAAACTGGGTCAGCAAGTTTGGAGGAAGCGCATGGGAGTATGTGGAAAAGTTCGATGAATATTATCTTCATCTTTTTGATGTCACACAGGCTGATTTAAACTGGGAAAATGAAAACGTAAGGAGAGAAGTTCAAAATATTGTTAAATTCTGGATGAATAAAGGGGTAAAAGGCTTCCGTTTTGACGTTATCAATCTGATAAGCAAAGCCGGATTTGAAGATGATACGGACGGGGACGGAAGAAAGTTTTACACGGACGGACCTAAGATTCACCAGTATTTAAAGGAATTAAACAGTATGTCCTTTGGTAAAGACCCGCAGATTGTGACAGTGGGCGAAATGTCCAGTACAACAATGGAAAACTGCTATCAGTATGCAGGGCGTGACACAGGTGAGTTGTCCATGGTATTCAATTTCCACCATCTTAAGGTTGACTTTATGGGAAATGAAAAATGGGTGCTCGTTCCGGCAGATTTTCAAAAACTAAAAGACATCATATTTGACTGGCAGGTCAAAATGGGGGAACATAATGCATGGAATGCCGTGTTCTGGTGCAATCATGACCAACCGAGAGTTGTATCCCGTTTCGGAGATGAAGGCAAAAATTGGAAAGAATCGGCCAAAATGCTTGCTACCATAGTTCATTGTCTGAGAGGTACTCCATATGTATATCAGGGTGAAGAAATCGGCATGACAAATACAGACTTTACCGATATTCATCAGTTCCGTGATGTTGAGAGTTTAAACAATTATCAGATTTTACTGGATAAAGGGATGTCTGCATCCGATGCTCTGCGTATAATTCAGGTTCATTCCCGTGATAACGGACGTACACCTATGCAGTGGGATAATACGAAATATGCAGGATTTACATCTGAAGACAGTGAAGTAAAACCTTGGATTGGAGTGAACTCAAATCATACAAAGATTAATGCAGAAGACCAGTTGAAAGATAAAGATTCCATCTTTCATTATTACCGCAAACTTATTGCAATGAGAAAATATTTGGATGTGATTGCATATGGCGATATTGAGCCATTGGATGAGAAAAATTCATCTGTATTTGCATATCGCAGGATTTACGAGGGGCATGAAATGATAGTTGTTGCAAACTTCTACGGAAAAGACTTCGAGTGGAAACATACTCCGTCACTGGAAGGATTTGAGAAGCTTCTCGGAAACTATGATGAAACAGAGATTACGGCTGAAGGTAGTATGATACTGAAGCCGTATGAGGCAGTGGTCTACTACAGATAAATTAAAAATAGTATTAATAAGCAGAGAAATCCGTCAGTTGCAAAGCTGACGGATTATTCTTATCCGAAAACTTACTTTATATATTTATATTTTAATGATATATTAGATATATTAAAGGTTACAGATGGAGATTGATATGATATATGCAGTTTTAGATAATATATTAATTATAATTCTTACGGCTGTAGGATTGTTTAGCAGCAGATTTCCTGAATTATTTATAATATCTGCAGGTGCACTTATGGTGCTTGTAACGTATGAATCCTTTAATGAAGAAAAAAGTAAAACAGTGACCGTAATAAAACTTGTTTTAATGACATTTTACTCTATGATATCGGGCGTTTTTTCGGGATTTCTGATATTCTTTTTGCTAAAAGAGGCAAAGTTATATGTGCGAATAATCACAGGAGCTTTTATGTTTGTTTTTGCAACATTTATGATATATAAGAATGTCTCTGTTGCAATGTGCCTTGTATATTCTTTGATTCTTGTAATTGCATTTCTTATTATGATATTAATTTATTATACGCTTGAGCGTTCAGAAGAAAGGAAGAATGATGAAAAAAGGAGAATAACAGCTTCAAGTGTAAGTGAACTGCATGAAAAGAGGCTTAATGAAAAACTTAAACTTCAAAACTATATGGCTGAGAAAAATGCAAGGCTTCTTGAGAGAGAAAATATAAGCAGAAATATACATAACAGTGTGGGACATTCCATAACGGCTGCCATAATAACACTGGATGCGGCGGATATGCTCTATGATGTAAAGCCTGATGAAGCAAGAAAGAAGATGAATGATGCAAACAGCAGGATAAGGGGAAGTCTGGAGTCCATAAGACAGGCTGTCCGTGTGCTTGATGAAGATAATGCAGAGCTTACTTCAGGTGATTTGAAATCTGAACTGGATATGGTTATAAATGAATTTGTTATGGACACGAGTATATCCATAAACCGTGATTTCAGCACTGTTTCTGATGAAATAAAAATTCCGCATGACCATGCAGTATTTTTCACGGGTGTTTTGCAGGAGATGCTTACAAATGGAGTGAAGCATGGAGGTGCAGATTGGTTTCTTGTTATTCTTCTGGGGGATACGGCACACATAAGGCTTGAAATATCTGATAACGGAAAAAGCGATTTTTCGGAAGAAAACAGTGAGGAGCGTATTAAGGCGGGCTTTGGAATAAAGAAAATTATATCTTATGTAAAAAAATGCGGCGGAAAAACAGGTTTTGAAAATGATAACGGATTTAAGTCGGTTGTGGAACTGCCTTTGATTTTGGAAGAATGAGGAGAAAATATGTATAAAGTATTGCTTGTAGATGATGAAAATCTGCTTTTGGACAGTCTTGAAATTATACTGACTTTAAATGGTATGGAGATAGTCGGAAAGGCAAATGACGGAAATGCCGCTTTGAAATTGCTGGGTGAAATGGATGCGGACTGTGATATAGCTCTTATAGACCTGAATATGAAAGGCATGGGCGGAATAGAGCTTATTAAAATTATGAAAGAAAGGTATCAGGATATAAAAATTCTGGTGCTTACCACATTTTATGATGATGAATATATTTCAGAGGCTATTGCAGGAGGTGCGGACGGATATCTTATTAAAGACAGTGGAAAGGATACGATTGTTAGCGCCATAAATCAGATTCTCGGCGGAATAACCGTACTGGATAAAAAGGTTATGTCAAGGCTCACGGAGCTTATGGCAGGTAAACTGAAGAAAAATGTAAATGGCAGCAGTAAAGATAATGAAAATTGTAATAATGCTGAGCCGGATAATCTGTCATATGATATTTCTCAGGATTTTACAAACAGGGAAAAGGAAATATGCTCTCTCATGGCAGAGGGGCTTACCAACAGGCAGATAGCAGACAGGATGTATATATCAGAAGGTACAGTAAAAAATTATATATCCAACATATATGATAAAACGGGTATTCATGACAGAGTGAAATTGATTGTTGAATTAAAAAGATAAATTCAGACTGTGGTCATATGCATAATGTGACTGCAGTCACTTTTTTTATCTCACAATAAAATGTAAAATATGTTAGTAAAGTTAAATACTGCATATTGAAAAATAAACAGGGAGGGAAAAATGAAGGGAAATCTGTCTGCGCTGAAATTTGTGCGGAATAACAAAAAACAGGTCTGGGTTATGATTGTTGCACTTTCGCTCACATTCATGACCATGTATATTATTAATTTTCTGTTTCTTTCTACACAGGAGAGCTTTAAGGGGCTTTTTCTGGAACAGCCCAAAAAGGTAGCATTTGTGGACCTTGCTCCTGATACAATGGGAGTGGATAGAAATTCATGTGCTTCAGATGAAGAATACTATGAGAAAACAGATGAGGCTCGAAATAAGATTATTGAGAATTTAAAAGAACACGAAGGAATAAGCGATGTGATATATACCCAATGCCTCTATGCAAGCTATACGCCTGTTGTCGGCGCTGTGGGTTATGACTTCCCGCTTCTTTCAAAAGAAAAAATTCCTGAATATCTGGAACATATGGAAGCAAAGCTTATAAGCGGAAGAATGCCTGAGGGTGACGGGGAAATTCTTGTCGATGAAAAGGTCCTTAAAAATAAGAAAATGGAAATCGGCGGATATTTTAATGAATCGGCATATGGAAAGACCTTCAGGGTAGTAGGAATAATTGAATCGGATTATCTTTTATGTGTAGGTACGCCGCAGGGTTATACAAATTCAGGCTGGTATATGGTTGTTTTGTGTGATGAAGAAAATTCGGATATGTCAAAGGTGCTAAGCGATATTGGAATTATCACTACAGAATATGATACCATTTATGATTCCGTTGACTGGGCAGAGATGTATGAGGATATGGTAACAAATCAGATTGACGTGGCACTGCTTGGAATTCTGATTGTCGTAATTATATTTCTTGCAATTTCCATTCTTGTTGCCTATGTATCATTTATGAGAAACAGAGTAAACGAATACTGCCTTTATGCTTCCATCGGATTTTCAAGAAGGGATATATACGGAATGATAATGCGTGAGATACTCATTATTTTTGGATTCAGTATTTTGCTGGGAGCCGTAATGACTGTCATAATAATGTTAGTCATGGGAAATTTTGTATTAGACAATATGGGGCTTATTTATAACTATTTCTACCCTGAACACCTGCTGCGCATTTTGGCGGCATTTGTTGTGATAGTTGGATTTTTGCAGATACCGGTATCAGTGACCATAAACAATATAAAAACTATTGACATGATTGAAGAATAGGAGATAACCATGTTTGAAATTAAAAATGTAAGTATGATATATGATATGAATTCTGATGAAAAGCTGTATGCCTTAAATGGGTTTAATCTGACACTTCCTGATACGGGACTTGTCGGAATTATAGGGCCTTCAGGAAGCGGAAAAAGTACCCTTATGTATTGCATGTCAACACTTAAGAGACCTACTGAGGGAAGTATAGTTTATGATGGACAGGAGCTTACCGGACTTTCAAATAAGCAGAGGGAAAATATAAGGAGAAATGAATTCGGATTTGTATTTCAGAAACACTATCTTGTCCCGTACATGACAGCTATGGATAATGTTACCGTTGCAGGTATAGGTGACAGAAAAGAGCTTTATAAGAAGGGGGCAGAGTATTTATCGCTTCTTGGATTAAAGAAAAGAGAATTTAACAAGCGTCCGTCTAAGCTTTCGGGAGGCCAGTGCCAGAGGGTTGCCATAGCAAGAGCAATGATTAATAATCCAAGGGTTATATTTGCTGATGAGCCAACTGCATCTTTGGACCATGAAAATGCATTCAGAGTCATGAAAATATTAAAGAAGTATTCTGAGGAAAGACTTGTTATCGTTGTAACTCATGACAGGTCAGTTCTTTCAGATGTTGATATTATGGTTGAGATGTGGGACGGTAAGCTGAGTAATACTTATATGCCAATGTCAGAAAGGGAAAATTATGAGTAAACTAAATCCATTTTCAGCACTTTATTATATGAAAGAAAACAAGGGAAGAACAGCTCTTTTAATTTTTATGATGTTTCTTGGGACCCTTATGTTTCTTGCAGGAAATTATATAGAATCACAGTTTTATACTTTTGAAAAGGAATTTGAATATTCTGATAAGCTTGTTGTGGCAGGATTGCAGAGTACGGATGAAGAATTTAAAGACTTTGCCGCCTTTGCTGAAGATGTGTCTGAAGATGAAAATCTGGAGTTTGTATATTCCTCTGCACTTGGATTTTCCGGCATGCAGTATGGCTCTGTGCTTAATCTTGAAGTGGGAGGCTGGGCGTATGTATTTAATTCTGTCAGTGATATGCAGAAGGTTTTTAATCATTTCGGAATAGAAGGTGACTTTTCAAATTGTAAACATAGGAGTATAATTATCAGTAAGGATTTTGCAAATAACAAGGGACTCGAGCTTGGAGATGTGATAGACCATAGCTTCGATTCAAAACTGGATGGTGAATATACTGTAGATGCAATTATTTCTGACGGAAGCTTTTGTACATTTTATATTTATGAGGATTATGACAGTTTAGGCCGTCTTTACATTTATAGCGACACAATGGAAGGTGAAGAGCTTTATGATTATGTAAGAAATCTTGCAGGAGATAAAAAAGTTCAGATATTCGCTTCTGAGACAGATACCATAATGCCTCAGTTTTCTATATTTTATGTGATTTTCTATGCAGTCGACATTCTTATTGCAGTTGTGCTTTCGGTTACGATAAATTCCGTGGTTACGGGGCAGTATATGAAGAGAACTTATGAATTCGGGGTCTACAGGGCGCTTGGAAGAAGCAGAAAAGACATAAAGAAAAAAGTGGCAGCCGAAATTATATCCATGAATATTATTGCATGTATAATCGGTGCCGTTTTGATATTTTTATTTACATATTTAATAAATGAATTATATTATCATCCTCAGGGCTTACATCTTTTGTTTTTGTCAGAAATGGGAGTTATCGGCTTTGTTATTTGTGAAGCTTTGATTTTGATTCCTTTGATTATATCAAAAGGGATTAAGATGAGTAAAGCTGATGTAACTGAATTTTAGCGGATTTGAGGGTGAATATTTAAGCCTTATATGCTTAACCTGCATTGACAGAGTTGGCATATGAGGCTTTTTTGCATAAAAAGCGAAAAAATTAATTGATTATAATTGCAAAATTTTGCTTTTTATGTATAAAATAGTAAATAAAATAAACTTAAAGTCATATAAAAAATTAGAGATTTTTTCTAATTATACAATGAAAAACAATAAAATTTGTTCAAAATATACAAATGACAGCAAAAGGCAAAAAAGCAATTTTTGATAATCAAAAAGCAATAATTGTATAGATATTAGTACAAAATTGGAATAATATTTGATTACCATATAAATAAAAAGGGAGGTTAATTTATGAGAAAACTTGGCAGAAAAATAACCAAGAAAGTAATGGCAGTCAGCCTATGTATGGCTATGATGGCGGGGTGTGTAGCCGGTTGCGGAGATGACAAGTCGGGTAGCAGTAGTAGTGGGAGCAGCGGAAGCCAATCTGACGCTTCGCAGGATGCATCCGGTTCATCATCAGGAGAAAAGAAAGGAACAATCAATTTATGGGCATTCACTGATGAGGTGCCCGGAATGGTAGATAAGTTCCTGGAAACTCATCCGGATTTTGAATATGAGGTTGAATCGACAATCATAGCAACAACGGACGGAGCTTATCAGCCGGCACTTGATCAGGCACTGGCTGCGGGAGGCGCGGATGCACCTGATATGTATTGCGCTGAGGCAGCATTCGTACTTAAGTATACACAGGGAGATGCAAGCTCATACGCTGCTCCTTATGCAGATCTTGGTATTGATGTTGATACTGCAATTGATGAGGCGCAGATTGCCCAGTATTCAGTTGATATCGGAACAAATCCAAACGGAGATGTTGTAGCACTGGGATATCAGGCAACGGGCGGTTGCTTTATTTACAGAAGGTCAATCGCTAAGGATGTATTTGGAACAGATGATCCTGCTGAAATAAGCAAGATTATCGGTGGCGGCTCAGGCTCATGGGATCAGTTCTTTAGCGCTGCTGATGAATTAAAGGCTAAGGGATATGGAATTATTTCCGGTGACGGAGACCTTTGGCATGCAGTTGAGAACAGTTCAGACAAGGGCTGGATTGTAGATGGTAAGCTTTACATTGACCCAAAGAGAGAAGCTTTCATGGATCTCTCTAAGACACTTAAAGACAATGGTTATACAAATGACACTCAGGACTGGCAGGATGCATGGTTTGCAGATATGAAGGGCGAAGGTGAAAAGGAAATCTTTGGTTTCTTCGGACCTGCATGGCTGATTAACTATACAATCGCTCCTAACTGTGGCGGCGAGAGAGTAGGTGAAGGTACATATGGTGACTGGGCAGTATGTGATCCGCCAATTGGTTTCTTCTGGGGTGGTACATGGTTACTTGCAAACAATAATTCTGATAAGAAGGAAGCTGTAGGTGAAATTATTGAGTGGATTACTCTTAACTATGGAGAGGACGGACTTCAGTATATGTGGGCAAATGGAACACTTAATGGCGAAGGCGGAACAAAGGATGCTGTGGCATCAGGAACTGTAATGGCTATTTCGGACGGCTCACTTGATTTCCTCGGCGGACAGAATATGTTTGATTACTTTGTTCCTGCAAATGATTATGCAAATGGTAAGAACTTAACACAGTACGATGAAACAATCAATCAGTACTGGAGAGATGCTGTAAGAACTTATACCTCAGGTGAGAAATCCAAGGAAGAGGCTATTGAAGCCTTTAAGCAGAACATTAAGGACAACCTGGATGTAATCGTAGAGTAATAATTGCAGAAATAATAGATTTATGGGAGGCGGTGAAACGTTTTCATCGTCCTCCATTTTTATAAAATGAGCTTAACCATTGGAGGAATGGTATATGAAAAAGAGAAGGAAAAAGAAGATATCATATGCAAAATATGGTTATATATTCAGCATTCCGTTTGTAGTTACATTTGCATTATTTACTCTTTATCCGATTATATATACTATTATCATAGGTTTTACGGATTTAAAGGGGTTAGGTGCAGTTTCTTTTAATTTTCTGGATGATCCGTTCCAGAATTATAAAACAATTTTAGAATCACAGTCGTTTAAAACGGCGCTTGGTAATACTTTCAGGCTCTGGGGATGGAATTTCCTGCCTCAGATTCTTTTGGCACTTTTTCTTGCTGCCATATTTACAAGCAGAAGGCACAAGATAAAGGGACAGGGATTTTTCAAGGTAGTATTTTATATGCCTAATATTATCACTGCTGCGACAGTAGCACTTCTTTTCGGCTCCCTGTTCGGATATCCTATGGGACCTATTAACGATTTACTTGTATCACTTGGAATATTTGATGAACCGTACTTTTTCATGCAGGATAAGTCAGTGGCAAGAGGTGTTGTATCCTTTATCCAGTTCTGGATGTGGTATGGAAATACAATGATTATACTTATATCAGGTATCCTTGGTATTAATCCGGATATATATGAAGCTGCCGATATTGACGGAGCTTCGGGATGGCAGAAATTCTTTTATGTAACTCTGCCTAACTTAAGAACAATCCTTATTTATACCCTTGTTACAAGCTTAATCGGTGGTCTTCAGATGTTTGACATTCCACAGCTTCTCGTTGCAAAGAGCGGACCTGACAACGCTACACTTACAACAAGCTGCTTTATATATAACCAGGCATTCAGCGGCAGTTATATGTATAACCGCGCATCTGCTGCAAGTATGATTATGTTTGTTATAATTGCAATCCTTTCAGTCATAGTATTCTATCTCCTTCAGGACCGTTCGGAAGTAGCGGAACGAAAGCAGATGAAGAAGGTAGAAAAAGAGCTGAGACAGAAGGCTAAGAAAGTGGGTGTGTAGATAATGGCAAAGAAAAATCTAAAAGAAAATCCGGTGCAGAAAAAGATGGATGACGTAATGGATACCAAAATGTCAGCCATTGTTGTTCCGGTAAAAACAAAAAAAGATAAAAAACCTCATATTTCCAGATTTTTAATCTATACATTGTGCATTATACTTACACTCCTCAGCATCATGCCGTTTTTGATTATGGTAGTAAATGCCACAAGAAGTACAACGGAGATTCAGCAGCATGCGTTATCTCTGATACCGTCAAAATATCTTTTAAATAACTTCAAGATATTAACAGGTAAGAGCTTTAATCCGTTGCTTGGATTTATGAATTCCATGATTATTTCAACCTGCTCAACACTGTGTACGGTTTACTTCTCAACACTTACGGCATATGCGCTTGTAGTTTATGAGTGGAAGCTCAGAAAACCGTTTTTCACATTTATAATGGCGGTAATGATGATACCGTCACAGCTTGTAAGTATAGGATTTTATCAGTTTATTTATAAGATTCATTTAACTAATAATTTCCTTCCGCTCATACTTCCGTCTATAGCCGCACCGACATGTGTGTTCTTTATGAGGCAGTTTATGATACCGTCTCTGCACATAGATGTCATTAATTCTGCACGAATTGACGGCTCCGGAGAGTTTTATACATTTAACAGGATAGTGCTTCCTATAATGAAGCCGGCGATAGCAACACAGGCTATATTCTCATTTGTGGCAAGCTGGAATAACCTGTTTTTACCGATGATACTTCTTACAAGGCAGGATAAGTATACGATGCCTATAATGGTAAGTCTGCTTAAGGGAGATATTTACAAAACAGAGTATGGCTCGGTTTATCTCGGATTGACACTGACCGTACTTCCGCTTTTTGTAGTTTACTTCCTGCTTTCTAAGTATATTATTGCCGGTGTAGCACTGGGAGGTGTGAAGGAGTAATATGTATATTTTCAGTATGGAAAATCCTTTCTTCCGCTTTGTCGGAAAAGTAACAGACCTTGTATGGTTAAATATTTTAACACTTATATTTGCTCTCCCTGTCGTAACGGCAGGGGCAGCATTCACTGCAATGTACAGAGTTTTAATCAAAATGGCAGTAGGAGAGGATGGCACGGTTACCTCTGAATTCATTAAAGAATTTAAAGGAAGCCTGAAAAAAGCAACACCGGTGTGGATGCTTGCATTTTGCGCTCTTGTCGTTCTCTTAAGCAATGCATATCTGATATATCAGGGGGTATTAAACAAATTGGGAGGGCTGTTTATACCTGCAGGTATCAGTATCGGACTTATTCTGATATTTGTAATTGTGTTTTTACAATATTATTTCGCAATACTGTCCAGATATAAGACGGATGTTAAAAACGCAGCAAGAAATGCTGTTTTATTGATACTGGCGTATTTTCCAAAGACTGTGTGCATTTTGATAATAAGCTTTTTCCCGGTTGCACTTATGATGACCTCGAATTATTTCGTATGGTTTTGGTTTTTATATGGATTCAGTTTTCCGGGATACTTTATAGCTATGATTATCGGCAGTATATTTACAGGGTTAGAAGAAAAAGAGGAAAAGGCAGGTGCATAGCCTGATGACAAAGGAAGAATTTAAAGAAATGACCTTCAGGCAGAAGTTAAGATGGCTTTTTGATTATTACAGTCTGCCGCTCATAGCGGTTTTAGGTGTTTTAATTGTTATGGGGATTTTAATAAAATCAATATTTTTGCCTGAAGAAACAGAGGATGTCTGCGTACTTATTTATAGTGATAAAGTTACGCAGGAGGAATGTCTGACATATGAAAGTGAAATTGAAGAGAAAACAGGAAAAAGTGTAAGCATACAGGTAATAAGTGTTTCTGACCCTTATGGCTCACAGGCTTTTGCTGCTAAAATCGGCTGCGATGTAATAGATTTGGTAATTGCTCCTGAAAATGAAATGAAGCTTATGTCAGAGAACGGATTCCTTCTTTCATATGCACCTGTTGAAAGTAAAGATATGTATATGGGAGTTCCGAAAAGCGCAAGGGAAGGTGACTTACTGAAAATTGTTATAGATTACTTAGATGAAAAATTATAGTTAAGGAGATAGATTTATGGCTGAAATCAGAAATAAACAGGTATTTAATCCATTTTTGCCGATTTACGAATGTATTCCTGATGGAGAACCACATGTCTTCGGGGACAGAGTATATCTTTATGGCTCACATGATAAGGAGGGCGGAGAAACCTTCTGTATGCTTGATTATACAGTTTATTCCGCACCGGTAAATAATCTTAAGGACTGGAGATGCGAGGGTGTTATATACCGCGCCGAGCAGGACCCGGATTATAACGAAAGAAAATATATGTATGCGCCGGATGTGGTAAGGGGGAATGACGGACGCTATTACCTTTATTACTGCATGTCCGGACCGTTTGGTAACGGGGGATATTTCGGACCAATTCAGGTTGCGGTCTGTGATACACCTGCCGGAAAATATGAATATCTGGGATATGTAAGAAATAAAAATGGAGAGCCCGCGCAGGATTATGTGTGCTTTGACCCGGGAGTAATTAATGATAACGGACGGATTTTCTTATATTCGGGAACTCAGTACGGATATGAGGAGGAAGAAGGCTTTTTCGAGAATGAAGAACGGATTCAGGAAGAAATGGAGAGGTTTAACAGAAGCAGAGAGGTTATTATTGAGAAGGCAAAGAAGGATAGTGTCATGGGTGCCATTGTAATGGAGCTTGAAGATGACATGCTGACTCTTAAAAAACCTGCAAAGCATCTTATTCCATATAAGGTAAAGGGAACTTCATTTGAAGAGCATCCGTTTTTTGAGGCAAGCTCCATGAGAAAGGTAAATGATAAGTATTATTTCATCTACTCGTCTATGCAGAATCATGAGCTCTGTTATGCCACAAGCGACTATCCTGACAGGGATTTTACCTTTGGCGGAGTTATAGTGTCAAACGGCGATGTAGGCATAAACGGCAGAACTCTTGAAGATAAGATGAATATGACGGGAACAACGCATGGAAGCATAGAATTAATAAACGGAGAATGGTATGTATTTTACCACAGGCTGACTCACAAGTCTGATTACAGCCGCCAGGCATGTGCGGAAAAAATTAAGATTGAAGCAGATGGAAGTATTAAGCAGGTGGAAATAACCTCTTGCGGATTAAACGGCGGACCGCTTGTTGCAAGCGGCTCATATCCGGCAGTAATCTGCTGCAACTTAACTAATGGAAATATGCCTCATGGCTGCAATAAAATTTATACAGACAGCTTCCCGAATGTTAATCATGAGGGAGAGGACAGGTTTGTAAGTGAGATTTCAAACGGAACATTAATAGGTTATAAGTATTTTGAGATTAAAGGAAACAAAGAATTTAAAGTAGTATACCGCGGAAATGCAGAAGGGGTGCTTGCGGTTTCTACTGAAGAAAATGGTAAGGTATTGGGAGAATTTAATATAAAAAACACATCTGACTGGACCGAAATCACTGCGGATGTGTCATTTGAGGATGGAATTGTACCGATTTATCTCAAATATTCCGGCACGGGTATGTTTGACATAAAGGAAATTGCATTCTGATGATATACAGGGCAAATAAGATGTGTCTTATTCGCAACCTTAAAAAGGCACATCTTATGGCTCGGTATCATTTGCAATTTCACTTCCGGAATGATGTATTTTGCGGAATTCGGTAGGTGTACAGCCTTTATTAATTTTAAATATTCTTATAAAAGAAGATATTGAATTAAAACCTGAATTTATTGCAACATCAGTAATGCTGTTTTCGGGGTCTAAAAGAAGCAGGGTGGCATGTGATATTCGCCTTTCATTTACATAGCTGTAAAAGGTATTACCCGTAAACTTCTTAAACAGTCTGGAAAAGTGAAATTTTGAGAAACCCACCATCTGTGCGGCATCATCAACAGTAAGGTTTTCGGTACAGTTGTTGTTTATATATTCGCAAAGGGACATGAATTTATTCATGTATTCCTGCTGCTTGGCAAGAGGTGTATCTGAAAACATTTCGTTCTGGGTTGTGTAAGAGCGGCCGATTAAAACAAATAGTTTCATGAGCTCGCTGTATATTGAAACCTCTTTAAAAGGCTCGTTTCCGAAATATTCATCGGCGCAGCTTACTATACGGTTATAACAGCGCTGATAAATGGACGGAAAATTTTCGGGAGTTATGAGAATGGCAGGCTGAATCAGCGAAAGTATTGAATCAAATGCCTTAGAGGTTATGGAGTTTGAAAAATTAACCAGAAATACATATCTGGTACCCTTTATGGCAGGCATACTATGAATTACACCGGGTGCAACTATAATGATGTCACCGACGTTTAAGTCATAAGTTCTGCCGTTGCAGGTTATGGAATAACCGTTTTCTATGGGCATTATGATTTCGGTTGAAGTGTGCCAGTGCATAGGATATTCCTCAAACTCTACGTTTCTGTAAAAAAGAAGTGAGGGACATTCCTGAAAGGCAACTATTTCTCTGGTTCCGTCTAATTCAGGTATCATATAAAAATATCTCCTTTGTTAAATGTGAAAATAAGGAATAAAATATCAGATTAAAATTTAAGCAAATCTGACATCGTTATTATTAATATACAAAAATAAATCAAAAAAAGCAATAATTGATAATTTTTATTAAGGGGGAATGTTTGTGGAAGTAATAAGTATTGAGGATACAAGGTTTAAAAAATATGGGAGAGTACTTACGGGATATGATTATTCAGAGCTTTTTAAAGCCATGGAGGAAACGCCGCTGCCTGAGGGCGTGGTTTATGAGCCTTCTGTAGAAAAGCTTGAAAAGCTTGGTATTGCAGAAGAATTTAAGGAAAGAGCTTTTGGCGAAATGCCTGTACAGGTTGGATACTGCAATGGAAATAACAACTTTTTAAATGCAGTTGAGTACCACAGGAATTCGGAATTAAATATTGCTGTGACAGATGCGATACTTATTCTCGGAATGCTTCAGGATGTAGCAGAAGATTTTACATATGAGACTTCCAGAATGGAAGCGTTTTTCCTGCCAAAGGGTGTGGGTATTGAGCTGTATGCAACAGCTTTGCATTATGCACCTTGTAATGTAAATGGAAAAGGCTTTAAGGTGGTTGTGGTTTTACCAAAGGGAACAAATTATCCTCTTTCAAAAAAGCATAAAGAGGGAGAGGATAAGCTTATGACAGCCGTGAATAAGTGGCTCATAGGACATGAAGAAGGCGGACTTCCAGAGGGAACATTCTTAGGTCTCAAGGGGAAAAATCTGTCCGTATAGCATGATATATATTTATATGATTTATAAAAATTTGTGAGGAGGAATTAGTATGAATAACACACCAAAAATGAAAATAGGAATTGTAGCGGTGAGCCGCGACTGTTTCCCTGAATCACTTTCGGTTACAAGGAGAAAGAATCTCGTTCAGGCATACAGGGAAAAATATGATGAGACAGAGATTTATGAGTGTCCTGTCTGCATTGTTGAGAGTGAAATCCATATGATGCAGGCTTTGGAGGATATAAAGAAAGCAGGATGTAACGCACTTTGCGTTTATCTCGGAAACTTCGGTCCTGAAATTTCAGAGACGATGCTCGCAAAATACTTTGACGGACCTAAGATGTTTATTGCAGCAGCAGAAGAGACATCTAAGGACGGAGGACTTGTACAGGGAAGGGGCGATGCATATTGCGGAATGCTTAATGCAAGCTATAACCTGAAGTTAAGAGGTGTTAAGGCGTATATTCCAGAGTATCCTGTGGGAACAGCTGAAGAATGTGCGGATATGATACATGAATTTATTCCGATTGCAAAGGCATTATATGCAGTTCAGAATTTAAAGATAATTTCATTTGGTCCGCGTCCTACTAATTTCCTTGCGTGCAACGCCCCGATACAGCAGCTTTATAATCTGGGAGTTGAAATTGAAGAAAATTCAGAACTGGATCTTTTCGAGAGCTTTAACAAGCATGCTAATGACCCGAGAATTGCGGTGACTGTAGCAGAAATGGAAAATGAGCTTGGTGCCGGTAATAAGAAGCCGGAAATACTTGAAAAGCTCGCTCAGTACGAAATTACCCTTCTTGACTGGGTAGAGGAGCATAAGGGCTCCAGAAAATTTGTGGCAATAGCAGGAAAGTGCTGGCCTGCATTCCAGACACAGTTTGGATTTGTTCCATGTTATGTAAACTCAAGACTTACAGGCATGGGAATACCTGTTTCATGTGAGGTGGATATTTATGGTGCGCTTTCAGAGTTTATCGGAACAGTTATATCAGATGATATTGTAACACTGCTTGACATTAATAATACAGTGCCTAAGGATATATATGATGAGGATATCAGGGGTAAGTTTGATTATGATATCACAGATACATTTATGGGATTTCATTGCGGAAATACCTGTTCAAAGAAGCTTACTTTCTGTGAAATGAGAAACCAGATGATAATGGCACGTTCTCTTCCTGAGGAAGTTACAAACGGAACTCTTGAAGGAGACATCATGCCTGGAGATATAACATTCTTCAGGCTTCAGAGTACAGCCGACTGCAGACTGCGTGCCTATGTGGCACAGGGTGAAGTGCTACCTGTTAAAACGAGGTCATTTGGCTCTATCGGAGTATTTGCAATTCCGGAAATGAAGCGTTTTTACCGTTATGTTTTAATTGAAAAGAACTATCCTCACCACGGTGCCGTGGCATTTGGCCATTATGGAAAGCTTTTATATGATTTCTTTAAAATGGCAGGTGTGGATGTATCGGAAATAGATTATAATCAGCCGAAGGGCGAGCGGTATTCAGGTGAAAATCCGTTTTAAGGAGGAAGATATGTTGTATATTGGCATAGACCTTGGAACTTCAGCAGTAAAGCTTCTTCTAATGGATGCTGAAGGTAATATAAGAAAGATTGTATCTAAAAGCTACAATCTCGCATTTCCTCACACAGGCTGGTCCGAACAAAATCCTGAGGATTGGTTTGGCCAGTCGATTGAGGGACTGAAAGAGCTTTTAGATTCTGAAAATAAAGAATTGGTCAGAGGAATAAGCTTTGGCGGACAGATGCACGGACTTGTTACGTTGGACGAGGATGATAATGTAATCCGCCCTGCAATTCTCTGGAATGACGGAAGAACAACAAAAGAAACAGAATATTTAAATAGTCAAATTGGAAAGGAAAAGCTTTCTGAATACACTGCAAACATAGCGTTTGCGGGTTTTACCGCACCTAAAATATTGTGGATGCAAAAAAATGAACCTGAGCTTTGGGCAATGGTTAAAAAGATTATGCTTCCTAAGGATTATCTGGTTTACCGTATATCGGGAGCGTTCAGTACGGATTATTCAGATGCATCAGGCATGCTGCTTCTGGATGTAAAAAATAAAAAATGGTCTGAAGAAATGCTTGCCATATGTAATATTTCAAAGGAAATGCTTCCTGAACTTTATGAAAGCTATGAGGTGGTTGGAAATATAAAACCGGAGCTTGCAGAGCTTCTTGGACTTAAAAAGGATGTTAAAATAATAGCAGGAGCAGGTGATAATGCGGCAGCGGCTATCGGTACGGGGACAATCGGTGAAGGAACATGTAATCTTTCCATCGGAACAAGTGGTACGATTTTTATATCAAGTAAAAATTTCAGGGTGGATGATAACAATGCACTTCATTCCTTTGCACATGCCGATGGAGGATATCATCTCATGGGCTGTATGCTTTCTGCTGCTTCCTGCAATATGTGGTGGATGAATGATATATTAAAAACTTCAAATTATTCAGGAGAACAGGCGCAAATAGATAAATTAGGCGAAAATAAAGTATTCTTCCTTCCTTATCTCATGGGAGAAAGGTCGCCGTATAATAATCCGGAAGCAAGAGCTGTTTTCTTTGGTATGTCAATGGATACAAAAAGAGAGGATATGACTCAGGCGGTTTTGGAAGGAGTGGCATTTGGACTCAGGGATTCTCTTGAGGTCGCAAAAAGCCTTGGCATTGATATAAGGAGTTCAAAGATATGCGGCGGCGGAGCTAAAAGTGAGGTTTGGAGAAAAATAATTGCATCAGTACTTAATTTAAGGCTTGATATAGTGGAAAATGAAGAGGGTCCGGGTTTTGGTGCGGCGATACTTGCTGCGGTAGGCTGTGGAGAATATCCTGATGTTGAGACAGCCTGCAATAAGCTTGTAAAAGTTGTGAGCAGTGTTTATCCTGATAAAGAGCTTGTGAAGAAATATGAAGAAAGGTATAATAAATTTAAAAAAATATATCCTGCAGTCATAGGGCTGTACGAAGAGTGAAAATGGAGGATTAAAATGAAATTTTTTATTGATACTGCAAATATTGATGAAATTAAGGCGGCAAATTCTCTGGGTGTTATCTCTGGAGTTACCACAAATCCTTCTCTTATTGCAAGAGAAGGCAGGGATTTTAAGGAGGTTATAGCAGAAATAGCAAAAATTGTGGACGGACCTATAAGCGGTGAGGTTAAAGCCACTACTGTAGACAGTGAAGGTATGATTAAAGAAGGCAGGGAAATTGAAAAGATTCACCCTAACATGGTCGTTAAAATTCCAATGACGGAAGACGGACTTAAGGCGGTTAAACAGCTTTCTTCAGAAGGTATTAAAACTAATGTGACACTTATATTCTCGGCAAATCAGGCTCTTCTTGCCGCAAGGGCAGGAGCAACCTATGTATCACCATTTCTTGGGAGACTTGATGATATAGGACAGCCGGGGATTGAGCTTGTGGAGGATATAGTTACAATATTTGATAATTATGGAATTGAAACAGAGATTATAGCTGCCTCAATCAGAAATCCTATCCATGTTACCCAGTGTGCTTTGGCAGGAGCTGATATTGCTACAATTCCGTATGGCGTAATTAAATCCATGATATCTCATCCTCTTACAACAAACGGAATAGAAAAATTTCAGAAGGATTATCTTAAATCCGTAAATAAATAAGTCTCACAAAGAGCAGACATGAGGTGCAGGGGGGAACCGGTGTTTTATGTCTGCCCTTCCTTTTTAGATATGAGAGACGAAGAAAGAATGATTACAAGTTAAATATATATGATAAATGGGAGGAAAAATGAATAAGAAGGAACTTATAAAATACGCCATTGATGTTAGAAAAGGCATTATAACAGCAGTTTATAATGCAAAGAGCGGTCATCCTGGCGGCTCGCTTTCGGCGGCTGATATTTTTACATATCTCTATTTTGAGGAAATGAATATAAATCCTGAGGAGCCGGACTTTCCGGAACGTGACAGGTTTGTGCTGTCCAAGGGTCATACCGCACCGGGGTATTATAGTGCTCTGGCATACAGAGGCTTTTTTCCGGTTGAGGATTTAAAGACATTAAGGCATCTGGGCTCATATTTGCAGGGGCACCCGGATAAAAAACATATTCCGGGAGTTGATATGTCATCAGGCTCATTAGGACAGGGGCTTTCAGCAGCAGTAGGCATGGCACTTGCCGCAAAGCTTAAGAAAGAAGAATACAGGACATACTGCCTATTAGGTGACGGAGAGCTTCAGGAAGGACAGATATGGGAGGCTGCTATGTTCGCTGGACATAAAAAACTGGATAACCTCTGTGTAATTGTAGATAACAATAATCTTCAGATAGACGGAACTGTTGCTGAGGTATGTTCTCCTTATCCTATAGGAAAAAAATTTGAGGCATTTAATTTTCATGTGGTAAGTATAAACGGAAATGATTTTGATGAAATATCTGAGGCATTTAAGGAGGCTTCTTCTTATAAAGGAGCTCCGACAGCCATTATAGCCCATACTGTAAAAGGAAAAGGTGTTTCATTTATGGAAAATAATGTTTCCTGGCACGGAAAGGCACCGAATGATGATGAATACAGGCTTGCCATGGAGGAATTGGAAAAACAGGAAGCAGGTACAGAGACTGGTAAAGGAGGCATTGAGTGATGGGTGAAAATATAATGATAGCTACAAGAGACAGCTATGGTAATGCTCTTTGTGAATTGGGAGCTGAACATGAAAACTTAATTGTTCTTGATGCCGACCTTGCAGCAGCAACTAAGACGGCTGTTTTTAAAAAGGCATATCCTGAGAGACATATTGACTGTGGAATTGCCGAGTCGAACATGGCCGGCATAGCAGCCGGACTTTCGACCTGCGGATTTGTTCCGTTTATGAGCTCATTTGCCATGTTTGCGGCAGGACGTGCATTTGAGCAGGTGAGAAACAGTATAGGATATCCGCATTTAAATGTAAAAATAGGTGCTACACATGCAGGTATTTCCGTGGGTGAGGACGGAGCAACCCACCAGTGCTGTGAAGATATTGCACTTATGAGAGAAATACCTGGAATGGTGGTAATTAATCCTTGTGATGATGTGGAAGCAAGGGCTGCCGTAAAGGCTGCATATTATCATGAAGGTCCGGTGTATCTGAGATTTGGAAGGCTTGCCGTTCCTGTAATAAATAAAGAATCTGATTATGAGTTTGAAATCGGTAAGGGCGTTTTATTAAGGGAAGGAAAGGACATCTCCATTATAGCAACAGGTCTTTGCGTATATGAGAGTCTTAAGGCAGCAGAAATGCTGGAGAAAGATGGTGTATCGGCAGAGGTTATAAATATTCATACAATAAAGCCTTTGGATGAAAGTTTAGTGATGTCAACTGCTAAAAAGACAAAAAGGGTGTTTACGGTGGAAGAGCATTCCATAATCGGAGGACTTGGGAGCGCGGTTTCTGAGGTGCTTTCAGAAAAATGTCCTACAAAGCTTACCAGAATAGGAATACGGGATACCTTCGGTGAATCTGGACCTGCCAAGGAGCTGATACATAAATATGAGCTGGATGCGGAAGGAATTTACGGACAGATTAAAGCAGGAATATAATTTATGTCTTACAATGAACTTGTAAAAAATTTCAACCGAATACGTGACTACATGCGTGAGTTCTATGTTTATGGCTTTAAGAGCAGGGACGAATATACGAAAAAGAGTGCGCGCTCATATGATGATGAACGTCGCCGCTTAGAGAGCTGGCTGGGTGATTATATGCAGTTTCGCAGGACGCCTGACGGAAAGAATGTCTTTATTTCGATTGACAGCAGACAATCCCGTCATAATCCGCTTTATAAGGCATGGAAAACGAAAAGCTTTACGGACGGAGACATTACACTGCATTTTATATTGTTTGACATTCTTTCGGATGAAGATAAAAGTCTTTCCATTAATGAAATAATGGAGGAGCTTGATGATTATCTCGGGCAGTTTGAAAATCCCAGATATTTTGATGTATCGACCGTAAGAAAAAAACTTAAGGAATATACAGAGGCAGGAATAATTATAACAGAAAAGAAGGGAAAGACAGCTTATTATAAAAGAAACAAGATGTCTGAGCCTGTTAACTGTGACATACTTGACTTCTTTTCTGAAGTTTCTCCCTGTGGTGTTGTGGGCTCATTTCTTCTTGATAAGATTGATTCTCATGAAGAAAATTTTTTGTTTAAGCACCATTACATTACTTCTGCCATGGACAGCGAGGTGCTTTGTCTGCTTCTTATGGCCATGCAGGAAAAATGCAGTATAGACTTGGATATTTTGACCAGAAAAAAAGAAGTTTTTACGGAAAATGATGTGGTACCGCTTAAGATTATGATAAGTGCACAGAGCGGAAGGCAGTATCTTATGGCTTATGTTCCGCGGTTTAAAAGAATCACATCCTACAGACTGGATAATATCGTCTCGGTTAAAACTTGTTCAGTAAATAATGAAAGAAAAATTACTGAATCAGAAAATACGGATTATGATATTCTTCAGGAAAAATTAAAAGGAATGCTTCCGCATATCTGGGGCGTAAGCACTCAGGGGAGTTCGGGAGAACGTATGGAGCATGTGGAATTTACCATACGTTACGCAGAGTATGAACAGTATATACCAAGACGTATGGAGAGGGAAAAGCGTTGCGGAACACTGGAATATCTGGAGGGTAACAAAATAAGGTTTTCGGCAGATGTTTATGATGCGGAAGAGCTTGTGCCGTGGATAAGAACATTTATATGCAGGATTACAGATATCAGTTTTTCCGATAAAAAGCTGGAGGAAAAATTTAAAAATGACATAATGAAAATGTATGCCCTTTATGGATTGGAAGGCGGTGGGGAAAATGGTATTCAGTGAGCTTTACAGTGCGTATTATAATACTGTTGCAAAAATAATTACGGAAGCGATAAAACACCCTCTTTCAGATAATGAGCTTCAGACAATAATAGAGAAACATGCTTTTTCCGAAAGTATGTTAAACATCATTCCCGCGTTTAAAGAGGAGAGGTGGCAGCTTTTAAAACCTGATGGAAAAACAACGATAAAAAATGTTCCCACCATGCCGCTTACTACACTTCAAAAGAGATGGCTTAAGGCAATCTTTATGGATAAAAGGATTAAGCTGTTTACGGATAAGACTTTGGATTTCACGGATGTAGAGCCGCTTTTTAAACCGGAGGATATTATTGTATTTGATAAATATGCAGACGGCGACCCCTTTTCTGATGAAGTTTACATAAAGAATTTCCGGCTTACACTGGATGCAATAAAGAAAAGATATCCTTTAGACATTGAAACAACGAGCAGAAACGGAGAAGCAGTACATATAATTTTAATGCCTGAATATCTGGAGTATTCGGAGAAGGATGATAAATTCCGCCTGACAGGCTCGGGAGAAAAGTTTGGAAGTACCGTAAATTTAAGCAGAATTATAAGTGTAAAGACTTATAATGAGTCTTTTGATGCTGAGCATGCGAAAAAAACTCCCTTAAGAGAGAGAACGGTTATTTTTGAACTGGTTGATAAAAGGAATGCTCTGGAGCGTGTGCTTCTTCACTTTGCACATTTTAAAAAGCAGGCTGAAAAACTGGATGACGAGAGGTACCGAATTACAGTTTCTTACGATAAAGATGATGAGATGGAAATTGTAATACGAATTCTTTCATTCGGACCAATGATTAGGGTTACGGCACCTCAGCATTTTATAGAATTAATAAAGAAGAGACTGATTAACCAAAAAAGTTGCGAGCTTTAAATTTAAGTTCGCAACTTTTTTTCCGTGATAAGTATTTCCATATATTGTAAGATGTCAATGTAAACAGAGCGGACCTGATGTCAGAGGTCTTCGGATAAACTCCGAAAAACGCATGCTTGCAAATAAAGGCGCATACAGCAATTTTCATGGTCTTATTTTAAAGAATAAACCTGCTTTGCTGATGACATACGCAAAGCAGTCTGCGCCTTGGTATTTTATAACTCGGAAAGGAGAAATCTCATGTTAAATTATTTGAAAAATGAAGCAAACTTAACTACAACTGAAAATGGCGCAACTACATACATGAGCACAGGCTCTGACTGTCTGGACCTGTTTGCAACAGCGGGAGCACTTCGTCATGCATCAGAAGAAGAAATTATAAGCCGTTTCATAAGAGCTTATATGGAAAATCCTGATTTAGCAATGAAACTCCTTTTCTTTGCCAGAGATATAAGGGGTGGATTGGGAGAAAGAAGATTTTTCCGTATAGCATTTAACTGGCTTTCGGAAAACAATCCTGACTCTGTAAGAAAGAATATAGAATATGTAGCGGAATATGGCCGCTATGATGACCTCTTGTTACTCCTTGATACGCCATGTGAAAAAGATATGCTTTCTTATATCAAAGAAAAATTTGAAGCGGATATGACAGCGCTCGAAAAAGGAGAAAATATTTCTCTTCTTGCAAAGTGGCTTCCGTCAATAAATGCTTCAAATAAGGAAACTGTAAGAGCGGCAAAAAGGATTGCAGGATTTTTTTTAATCAGCGATTCTGAATACAGAAAATCACTTTCTTCATTAAGAAAAAAGATACATATAATAGAAAATAACCTTCGTGAAAAGGATTACACCTTTGATTACGAAAAACAGCCTTCCCGTGCAATGTTTAAATACAAAAAAGCCTTTATGAGAAATGATTATGAAAGATATAATGAGTTTTTAAACAGCGTGTCAGAAGGAAATGCAAAACTTAATTCAGAAAATATTTCACCATATGAATTAATCGACCCGTATTTAGGAATCTTTTACAGTAAAAATCATAGATACAGTTTTGTAAAAAATATTTCAGAAAAAGAAAAGAAGGTCCTAAATGCCACATGGAATTCACTTCCTGATTTTGGAGGCTCTGAAAATGCGATTGCGGTAGTGGACACTTCGGGGTCAATGTACGGCAGAGCCAATCCAAAGCCTACTTCTGTGGCACTTTCTCTGGGGATGTATTTTGCAGAGAGAAACAAAGGTGCTTTTGCAAACCATTTTATAACATTTTCGGAGAAACCACAATTAATTGAGATAAAGGGAAAAACCTTTTTTGAAAAACTCAGTTATATAACAACATTTAGCGAGGTTGCAAATACAAATATAGAAGCAGTTTTTGAACTCATTCTTAAAACAGCAGTAAAAAATCATCTTCCACAGGAACAGCTTCCTGTAAAGCTCGTAATTATATCCGATATGGAATTTGATTATTGTGCGGAGAATGCTTCAAGAACTAACTTTATAAATGCCAGGAGAAAATTTGAAGCTTGGGGCTACAGGCTGCCAAATGTTATATTCTGGAATGTGGCAAGCAGAAACAGACAACAGCCTGTAGAATTAAACGAGCAGGGAGTGGCACTTGTATCCGGTGCGACACCTCAGATTTTTTCAATGGTTGCAGGAGATGATTTATCTCCATATAAAATAATGACGGATACTCTATTAAGTGAGCGTTATGCTAAAATTTCAGCATAGTGCTCCGATTAAGTTGGAAAGGATTGATAATATGTTTGAAATAAAGGGTAAAGTAAATACAGCCGTCTGCTATGCAAAGGTCATAGAGGAGGGCGCAATAGAGCAGATTCGCAGAATGTGCGACTACGCTCTTACAGAAGGAGCAAAAATCAGAATCATGCCTGATGTGCATGAGGGAAAGGGCTGTACAATAGGTACGACAATGACAGTATCGGACAGAGCATGTCCGAATATTGTCGGAGTGGATATAGGATGCGGAATGTATACCGTGAAGCTTTCTGATAAGGAAATGGATTTTGAAAAGATTGATGAGGTGTGCCATTATATTCCTTCCGGGAAGAGCGTATGGGAGGGGCGTATGGAGAGGTTTGATTTAACAGAGCTTCGCTGCTACCGTTCCTTGAGAGATACCAGAAGACTTGAGAGGTCTCTTGGTACGCTTGGAGGAGGAAACCATTTTATAGAAATTGATAAGGCGAAGGACGGCACATTTTATTTAATAATTCATTCGGGAAGCCGTAATCTCGGAAAGCAGGTAGCTGAAATATATCAGCAGCTTGCGGTGGATTTACATATGGGAAAAGAGGAGTACTTTAAAAAGCGTGATGAGCTTATTAATACCTATAAGGAAGAGGGGCGAAGAAGCGAGATACAGACAGCCTTAAAGGAGCTTAAGAACAGTTTTGAAGCACAGAATCTTTTAGTGCCTGAGGATATCTGCTGGCTCTACGGAACATTCCTTTTGGACTATCTCCATGATGTGGAAATATGCCAGCGTTTTGCAAAAAGAAGCAGGGAGAGAATGGCGGAAATAATATTGGACAGAACAGGTATGACGGGTGAGGGAGGCTTTCATACCATTCATAACTATATTGATACGGATGAAATGATTTTAAGAAAAGGTGCGATTGCAGCACATAAAGGAGAGAAAGTCTTAATTCCAATCAATATGAGGGACGGCTCTGTCATAGCGGTAGGGAAAGGAAATCCTGAGTGGAATTATTCCGCACCTCATGGCGCAGGAAGAGTAATGTCCCGTGCTAAAGCAAAGGAAGCTCTTAATATGGAGACATATAAAGAATCCATGAAGGGTATATATACTACCTCTGTAAATGAGAAGACAATAGACGAGGCGCCTATGGCATATAAATCACTTGAGGATATAATTGAGGTTATCAGTGATTCAGTGGATATAATTGACATTATGAAGCCTGTGTATAACTTTAAGGCATCCGGTGATGATGTGCCGTGGAAGAAGAAATAAAAGTTAATATTAAAATGTCATGAATTTGACATTTTTAATTAGGAAATGATATATCTGCCCTCCTTTTATACTTATAATTTCAATTAGAAGGCTTGTGACCATGTAATTAAAAGGTATAAGGAGGGTAAAATAATGCTTAGAAGAAGCAAAATAGCGGCAGGAATACTGGCGATAATCATGTGTATGCTACCAATTTACGTAGTGACTTTTGCCGCTGAAATGGCACCGGAAATGCAGATTAACACAGATAAATCGGAGTATACCGGTGATGAAACAATTAAAGAGATAATTGTGATAACTAATGTTACGAATAATGACATTAAGGATGCCGTGGTAAGCGGTAATGTTCCGGACGGTTATTTGGCAGATGTGGAAAATTCAGGAGAAAAATATTCTGCCAGGTGGACATATGATATTTCGGAACTGGCTTCAGGTGAAACAAAAGAAGTAACAATTACTATGGCAAAGGAAGATTCGGAAATCTCTGTTCCGGGAGACACACAGGTAGACGACGATACGAATGATACAGATGGAACAGAAGGTACAAATGGTACAAACAGTGCGGATGGTACAGATGATAATGGAAAAGGACCAGTAACGGGGGATTCCTTCTTACCGGAATTAATCTTATTTGCAGGGGTATTAAGTCTGGCGGCTTTAGTATTCTTAGGTAAGAAGAGAAAGGAAAAAGGTAAAAAGATATTATCATTCATTTTGGCTGTGTTATTAGCAGGCTCTATGTGTCAGGTGAATGGGACCGGTGTAATGGCAGCAGAATCGGGTGACGGAGCATCTGAGGAAAAGACAGTTAATACTGAAAGCAATATATTGATTGACGGCAAAACAGTGACATTGACCGCCCAACTTACATATTATGAGCAGGAAGAAACAGAAGACCGCTTATCCTATGACGGATATTCCTTAATCTGGCAGGATGAATTTGACGGAACGGAACTAAATAGAGATGACTGGAATGTAGAATTACATGCCCCGGGCTGGGTAAATGCTGAATGGCAGGAATATGTTGATTCTTCTGAAAATATTTATTTGGAAGACGGCAGACTGGTAATTAAACCTATAAAGACCGTGAATGATGACGGAAGTACTTCCTATACTTCAGGAAGAATTAATACTCAGGGAAAGCATGATTTCACATATGGTTTATTTGAGGCGAGAGTAAAGGTCCCTGAAGGGCAGGGATATCTGCCGGCATTCTGGTTAATGGCATCTGATGAAAACGTATATGGACAGTGGCCGAGATGTGGTGAGATTGATATTATGGAGGTACACGGCAGTGATACCGATACGACATACGGAACTATTCACTATGGTAATCCGCATAGGGAAACCCAGGGAACATATACATTAGATGATGGAAGCTTTTCTGATGAATATCATACCTTTGCCGTAGAATGGGAGCCGGGAAGAATTAACTGGTATGTAGATGGAGTTTTATTCCATACGGCAGACGACTGGTATTCTGCTACAGAGGGACAGGGCGAAATTACATATCCTGCACCGTTCGACCAGCCGTTTTATATGATACTTAATCTTGCAGTCGGCGGCAGCTGGGTAGGATATCCGGATGAAACAACTGATTTTGAAAATGCTGCATATGAAATTGATTATGTTCGTGTATATCAGAAAGACAGTTATGATGAAAATGTTACAAAACCGGAAAAAGAGGTAATACTCCGAGACCCGGATGCAAATGGCAATTATATTGTAAATGGTGACTTTGCAGTAGCTGAGGATTTGGAGGATGATGAAGACTGGATTTTCCTTCAGGCAGCAGGAGGCACCGGAGCAGCTGCAATCAGTCAAAACCAGATTTTTGTTTCAACAGAAAGCACGGGAACTGAAAACCATAGTATTCAATTAGTGCAGCCTAATCTCCCACTGAAAAAGGGAGGAACTTATACCCTGACATTTGATGCTTATGCGGATTCACCAAGAACAATGATTGTAGATGTATCGGCACCTGACCGCTCATGGCAGCGTTATATGCCGGATACAACAGTTGATTTAACAACGACCAAACAGACTTATACTTATGTTTTCTCCATGACAGATGAAGATGATGCAAATGGCCGTTTGGAATTCAACATGGGAAAAAATGAGTCGGCAGCAGGTATTTCGATTAGCAATGTAACTCTTAAGATGACAGATTATCAGGAAATTGTTGATGACGGTAAAAAAGTAATGCTTGCAGATGGTAACTATGTATATAATGGCGGATTTCAGGAAGGTGAGGGCCGCACGGAATACTGGGATATCGAAAATGGAGCAAATGCAGATATTTCCGTTACGAATCTTGCGGACGGAAGAAGGTTAAAGGTAGTAATTCCAGAAGGAGTTACATCAGGTAACACGGTGGTGATTTCACAGAGTGATTTGGCTATGACAGACGGAGGAGAGTATGCATTAAGCTATGACATACAGGGAACTGCAGGAACATCAGTGGATGTCGTTGTAGCAGGGCAGGCTTCATATTCAGTAAATTTAACAGGGGAAGTACAGACAGGTAATACTTACAAGTTTACTGCAGAATCAGCAAACAGTAAGAATCTGGAATTTATCTTTTCACAACCGGGAACATACTACCTGGATAATGTACGAATTGATGAGGACAGCTTAATTAAGAACGGAAGCTTTTCAGCAGGGCTTGCTGGTTACGAGCCATTCGTAGATGGTTCTGCCTCAGCAACTTATGTGGTGGACAGCTTAACTGAAGACAATGCGATTGATTTTACAATTAATAATACCGGTGATGCGGCATGGAAAATCCAGTTAAAGCAGAATAATGTAGAACTGGAAAACGGACAGTGGTACCGATTAAGCTTTGATGCAAAGTCAAGCATTAACAGACAGTTAATGTTTGCAATTCAAAGAGACGGTTCTGTTCATACGAATGATTCCGGCGGAGAAGACTGGACACCATATTCAGGTGAGAAGATAGTAGACCTCACGGATGCTTACCAGAACTATTCTCTGGAATTCCAGATGACAGAGCCTACAGATTTACATTCCATCCTAAGTATTTCCATGGGTGCAGTTGGCAATGTTCAGATTACTAATCAGCATAGAATCTGTATTGATAACATTGTGCTGGAAAAAATTGAGCCGCCTGCAGTTACTACAAAGCCTGTAGGAGAGGAATTGTTAAAGGATACCACCTTTAGTGATGCGGCAAATAACTGGACTATGAGCGTGAATGCTGGAAGTTCTGTTGCAGTTGAAAACGGAACTTCAGTATGGACGATTGGAGATGTTGGTGTAAATGATTGGGATATCCAGTTAAAGCAGGAAGGAATTCAATTAGAGCAGGGATGCAATTATGAATTAAAGTTCATTGCTGAATCAACTGTGGCGAGAAGCATTAAATGGGATTTTATGAGCTCAAGTTATGACTGGTATTATGGAGAAAGCGTTGAGCTGGAAGCAAATACGCCGAAGGAGATAGCTGTCACATTTACTATGTCAAACAGTACAGATGTCAATTCATCAATGACAGTTTCAATGGGCAAGATGGCATCAGGTGATACTCCGGCTTCAACCATTAGGTTGTCAGGCTTTAGTTTAAAGAAGGTGGATGCAACTGCATCACAGGATGATAATTTATTAACGAATGGAGATTTTTCAGAAGGAGAGACAGGATGGTCATCTTATGTTGATTCTGCTGCATCTGCAACTGCAAGCTTTGCGGACGGAAAATCAATATTTGCAATAACCAATGTCGGAAGTTATGATTGGAATATCCAGTTAAAGCAAAGTGGTATTACTTTAGAGCAGGGTGCAAGCTATACATTAACATTTACTGCAACCTCTGATGTTTCGCGCAGTATTAAAGTAAGCAGCATGGATAGTACAAATGCTAATTGGTATGGCGGCGGAAATGTTTCATTGGAAGCAAATATACCGCAGGAAATTACTATGACAATTACTACGGGTGAGCATCCGACTGATACAGATGCTTATATTCAGGTAGGAATGGGACAGATAGTGGATGATAGTACAGGGGCTCCTGTTGAAACTCCTGCATCCATAATTACTCTGGAAAATTTCAAGTTGGTTAAAAATCAATAAAATGTCTGTAATTAATCAGACAATACGGGGGTAAATAGAAAAGGACACTGTTTTCAGTCGACAGTGTCCTTTTTTTCATATGTAACGGTCCAACTGGTACAGTAATACAGGTCACGATACTTCTTTGGGGTCATTCCTACAAACTGTTTAAAGACTTGTATAAAGTGACTTTGGGAAGAAAAAGACAGATAATTTGCAATTTCAACCAGACTATAGTCACAATACTTTAGCAGATTTTGTGATTTCTCAATCTTTTTTTCACGAATGTAGTCACTAATCGATATTCCGACCTCTTTTTTAAATAGCCGGGAGAGATAGTTTGAAGACATATTAGTATATGCTGCCAGGTCTTCAATTGTAATCCTTTCCTTTATATGAGCGTAAATATAGTCTATACATGCGGTTATTGGTTTGGAGGTGGTGCCATTTTGTAACAGACGCATTTTTCCGGTGAAATCTAAGACCATTTGATCATGAAGGGCAGAGACTGCCTGCGTCGTATGGGCGGTATCCAGTTTTAAGATATAAAAGTCACTCAGTCGATATGCCTGTTCTGCTTCCATTCCTGCTTCTTTGCATGCTCTGGTAATTAAGGCGGCGGTAATAACAAAGTGATATTTGAGATTGGTAAGATTATCACGTGAAAGTTTGCCTACACCATCTAAATCGGTAAATCTGTTTTGCTCACAGTTCAGTCGTACTGTATCAATATCTCCTGTGCTTACGGCATGATAAAATGCATATTCTTCATTTGCCGGACGATGAAGGTTGTTTTCTTCACTTTCCCGTGTCTCCTGCTTATACCATTCTTTTTGAAATTCCATATACAGCCCCCATTTCGTGAAAAGAAACTTATATATAAAATATATCATGAACCTGATATTGTAGCAATTATTTTGAAACATATATATGACAGACAAAAGCCGGCATAAAGACAAACTCAACTCATGGTTGAATCTGACCGATAAATTCTATTGTGAGGTTATTGTGAAAAAGGCTTGATGACGTTATTATAAAGAAAAAACGGAGGTGTGTTATATGCTTAACAGTATTAAAATCGGTAACTTTATAATGGACAAACGTAGAACTCTCGGACTTACACAGCAGCAGCTTGCAGATAAATTAAATGTATCTTTTCAGGCAATATCCAAATGGGAGAACGGAACTGCATATCCAAACATTGAAATATTAATGGATTTGGCAGATATATTAGAGGTATCAGTAGATGAAATTTTAGCAGGTGCTGAAAGAAACGTGGAAGGGTTATCATACAGTAAGGCAGGCATAGATATTACATATACGGATATGATTAAGAAGGAAATGTCAAAGTCTCTTGAGACAGGTGACAAGCGTGTGTCAAATGGGTTGGGACAGTTCGCTTCTTTGTATGATATTAACTTCCCTGAGATTAAAAATCCGGTACTGGTATTAAAATCAGAAGAGCCGGGCTCAAAACAAAAGCTTGCAATGGAATATGGTTATACCGAATCAATTTGTCATGATATGATTAATCATCTGGTAAATGACATTGTGGTTATGGGAACAAGACCGTTGGCAGTGTTAGATACGATTGTGTGCGGTAATGCCGAAAAAGATACTATAAAGACTCTGGTAAAGGGCATTTCAGAAGCCTGCAAAGAAAATGAATGTTCACTTGTCGGAGGGGAAACCTCCATACAGCCACTGGTTGTGCAGTCAGGGGTTTATGTCCTTACCTCAAGCATTGCCGGTATTGTTGAAAAATCAAAAGTGATTGACGGCTCGCAAGTAAAAGAAGGAGATTCTGTTTTAGCAATATCTTCAAATGGCTTGCATACTAACGGATATTCTTTAATTCGTCTTATGATGGATAAAATGCCTCAAATAAAGCTGGATAAAATAGATGGATTAACATTTATAGAACAAATTATGAAACCGCATACACCATATTATAAATCAATCAAAGGTCTTTTTGACAAGGATGTTATACATGGTATGGCTCATATTACCGGTGGTGGAATAGAGGGTAATTTGTGCAGGATAATTCCTGATGGTTTAAGTGCGAAAATTGATTTATCCAAGATAAAGACATTAAATATATTCAGGTATATCCGAAATGCAGGAAACATTAGTGATGAAGAAATGTTACGGACATTTAACTGTGGAGTGGGATTTAATATAATTGCCTCTCAGAGAGATAAGGCTGATATTATGAAACATATAAAACAGTTTTACGATTGTTATGAAATTGGGAAAATAGAAAAAGGAGATAAGAAAATAGTGTTTGAAAATCGTATAAATTGGTGTTAGCTGAGAAATAGAAAAAAACTAACAAAACTTTAACATCTCTGTGTTATAATATATATAATACAATATAACATGGGGGATAAAGAATGGAGCGTTTCAAAAAGATACTGAACAGACTTTTGTTTCCGGGCACGGCGGTAATAATTATGAGCGTACCGATTGCTGCGGCTTTACTTATTTATACATTTATATATGCGGGGGAAAATTCGCCGATAGCATATGTTTCGTATGTGTTTTCAGCATATTCTCTTACCATTCTATGTATAGGGATTGTTCCTGCAATTAAAAAAAGCAAAAAAATTCTACATAAAAACAAACACATACACAGATATCTGACCGATATGCTATTTAAGGCAAAGGTATCTCTTTATGGCTCTTTAGGAATTAATTCATTATATGCATTATTCAAATTTGTTACAGGTGTTTATTATTCTTCGGTGTGGCTGATTACTCTGGCAGTATATTATATCAGCCTTGTTGTTGTGCGCTTTTTACTGCTCAGGCATGTAAATAAAAATACGGCAGGTGAAAACTTGAGGTCGGAGTGGAGAAGATACAGATTGTGCGGCATAATTCTTATGCTTATGAATCTGGCACTTGGCGGAATGGTTGTTCTTGTTGTTCATGAAAACCGCGGATTTGAATATGCGGGATATCTTATTTATGTTATGGCATTTTATACATTTTATACAACTGTTATAGCAGTGGTAAATATTATGAAATACAAAAAATTGGGAAGTCCGGTTATGTCAGCGGCAAAAGCGATAAATCTGGCAACGGCGCTTGTATCTATGCTTGCTCTGGAAACAGCCATGTTATCACAGTTTGGGGATTCGGACGATGCTTTGTTTCGCAGGATTATGACGGGAGCAACCGGTGGAGTTATCTGCGTATTTATACTTGGTATGGCAGTATTTATGATTATTCGTTCAACAAAGCAGTTAAAGAAAATAAGAGAAAATGTATGAAAACGGTAAAAAAGATAATAATATATACTCTTCTTATCATAATTTCAATATGTGTCCTGATTGTAAGCAAAGAGATATACAGGCAGGGTAAAAATGATGAAACCGGACAGGCAGAGATTTCACTTGAAACACTGGAAATTCCGCAATATTCGGATGAGCCTTACTACATAGTAAATGAAAATATGCCTTATTTTGATGAAAGTGATTATACCACGGAGGTGTTTGAAAATTACAGTGAGCTGGATTCTCTGGGAAGGTGTAGGGTTGCATATGCAAATATCTGCGACGAACTTATGCCTACTGAAGAGAGAGGAGATATAGGAGAAATAAGGCCGACAGGCTGGCATACCGTAAAATATCCGGAAGTAATAGATGACCTGTATTTATATAACCGCTGTCATCTGATTGGATTTCAGCTTGCGGGTGAGAATGCAAATGAAAAAAATCTCATTACGGGAACAAGGTATTTTAATGTAGTGGGTATGCTTCCTTTTGAAAATGAAATAGCTTCATATGTACATGAGACGGGAAATCATGTATTATATAGAGTAACACCTGTTTTTACTGGAGATAATCTTGTGGCAGACGGTGTCCTTATGGAGGCATATTCCGTCGAGGATTCGGGGGAAGGAGTATGCTTCTGTGTATTCGTATATAATGTGCAGCCGGGAATAGAGATAGATTATGCAACCGGAGAAAGTTACATGAAGTAAAACATACAAAAGAGGTAATAACATGACTACAATGGATGAATTAAAGCCCGGTCAGAGTGCTTATATCCGGTCCGTGGGAGGAAGCGGAGCGCTTCGTCACCATCTGCTGGATATGGGGCTCACACCTAAGACGGAAGTCACCCTGCAAAAAATTGCACCTATGGGAGACCCTGTGCAAATTGAATTAAGGGGATATGAACTTACATTAAGGCTTGACGAGGCACGAAATATTGAAATTGAAGACATACATGAAAAAGAAATAAAACCGCATACTGAACAAAGGGTTGAAGCAATAGAGCATCCCGGAGTAGGTGAACTTGGAAGCGCAAGACCTTACCATAATCACAGCAATGAAAATGTAATTCCAAAGGGAAAGAAAATAACATTTGCATTAGTGGGAAATCAGAATTGCGGAAAAACAACTCTGTTTAATCAGCTTACGGGAGCAAATCAGCACGTCGGAAATTTTCCGGGTGTAACCGTTGACAGAAAGGACGGTACAATACGTAATCATCCTGAAGCAGTTGTGACTGATTTACCGGGAATTTATTCCCTTTCTCCATATTCCAGTGAGGAAATTGTCACAAGGGACTTTTTGATGAAAACTCATCCTGAAGGAATTATCAATATAATTGATGCAACGAATATGGAGAGAAATCTCTATCTTACAATGCAGCTCATGGAGCTTGACATTCCGATGGTACTTGCACTTAATATGATGGATGAGGTAAGGGCAAACGGCGGCTCAGTGCGTGTAAATGAATTAGAGAATATTCTTGGAATTCCCGTTGTTCCTATTTCAGCGGCTAAAAATGAGGGAATCGAGGAACTGATTGACCATGCACTTCATGTGGCAAGACACAGGGAAACACCGGGAAGAGTGGATTTCTGCCCTTCGAGTACGGATGAAAAAGACCCTGTGGGCGCAGTACACCGCTGTATTCATGCAGCGATACATATGTTGGAGCCTGACGCAAAGGAAAAGGGGCTTCCTGTCCGTTTTGCCGCCACTAAACTTGTGGAAAATGATAATCTGATAGCAGACAGCCTGAATCTCACAAAAGAAAAAGAAACTGCTTTTATGCAGCTTGTTTCCATTATGGAAAAAGAGACGGGACTTGACAGGGAAGCTGCACTTGCCAATATGAGATTTACGTTTATAGAATCTTTATGTGCAAAAACCGTGGTACGTCCCCATGAAAGCAAAGAGCACAGAAGAAGCATGGCAATAGATAAAATCCTTACAGGGAAATATACTGCAATTCCTTGTTTTATCGGAATTATGGCACTCATATTTGCCATGACATTCAGCTTTATAGGTGCGGCACTTTCGGATTTGATGACAATGGGCGTGGATTATGTTATTTCGTCTGTGGATAAACTTCTTGAAGCAATAGACGTAAATGAAGTAGTTCACTCGCTTGTAATAGATGGTATATGCAGTGGCGTAGGAAGTGTACTTAGTTTCCTTCCGACCATTGTTACGCTGTTTTTCTTCCTCTCAATACTTGAAGATACGGGTTATATGGCAAGGGTTGCTTTTGTAATGGACAGGCTTCTAAGAAAAATAGGGCTTTCAGGAAGAAGTATAGTGCCTATGCTAATCGGATTTGGTTGTTCTGTGCCTGCTATTATGTCCACTAGGACACTTTCCAGTGAGCGTGACCGTAAGATGACGATTCTCCTTATACCTTTTATGAGCTGTACCGCAAAGCTTCCTATTTATTCCATGATGGTTGGTGCATTTTTTGAAAGGAAATATCAGGCGCTTGTTATGGTGGGGCTGTATTTCTTCGGGATTTTCTGTGCCGTGCTTTATGCAATGATTCTTAAGAAGACAAAATTCCATGGAGAGCCGGTGCCTTTTGTAATGGAGCTTCCGAATTACCGCTTCCCGTCAGGGAAAAGTGTACTGCACCTGATTGTTGAGAAAGCAAAAGGATTTATTAAGAAAGCATTTACAATAATCTTCCTTGCCTCAATCGTAATCTGGTTTTTACAGACCTTCGATGTAAGACTTAATGTAGTTGATACTGCTGAAGACAGTCTCCTTGCAATAATCGGCGGATTTGTGGCGCCGATATTTGCACCGCTTGGATTCGGTGACTGGAGAGTTTCAACTGCACTTATCACGGGATTTACGGCAAAGGAAAATGTGGTATCAACACTGACCGTGCTTCTGGGCGGCGACGTCTCACTGCTCGGAACATTATTTACTCCGTTTACGGCATTTGTATTTCTTGTATTTACTTTGCTCTACACACCTTGTGTTGCGGCGGTTGCAACAGTAAAAAGAGAAATGGGAGGAACAAAGGCGGCAGTCTGGACGGTTGCCGTACAGTGTCTTATTGCATGGCTTATGGCATTTATCATACATGCCGTCGGAAGTGCATTTGGCTTGTAAAGGATGCTTTCAAATGACTTGCATTTTATATAAAAATCCTGTATAACATATATAAAAATAAATTGACGGGAGCTTGTATATGATGAGGCTGCATTGTGTGGACAAGCTGAGAGGAAGGTATGACCTTCGACCGATAACCTGATTTGGGTAATGCCAACGTAGGGAAACTTTAGAATAAAGAGTACTTTTAGGGAAAGTTACCGGAGCTGGCAGCTTTCCTCTTTTTAATTTTACGGAGGTAGTGAAATGGTTAAAGTTAACGGGCAGGAAAAGGACGTTGCCGGAAAGACCATAGCAGAATATCTTGAAGCCACAGGCTATGATTTAAAGCGTGTTGCGGTGGAAAAAAACGGTGAGATTGTACCCAAGGCAAAGTACGCTGAAACGGTTTTTACAGATGGTGATACGGTTGAGGTGGTAAGCTTTGTGGGAGGTGGCTGATACATGACGGAAGAAGCAGGAAAAGCCGTACAGAGAGATAAAGTATCGAGAGAAGAAATGTATGCCGCTTTGGCACTTCGCCACGGAGAAAAAATTCAGAAAAAGATTTCAAATGCAACAGTTGCCATATGCGGACTGGGAGGGCTTGGCTCGAATATTGCCATAGCGCTTGCCCGTGCGGGAATAGGCAGGCTTATACTAATTGATTTTGACAGGGTGGATATTACAAATCTTAACAGACAGCAGTACAAGGCATCTCAGATTGGAATGTATAAAACGGAGGCACTTTCGGAAAATTTAAAAGAAATTGCGCCGTATGTTGAGCTTGAAACGCATACCTTGAGAATTGATGAAGATAATGCCGTGAAACTGCTTCAGGATGCAGATATTATATGCGAAGCATTTGATAATCCTGAGTGTAAAGCCGTGCTTACCAATGTGGTGCTTGAAAAAATAACTGATAAATATTTTATTGCGGCATCCGGTATGGCAGGACTTGGAAGTGCAAATAACATAAAGACAAGAAAGATAACAGATAAATTTTATATCTGCGGAGACGAAGTGAGTGATGTAAAAGACGGCATGGGGCTTATTTCTTCCCGTGTCATGATATGTGCCGCACATGAGGCGCATATGGTTTTACGAATTTTAGCAGGTGAAGCAGAAGCGTAAAATATTTCTTTGGATATTTTACAGGGTTATTTTAAATATAAGAATAGTAACAATAAATTATTGTAGCAGAAAGAAGGAAACAGAATTATGGATGACAAACTTATTATCGGCGGACACGAATTTAATTCCCGTTTTATTTTAGGCTCGGGAAAGTATTCCCTTAATCTTATTGAAGCGGCGGTAAAGTATGCAGGTGCAGAAATAATAACACTTGCAGTACGCCGTGCAAATACAAAGGAACAGGAAAATATTCTGGATTTTATTCCAAAGAGAATTACACTTCTCCCAAATACAAGCGGTGCGAGAACTGCGGAAGAAGCTGTCCGCATTGCAAGACTTGCCAGAGAGCTTGGCTGTGGAGATTTTGTAAAAATTGAGATTATGCGTGATTCAAAATACCTGCTTCCTGACAATCAGGAGACCATTAAGGCGACTGAAATTCTGGCAAAGGAAGGTTTTGTGGTAATGCCTTATATGTACCCTGATTTAAACTGTGCCCGTGACCTTGTAAATGCAGGTGCGGCGGCGGTAATGCCTCTTGCATCTCCGATTGGATCCAATAAAGGTCTTGCAACGAAAGATTTTATTCAGATTTTAATAGATGAAATCGACCTTCCTATTATTGTTGACGCAGGTATAGGAAGACCTTCACAGGCATGCGAAGCCATGGAAATGGGAGCTGCGGCTATTATGGCAAATACGGCACTTGCAACGGCAGGAGACCTTCCGATGATGGCAGAGGCATTCCGTAAGGCAATAGAGGCAGGAAGAAAGGCATATCTTTCAGGACTTGGAAGAGTGCTTACAAGAGGAGCTTCAGCCTCAGACCCTCTCACCGGATTTTTGCGTGACTAGGATTTTTAGAAAGTTTTACGGATTTGGAGGCATGATTAATGGAAAATCAGTTTTTTGTAGACTCAGAATATTTATCTCCCGAAGCACTTGAAAAAAAGCACAGACTGGAGACAGACCCGTCATCGCGTAAGGACCCTATGGAATATCTTCCGGGAATGGAAAAAATTGAGTCAGATGTATGTAAAAATGTAATGGGGCATATGAACTCATATGACTATTCAAAATATACTGCTAAAGATGTAAGAACAGCATTGGAGCATGAAACCTGCTCGATAGAAGATTTAAAAGCCCTGCTTTCTCCTGCGGCAGAGCCTTTCTTAGAGGAGATGGCAGAGAGGGCAAGGCTTGAGACAAGCAGGCATTTTGGAAATACGGTATATATCTTTACTCCGCTTTATATTGCAAACTACTGTGAAAATTACTGTGTATATTGCGGTTTCAACTGTTATAACCACATAAACCGTATGAAACTTAATATGGAACAGATTGAGAGTGAAATGAAAATCATTGCTGAAAGCGGTATGGAAGAAATACTTATCCTGACAGGAGAGAGCCGGGCCCAGAGTGATGTGGAGTATATAGGTGAAGCGTGTAAGCTTGCGAGAAAATATTTCCGTATGGTCGGACTTGAAATATATCCCGTAAATACTGACGAATACCGCTATCTGCACGAATGCGGTGCTGATTATGTTACTGTATTTCAGGAAACCTACGATATTGAAAAGTATGAAACCCTGCACCTTATGGGACATAAGCGTGTATGGCCTTATCGTTTTGATGCACAGGAGCGTGCTCTTATGGGCGGTATGCGGGGAGTTGCATTTTCGGCTCTTCTCGGACTTTCTGATTTCAGGAAGGATGCTCTGGCAAGCGCATTACATGTGTACTACCTGCAACGTAAGTATCCTTATGCAGAAATGTCACTTTCCTGTCCGAGACTGAGACCTATTATAAACAATGATAAAATAAATCCTCTGGATGTGCATGAAAGACAGCTCTGCCAGATTCTCTGTGCTTACCGGATTTTCCTTCCATTTGTAGGAATTACGGTATCTTCTCGCGAGAGTGCCGAATTCAGAAACGGAATTGTTAAAATTGCGGCAACCAAAGTATCGGCAGGAGTATCTACAGGAATAGGTGACCATGAAACAAAATACAGCGGAAAGGAGTCAGGCGGCGAGCAGGGCGATGAGCAGTTTGAGATTAATGACAGCCGTAGTCTGGATAAGATGTATAAAGACATTGCCAATGAGGGTCTGCAGCCTGTTTTAAATGATTACTTATATGTCTGATATTTTGTGTGTTACCAACAGAAAACTATGTAAGGAAGACTTCCTCACACGTATTGAAAAGATAGCCAAGGCAAAGCCAAAAGGAATAATCTTAAGGGAAAAGGACCTTTCAGAAACGGATTATACGGTGCTTGCCAAAGAAGTGATGAAGATATGCAGGAAATATGATGTACCTTGCATATTGCACAGCTTTGCCCAAGCGGCGCTTTCTCTCGGTGCGGATAAAATTCATCTTCCTCTTCTGCTGTTATTACAGCTAAGTAATGAAGATAAATCTAAATTTTCAGTAATCGGTGCATCCTGCCATTCGGCAGACGATGCTTTAATCGCTGAAAAAATCGGATGTACGTATATTACTGCAGGGCATGTGTTTGAAACGGACTGCAAGAAAGGGCTTCCCGGAAGAGGACTTGAATTTTTAAAACAGGTATGTCAAAACACGAAAATTCCCGTATATGCAATAGGCGGTGTCAGCTCTGAAAATATTTCAGATATAAGACGCTGCGGAGCCGTGGGAGCCTGCGTGATGAGCGGGGCTATGGCGTGTGAAGATGTGGAGAAGTATCTGGAACAGTTAAATTAAATCAGAAAATTTTGAAAATGAATCAGGATATTTTTCGGTAAATGTACCGGGGAATATCCTGATTTTTTAAAATAAGTTATTATTGTCCGATATTAAAATTAAATAATGTGTTGACACAGTGTCAGAATGAGGATATAATACAGATAGTGACACAGTGTCAGAATGATAAGATAAGGAGAAAATAAGATATGCCGAAAGCTTCAGTAGAATTAACAAACGCACGAAAGGAGGAAATTATAAATGCATGTGCTTCTCTGTATGAAACCATGAGCTTTAAGGAAATAACAATAAAGGACATAGGGACAGCTACTTCCTTTACAAGAACGTCAATTTATAATTATTTCCAGACTAAAGAGGAGATATTTCTGGCTCTTTTGCAAAGAGAATACGAGATGTGGAATGCAAAGCTTAAAGAAATCAGGGAGCAAAATGAAAAAATGACACGCCTGGAATTTGCTCACGCACTGGCTGATTCACTGGTTGAACGAAAAAATCTGCTTAAGCTTATGTCCATGAATCACTATGATATGGAGGAAAACAGCCGGCTTGAACGGCTGATAGAATTTAAGGTTGTTTATGGTCAGTCACTCAGTGAAGTAAGAAACTGTCTGAATCAGTTTTTTCCGGAAATGACTTTTCAGGATAAGCAGGATTTTATCTTTTCCTTTTTTCCGTTTATGTTTGGTATCTATCCGTATACAGTTGTGACTGAAAAACAACGTGAGGCAATGAAAGAGGCAAATGTAAATTATGTATATATGTCAATTTATGAGATTACCTATGCCGAGGTAAAGAAGCTTTTAGGAGCTTAAATATTTTAGAAATGAAGGTGGAGCAATATGAAAATTTTGGTTATTTTAAGCAGTCCTCATAAAAAAGGCTCTTCAAATCTTTTGGCAGATAATTTTATCAGAGGTGCCAGGGAAGCAGGACATGAAGTAAGCGTTTTTGACGTTGCTCACGGTGATTTTTCACCCTGTATGGGATGTGATTATTGCGGAATGAGCGGACCGTGCTGTATTAAGGACGATATGACGGAGCTTCGTGAAAAAATTCTTAATACGGATATGATGGTATTTGTGACTCCGTTATATTATTTTGGATTTTCCGCACAGCTTAAAAACGTAATTGACAGATTTTACAGCTTTAACGGAAAACTGACCCAAAGAGGACTTAAAACTGCCCTGATTGTGGCTGCTTGGGACAGTAATGACTGGACAATGAAAGACATAAAAGCTCATTATGAAACATTATGTAATTATCTTAACTTTAAAGACATGGGGCAGATTCTGGGAACAGGCTGCGGTATGCCGTCAATGACCGCACGTACGGAGTTTCCTAAAAAGGCTTATGAGCTTGGAAAGTCGCTTTAAGGAGGGTTGTTATGCAGTATATAAATTTAGGTAATTCGGAATTAAAGGTTTCCCGTATATGTATGGGTTGTATGGGCTTTGGAGAAGCGGGAAACGGTCAGCACAGCTGGACTGTTGATGAGGAAAATTCCCGTGAAATTATAAAACGGGGACTGGAACTTGGAGTAAATTTTTTTGATACTGCCATAGCTTATCAGAACGGCACCAGTGAACAGTATCTGGGACGTGCTCTTAAAGATTATGCAAAAAGGGACGATGTAGTGGTTGCCACAAAGTTCCTTCCACGTACTAATGAAGAAATAGAAGCAAAAATCACGGGTCAGAAGCACATAGAGACTATGTTAAATAAGAGTCTTGAAAATCTGGGAATGGATTATGTGGATTTATATATTTACCATATGTGGGATTACAGGACACCGCTTTATGACATAATGGAAGGCTTAAGCAATATGGTAAAGGCAGGAAAGGTCCGTTATATCGGGATTTCAAACTGCTATGCATGGCAGCTTGCCAAAGCAAATGCACTGGCTGAAAAGGAAGGCTTTGCAAAATTTGTATCGGTACAGGGACATTATAACTTAATCTTTCGTGAAGAGGAACGGGAAATGGCAAAGCTGTGTGCAGAAGATAATATTGCCATGACACCGTACAGCGTCCTTGCGGGCGGACGTCTTGCAAAACATCCGGGAGAAACCTCTAAGCGTCTTAAGGAAGATGATTATGCAAGGCTTAAGTATGACGCTACCGCAGAGCAGGACGGAATAATCATAAACAGAGTGGCAGAGCTTGCCGAAAAGCACGGTGTGTCAATGACGGAAATTTCTCTTTCATGGCTTTTGGAAAAAGTAACGGCTCCGGTGGTGGGTGCAACGAAGCTTAATCATATTGAAGGAGCCGTAAAGGCGACGGATTTAAAATTATCCGAGGAAGAAATATCTTATCTGGAAGAGCCTTATGTTCCGCACAGACTGGTAGGTGTTATGGCACAGAATACGGCTTCGGATTCAGGGAAAAAGCAGGTCTGGACTGCTGAAAAATAACATCACCTCAGAGCGGAAAACATTATGTCCTGACAGTCGGAAGAAATTAGATTAGAGGTGAGATATAATATGAAAAAGTTTATAACATTTTTTGTTAGTATATGTATGATTTTTTCTCTGACAGCCTGTGGCGGGTCCGGAAATTTTCAGGAAAACACGTCGGATATAAATGATAGTGATGCTACGGTTACTTCAGCTTATGAGACTGATACATCATCTGAGGAAGCCGATACACAGAGCTCTGACAATGCATCGGAAACAAGCAGGATTCTGATTGCTTATTTTACATGGGCGGATAATACGGTTGTAGAAGACCCTGATTCTGTTGATGTGGACGCCACCACTTCTGCAAGTGTTCTTGCGCCCGGAAATGCTGCGAAAATTGCTGCATGGATAGAGGAGCGTACGGGAGGAGATTTGTTTTCCATTATTGTAACAGAGCCTTACCTTGGTTTTCCAAACTGGTGGTATACTGTTCCCATGGCAATTCACAGCTTCCTTGAAGAATATGATTTTTCCGGGAAAACAGTAATTCCTTTTGTTACACATGGTACGGGAGGTCTTGCATCTACTATTCAGGATATTGAAGCTGATTTGCCTGACTCTGTGGAAATACTTGAGCCAATAGGAATTTACCGCCCGGATGTGGATGAATCACAGTCTGAAGTAAATGAGTGGCTGGACAGACTTGGATTTGTGGAAACAGAAATAAGCGGAGAAACATCATCTGAAGAAATGGCTGAAGAAGACGGAGAAAAGACGGTCATAATGGTTGTGGACGAAGAGGAAATCGTAATTACCTTATATGATACTCCTGCGGCAAATGCCTTATATGAAATGCTTCCGTTAGAGCTTGAGTTTGAGGATTTTAATCAGACTGAAAAAATAAGCTATCTGACCAAAGAACTGCCTGCGGAGGGGGAGCCGGAAAGCTGTGACCCTGAGGAAGGTGATTTATGTCTGTATGCGCCATGGGGTAATCTGGCAATATTTTATCAGGATTTCGGAGAGTCAGACGGATTGATTTTACTTGGACATGTTGAGTCAGGCATGGAAATACTGTCAGAAAAAGACAGTGATTTTTCAGCAGTATTAAAAAGGGCGGAATAAGTTTTAATTTATTAATTAAAAAGGCAGAAGATTAACAGTTCTGATTATATACAGGAAATCAGGTTGTTAATCTTCTTTTTTTGTGTTATAAAAAATATATTATTTAAGAAGATATGAGGGAGGAAGACTTTGTGGCAAAAAAATATTATGCGGTAAAGGAAGGAAGAGTGCCGGGAATTTATGATACATGGGAAGAATGTCAGAAGCAGGTAAACGGATATTCCAAACCGGTTTTTAAGGGCTTTTCAAGTCTTTCAGACGCCCGCGCATTCTTAAACATTGATAATTGCGACTGTGACATGATTAAAACCGATAAAGACCATGCCGTGGCATATGTGGACGGAAGCTACGACGTAAAAACTTCTTCGTATTCCTATGGTATGGTAATTTTTTATGACGGACAGATGCTCAAAGCTTCAAAAAAATATGAAAATGATAAGTATGCCGAAATGAGAAATGTGGCAGGAGAAATAAAGGGCGCTGAAGCTGCAATGCAGTACTGTATGGATAATAATATCCGGTATCTCACAATATATTACGACTACGCGGGAATTGAAAAATGGTGCACGGGAGCGTGGCAGACGACAAGAGAAGGCACCGCGGCATATGCAGAATTTTACAAAAATGCAGGAAAAACAGTTGATGTAAAATTTGTGAAGGTAAAAGGACATTCAGGTGATAAATATAACGACATGGCAGACGGGCTGGCAAAAGAGGCACTGGGGTTAAAATAGAATCACCCCAATTCCAAAAAACATTAAGGATAAGTTTCTTTACATATATTATTTTAGGTGTTAAAATGTAAATGATATGCAAAAAATAAGATTAAGATTCAACACAAAAACAGAAAAGTACAAGCTGTCAGAACTTGCAGCATCATTTTTTCTGGCAGTTTTTATAATATGCATGGCTCTTATAATCACGGCGAACAGCCTGTGGGCCTACAGAAATTCTGCTGAAGAATTAACAGGAAGTGAGGGCTCTTTTGAAGCAGAGTTAAATTATGAGATACTTAAGGATGAATTTTGCAGGTTTGGAAATCGTGATTTTTCAGGACTTACAATAAATTTGTCCGGGGAAAACACGGACAGGATATCTAGTCTTAAGTCATATTATGACAGGGCGGTGGTTTTTGCCGTGATAAGTGTGGCGGCTTTTTTATTTTTCTTCATAAAGGCTGCAAAGAGGAAAAGATATCAGTCGTTTTTATATGGGGCATTGGGAGGAATATTTCTTACATTATTAAATATGATTAGATTCTTTGTATCCGGAAATCCTGTAATTAAAGGAGTAAGGGATATGGTTATTCATAAGGACTATTCGTTTTTTGATTCGGGTGACGGATTTACGGACATTCTTCCGCCTAATCTGGCTTTAAACACTGCGCTTTTTTACATCATGGCGGTACTTGCTTTGGCAGGCGTATTTGTGCTGATACGATTAATTATAAGGTTTATAAACAGACCGCACAGGTTCTGATAATTAATAAATATACGGAGGTTAAATCAGAATGAGAGCATTAATAAGTGTTTCTGACAAAACAGGAATTGTAGAGCTGGCAAAAGAACTTGTTTCACTGGGAGTTGAAATTATTTCAACCGGAGGAACATATAATAAGCTTAAAGAAGAAGGAATATCTGCAATAGAAATTTCCGAGCTTACAGGTTTTCCTGAATGTCTGGATGGAAGAGTAAAAACCCTTCACCCTGTAGTACATGCGGGACTTCTTGCAATGAGAAGCAATGAAGAGCATATGAAGACTCTCAAGGAACTTAATATAGAAACCATTGATATGGTAATCGTAAATCTCTATCCTTTCAAGCAGACAATTATGAAGGACGGGGTTACAAGGGCAGAGGCAGTGGAAAATATTGATATAGGCGGACCTACCATGCTTCGTGCGGCGGCAAAGAATTATCAGGATGTTGCGGTTGTAATTGACCCTGCGGATTATGAAACTGTACTTTCGGAGCTTAAGGCTTCGGGAGAAGTATCTCTTGATACCAAATTCTATCTTATGCAGAAGGTGTTCCAGCATACGGCAAATTATGACGCTATGATAGCAGCCTATCTTAAAAAAGAAAGAGGAGATAAATCATTCCCTGAAACACTTACTCTGACTTATGAAAAAGTACAGGAAATGCGCTATGGTGAAAACAGCCACCAGAAGGCTGCTTTCTATAAAGAAATAGGAAAATTAAAAGGCTCTCTTACATCAGCAAAACAGCTTAACGGTAAAGAACTTTCATATAACAATATAAATGATACAAACGGAGCTTTAGAGCTTCTTAAGGAATTTGATGAGCCGACGGTCGTTGCCTGCAAGCACGGTAATCCTTGCGGAGTGGGCTCAGCCGATGATATTTATACTGCATGGCGCAAAGCTTACGAGGCAGATGAAACTTCTATTTTCGGCGGAATAGTTGTAGCAAACAGAGAGATATCAGCGGATATTGCAAAGGATATCAGCGAGATGTTCATGGAGGTTGTGGTTGCACCATCATATACTGATGAGGCACTGGAAATCCTCTGCAGGAAGAAAAATATACGTATACTTACATTAGAGGATATTTCGGTTAAACAGCCGGAAGATGCCCTTGACATGAAGAAAGTAAACGGCGGACTTGTTGTACAGACTGTAGACAGCCCAATGTATAACGAAGAGGACTTAAAGGTTGTGACAAAGAGACAGCCTACCGAAAAGGAGATGGAGGACTTAAAGTTTGCATGGAAGGTTGTAAAGTATGTTAAATCAAACGGTATTGCTTATGCAAAGGATAAGCAGACTGTAGGAATCGGACCGGGACAGGTGAACAGAATCTGGGCTACCGAGCAGGGTATAGAGCATGCCAGAACTCAGATTGGTGAAGATGCCATAAAAGGAGCCGTAATGGCTTCGGACGCCTTTTTCCCATTCGATGATTGCGTGGAGGCTGCAGCAAAGGCAGGAATTACGGCGATTATACAGCCGGGAGGAGCAATGAGAGACCAGCTTTCCATCGATAAATGCGATGAGTACGGAATTGCCATGGTATTTACGGGTATGAGGCATTTCAGGCATTAAAAGGAGGAATGTAATGAATAATAAATTACAGAACTGGATTAACTGGATACTTTATGATGAGCTTATGGACGGAAAACTTAATGCTCCGAAACATCTGCTCGGAAATCATGATTATGGTGACGGACAGGTAATTACCTGCTATAAGCCTCATTCGGTATCGGTTTCTGTTAAGTCTCCGCAGGGGAAAAATCTTATTCCTATGGAAAAGGTAGGCGAAGACGGATTTTATGGGATTTATTTTCCGAAGAAAAAATTTGACGGAAGTAAATACAGGCTTGTAACAGAATATTATGACGGAACAACTGTTACTTCGGCAGACTGCTATGCTTTTGACGGGCTTATGACTGATTATGATGCATATCTTTATGCAGAAGGAAAAAATTATGATATTTACAATAAAATGGGTGCTCATCCTATGACCATTGACGGCGTGCAGGGAACTTACTTTGCCGTATGGGCTCCGAATGCAAGACGTGTAAGTGTTGTCGGAGACTTTAATATGTGGGACGGAGCGTTAAATCCCATGCAGATACATTCTGCATCGGGAATACATGAGATATTCATACCTGATGTAAATCCGGGAGCCGTATATAAATATCAGATTCTCACAAGATACGGAGAAATATTATACAAGGCAGACCCTTATGGAAATTACAACCAGATGCGTCCCGACAATGCAAATATAGTTTTTGATTTAGAGAATTTTAAGTGGACGGATAAGGAATGGATTGATGCCCGTAAAAAGGTTACAAGGGTTAAGCGTATAAAGAAGCCTATGAGTATTTATGAATGTCACTTAGGCTCATGGAAAAAGAAGGACGAGGACTCTGATTTCGGATTTTATAATTACAGAGATTTAGCGCATATGCTTGCCGATTATCTGCTTGATATGAAATATACCCATATCGAGCTTATGGGTATAGCAGAGTATCCTTTTGACGGCTCATGGGGATATCAGGTAACCAACTATTTTGCACCTACAAGCAGATACGGAACACCTGAAGATTTCATGTACTTTGTAAATTACATGCATGAAAAGGGAATAAGCGTAATTCTTGACTGGGTACCTGCTCATTTTCCGAGAGATGCCCACGGACTGGGAAGATTTGACGGTATGCCTCTTTATGAGCATCCTGACCCAAGAAGGGGAGAACATCCCGACTGGGGAACATATATATTTGATTATTCAAGAAATGAGGTTGTGAACTTCCTCGTTGCAAATGCACTGTTCTGGGTGGAAAAATTCCATGTGGATGCGCTCCGCGTGGATGCGGTTGCTTCCATGCTTTATCTTGATTACGGAAAGCAGGACGGACAGTGGCTTCCTAATAAAAACGGTGGCAAAGAAAATCTTGAAGCAATAGACCTTTTAAGAAATGTAAATCAGGTTATGGAAGACAGAAATCCGGGAGCATTTCTTATAGCTGAAGAGTCGACCGCATGGGCGGGAGTTACCGCACCTGTGTCAATGGGCGGACTTGGATTTTTATTCAAGTGGAACATGGGATGGATGAATGATTTCCTTGAATACATGAAGCTTGACCCTTATTTCAGAAAGTTTAATCATAACAGACTCACATTCAGTCTTTCATATACCTATGCTGAAAATTATGTGCTTGTAATATCTCATGATGAGGTTGTACACCTTAAATGTTCGATGATAAACAAGATGCCGGGATTCGAGGTAGATAAATTTGCGAACTTAAGGACTGCATACGGATTTATGTACGGACACCCTGGAAAGAAGCTTCTCTTTATGGGACAGGAATTTGCCCAGCTTCGTGAATGGAGTGAGGCAAGAAGTCTTGACTGGTACCTTTTGGATAAACCGCTTCATAAAGAAATGCAGACCTTTGTAAGAGATTTAAATGACCTTTATACAAAGTATGACTGCATGTATTATAATGATAACGAAGTCATTGGATTTGAGTGGGTAAAATGTGATGATGCGGATTCAGGCATAGTTGCATTTGTGAGAAGAGGCAGTACTACAACGGACCAGCTTATGTTTGTATGCAATTTTGTGCCTGTTGAAAGAAAGGGATATCAGATAGGAGCACCATGTATTACGGAATATACTGAGATACTTAATTCTGATGATGAAAAGTACGGCGGACAGGGAAGACATAATAAAAAGAAGATTAAGGCTGTACCTGAGCCATGCGATAAAATGAAAAACTCAATGGTTATAGATGTGCCGCCGCTTTCGGTTATGGTATTTAAGTATAATTATAAGAGCTAATCCGTAAGTAGAGGAGAAAATGCTTATGGATAAAGTAAATAATTATTCAGGAGTTTCTCTGTCTGTTGGAATTGTATTATGGATTGTAGCAGCCGCCTGTGCTTTTATTTGCAGGAATTCAATATGGTTTTCGTTACAAGAGCCGGTTGACATCATGGAAGCTCTTGAAAATCCTAAAGAAGGAAAGGCTGTTACTGTACAGGTTGATGCGGTTTTGGACTGGTATGAAGCTTATGAGCAGGAAAGAGACGGAAGGGTTGTTTCTACGGATTACTACTGCATGCTGTGGCTTGACAATTCTACGTTTATAAGCATGAAAGTGGATGAAGGTCAAAAATATATAATTGATAATATAATACCGCTTACATGGGCATATATTGACGGGGACAGGGACAGCCTGCCTGTAAAAACTGAATTTTCAGGAGTTTTAAGGGAACTTAGCTCAAAGGAAAAAACATTTTTTAAGTCTTACTTAAGGGCGTTGGACCATGGCGATTCCGGGCTTTCCGGTACGGCATATTATTATACGATTGATACAAAAGTTTCACGACAGAGTGGATATATAACCTTGGGATGTATTATTTTTCTGTTTTTCCTCGGCCTTATACTTCTTATCGTCGGAATGGTGAAGCTGAAAAAAGAAAAACGCAGGGAAGAAGAACTGAGTAAAAATAAATTTAATGTTTATAACTGGCAAAACAACTGCAGATAAATATGACATATAAGCGGTTCACAGGAGTAAACAATAAATAAAAAATAAAAAAAGAGGGAGATTATTTTACTATGGGAAAAAAGATAGTTTACACAATTGTATGTTGGATATTGGCAGGAGTTATTGTATTTGCCTGTATTGATTCGGTAAAACTTGTATTTCAGGAGCCGGTAGACATACTTGAGGCAATGGAAAATCCTGAAGAGGGAACACCTGTTACAGTGGATGTAGATGCGGTTATAGACTGGTTTGCAACGCTTGAGCATCAGAGAAACGGTGTAACCACTTCCACTGAGTATTATTGCATTGTATGGCTGGATGATTCAAAGTTTATCAGCATGGCAGTAAGGGAAAGTGATAAGGATACTGTTGATGACATTATAGATGATACATGGGAATATCTGGATGGTGATGCAGAAAGTTATCCTGTTCCTACCCAGTTTACAGGAACACTTACAAAGATGCAGACAGAGGAACAGGACTATTTTGAAGATTATCTGATGGATATGGGTTATACCAGTGATGAGATTCCTCAGTATGCTTACCTCTGGACGGTTGATACCACAAATACAAAGCAGATGGGATTGATTGCTTTAGGAATAGCCGGGGTTTTATTTATAATAGGACTTATATTCCTGATACTTGGAATAAGAGCCGGAAAGAAAGAAAAAGCTGCGCCTGTTCAGAATGTAGTGGAAACTTACAATGGAAATCCACAGAATTATGCATATTATAACCCTGAAAACTATGGAACAAATCAGGATTCAATGGGTTATTATAACGGAGATGCTTCTAATCAGAATCAGGGGACCGGGTATGATAACAACGGATATTATGACGGCGGAAGTAATACAGGAGCAGGAACAGATGCTGGAAACGGATACTGTGACGGAAATGATAACAACCAGTAACATATGGTAAATTAAGGTAGCAGGATGTTCTGTAAAAGAGCATCCTGCTGTGCTGTTTTATAATTATTAAATGAGGTATTACATAATTATAAAGCATTTTACGACAATCAGAAAGCAGATAATGAAAAAACCGACTGATTGAAAATAATACCCCGCTGTGTTATTTTAAAATTGATTAGAAGATATAATTAATCTAAAAATAATTATAAACCTGAAGGAGGGGTATTATGAAATTTACAAAAATGGAAGGTTTAGGAAATGATTATGTATATATAAACTGCTTTAAGGAAAAGGTGGAAAATCCCGAGAAACTTGCCGTAAAGCTTAGTGACAGGCATTTCGGTATAGGCTCTGACGGGCTGATACTTATAAAACCAAGTGAAATTGCGGATTTTAAAATGGATATGTATAATGCCGACGGCTCCCGCTCTGAAATGTGTGGAAACGGTATAAGATGTGTGGGAAAGTATGTTTATGATTATGGGCTTACTGACAAAAAAGAAATTTCAGTGGAAACTCTTGCGGGTATAAAATATCTAAAACTTAATGTTGAAAATGAAAAAGTAAGCTCTGTAAAGGTAAACATGGGAGCTCCGATTTTAAAACCTGAGCTTATTCCGGTTAATCTTTCTGATAAGAATCTCGATATTGCAGTTCAGGTGCCGATTACCGTGGAAGGAAAAGTGTATAAAACCACATGCGTTTCCATGGGAAATCCTCACAGCGTGGTATTTGTGGATGATACGGACAGTTTCCCTCTGGAAGAAGTCGGACCTTTATTTGAAAACCATGAAATGTTTCCAAACAGAATAAATGCTGAGTTTGTTCAGGTGACAGACAGAAAGCATGTAAAGATGCGCGTATGGGAAAGGGGGACGGGAGAAACCCTTGCCTGCGGTACGGGAGCCTGTGCAACAGCAGTTGCATGTATATTGAATGGAAAAACTGATGATGAGGTTACGGTATCGCTTTTGGGCGGTGACCTTGTTATTAATTGGGACAGGGAAGAAAATATAGTATACATGACAGGACCTGCGACAACAGTATTTGATGGCGATATAAATATTTTGTCATAATAATATGATGGCAGAAGTGAAAAATTATATTGAAAAAATCTCAGCTTAACGATAGTTTGTCTTGAGAAAATTTCAAATATGTTTTATACTACAGGTATGTTATAGTAGGAAATGCTTCCTGCGTACATTATCGGAATTTTTGAGTTTGACAGGAGGATATTATGTTTAAGGTAAATGAAGATTATTTAAAGCTTCCGGGAAGCTATCTTTTTTCTGACATTGCAAAAAAGGTTGCAGCTTATCAGGCCGCAAATCCTGATAAATCTATAATAAGACTTGGAATAGGAGACGTGACCCAGCCTCTTGCTCCTGCCATAATAAAAAGACTGCATGAGGCAGTTGATGAAATGGCTGATGCAAAGACCTTTAAGGGTTATGCACCTGACCTTGGATATGAATTTTTAAGAAAAGCAATAGTAAAAAATGATTATGAAAAAAGAGGCGCCGAGGTTTATATTGATGAAGTATTTGTAAGTGACGGTGCCAAGTCTGATTCAGGCAACATACAGGAAATATTTGATAGGAACTGCAGAATAGCAGTGTGTGACCCTGTATATCCTGTATATGTTGATACCAATGTAATGGCAGGAAGAACAGGTACATATGATGCGGAAACAGGTTTATGGAGTGATGTAATCTATATGCCGTGTACTGAAGAAAATAATTTTGCGCCTGAGATTCCAAAGGAAACACCTGATATTATTTACCTCTGTTTCCCTAACAACCCTACAGGAGCTACAATAACAAAGTCCATGCTTCAGGACTGGGTTGATTATGCAAATAAGGTAAAAGCAGTTATAATCTATGACGCTGCATATGAAGCATATATCAGTGAAGATGACGTACCTCATTCCATTTATGAGTGTGAGGGTGCAAGGACATGTGCAATCGAAATAAGAAGTTTCTCAAAAAATGCAGGATTTACGGGAACAAGACTCGGATTTACGGTTGTGCCTAAGGACTTAAAGTCTTCTGACGGAGTTTCTTTAAATGCTCTCTGGGCAAGACGCCACGGAACAAAATTTAACGGAGCCCCTTATATAATTCAGGCGGCAGGAGAGGCCGTTTACTCTGACGAAGGTAAGGCTCAGACTAAAGAGCAGATAGCTTATTATATGAATAATGCAAAATATATTTATAACGGTTTAAAGGAAGCAGGTTATACGGTTTCAGGAGGGGTAAATGCGCCTTATATCTGGCTTAAAACTCCTGACGGAATGAAGTCATGGGATTTCTTTGATTATCTGCTTGACAAAGCACAGGTAGTCGGTACGCCGGGCTCAGGATTTGGACCGAGCGGAGAAGGTTACTTCAGACTGACCGCATTCGGCTCTTACGAAAATACGGTAGCGGCTATTGAAAGAATAAAAGCTATATAAGATAAAAAATTATTATGAATTAAAAATGGGTGGAAAATTTCTTCACCCATTTTTTTAAACTTACCGGTTGACGGAAGGGAGGATGTAATATGAGAAAAGCTTTAAAGAGATTTCTGGCGGTGTTTCTGGCGGCTGTCATAATGATATCGGGAATTCAAATCAGCACTTTGGAAAGCAGGGCGGATGAGAATACGGAGAGCAGTCCTTCGGTTATCTACAGGGTACATGCGCAAAGACTGGGATGGCTTCAAGAGACAGAGAACGGAGATGTTGCAGGGACGGTAGGCGAGTCAAAAAGACTTGAGGCGATGGAAATATCACTAAAAAACCAGCCTGTTTCAGGAGGAATAACCTATTCTGCACATGTACAGGGTTACGGCTGGCAGAATTGGGTCAGCGATGGAGAAAAAGCCGGAACGGAAGGCGAAAGTAAGAGGATAGAAGCTGTCTGCATTAATTTATATGGAGAAATGGCAGAAAAATACGATGTCTTATACCGTACACACGTACAGGGAACAGGCTGGCAGAGCTGGGTGAAAAATGGAGAAGTTTCAGGAACAACAGGAGAATCCAAGAGAATAGAGGCTATACAGATAAAGCTTGTAAATAAGAGCGGTGAGAGTGCATCGGTCTCATATACTACTCATGTACAGGGGACAGGCTGGCAGAACTATATGTCAAACGGACTTGTTTCAGGAACTACCGGCTCGGGAAAGAGGCTTGAGGCGGTAATAATAAATTTGGAAGGCTCCGATATTTCCGGCGGTATAACATATCAGACCCACGTACAGGGCTACGGCTGGCAGAACTGGGTCAGCGACGGACAGATTGCAGGAACAACAGGAGAATCCAAAAGAATAGAGGCCATAAGAATTAAACTTACAGGAGATATATCGGCATATTATGACGTATACTACAGAGTACATATCCAGACTTTTGGCTGGCTCGACTGGGCTAAAAATGGAGAAGCGGCAGGCTCTTCGGCACTTTCACGCAGGCTTGAAGCGCTTCAGGTAATGCTGGTAAAAAAGGGAGGACAGGCTCCTTCTCCTACGGGAGATTCGTATGTTGACGGAATAAATGACATACCGGGTGAGTATGTTATTAAAGTAAATAAAAAAATGAACTGCGTTACAATATATAAGGGAGAATATCCTGTAAAGGCAATGGTCTGTTCTACGGGAGAGGCTACTCCGCTCGGTACATTCCATATAGGAAATCAGTACCGCTGGCAACTTATGATACATGACGTATGGTCACAATGGGCATCGGTAATTACCACAAATATATTATTTCATTCAGTACCTTACAGAGAAAGAGATAATCATACTCTTATAACAAGCTCATACAACAAACTGGGAACTACTGCATCGGCAGGCTGTGTAAGACTTACCTGTGAAGATGCAAAATGGATATATGACAATATTGACAGAGGTACTACGGTAATTATATATAACAGCAATGACCCCGGACCACTCGGAAAACCTACGGCACAAAAGCTTCCGGCAGGTCAGGGATGGGACCCTACGGACCCTAATCCATAGAATTGGATAATAATGGGAGAGAAAATATATGAACAACTTAAAGTATAATAACAAAGGATTTTCACTGGTTGAACTGATAATAGTAATTGCAATACTTGCGATATTAAGCTCCGTGGTAGCAATGGGTATTGTAAGATACATAGACAAATCAAGAATATCCAAGCAGGAACAGGATGTAAATACTATTTATTCCTCTTTAAATGCTGAAATAATATCGTTTTTTCTTAGTGAAGATAATCAGGATGTAAATGGAGCTCTCTTTTACGGTTGTGAAGGAAATAATACCTATACTGACAGTGTTACGGGAGAAACATGTGGGCTTATAACAAATGTAACGCTCCGACAGGCTGATAATGGTGCCTATGATAATGATAACAGTCCGGCAGGCAGGCTGTTAAAGAGGATAAATGATTCGCTAGGCGGCGATATTTCATATGCTGCCGATTCTCCGGTAAATGCAAATGTGACAGGCAGCGCCTCAGTATATATAATGGTGATATATAATCACAGCGGAGTAATACGAATAGAGTATGCAGAAAGAGGAAATTATACTGTTATAGATAAAAACGGAATGGTTACAAAATCCATAAAGAATTATGACGGATTAAAATTTTCAAATGTTTATTGACAATGCAGCACTTTTCCTTAAAACCGCTCGTGGCTTGAAGATATTGGGAAAACGTGGTAAAATGCAATATATAATGTTTGAAAAAGATTCTAAAAATCAGGAGGATTTAAAATATGAAAGGAATAATACTTGCGGGGGGCTCCGGTACAAGGCTCTATCCTTTGACAAAGGCGGTATCTAAACAGATTATGCCGGTGTATGATAAGCCTATGATTTATTATCCTTTATCTACTCTTATGCTGGCAGGGATAAGAGAGGTGCTTATAATTTCAACACCGCGTGACCTGCCGACCTTTAAAGAGCTTTTCGGTACGGGTGAGCAGCTTGGAATGAGATTTGAATATGCGGTGCAGGAGGTACCAAGAGGGCTCGCAGACGCATTTATAATCGGAGAAAAATTTATAGGAAATGATAATGTGGCGCTTGTTTTGGGAGATAATATTTTCTACGGACAAAGCTTTTCAAAAGTGCTTAAAAGAGCGGCAGAACGTGAAAAGGGTGCTACAATTTTCGGATATTATGTTAAGGACCCAAGAGAATATGGTGTTGTAGAGTTTGATGAGAACGGTAAAGCGCTTTCAATAGAAGAAAAACCTGAAAATCCAAAATCAAATTATGCAGTACCGGGACTGTATTTCTATGATAATGATGTAGTAGAAATTGCAAAAAACGTAAAGCCGTCTGCACGAGGCGAGATAGAAATTACATCAATAAACAATGAATATCTTAACAGAGGAACACTTATGGTAGAAACTCTCGGCAGAGGTTTTGCATGGCTTGATACAGGAAATCACGACATGCTCCTTGACGCTGCGGATTTTGTTGCGGCATTTCAGAAGAGACAGGGACTTTATATATCCTGTATAGAGGAGATAGCATATAAGAGGGGTTTTATAAACAGAGAACAGTTGCTTACTCTTGCTGAGCCTCTTATGAAGACCAATTACGGAAAATATCTTGTAGATGTTGCTAACGGTTTATAAATAATACATTGAACAGATGGAGATACCATATGGATAAGCCTGTACTTTACATTGTTGTGCCGTGTTATAACGAAGAAGAGGTTTTACACGAGACAACGAAAAGACTTACGGAAAAAATGAATAAAATGATAGCTGAAGGAAATATATCCGGAGAAAGCAGAATAATGTATGTCAATGACGGCTCTAAGGACAAAACATGGGATATAATCAGTGAATATTATGAAAAAAATCCTCTTGTTACCGGACTTTGTCTTTCGAGAAACAGAGGTCATCAGAATGCTCTCCTGGCAGGACTTATGACAGCAAAAGAATATGCCGATGCAGTTATATCAATGGATGCCGATTTACAGGATGACGTGGAGGCGGTAGACCGTTTTGTGGAAGAGTTTAAAAAAGGCTCGGATATTGTATATGGAGTAAGAAGCTCCAGAAAAAAGGATTCATTTTTTAAAAAACATACAGCCCTTATGTTTTATAAGATAATGGAAAAAATGGGTGTGGAAATAGTGTATAACCATGCCGATTACAGACTTATGAGCAAACGTGCATTGGAAGGACTGGCTGAATTTAAGGAAGTAAACCTTTTCTTAAGAGGAATAGTTCCCATGATTGGTTATAAGTCTTCTACAGTAAGCTATGAAAGAGACAAGCGTTTTGCAGGAGAATCAAAATATCCGCTTAAAAAGATGATTTCCTTTGCCGTGGACGGAATAACCTCCTGTAGTGTAAAACCTATAAGGATGATAACTTCTGCAGGCTTGATTATATCATTTCTTAGTGTTATATTACTTATCTATGTAATAGTCGGACATTTTATGGGAAATACCGTACAGGGTTGGCCTACACTTATGGTACTTATCTGTTTCTTTGGCGGATTTCAGATTATGAGCATAGGAATAGTCGGAGAATATGTTGGAAAAATATATATGGAGACCAAAGAAAGACCAAGGTATATTATAAAGGATAAGCTTTTAAAATAGTAATGCAAAGCAGGATAACAAAAAATGAAAGAAAATACAAATATAAGGTATAAGAGAATAGTACAGATAATACTTATAGGAGGAGTATTGTCTGTACTATTCATGGTGTTATGCGGTTATGAGGACGGCAGGGTAAAAACAGTCTCTCTACCTGTTACAGAGAGCACGGAGGTGTTTGAATTTTCTGTCGGAGAAGTTACCGTGGGAGATGTGGTAGTAATAAGAGATGCATATATTTTTATTCCGGGAGAAAAAATAGGAAATTTTGATGTAAGAGTGATTCTTAGAAGTGTTTCTACAGGTGAATGTCTTGAAATTCCCACAATAAGTAATCCTGATACAATAATCTGCGATATGTATAATGATTATCAGAATAATCTTGAAAGAGCAGTATTTTCGGCAAATGTGAAGAGTGATAAGCTGGATTTAAATAATACGGATTATGACATAATAATTTATTATAATAATGACGGACACAACGATTATTATTTTACGGGATATAAATTAACCGCAGGAGGAATAACAGATTAATATGGATAAAAAACACAGGATAATTAAATATCTTCCCTTTGCGGTATTTATAATTTTGATGTTTATTCTGCATATGACCTTTAAACTGAGTGATGATGATGTAAACCTCATACAAAATACTCTGAAACCAAGCATATGGGAAGAATTTGGGACAGTAATATATAATTTTACAAGCTGGAGTTCCAGAGTTCTGGTAAATCTGCCGATTCATATTATGCTTCATCTGGATTACAGAGTGTGGCTTTTCATTGAGATGTTCATGTGGCTTACAATAGCGGCAGGACTTTCGTATATATTTATTGATAATTGTGAAACAAGAAAAAACATAATACTTGTTTCGCTTATTCTGATGTTTCCGTTTAACTATGTAACCTCAGCGGGATGGATAACCACAACCATGACATATATATGGCCGCTTGCAGCAGGAATTTTTGCGTTGACAAGTACAAGAATGTGGAAGGACGGAAAGAAATTTAAATGGTATCATGTTGCCGTTTATGCGCTTATTACCCTGTATGGGGCAAATCAGGAGGAAATGTCAGTCTTTCTTACCTTATGTTTTGGGGCATGTGCCATTTATACTGTTTATAAGAAAATGCCTTCTGCTGTTATTATAATGCAGGCCTTAATTTCCGTTTTTAACCTGTGCTTTCATGCGCTTACGCCGGGAAATGCTGCAAGGGCGGCACACGAGTCGGCTGTGTATTTTACGGATTACAATACACTTTCCCTGATAGATAAACTTGAACTTGGATTTTCTTCTACTCTTTACAGATTTGTATTTAAAAGTGATTATATATTCTTCTTTATGACCTTATTTATATTAATTGCAGTATGCCAGAAACAAAAAAAATTATTTTTTAGGCTTATGGGAGCAGTTCCGTTTGCAATGTATATGTTTTTCGGATATTTTATAGGGCATATTCTTGAGGATAAGAATCTTATATTCATATTTCAGCAGAGACTGCTTTCCAGGGGAATCATAACTGAGGATAATTACTATAATTTAAAAGATTATATACCGCTTGCCATTTTGTTTTTTATGGGAATAATGTTAATAGTATGCTTTTATCTGATATTCGGTGAAAGCTTTAAAAGCATTATTGCTACTGTTATGCTTTTCGGAGGACTTGGCGGCAGAATGGTTGTGGCGTTTTCCCCTACGGTATGGGCGTCTACCGACAGACCGTATACCATAATGTATTTTACTTTTATTATGCTGGCTCTTTTTGTATTAAATGAAATAGATTTTTCAAAATTAAAGATATTTAAATGGATTATTCCTGCGTTAACGGCAGTTACAGGTGTATATAATTTTTACTGTCTGTTTATGCTTTTATATTAATTTAAAACTGATATTTTGGAGTAATATATGAAAGAAAAATTAAAAAAATTTATTAAAAAATATAAAATAATAATTATAGCGTTTATATCGGTTGCGGCAGGACTTCTGGTAGAGCTTAACGGGAATATGGCTGTACTCAGGTCGGGGCAGGAAAAAGGAGAGAGATTTTTTGATTTATCGCAGGTTGAGCTGAATGGTTTCTCTTATGAGGATGGAAAACTTGTAATGAACAGGGACACTTCCGTGTCTACTGATACATTAAGCGCGGAGGACTTAAGTGAAGCAAGGCTTTACTATCCGTCAATTACAATAAATAAGGATAACAGTTATGTAAATAAACTGAAATACAGCTTTACTTCTGAAGGAAGTGTTGAAGCGGTTATTTATGTAAAAACAGGTGTTGACGAAAACGGAGAAAATATTTATTCGCTTTCTTCCGATGCAAACAATCAATACTTAAGAACTTCAGTTCATAAAATTTACAGCAGTTCTGACTGCATAATTATTGTATTTACCAAAGCTGAAAATCTGGTTATAGAGGATATATCAGCATATAACGAGCTGACCTTTAACTGGAGAAGATTTGTGGCTGTATGTTCTGCGGTGTTCCTTATTCTTTTGATACTTGCTTCTTCATCATGGATTAAGGACAAGCCTGAAAATATTTTTCTTATCGTTACATTGTTAATAGGTTTATCTTATATAGTTGTAATGCCTCAGCAGAAGGTGAGCTGGGATGAGTGTTATCATTTTGAAAAAGCTTATAGCCTGCTTCCGCATAAAAATGTGGGAGAATCCGTATTTACGTACATGGATGATACTAAGGTGTGGCCGTTAAATTATCCTCAGACTTATGAGGAATATGCTTATCAGAATGAATATCTTTCTAAAATGGCAGAAGGAACAGACAGTGTCAGTGCAGAGATTTCTTTGAGCAATATTGTGGGCTATTTTGCGCCGGCACTGGGAATAGGAATCGGAAGTCTTTTAAACCTGCCGTTTGCTTCGGTATATGCGTTGGGAAAGGTATTTAATCTTATACTTTATGCTGTTGTGGTATTCTTTGCCATTAAAAGAATGTCAGTGGGTAAATCTCTCATGACACTTCTTGCGCTTCTTCCGACACCACTGTTTATGGCTTCTGTATATAACAGGGATTCTGTTATTATTGCATTTGCTTTTTTGGGATTTGCATATATGTTTTCGGAGTTTTACGAGAAAGACAAAAAAATTACCTGGAAAAGCTATATAATTTTTGTAGTATCGATGTTCATTGCGGGACTTCTTAAGGCTGTCTATGCACCTATGCTGCTTATGCTTTTATTCCTTCCTTCGGATAAATTTAAGGACAGGAAAACAAAGTATATAATGAAGGGCGGAATTATAGCCATATGTATTTTACTTATAGCAGTTCTTATAATGCCTACGGTACTTAATCCGTCGGACAGCGGGGATTCAAGAGGCTATGCTGCCGCAGGAGGAGCTACGGATACAAAGATAAGTGCAAAAGGACAAATTGAAAATATATTGTCGAATCCGCTTTCTTATGCCGTTCTGCTTATTAAAAACATAGCAGATACATTTCTTTCGTATACCATGGGCTCGGAGGCATGGGGTGTTCTGGGACATTACGGCACAGGATATTATGCAGGTTTTATACTTCCTATGGTATTATTTGTAGTACTCACAAATGATACTGATAAGAGGGGAGAAATTAAGGTAAGCAGAAGACTTCTTATATTCCTGCTTATTGCTATAAGTGTGGCGTTTGTATGGACATCAATGTATGTGGCATTTACCCCGGTAGCATACGGGACCATACTTGGCGTGCAGGGACGTTATTATATCCCGCTCATGCTGCCGTTTTTTATGCTTTTTGGAACGAAAAAACTTATAAACAATATTGACAAGGGTGTTTATAATAAAATTATATTTACTTATGCAGTGATTCTTAATTATATAATGCTATATATGAATATAATACGTGTTTACTGTACGTAAATATTTTACCCAAAAGAAAGGATACCGGAATGAAAAAACATGTTTTTTCCGTATGTGCATATAAGGAATCTGAATATCTGGAGGACTGTATTAAATCACTTGTTAATCAGACCGTAAAATCAGATATAATCATATGTACATCTACACCGAATAAGCACATTAAGGATATTGCAGAAAAATACAAGCTTAATCTTTATGTAAGAAACGGTAAGAGTGACATCAGAGATGACTGGAATTTCGCTTACAATAAAGCAGAGGCTTCCTATGTAACAGTCGCTCATCAGGACGATGTATATGATAAAGATTATGTTAAATATCTTGCCAATTCCATTGAAAAAGCAGAAGGTAAGTTTGTGATGTACCTTACGGATTATATGCCTATAAAGCATGGAAAAATAGGAAAACGTGATATAAACTGCAAAATAAGAAGATTTTTAAGGACTCCCCTTAAAATAAAAGGATTGTCAAAAATGCGCTTTTTTAAGAAGGCAGTTCTTTCTCTGGGAAACAGCATATGCTGTCCTACGGTAACATATAATAAGGCATTACTGGGTCCGTCCGTCTTTACATCGGAAATGAAATTTAATATTGACTGGGACACTTTTCTGAAACTTTCTAAGGTAAAGGGAAGATTTTTATATGTAGACAAGCCTCTGACTTTTTACAGGGTGTATGATGGGGCAACAAGTAAGGAATTTATAGAAAATAACGGCAGAGTTGCAGAAGACATGGAAATGTTTAATAAATTCTGGCCTGAGTTTATAACAAAAATTATAATGATTTTTTATAAGAAAGCATATAAGACATACGATAACTGATATCTGACAGGGGAAGGACAATAGCTATGGATTATAAGATAAAAAAGATATTTAGCCCGATTAGTTATAAAAGGCTCTTTGCCTATATCGGGAAATACGGATTCAAGGGAATATGGGGCAAGTTTAAGAGCGGTATGCAGGAAGGCGCTCCTGATTTGCATTATGAAAAATGGTTTCAAAGACACAAAGTAACTCCTGAAGAACTGGAAAGGCAGAAAAAGGAGGAATTTGATTTTCTCCCTACCATAAGTATACTTGTTCCTACCTATAATACTCCCGAAAAATATTTGAGAGAAATGATTGATTCTGTACTGGCACAGTCATATGAAAACTGGCAGCTTTGTATAGCTGATGCAAGCTCATCTGAAGAAACAAGAAAGATTCTTAAAAGCTACGTCGAAAAAGATAAAAGAATTTGCGTAAAATATCTTGACGAAAATTTAGGAATATCGGATAATACTAATGAGGCATTATATATGGCTGAAGGCGAATATATCGGACTTCTGGACCATGATGATTTTGTAGAGCCGGATTTACTTTATGAAGTAGTAAAAAAACTGCAGGATATGAATGTGGATATAGTATATACTGATGAAGACAAGGTATCAGGTAAAAAGCTTAAGCATGAGGACCCGAATTTTAAGCCTGATTTCAGTATAGATTTATTTAGAAGCCATAATTACATTACACATTTCTTTGTGGTTGATGCTGAGATATTAAATGGAATCGGCGGATTCAGAAAAGAATATGACGGCTCTCAGGATTATGATGTTATGTTCAGGTGCATAGAGAGAGTGCGGGAAAGAAATCATAAGATTAAGCATATTTCCAAGGTCCTTTATCATTGGCGCATTCACCGTTCATCGACAGCGGGTGACCCTAAAAGTAAGATGTACTGTTATGAAGCGGGAAGAAAGGCTGTTCAGTCACACCTGGACAGAATGAAGATAAAGGCAAGAGTTGAACATACCGATATGTGGGGTATGTATCATACAATATATGAAACAACAGGTACGCCCCTTTTGTCTATTATTATCCCTAATAAGGACCATGCAGATGATTTAAAAAAATGTATAGATTCTATAGTCAGGGTGAGCAACTATAAAAATTATGAGTTTATAATTGTAGAAAATAACAGTGAGGAAAAGGGTACATTTCAGGCATATGAGGAGCTTGAGAAAAAATATCCTTTTGTAAAGGTTGTATATTGGGATAAGGAATTTAATTATTCTGCCATTAATAATTTTGGAGTGGAATATGCAGCCGGAGACTATATTCTGTTATTAAATAATGATACTGAGCTTATATCACCTGACGGAATTTCGGACATGCTGGGAATATGTATGAGAAACGATGTAGGTGTAGTTGGTGCCAAACTTCTTTATGAGGATGATACTGTACAGCATGCAGGAATAGTTTTGGGCTTTGGCGGATTTGCAGGACATGTATTTAACGGAATAGGTAAAAATGATTTGGGATATATGATGAGAGCCAGAATAAACTGCAACTATAGTGCGGTGACAGGAGCCTGCCTCATGACAAAGAAGAATGTATTTAAAGAAGTCGGAGGGATGACTGAGGAGTTTAAGGTAGGATTGAATGATGTGGATTACTGCCTTAAGGTAAGAGATTATGGTTACTTAGTAGTATATGATGCATTTTCTTTATGGCACCATTATGAATCTAAGTCAAGAGGTTATGAGGATACTCCTGAAAAACAGAAACGATTTGCAGGAGAAATAAAACTTTTTCAGGAAAAATGGGGCGATGTTCTGGAAAAAGGAGACCCGTATTATAATAAGAATTTCCCTGTTACAGTTGCTCCTTTTACACTTGACTGATTCTGTTGGAACAGGTTAAAGAAATGAGATTGGAGAGGCTTTATGAGAAAAGAAAAAGGTCATGAGATGAATGATAATATATTTTTAAAAGGTTGTAAGATGCTCAAACGTCAGGGACCGGTAAAAACCTTTAAAAAAGCAGTAAACTATCTGAAGTTTCGGAGAAAAATAAATTATATGCTCTGGTGTCGGGATAATGAGCCTTCTCAGAAGGAGCTTTTAGAACAGAGACATATTGAATTTAATTATGAGCCGTTGATAAGCGTTGTTGTACCTATGTACAGAACAGAGGAAAAATATCTGATTGAGCTTATTGATTCATTAAAAAGGCAGACCTACAGTAACTGGGAATTATGCCTTGCAGACGGAAGCTGTCTTTCTTCGGAAGAAAATAAAGTGTCTGACATGATAAAAGAAAGATATAAGGGAGATTTAAGAATAAGATATAATGCACTTGAAAAAAATCTTGGTATATCGGGAAATACAAATAAGGCTATTGAGATGGCAAAGGGTGAGTGGATAGTATTTGCTGACCATGATGATGTTATTGCTCCCAACGCCTTTTTTGAATGTGTGGAAAGGCTTAATGAAGAGGACGGCAAAAACATTCTTATGATTTATACAGATGAAGATAAAATAAGTGAAGACAGCAGTAAGAGATTTTATCCTCATTTTAAGCCGGATTTCAGCCTTGATTTACTTAGAAGTCAGAACTATATCTGTCATATGCTTATGGTGTCTGCGGATTTTCAGAAGAAAGTGGGCAAAATGAGGGAGGAATATGACGGAGCACAGGACTATGATTTTATACTTCGCTGTGTTGAAAAAATATCAAAACTGTATGGTCTGTGTGAATGCAGTAAACATATTGCCCATATTCCGTCAGCTCTTTATCATTGGAGGGCTCATGAAGGCTCTACTGCCGGAAGCATGGATTCTAAAAACTATGCACATGAAGCAGGAAAGAGAGCACTTATCGACCATTACAGCAGAATGGGAATAGATGCAGAGGTTTTTTCGGGCGAAGACGGTATGTTTTACAGGACAAGGTATAAAATAAAGACCGACGCTGATGGGAATAAGCCTAAGGTTTCTATAATTATTCCTAATAAAGATCATTTTGAAGACCTGGAAAAATGTATCAATTCTATTTTTAAACAGGACTATGATAATTATGAAATAGTTATAGTGGAAAACCACAGCGAGACAAAGAACATAAAAAGATATTATGAAAAAATAGAGACAGATGAGAGAGTAAAGATACTCACATGGAACAGAAAATTTAATTTTTCTGCAATCTGTAATTTTGCCGTTGATAAAACAAACAGTGAATACATTCTTTTTCTCAATAATGATACTGAAATGATAAATAATGACTGCATAAGTGAGCTTGTTTCCTTCTGCCAGAGAGATGAGGTAGGGGTTGTAGGTGCAAGGATGTACTTCCCGAACGGAAGACTTCAGCATGCCGGAGTTATTCTGGGCTTTAACGGAATTGCAGGGCATCTATTTGCTGCCATGAAAGAAGATGACGGAATTTATTTCCACAGAAGCAGCATGGCTCAGAATTTTTGCGCCGTAACAGGAGCATGTCTTATGATAAAGAGAACGGTCTTTGAAGAAGTCGGCCGTTTCAATGAACTTATGGAAATAGCGGTAAATGACGTTGACCTCTGCGTGAGAGTATTTAAGTCAGGAAAACTGGTAACATATAATCCTAATGCAAAACTTTATCACTATGAATCAAAAACCAGAGGAGTGGATATTGATGCTGTGGCTTTAAAACGTCTGGATGCAGAAAAGGGACTTTTTCTAATAAATAATTATGAGCTTGTAAATAATGACCCATATTACAATCCTAATCTTACATTTCTTAAGCCGGACTGCTCGCTCAGATAGTTGAAAAATATATCATTGTCAAATATAACATATTTTTCAAAAAATATTGTTTATTTTTTCGTTTTCGATTTTTTTTAAAATTAGAAATTCTGTATAAATGCATAATTCGTCGGAAATTTAACTTATATTTTTCGTAAATTTGCATAAAAAGGTATTTAACTTTTCGTTTTTTGATGTTATAATGTGTAGGATAGTAATGAGTCAGATGACTCTGCAGAAATATTTATGCTAAAAGGGGTGACATTATGATTAAGAAGGAAATGATTGCTATGCTTCTTGCCGGAGGTCAGGGGAGCAGGCTTGGAGTCCTTACATCTAAGCTGGCTAAACCGGCAGTTGCTTTCGGCGGAAAATATAAGATTATAGATTTCCCGTTAAGTAATTGTATTAATTCAGGCGTTGATACTGTGGGCGTTCTGACACAGTACAGACCGTTAAGACTTAATCAGCACATAGGCATTGGAATGCCTTGGGATTTGGATAGGAATATAGGCGGTGTAACCGTGCTTCCTCCTTATGAGAAAAGCAGCAACAGCCAGTGGTATACGGGAACTGCAAATGCAATATACCAAAACCTTGAATATATGGATTATTACAATCCTGATTATGTGCTTATTCTTTCAGGCGACCACATATATAAAATGGATTATGAGGTAATGCTTGATTTTCATAAGTCATCAAAGGCAGATATTACGCTTGCTACATACCAGGTGCCTATGGAAGAAGCAAGCAGATTTGGTGTGGTTATTACAGATGAGACAGGCTGTATTAAGGAATTTGAGGAAAAACCTGAAAATCCGAGAAGCAACAAGGCTTCAATGGGTATTTATATATTCAGTTGGAAAGTACTTCGTGACGCGCTTATAGAAATGAAGGACGTGCCTTCATGTGACTTTGGAAAGCACATCATTCCTCACTGTCATGAGCAGGGTATGAAGATATGTGCATATGAGTATAAAGGTTACTGGAAGGACGTTGGAACACTTGGCTCCTATTGGGAGGCCAACATGGAGCTTGTGGATATTATTCCTGAATTTAATCTTTATGAAGAATTCTGGAGAATCTATACAAAGAGTGATATTCTTCCACCGCAGTATATTGCTGACCGTAGCAAGGTTGTTAAGAGTATTGTCGGTGAGGGAACTGAAATATTCGGAACTGTAGAAAATTCAGTTATCGGCTCAGGTGTATATATCGGAGAAGACGCTGTAGTGCGAAACTCAATTATTATGAATGGCGCCGTTATAGAAAAAGGTGTTGTCATGGATAAGGCAATACTGGCAGAAGGCGTAAGAATTGGAGAAGGTACGGAACTCGGAGTCGGAGAAGAAGCTCCTAATGAGTTTGCACCTCATATTTATTCATTCGGACTTGTAACTATAGGTGAAAATTCGGTTATTCCGGCAGGTGTAAAGGTTGGAAAGAATACAGCCATAATAGGTGAAACAACCATAGATGAATATCCTGACGGCTTGCTGAAGAGCGGCTCAAGTATAATAAAGGCAGGTGAATAGGATGAGAGCTATCGGTATTATATTAGCAGGCGGAAACAGCAGCAAAATGGGTGACTTATCTGCAAAGAGAGCAGTTGCGGCTATGCCTATGGCAGGCTGTTACAGAGCAATAGATTTTTCACTGTCAAATATGGCAAATTCACACATTCAGAAGGTTGCCGTATTTACGCAGTATAATTCAAGGTCACTTAACGAGCATTTGAATTCTTCAAAATGGTGGGATTTTGGAAGAAAGCAGGGCGGTCTGTATGTATTTACACCAACTATTACATCTACAAACAGCTATTGGTATAAAGGAACAGCAGATGCTTTGTATCAGAATATAAACTTCCTTAAGAGTGCTCACGAGCCTTATGTGGTTATTGCTTCGGGAGACGGTATATATAAGCTGGATTATAATAAAGTATTAGAGGAGCATATTGCAACAGGGGCGGATATCACGGTTGTTACAAGTGATATAAAGGCAGACGAAGATGATATCAGCAGATTTGGTGTTGTCAAAGTTGATGAGGATAACAGAGTTCTCGACTTTGAGGAGAAGCCGATAGTTGCAGAGACAAATACTGCTTCTATAGGTGTATATATCATAAGACGCCGTCAGCTTATAGAACTGCTTGAAAAATGTGCTTATGAAGGAAGAACAGATTTTGTAAAAGACATTCTTGTCAGATACAAAAATGTTAAGAAGATATATGCTTATAAACTGGATTCATACTGGAGAAATATCGGAACAGTAAGTTCATATTATAAAACTAATATGGATTTCCTGAAAAAAGATGTAAGGGATTACTTCTTCAGGCAGCATCCTGATGTATATTCAAAAGTTGAAGATTTACCACCGGCAAAATATAACGGGGAAGCCGTTGTAAACAACAGCCTGATTGCAAGCGGTTGTATTATAAACGGTACGGTAGAGAATTCAATTCTTTTCAAAAAGGTATATGTGGGAAATAACTGTGTAATTAAAAATTCCATTATTTTAAATGACGTTCATATAGGAGATAACTGCTATATTGAAAATTGTATAGTGGAAAGCCGTGATACTCTCAGGGCAAATACGGTGCACACTGGTGAAGCAGGCAAGCCGAAGGTAATTGTTGAAAAAAGCTTCAGATATTCAATCTAATATTTATATGTCCGATATTAAGCGGATATTTAAATAAATATAATATGACATCTATGTCGACGTAAGTTGGCTAAGCATAGGGAGGGTTAAACATGCAGATAACGGATGTTAGGGTAAGAAAAGTAGCAAAAGAAGGAAAAATGAGAGCAGTCGTTTCAATAACGATTGACAATGAATTTGTTGTACACGATATCAAGGTAATTGAAGGGGAAAAGGGCTTATTCATTGCAATGCCAAGCCGTAAAGCGGCAGACGGAGAGTATAGAGATATAGCCCATCCTATTAATTCTGCTACGAGAGAAAGAATACAGGCACTCATACTTGAAAAGTATGAACAGGCATCTCTGGAAGATGACATAGACGCTGAATAGACTGATTCTTACTCAAAAAAGGGGAACGGCACCGTTTTAGTGCCGTTCTTTTTCTTGACATTTAAAATAATATTGTTAAAATGTAGATATTGTATGAACTGTAAAGGAATGGATATTTATATGAATAAATTGAAAGCAGTTATTCTTGCAGCCGGAAAGGGTACAAGAATGAATTCGGAACTCCCTAAAGTACTTCATAAGGTTATGGGACAGCCTATGGTGCATTATTCCATTAAGGCTGCTGAGGATGCAGGTGCATATAGCGTTTGTGTTATTGTAGGATATGAAGCAAACCAGGTAAAAACAGCCATATATGATATTGTGGAATTTGCTGAACAGAAAGAGCAGCTTGGAACGGGACATGCTCTTAAATGTGCCAGAGATTTTATAGGTACGGAAGGAGATACACTGGTACTCTGCGGTGATACGCCACTTATAACAGGAGATACTTTAAAAACTCTTATTGAAACGCACAAAAGACAGTCTAATGGAGTGACCGTTTTATCAGCTGAAGTTAAAGATGCTTCGGGATATGGAAGAATAATAAGAGATAAGGACGGCACATTTGTAAAAATTGTTGAGGATAAGGATGCAACCGATGAGGAAAAACTTGTAAATGAGGTAAATTCGGGAATGTATATATATAATTCCGAAGCTCTTTATACAAGTCTGGATTTAATAACCAATGATAATGCAAAGGGAGAATATTATCTCACTGATACCATTGCACTTATTAAGAAAATCGGTCTGAGCGTAGAAGCGGTTAAGGTTGCTGACCCGGATGAAATTATGGGCGTAAATACTCAGGAACAGCTAAAAGAAGCAGAAAGAATAATGGAAAAAAGAAGTTAAAAATCTGTAGGCTATAATTATGAAAATAATAATCGGACTTGGAAATCCTACTGAAAAGTACGCAGGAACAAGACATAACGCAGGATTTTCCGTAATATATGAAATTTCTGATACGTATAATATAAAAGTTGATACAAAAAAGCATAAGGCTCTTATAGGTAAGGGAATTATAGAAGGAGAAAAGGTGCTCCTTGCAATGCCTCAGACCTATATGAATCTGAGCGGTGAAAGCGTGAGGGAACTCGTAGATTACTATAAGTGTGATAACAGTGACATAATAGTAATTTATGATGATATTGATTTGGATGTGGGACGTCTACGCATAAGAAAAAAGGGAAGTGCTGGAGGCCATAACGGAATTAAAAGCATTATCTCACATCTGGGTACACAGGAATTTGACAGAATAAGAGTAGGTATAGGACATAAGCCGCCTGAAATGGACCTGGCGGATTATGTCTTAGGAAGATTCGGAAAAGAAGAGCAGCCGCTTATAAGAGAGGGCGCAAAAAAGGCATGCAGTGCGGTATCGGTAATTATTGCCGAGGGAGCAGATGCAGCAATGAATAAATTTAATGGAAATTAGTTATTTAAGTTAATAATTTGAGGTAAAAATGGAAGCGATAATTTCAGCAATTATTGATAATCCGGGATTTGCCAGATTACGTGAAGCAATGGATTCCGGCAGGCTTCCTGCTTATATGTGGGGCATAGATAAAAATGTTATGATGCCTCTTGCAGAAGCTATACGGAGTGATAATAAATTCTTACTTATTGTCACTTATGATGAGAGCCGGGCCGAGAAATTGTATGAAGAATACAGATTTTATAATAAAAATGTATATCTGTATCCGGCAAAAGATGCATTGTTTTACTATGCTGACGTACATGGGAACGCTACGGTCAGAAAAAGACTTGAAATATTTAAAAGAATTTATGAAGAAAAAGAAACTGTAGTAATAACAACAATAGACGGACTGATGGATAAAATCCCCGCCCTTTCTGATATAATGGGCGATGTTATCGAAATAAAAAAAGGAAATACAATAGATGTTTCCGCTTTAAAGAAAAAATTAAGTACATTTGGTTATGATAATGTACCGATGGTAGAAGAAGCAGGGCAGTTCTGCGTAAGAGGAGGAATAATTGATATATACCCCCTTACGGAGGAGTGCCCATATCGTATTGAGCTTTGGGGAGATGAGATTGATTCTATAAGAAGCTTTGATGCGGAAAGCCAGCGTTCTATTGAAAATCTTGAGGGATTTTCAATATATCCTGCCAGTGAATTTACACTAACAGATAAGAGACTTTTAGCGGGATTAAAAAAGATTGAAGCAGAACATAAGAAAACAGCCGAAAAATTTAAAAAGGAATTTAAAACAGAGCAGTATGCAAGGCTTAACAAAAATGTGGAATCAATAAAAGAAGAACTTCGGGAATTTGACTCTGCTGCCGGAATTGACAGTCTGGTAGGGTATTTTTATGATGAAACAGTTTCATTTCTGGATTATTTTAAAGATGATGCCTTTATATTTATAGATGAACAGGACCGTGTCGCAGAAAGGGCAAGAGTATATGCGCAGGAGTTTTCCATGTCAATGGAAAGCAGACTTACAGGAGGCTATATACTTCCCGGTCAGGCAGATGTACTGTATGATGATAAATTTATTATTGCAAAGCTCGCTTCAAGAAAAACACTACTTGCTTCAGGGCTCTATTCCAACAGAAAAGTATTTAATGAAAAAGAAGTTATCCATTTTGAATCAAGAAGCTTAATCACATATGATAACAGTTTTGATAATCTCATGAGCGATTTGGAGAAATGGAGAAAAAAAGATTACAGGATAGTCATTATTTCCCCTTCACAGACTAGGGCGAGAAGAATAGCTTCCAATCTGAGTCAGAATGACATACCTGCATTCTTTTCTCAGGATAAGAAAAGGAAGCTTCTGCCAAAAGAGATAATGGTAACTGTCGGAAATATTACCGAAGGCTTTGAAATAAAGGAATCCGCACTTACGGTAATAAGTGAAAGTGATATCTTTAAGGATAAGAAAAATAAAAAGAAAAAAAGCCTTCCGAAATATTCGGGAGATAAGATAAACGGTCTGAATGAAATAACCGTAGGAGATTATGTTGTGCATGAAAGGCATGGCATAGGTATATATAAGGGTATAGAAAAAGTTGAAACTGACGGCAGGCTTAAAGATTATATTAATATTGAGTATGGAGACGGCGGAAAGCTTTTTATACCGGTAGAGCAGCTTGATAAGATTGGAAAATATGCAGGAAAAGAAGCTAAAAAGCCTAAGTTAAACAAGCTTGGCGGAACAGAGTGGGAAAAGGTAAGGGCTAAAGTAAGAAGTCATGTGGATGACCTTGCAAAGGAACTTATTAACCTTTATGCAGCAAGACAGAGCGTGAAAGGCTTTAAATATCCTCCGGATACCGAGTGGCAGAAGGAGTTTGAGGAAATGTTTCCTTATGAGGAAACTCCTGACCAGATGAAAGCCATAGAAGAGACCAAGGCTGACATGGAAAGTGACAAAATCATGGAGCGCCTTATATGCGGTGACGTGGGATTCGGAAAGACCGAAATAGCCATAAGGGCGGCATTTAAGGCTGTACAGTCAGATAAGCAGGTTGCATATCTTGTGCCTACTACAATACTTGCCCAACAGCATTATGAAACCTTTACGGAAAGAATGAAAAAATATCCGGTCAACATAAAAATGCTTTCCAGATTCTGTACTGCAAAAGAGCAGAAGGAAGCAATAGCAGGACTAAAAAACGGAACAGTGGATATAATTATAGGCACTCACAGACTGCTTTCAAAAGATGTTGAATATAAAAATCTGGGACTTCTGATAATTGATGAGGAACAGCGTTTTGGCGTAAGACATAAGGAAAAGATAAAGCAGATGAAAAATAATGTAGATGTACTTACACTAACTGCTACGCCTATTCCAAGGACACTTCATATGAGTCTGATAGGTCTGAGAGATATAAGTCTTTTAGAGGAGGCACCCGTTGACAGAAGGGCAATCCAGACCTATGTAATGGAGTATGACAGGGAATTTGTAAAGGAGGCCGTAAACAGGGAGCTTACCAGAAACGGACAGGTATACTATGTATATAACAGAGTAAATAATATAGAAAATATAACAATGGAGCTTCAGGCCATGCTGCCTGATGCCCGTGTGGCTTTTGCACATGGGAAAATGAAGGAACGGGAGCTGGAGCAGATTATGCATGAATTTATAAATAAGGAAATTGATGTTCTGGTTTCCACAACAATAATAGAAACAGGACTTGATATTCCGAATGTAAACACCATTATAATTCATGACGCGGAAAATTTCGGACTTTCACAGCTCTATCAGCTTAGGGGCAGAGTGGGACGTTCAAGCAGGACTGCCTACGCTTTTCTTATGTACAGGCGAGATAAGATGATAAAAGAAGTGGCTCAGAAGAGGCTTCAGGCAATAAGGGAGTTTACAGATTTGGGCTCAGGATATAAAATATCCATGAAGGACCTTGAAATCCGCGGAGCCGGAAATCTGCTGGGTGCTGACCAGTCAGGCCATATGGAGGCCGTAGGTTATGATTTGTACTGTAAGATGCTGGGAGACGCCATTAAGCGTCAGTCAGGCTTAGAGCAGGAGGAAGAATTTGATACCTCGGTTGATATACCTGTGGATGCATATATTCCTGATGATTATGTTAAAAATGAGTTCCTTAAGCTTGAGCTTTATAAACGAATATCCAGACTGGAAGACAGGGAAGATTTGGATGCTGTGTATGAGGAAGCAAAAGACAGGTTTGGAGAGCCTCCTAAGGTGTTCAACAGGCTTCTTGAGGTTTCTTATATAAAAACACTTGCCCATAAATCATATATTGAAGATATTAAATATAAGGATGGTGAGGTATATTACCTGATGAATCCTTCGGCAAAGATAAAAGTAGATTTAATAAACAAATTTATCAGAAGATATAAGGGCAGAATGCGTCTTGTCAATGAAAAACAGTCCGGTTTTGCCGTTAAGACCTCCAAACTTATTCAGGAGGAGATGATAGACGGAATTAAGTCGGTAATTGCAGATATTGACACACTGATAGAAAGATAAGAGGAAAAGATTATGAAGCTGCATAAGAATAAATTTTATATTGCAATACTTGTTCTTTTTTCGGCATTATTTTTAAATGCCTGCGGTACGAATGAGGTTACGGAAGAACAGGCAGATGTAGTCTTTGAATTTAATGATGAAGAAATAACTCTCGGTGAGGTATATATTTATGCCAATACTGTTATAGAAGATTATGAAAGACGATATGGTGATGATGTATGGAATCTTGATATTACGCTGGACAACGGAAGAACAGTAAATATGGAGGAAGCCACAAGAGAAGATATAATAGAGAGCATAGTAAGAGTAAAGGTGCTGTATTCCAAGGCTTCGCAGTATGATATACTGCTTACCGAAACTGAAGAGGCCGAGGTTACGGAAAAAGCTTCAGATTTTTATAATAAGCTTACAGATGCTCAGCTTGAGGAAATGCAGATAACAGAAGATGTAGTGATTGAAGTCTTAATTGAAAATGCCATAGCTGAAAAGGTATATGACAGTATTATTGAAGAAGCTGATATTGAAGTTTCTTTTGAAGAGGCAAGACAGACTACGTTTTATGATATGTGTTTTGAGTGCTATAGAGAGGGGGCAAACGGTAATATTATAGAGTTTACAGAAGAGGAAAGGGATGCACAGTATGAAAGGGCACTTCAGGCATATAGTACACTTGTGGACCCTGTAAATACAGAAAACGAAAATAATCCTGAAAGCCTCTCGGATTATTATGGGCTCAAATATTCTTCTTATTATACCCTGAGTCCGGAAGAAATAGCGGATATGTATGGACAGGAGGTATGTGATGAAATATACAGCCTCGAAGACGGCTCTTACAGTCTGGTTACTGAAACCGAATACGGCTACCATATATTTTATATAAAGGCATTGACAGACAGTACGGCTACCACAAGTAAGAAACAGGAAATGGAAAAGGAACTCTGCAGTGAATACTTTGACAGTCTTTATAATGAGTGGAAAGAAAATGCAGATAAAGATTTTTCATATTCGGATTCAGTTAATCAGGAAGTGTATGAAAGAATAGAATTTTAGAATAAAAAAGAATTCCGGTTATGACGGAATTCTTTTTTATTGCGTAGTATGTGGATATTATATATGAAGTATGTGAGATGCAAACTGGAAGTAAATTAAAAGTGATATTGCATCCACTATAGTGGTTATAAAAGGACTTGCCATTACGGCAGGGTCAAATCCAATCTTCTTTGCCACAATAGGCAGTGTACATCCTACAAATTTTGCAACTATAACTGTAGCAACGAGAGTGAGGCACACTACAAGTGCTATGGTGATACCTACTCTGTCGAAGAAGAGAAGTTTTGCAAGGTTTGCAAGACCCAGGGTAACACCGCATAAAATGGATACTATAAATTCCTTACGCTGTATTTTAAATATATTTTTGAACTCAATTTCTCCCAGTGAAATACCACGCACTATGGTGACGGAAGCCTGACTTCCGGCATTTCCACCGGTGTCCATAAGCATTGGGATATATGCCGTAAGTATGACATATGCACCGAGAGCTTCCTCGTAGTGAGAAATAATGGCACCTGTAAATGTAGCAGATATCATGAGTATGAGAAGCCACGGTATACGTTTTTTGTAAGTTTCCACTACGGTAGTTCTCATATATGGCTTATCCGTAGGTGTGATGGCGTTCATGACTTCTAAGTCCTCGGTATTTTCGTTTCGGATAACGTCCATGGCATCGTCAAATGTGATGATACCTACAAGGCGTAATTCCTTGTCTACTACCGGGAGTGCAATGAAGTTATATTTTTCCAGTATATGAACTACGTCTTCTCTGTCATCTAAGGTATTAACGTAGATTATATTTGTTTCCATTATATCCTTGATAAGGTCATCACTGTTTGCAAAAAGCATGTCCTTTACGGTCACAATTCCGAGAATTTCCTTTTTGTTGTTTGTGACATAACAGGTATATATGGTTTCTTTCTCTACGCCTGTACTTTTAATACGTTTAAAAGCCTGTTCAACAGTGAGGTCCTCCTGAAGACGCACATATTCGGTGGTCATAATGCTTCCGGCACTGTCCTTCGGATATTGTAAGATTTCATTTATCTGTTTTCTGGTTTCAGGGTCGGTATGCTTTAAGATACGCTTTACGACATTTGCAGGCATTTCCTCAATCATGTCTACCGTATCGTCCACGAATAAGTTATCTATGACGTAGGCAAGCTCCCGGTCGGAAAATGCCTTTATAAGCTCTTCCTGTGTTTCAGGTGTAAAGTATGAAAAAGCATCTGCCGCAATCTCCTTGGGAAGAATACGAAAGGCAATAGGAAGCTGTTCAGCAGGAAGCTCTTCCAATATACTTGCAATATCTACCTCGTTCATTTCCGAAAAAATTTCACGGAGCTGATGAATTTTTCTGTTTTTTAATAATTCAGATATTTCTTCTGTTTTGATGATTTCTGACAACTTCTTATCCTCCTATCTTTAAAATTTGTTGGGTTGACGGTCATGTTTTATCGTGCAAGCACGAAAACATGACTTTGTTACCCTGGTATCACAAAAAGGGCGTCGGTATATCGACGCCCTTAAAAAATCTAAAGTCAGTGTGAGCCTGTTGAGCCAAATCCGCCTGTTCCCCTGTCTGTATCGTCAAGCTCGTCTTGTTCATTAAAAACAGCCTGAATGTAAGGGGTAACTATAAGCTGAGCGATGCGTTCGCCCGGCTCTATAGATGCCTGTACTGCGGAATGGTTATGCAATGCTACCAAAACCTCGCCTCGATAATCCGAATCTATTACTCCTACTTTGTTTGCGGGGGCAAGCCCCTTTTTAGAGGCAAGTCCGCTTCTTGCATATATGAGACCTGCATAACCGGTAGGGAGTTCCATGGCAAGTCCTGTAGGAACAAGAACAGTTTCACCGCTTCCGATTATTACGGTACTGTTAATACATGCATATAAATCAGCACCTGCTGCATATTCGGACCCATACGTCGGAATTGTGGCATTTGGTTTTAACTTCTTTATATTTACAAAAGCAGTGTTAAGCATCAGTGTATTCCTTTATCCTCCCAAGGCATTATAGTACCTTGCTTCAAGGATTCCTTTACATCTATAATTCTCTGGTTTGATGAACCTCGGAAGCGAAGTTTTAAATCCTTCAGTTCCTCGACAAATTTGCCGTCCACAATTACGTCAATCATGGAAACTAACTCTTTTGTTTCCGGCCATTTAGTAAACATTTCGTTTACGATATCTTTTTCAAAATCATATCCGGTGTAACACCATATATCCTTTTCAGGATACATGAATTTTACCCTTCTGACAAGGGGTAAAATTCCTCTCTGATTAATATATTCAAGCGGCTCACCCCCGAGAAGGGATAATCCTTTAATATAATCAGGTTTTAATGCATTTATAATTTTTTCCATGACACTTTCGGTAAAAACATCACCGTTTTCAAAGTCCCATGTCTCAGGGTTAAAGCAACCCGGACAATGGTGGTGGCAGCCTGAAACAAAGAGGGAAACCCTGACCCCCGGTCCATTAGCCACGTCATGATATTTGATTGTAGAATAATTCATAATACTTTCTCCGATTCTCGTGTGTCACATAAATTATAAATGAAGCACACGTGCCTTTATTTCTTTTGTCTTTCCGACATTCCAGAAGTTTTCACCCAGATATCCGCATGTACGTCTGGTTACGTTCATTCTGGCATGGTCTTTGTTATGGCATTGAGGACACTCCCACTCATTGTCATCATTTATTATGATTTCTCCGTCGTAGCCGCATACGTGGCAGTAATCGGACTTTGTATTAAATTCAGCATACTGAATATTATCATATATGAATTTTACGAGTTCTGCAAGTGCTTCGAGGTTATTTGCCATATTTGGTATTTCAACATAAGAAATAGAGCCTCCGGAGGATATGGTCTGGAACTGGCTTTCAAATTTAAATTTACTGAAAGCATCTATGTCCTCACGAACATCTACGTGGTAAGAGTTTGTATAATAACCCTTATCTGTTACATCTTTTATTGTACCGAAACGCTCTTTATCAATTCTTGCAAATCTGTAGCAGAGTGATTCAGCAGGAGTTCCGTAAAGAGCAAAGCTTATACCTGTTTCTGCCTTCCACTTGTCGCATGCTGCACGCATTCTGTTCATAACTTTAAGTGCAAATTCAAGTCCCTTAGGGTCTGTATGGCTTACGCCGGTCATGAGTTTTGTAACTTCATAAAGACCGATATATCCGAGAGAAATAGTGGAATATCCGCCGACAAGGAGTGGGTCAATCTTTTCACCTTTTCCGAGTCTTGCAATGGCTCCGTACTGCCAGTGGATAGGGCTTACATCTGATGTCACGCCCATAAGAGCGTTATGTCTGCACATAAGTGCTTCATAGCAGAGCTCAAGTCTTTCATCCATAAGCTCCCAGAATTTATCCTCATCACCCTTTGCTATAATTCCAATCTGAGGAAGGTTAAGGCTTACAACACCCTGGTTAAAACGGCCTTCCCATTTATAATTGCCGTTTTCATCCTTCCAAGGAGATAAGAATGAACGGCAGCCCATGCATGAGAATACATTTCCTTCATAGTTTTCTCTCATTTTCTTTGCTGAGATATAATCAGGATACATACGCTTTGCAGAACATCTTATTGCCATTTCCGTAATATAATCATATTTTCCGCCCTTTAAGCAGTTATGCTCATCCAGTACATATATAAGCTTTGGAAATGCAGGTGTTACATAAACGCCTTTTTCATTTTTGATGCCCTCGAGTCTCTGACGGAGAATTTCCATGATAATCATGGCATTTTCCTCAATATATTCATCATCTGCTTCCAGATTGAGGAATAAGGTGACGAAAGGAGACTGGCCGTTTGTGGTCATGAGGGTATTTATCTGATATTGAATGGTCTGAACACCTGAACGAAGCTCGTCCTGAAGTCTTTCCTGAACGAGTTTTTCAATCGTATCGGCGTCAAGCTTATCTTTAAATTCAGCCTCTATCTGTTTCTTATATTTATTGTAGCTCTTTCTCAAGTATTTTCCGAGATGCTTCACATCAACGGACTGACCGCCGTACTGGCTGCTTGCTACGGATGAAATAATCTGTGTCATGACAGTACATGCAACCTGAAAGCTCTTTGGACTTTCAATAAGCTTTCCGTTCATAACCGTGCCGTTATCAAGCATGTCCCCGATATTTATAAGGCAGCAGTTGAATATCGGCTGTAAGAAATAATCTGAGTCATGGAAATGAAGAATACCTTCATCATGAGCTTTGGAAATCTTCTCAGGAAGAAGAACTCTTCTGGTTAAGTCCTTTGAAACCTCTCCTGCGATAAGGTCTCTCTGAGTTGATGCAACGGTTGCGTTCTTGTTTGAATTTTCTTCCATTACATCCTTATTTCTGTTCTGTATAAGGCTTAATATAGAATCATCGGTAGTATTTGCCTTACGGACGAGTTCCCTTGTATAACGATATATAATGTAAGTTTTTGCAAGAATGAATTTCTTGTCATCCATTAATTTCTGCTCTATGATATCCTGTATATCCTCAACGAGCATTCTCTTTTTATTTTTAGCTTCAATGCCCTGAACTATTTCTTCGATTTTTTCATCGGAAACCTTTTCTGCAGGCTCCACCTCTGCGTTTGCTTTCTGGATTGCAATAATAATTTTGCTTCTGTCATAGTCTACTATATGACCGTCCCTTTTCACTACCTTCATCTTTTTACCTTCTCCTTTTATAATTATATAATATAAAATAAATTTTAATGGTCTACGGGAATTAATTATAGCATTGCATGTTGTGTTTGTAAACACTAAAAATACTAAATATTGTGTTTTGTTTTTATAATACATACATTATGTTGCGATTTTGCATTGGTTTAAAAAGTGGGATAAATCTATATATTTACAGAAAAAAACGGATAAATGTTAAAAATTGACATATACAGACAATGCCTAAACGCGGGCATTCCCTTGCTTCGTCCGGCGGAAAATGATAATTATGTGAACTGTCCTAAAATACTTTATTTTTAAGCGGAAATATGGTATAAAGGTAAAATGAGTGTAAAGATGAACAAATCTTATTATCATAAGGAAGGATAAAAAAATGAAACGAAGGTTGACGGCTTTGGCGCTGGCAGGAGCTATTAGTATTACAACGCTTGCGGGTTGTGGCAGTGATGACAAAACACCTGCAAAGGAAATGATGGAAAGATACAGTCCATATGTAACGCTTGCAGAATATAAGGGCGTGGAATATACTCCTCAGGTTACGGAAGTAACTGATGAAGACATAGAATATTATATTGAGCAGCTTATAGCTAACTACACCACATATGAGGATGTTACGGAAGGAACTGTTGAGATGGGCGACAACATAAACATTGATTATGTAGGGACCATAGACGGAGTGGAATTTGAAGGCGGCTCCACGAATGGCGAGGGTACAGACATCACACTTGGAGAGGCAGGTTATATAGATGACTTTGAGGAGCAGATTGCAGGCCATGAGATAGGAGATAACTTTGACGTGGAAGTAACATTTCCTGACGACTATGGAGAGGAAGCATTAAACGGACAGGACGCTGTGTTTAATGTAACAATTAACTCAAAGGAGGTTACGACAACACCTGAGTATACTGATGAGTTTGTGGCAGAAAATACAGAGTATGATACGACAGAGGCTTATGAGGCATATCTTTATGAATACTTAGAGGATTCAAACGCCACTACGGACCAGAACGCCAATGAAAACATGGTGCTTGTCCAGATTGTTGAAAATTCATTTATATCAGATTATCCGGAACGTGAGATAACAGAGCTTATCGATGAAACTATAGGTACCATACAGGAAACCTGTGAATCAAACGGCATAAGCGTTGATATTTATATCAAATATTTTTATGGCCTTGAGACAGAGGAGGATTTCAAGGAATATATAAGAGATTCGGTAATTACTTATTTTGAACAGGTGATGGTAGTCTGTGCCATAGCAGAAGCAGAAGGTCTGGACGTAACTTCTGAGGAGGTTGAGGAGAGAAAACAGCTTATAGTTGAGACATATGGCTATACCGACACATCAGAACTGGAACAGTATTATACGGAGGATGATTTTTATTATCTGTTACTTGAGGAAAAGGTAATTAATTTACTCATGGAAAATGCCGTGCCGGTTGATGAGGACGGCAATGTGACAGAGACTGCAACATCAACAGATGCAACTTCGACAGATGCGGGAGTTTCGGAATAAAGGGACATATGCGGCAGTATAGGGGCTGTCATATATAGAAAGGAAATAAGGGTATGAAACGAAAAACAGCAGGACTGGTTTTAGCAGGAGCCATGTGTATATCAATGCTTAGCGGTTGCGGAGACAGCAGTAGCAGCAGTAATCCGGCGCAGGAAATGATGGATAGATACAGCCAGTATGTGACACTCGGAAATTATGTGGGTGTAGAGTATACTCCTCAGGTTACTGAAGTTACTGATGAAGAAATACAGTATTATGTAGAACAGTTCATAAGCAACTATACAACCACAGAGGAAGTTACCGAGGGTACCGTTGAGATGGGTGATTCGGTAAATATTGATTACGTGGGAACAATAGACGGCGTAGAGTTTGAAGGGGGCTCCACAAATGGTGCAGGAACTACAATTACTCTGGGAGAAGCCGGTTATATAGATGATTTCGAGGAACAGGTTGCAGGACATGAGGTAGGAGATAATTTCGATATAGAGGTTACCTTCCCTGATGATTACGGAAATGAAGAACTTAATGGTAAGGATGCAGTATTTAATATTACAATTAATGCAATAATGGTAGAAACGGTCCCTGAATATAATGATGAAATGGTAGCAGAATATACTGATTATGATACCACAGAAGATTATGAAGCATACTTAAGAGGTTATCTGGAGGATGCATATGCTTCAAACGACCAAAGTGCAAATCAGAGTGCGGTGCTTACTGCAGTTATTGATTCTTCCATAATTTCACAGTATCCGGAGCAGGAAATATCTGAGCTTATTGATGAAACCATTGCTGAGGTACAGGAATCTGCAGAATCAAACGAAATTGACCTGGATATGTATCTGACTTATGTATACGGCTTTGACAATGAAGAAGATTTTACGGCATATGTAGAAGAAACCATTACAAGTTATATGGAAGAAAAGATGATTATATCAAGCATTGCAAAGGCTGAAAATATGGAGGTTACGGAAGAAGACGTAAGCGCAATGCAGCAGGAAATACTTGATGCATATGGATATACAGATATTGCAGACCTTGAAGGATATTTTTCTGAAGAAGATTATTACTACTATGCAATGGCAGAAAAGGTAATGGATTTCCTTATGGAAAATGCAGTAGCAGTGGATGCTACTCCTACGGATGCTACTCCTGAAGATGCTTCCGATACGGATGCTACGTTGATGGATGCAGAATAATTATTGACAAAGTGTATTTTTGGTGATATGATTCATGTGTTTTGAATGCAGTTGTGGCGGAATTGGCATACGCGCATGATTCAGGTTCATGTCCACGTAAGTGGGTTCGGGTTCAAGTCCCGTCAACTGCACTGAATAAAAGAAAACACTTCAAAGCTTTTTGAACTAAGGTTTTGAGGTGTTTTTTGTTTTTGGCTGTTATAAAAATATGAAAGGTTACAAAAACACATTGATAAGCATAATTATATAGTATAAAGAATACACACACGTACGGTGTATTGATATTTAAAACACTATATGAAAGGATAAGGTGATTCTATGGATTTAAGCAGTTATGCTACGGTGTTACCGATTGTAATCATTTGCTATTTAACAGGGGTACTCTGTAAGGCAGTGAAGAAGCTGCCTGACCGGTTTATTCCGTTTATTGTGGGTGTTATCGGCGGAATTCTTGGTATACCGGCAATGTACATTATGCCCGGTTTCCCGGCTGCTGATATCATTACAGCTATCAGTGTAGGAATAATGAGCGGTTTTGCCAGTACGGGAATAAATCAGATTTATAAGCAGGTAAAGAAGACGGAACAAAAGACTGAACAGAAGCCTGAGCAGGAGCAATAATCAGTAATTATATAAAAATATTTTACATTCTGAAAAATGAAGCCGTAAGAAGCAGCCTTGCGTTCACACAGTATTTTTCGTTGACTTTAAAAGGTGATTAATATATAATATATAAAGCTATGCTTTGGATTATATGAAATGTAAAATTGAGAAAGGAAGGGCGTTTCAAGATGGCTGAAAAGAAGAACATTATGACCTATGAAGGTCTTAAACAATTAGAGGATGAGCTGCAGGATTTAAAGGTAAATAAGAGAAATGAAGTAGCGCAGAAAATTAAAGAAGCCAGAGAACAGGGAGACTTATCAGAGAATGCAGAATATGACGCAGCTAAAGATGAACAGCGTGATATTGAGGCAAGAATTGATGAAATAGAAAAAATACTTAAGAATGCAGAAGTCATTGATTCAGATGAGTTTGATGCCGATACCGTAAATTTTGGATGTACTGTACATCTTTTTGACCTGAAATTTAATGAAGAAGTTGTATACAAACTTGTAGGTTCAACAGAGGCTGATATACTGAATGGAAAAATATCCAATGAATCACCGATAGGAATGGCTCTTATGGGTGCAAAAAAGGGACAGACGGTGACGGTAGAAGCGCCTGACGGAGCATTTGAATGCAAAATATTAGACATCAAGAGAGCAATGTAACAAGGTACGCGTCGCCATTGCACGAAATACGATTTTGATGCGTGTGTTTCCAAAACCTACGGGTTGGTGGCACCATAATGTAATAATATAGGAAAGAGAGTGTAAATAATGGCTGAACAGAAGAATCAGAATAAGCCTGAGCAGGACATAAATCAGCTTTTAAAGGTAAGAAGAGAAAAGCTTGCAGAGTTGCAGGAGTCAGGAAATGACCCTTTTCTTATAACAAAATATGATGTAACAGAGCATGCAATGGATATAAAAGATAATTATGACAGGTATGAAGGAAAGACAGTAAGTCTAGCCGGACGTATGATGGCAAAGAGAGTAATGGGAAAGGCTTCCTTCTGTAATATTCAGGATTTATCAGGAAACATTCAGTGCTATGTGGCAAGGGATGACCTTGGAGAAGATGCTTATAAGGCATTCAAAAGAATGGACATAGGCGATATTATAGGAATAAAAGGTATTGTATTTACTACAAAGATGGGTGAAATATCAGTACATGTTCATGAGCTGACATTACTTACCAAGAGTCTGCAGATACTTCCTGAGAAGTTCCACGGCTTAAGGGACACGGATGTGAGATACCGTCAGAGATATGTGGACTTAATTATGAACAGCGAGGTTAAAGACACATTTATAAAGAGGTCAAAGATACTTAGCTCAATCAGAAGATATCTGGATTCACAGGGATTTTTGGAGGTTGAAACACCAATGCTTGTCGCAAATGCAGGCGGTGCTTCAGCAAGACCTTTCGAGACACACTTTAACGCATTGGATGAAGACTTTAAACTTAGAATATCACTTGAGCTTTACTTAAAGAGACTTATCGTAGGCGGACTTGAAAAAGTATATGAGATAGGCAGGGTATTCAGAAATGAAGGTCTTGACACAAGGCATAACCCTGAATTTACTCTTATGGAGCTATATCAGGCATATACGGATTACAATGGAATGATGGACCTTACGGAAAATCTTTACAGACACGTTGCCGAGGAGGTGCTTGGAACTACAAAGATAACCTACAAGGGCATCGAAATGGATTTAGGCAAGCCGTTTGAGAGAATTACAATGGTTGACGCCGTAAAGAAGTATTCAGGAGTTGATTTTAACGAGATTCACACCCTTGAAGAAGCAAGAGCAGTTGCTAAGGAGAAGGGAGTGGAATATGAAGAAAGACATAAAAAGGGCGACATCTTAAATCTCTTCTTTGAAGAGTTTGCAGAGGAGCATATGGTACAGCCTACGTTTGTAATGGACCATCCTGTTGAGATTTCTCCTCTTACAAAGAAGAAACCGGACAACCCTGAATATGTTGAAAGATTTGAGTTTTTCATGAACGGATGGGAAATGGCAAACGCATATTCCGAGTTAAACGACCCTATAGACCAGAGAGAGCGTTTCAAGGCTCAGGAGGAGCTTCTTGCGCAGGGTGATGAGGAAGCAAACCGCACAGATGAGGATTTCCTTAATGCGCTTGAGATAGGTATGCCACCTACAGGTGGAATAGGCTTTGGAATAGACAGAATGTGTATGCTTCTTACTGATTCTGAAGCTATAAGGGATGTGTTGCTGTTCCCGACAATGAAGTCCTTAGACAAATGAGGAAGCAAAAAACTTAGTGTTTATGCGGGCTTGTGGACTTCCTTAAAAACCGAAAGCATATATCTTACATCAAATTTACATTATTTGGTGCAGGAAAGTCTGTAGCGGTAAAAAACAAATTATTTTGATTTTCAGACCTTGAGAGGATAGCACTCTCAAGGTCTTTTTTGTTATAAAACGCAAAATACGAAGAAACTCCCTTCCCGTATATAATTTAGTCGCATAGGAGGAGAGGATTCGATATGAGTAATCTTTTATCAGAGGTACACTCTGAGCTTATTTCGGAATGGTCGGAGAGAAATTTGCCGCTTACTCCAGATAAGATTACTTACGGATAAAAAATAGTTTGGTGGATTGTAGCTTGTTGCCAAATGGTCGAGCAAAGATTCTTAATGGATTTGTAAATAGTCTGTTCAACTAAATATTACAAAAAATTAAGCTGATAATAAGTTAAGAACGATACAAAATCTATAATGGTGTATATGGATTCTTGGATATAAAGGCTCCTTTAAGTAAATTCTTTTATAAGTGAACTAAAACATATATTACAAAACACTTCGTGTAAATATATTGACAAAATAGTCGGCTTATGGGAAAATTAAGAAAATTTCTAAAAGTTAATAGGGGGTACAAATAGTTTATTTATAGAAAGAAGGATGTAAGATAGCTTTGTAGGTGAGATTCCGGGATGCGCAGAGGACGATGTGATTATTACTTATATTAACAAGTATGAGACCAACGTTTCAGATGTTTATGGTAAGCTTAATACAGGCTTAGAGCAGTTAAGCGCTCGGTTAGAGTCTCGTTGATAGTTTCATTCTACATTCAGTTAAATACAATTTGCCAGAACTTTGCAGAGGTTGACAAGCAAATTGCCAGCTCGATTGGAGTGTAGTTAGAGAGAATAATAAATACCTCTGAAACAAGAGGGTGAGAGGAATTAAATTAGTTGTGGAGGGAATGATATGGGAAAAGAATATTATTATAGATTGATTGGTGAATATAATGTAGAAATAGAAGCAAATAACAGACAAATAAGAGACCTAAAAGAAAAATTAGGTGAATTAAATCCAATTTATAATGCTGCTTGTGAGTATGGAGCAGAGTTCTCTAATCAACAAATAATGCAAAAAACAAGATTTGTAGATGCCATTAGAGGTATGATTGAATGTGGACGATATAGCAATAATATCTTAAATGGACTTGGACATAAAATAAGTAATGTTATGTCGGAAGCTGGTACTGCTTCTATGACGGCTTTGGCGAATGTAGAAGATAGAATTCAATAGGAAATTCGATTTATTAAAGAAAAAATTAGCAACCTAGAGATAGAAAATAATCAATATTATGGCAGGATAGAGGAATGTAGAAGAGAAATACGAAGAATCGAAGTAGAGGAAGCGTCTGAGGCGAAAATTACTCAGAGAGGGGGTATAGTATAATGAATGATGTTATTGTGAATGATGAATATATTTCTGAGATGATACAATTTATGAACACTCAAGGGCAACAGTTTGAGGATTGTATTTCTAAATACAATTTAATTCTAATGATTGCCCAAATGAATGGTGCATATGAAGGAAAATTTGCAGACGCTTTGTCAAAATTTGCTAGCGCGGCTGCAAAATTGTCTGGAGATTTAGAATCAATATCTCAAATAGGTAAAGCCCTTCTTGAAGGGTATTTAAATGAAGTGGATGAAGCTGATAAATATTTATATTAGGGGGATGACAAAATATGGATAGGTTTTTTGTGAGTAGCGCAGGATTATTCGATGTATCAAAAATGTTAGATAATCTAAAAAGTGAATGGTCTTCATATTCTTGTGAAGTTCCTTCGGCAGATTCTAGCTGTGGTGGAGTAGCTGCAGAATTAGAAAGTTTGGGAGAGATATATGTAAATTTATATAATGCTATGAGTGAATTGATACAGAACACAATGGATATGTTTTCTAAAGTGGGTGAGACTTTGGATGAGGTAGATGGAGAAATGAGAGATTCTTTAGTAGAGGGATGATTAAATGATAAGAGAATTTACACAAAGTGCTAAGAATGAATTGTATTCACAAATTGATTCTGTAGCATGTGATGGTTTTTGGAAAAGCGTTGGCGATTTTTTTAGTGATATTGGTTTGAATATTTCATATTGGGTAGGAGCATTATCAATAAATAATTATGTTGATGATGTGGATAGTTACCATGAAAAAATTTTAGATGCAAAGAATACTTCAAAGAAAGAAATAGATGGTATTTTTCAAGCTGTTGCCGATGTTGATACATCATATACAGGTGAATTTGCTGAACTTTTGACAAGTCTGAAAAAAACTGTAAAATACGTAGAAGACTTATCTGATATTGTTGCATTTGGCAAAACGGTAGGTTTGGAAAATTCCATAGGACCTTTGGTGGAAATGGAGCATGATGCTGAGTTCGTTGATATGAAATTGCTCTGTACCATGAATGAGCTAGGACTAGTAGAAAAACTGACGGATGAACAAATTACACGTATTCAAACATATATAGAGAGCGAAGTAAACGATTTAGGAAGAAATGTAATAGCTTTAAGTAACGAAGAGCTAAAATTAAGACAGGAATTGATAGTAGACTTATATAGGACATTAGATTTAGAAACAGCAGACAAATTTGATGAGTTGTTCAATAGTGGAAATGTGCCATTGGAGCGTTTTGATTGCTATAATATAATGTATCTGGTGTACACATCGGAGGAACCTTATAGAAGTGTGTTCTTAAATTCCTTGGGAACTTATACATTGGGAGATGTTACTTTATCAAGTGGGTGTTTTTATTCTCCCGGAGGCAGCTCAACCAATGTAAATGTGAAACCACATTCGGTTAATCTTTGCCCTTCTACATCTTTATATACTGATTTGAAAGGACCATACGTTACTTTTTTTCATGAATGTGGACACGCTATAGATGACTTGGCAATTGACGAGAATGCTTACTGTGATAGCTATATGGATGGAACTAATTTTGATGTTATATCAGGAGATGTGTATAATTATTTAGAAGCATCAATAAGTGATTATTGTAATGATAATGTAACAGGAACAGATGAACAAAAAGATAAGATAACTCAAAATGTATTGAATGCAATTCGAAACAATGGTGATACATCTGGATTAAGTGCTACAGAAAGAACTGTATATAAAAATATAGTGAAAAATATGGAAGCAGAACTTAACCAGACAAGTTCTACATATCTCAGTATTAATAGTTCTGGAACAACCTCAAATTCATTGTCTCATTCTGGAATATCAGATGTATATGGTGGAGTTACTAATAATATAATAGTTGGTAATAGAGGACACTGGGGTCAGGATGATAAAGATAAAGACGGAGATGGAGATACATCGGAGTATACTTACTGGTATAGCCTGACAAATCCGAATCAACATACAGGAGCACAGGAAAGTGAAATGTGGGCACACTATTTTAGTTTTGGTATAGTAGGGCATGAAGATGCAATGTCTGCCATGGAAAAATATTTTCCTGACACTACTGATAGATATTACCAGATGGCTAATGATATGGCAGATTGTTTTTAAGGAGGATGTATGAGAAGGTATAGTGTTCGTTTATTGACAATGCTTTGTGTTATGTTGTGTGTTGGCGGACTTAATGGATGTAATAAAAGTGCTAAAAATCAAACTTCCGAAGAGGTGGTAGTACAATCTCAGACTGTACAAGTGCAGACAACAGAGCAGAGTAGTGAAAGCAATAATGAAGGAGGTAATGATATGGAATTAACACAAGAATATGTATGTAGCGAGTTTGGAATTTCTGAATCTGAGTTTGAAGGAGTTGATTTTGACCATTTTGTTGACTATTATGGTTTGACTTATGAGAACATACATAATGAGATGGTGGCATATTTGCTTCAGGAATATAAAAAGAACAATGGTGAAATTGAATTCTATGACTACAAGTATATGTACAATTCAGACAAGGATGCAGTTCTGACTTTGGATAATCAAAACTCTATATCTATAGTATTCTTTGCACAAATTGAAGATGATTTAAAGAGCTTTTGGATATTTGATTTCGAGAAGGGAATAAAGATTATCGGTACAGGAACAGAGAATGTTATTCATAAGGATAGCATAGTGGCAACTCTTACACCAGAACATAAGGAACAAATTCTGGAATTGTTTGAAAAGTATGACGTATATACTTGGTATGAAAATAGAGAAGAGCTAAATTCAGGTGATTGGTATTTGTCTGTGAAGTTTCAAGATGGTACGATAGCTCTAGTGTCAGGAAGCACTAAGGATAGTGGTGTAGATTTTGATGGGTTATTATCAGAGATAACGGACATAGGAGAATAAATTGTAACCCCAGTATTTATGCGTGTTTGAGAGATATCAAAATTAGAGGATATTTTCTAAAGATTTTAGAAAGTATCCTCTTTTTTTTCATTTTGTAACTTAGTTGTAACTTTGCATGTAATATAATATCCTCAACATAAGGAGGAGTTCAGATATGGAAATTTTAAGAGTCGAAAATTTAACAAAGATTTATGGTAAAGATTCAACGGAAGTAGTTGCACTAGACAATGTATCCTTTTCCGTTGAAAAAGGCGAATTTGTAGCAATCGTAGGAGCATCAGGAAGCGGAAAATCGACCTTACTGCATTTAATAGGAGGAGTTGACCGTCCTACATCAGGCAAGGTTTTTATAGATGGAAATGATATTTTCCAATTTAATGATGATAAGCTTGCAATTTTCAGAAGAAGGCAGGTCGGACTTATCTATCAATTTTACAACCTGATTCCAATATTAAATGTGGAAGAAAATATTACACTTCCGTTGTCACTTGACAATCGTGAAGTGAAAAAGGAAACACTGGATGAAATGTTAAAGCTGTTAGGACTTCAGGACAGAAGGAAACATCTTCCTAATGAGTTGTCAGGCGGACAGCAGCAAAGAACAAGTATTGGCAGGGCATTAATTACAAATCCTACGCTTGTTCTTGCCGATGAGCCAACCGGAAATCTGGATTCAAAATCAAGTGATGAGATTGTATCTCTGCTGAAAAAATCCAATAAGGAGTTAAAGCAGACAATAATCATGATTACACACAATATGGAAATTGCAAAAATTGCTGACCGGATTATAACAATTGAAGACGGAAAAATCACCCGGGAGGTATAGTTATGAATTTACTTAATAAGCTTACAATTAAAAATTTAAAATTAAACAGGAAAAGAACAGTTGTAACAATTATCGGAATTATATTATCGGTAGCATTAATTACGGCAGTTGCCGCCATGTATACAAGTGCCCTGCAGTCACTTATTAATTATGAAATAAAAGAAGATGGTGATTTTCATGTTGCCTATTATGATGTGCCGGCGACAGATATACCTGTGTTTGAAAATAATAGAAATATAGATACAATTAATTTAACACAAAATATCGGATATGCAGAAATTGATTCACAAAATGAGTATAAGCCCTATGCTTATATAAAAGCTTTTACAAAAAACGCACTGGAAAATTTATCCGTTTCACTTGTGGAGGGGCGACTGCCTGAAAACAGCGGGGAGATTGTGATTCCTACACATTTAAAGACAAACGGCAGAGTGGAGTTAAATGTAGGTGACACAATTACGTTAGATGTCGGAAAAAGAGTGGATGGGGAAGGATATGAATTAACGCAGAATAATCCGGTCACATATAGTGAAGGAGAGGATGCGCAGACAGGAGAGAGTGAAGACAGCGGTTATATAGAAAAAAGAAATGAAAAAATTGTAGACACCACAAAAAGAGAGTATAAAATAGTAGGTATAATCGAACGACCGGCTGCCAATGTAGAAGGTTATTTTGCACCTGGATATACATTTATAACTTATATTAGTGAGGATGATATCAGTGGTACAGTTGATTTGTATGCCAAATATACAAAGGAAGGTGTAAAAAATACCTATAAGGTAACAGCGGGAATCCTGGAAATTGATGCTTCCGCATTAGAAAAATATTATTCAGATTCCTTCTATGGTCCTGAAAATGATGATGTAATGTATGAAATTGAACAGGCAAGGTACACATTTGATATTAATAAGTATTTAGTCGGATTAGAAACGAATCCTCTTGGAATAAGCGCGGTTGGAAGCCTCAGTGTTGTTGCGGGAATTATTGTAGGAATTATTGTAATTACATCCGTATTCTGTATAAAAAACAGCTTTGATATTTCAATCACCGAAAAAATCAGACAATATGGCATGTTGCGAAGTGTTGGAGCAACAAAAAGACAGATAAGGAAAAATGTTTTTTATGAAGCGTCCATTCTTGGGGCATTTGGAATTCCGCTCGGAATTATATTTGGATTTCTCGCCTCATGGATTCTGGTTATGGTCAGCAATTATTATTTGAAGGAAGGGGTTGGTGTCGGTTTCGACCTGGAATTTTCATTCTCCTATGTTGCGGCAGCGTTGGCTGTGCTTTTAGGGATTGTCACGATTTATTTTTCGGCATTTAGAAGCGCAGGGCGGGCGTCCGCAGTATCGCCTATAGATTCCATAAGAAACAGTGCAGATATAAAGATAAATCCGAAGAAAATAAAATCCCCGAAGATAATTAAAAAACTGTTTGGAATGGGCGGAGAGATATCTTATAAAAATTTAAAACGAAATAAGAAAAAGTACCGGACTACAGTCATATCCATTGTTGTATCTGTATTTGTGTTTATTGCATTATCAAGCTTTATGACGATGGCATTTGACGTAGTGGAAAATGAAATAGATTTATCTGAATCAAATATTTTATTATCTGCATCGTACTACAACGATGAAACATATGAAAAACTGATTGAAACTACAAATCTTGATACAGTTGAAAATTATACAATATTACGACAGGATGCGGATTTTGCGGTAAAAGAAAATATTTATAATCAGGAGTATATTGACTGGCTGGAACTCGAGCTGGATTCTGAAATGGATAATTATGTTACTATAATGGCACTGGGTAATGAGCAGTATGAAAAATATATTGAATCTCTGAATCTGGATTCTGAAGAAATAAAAGACAAAGTCATAATTTGCGACTATTCAGTAATAAGCAGATATAATGAAGAACAGAATGAATTTGAAAATAAATATATGCGTATTTATGAATTGGAAGCAGGGGACGTAGTTCATGGAGTATTTGAAAAGGGAACTGAAAACGAGAGAGAGTATGATTTGGAAATCAGTGTTGTTACGGAAGAGCGGCCGTTTGCAATGAAAAACTACAACGGGCCGATACTCGTTGTAAGTGATGAATTATTTGACCGGATGACAACAAGTGAATATCTTGAAATTTACTATAAATCCACAGATGCGGATAAACTGCAGGACGAGATTGATAAATTGTTGGAAGGAGAAGACTATTCTGTAAATAATTATGACGAACAGGCCAGAAGTATGAATAATCTTTATACGCTTATAGGTATCTTCTTATATGGATTTATCATTGTAATTTCATTGATTGGAATAACGAATATTTTTAATACCATAACAACAAATATGCAGTTAAGAAGGCAGGAATTTGCCATGCTGAAATCTGTCGGAATGACAGGAAGGGAATTTAACAGGATGATTCGTCTGGAGAGCCTGTTTATGGGAGTAAAATCTTTGATTATAGGAATTCCAATCGGAGTGCTTTTGTCATACGTTATATATCACTTTCTGGTAAGTGAAATGGGCCTGCCTTATAAATTACCGCTTATGGCAATTACGATATCTGTTATTATAGTTTTTATTTTAATCTGGATAATTATGAGGTATTCTATTCATAAGATAAACAGACAGAACATAATTGAGACAATAAGAAATGAAAACATCTGATAGAGGTGATATAATGAATATCCTGCTGGTGGAAGACAACTTATCCATAGTAAAAGGACTCTCTTACCTGTTTGAAAAAAATAACTTTATGTTTGTGTATAAAACAAACATAAGGGACACCGTTTTATATTTAAAGGAGACGGGAAATATTGATATCGTAATTCTTGACCTTACATTACCCGATGGAAATGGTTTTGACTTATTTGAACAGCATATTAAAGAACGAAAAATTCCAACCATTTTTTTAACCGCCAATGATGATGAAAATGACATTGTGAGAGGACTTGATATCGGGGCTGAAGACTATGTTACGAAGCCGTTTCGTACGAAAGAGCTTATGGCAAGGATTAATAAGATACTTTCCCGCACAAAGAAAAACAACCTGATAAAGGTTGGGAATGTCACCTTTGACACCGACAGACTTGTTCTCTGCAGAGACGGTGAAAAAGTAGAGCTTACTGCTTTGGAATTAAAGCTGGTTAATCTGCTGTTTACAAATGTCAATAAAGTTGTAAGCAGGAGTACTATTCTGGATAAAATCTGGGAATGGACGGGAAATGATGTGGACGACCATACGGTTACAGTATATTTTAAACGTATAAGAGAAAAAATCGGAGAAAATGTAATTATAACTATAAAGGGAATGGGTTATAGAATCGATGAAAAATAAGGTGGAGTTAAAAAAATGCCTGTTGCGGATATTATTAGTAGCAGGCTGTTCAATGGTGATTCTTCTTTTAATAAGTATGTATGAATATCATACATATACGGTGAATTTTAACGACAAGTTGGCTCAGATTGTGTACACGATAAACGAGGAATACCCGTTTCTTACGGAAGATGAGATAATGGAAATCTTAAACAGTGATGGTACTTCCGATACAGAATTTTTTGAAAAATACGGAATTGATTTAGAAGCGCAATCCATTTTGCTAAGAAATGACGAATTGCATTTAAAATTTGTTATACTTAACATGGTATTTTTTGCCGTAATCATAGTGCTTATTTCCCTGATTTACTTAAGATACGACAGAAGAAAAGACAGGGACATTAAAGATATTACTAACTATATTGAAGAGATAAATAAGAAAAATTATGAATTGCAGATTGATTCCATGTCGGAAGATGAGCTGTCAATTCTTAAAACTGAAATCTATAAGACTACCATAATGCTAAAGGAGGCTGCAGAGAATTCCAGGAGGGATAAGATTAATCTGAAACGCTCTCTTGAGGATATTTCACACCAGTTAAAAACACCACTTACAAGCATTTTAATTATGCTTGATAACTTACTCGATGATGATGAAATGCCTGCCGATGTCAGAAATGATTTTATAAGGGATATAAGGCGGGAGATTATAAACGTAAATTTTCTTGTGCAGTCTCTTTTGAAATTATCAAAATTTGATGCTGACACGATTCAATTAATAAGAAAGGATGTCCCTGCAAAGCAAATTGTAGAAGAGGCTGTTCAAAAGGTCTCAACGCTGAGTGATTTGAAAAATGTATCCATAAGCATTGAAGAACATAATGAAAACATACGAATTTTTTGCGATTTAAGCTGGCAGGTGGAAGCTGTTACAAACATATTAAAAAACTGCATAGAACATTCAGGTGAAAATTCATGCATTATCATAAAAATTAATTCAAATAAAATCTATAATTCCATTACAATTACAGATAACGGCGAGGGCATTGCTCCAAATGATTTGCCTCATATATTTGAAAGATTTTATAAAGGTGAGAATTCCAATCCTGAAAGTGTCGGTATCGGACTGGCACTGGCAAAAACAATAATTGAGCAGGATAACGGTTTCGTCCGGGTAGAATCGGAAAAAGGGAAATATACGAAATTTGAAATTCAGTATTACAAATAGTTTTGTTCTGGCACTTATACAGCATAAATGTCCGAAATTTCTTGCATAATCCTCATGCTCTTCATATAATCAAATTAATAATCTTGATTACTGAAAAGGAGACTTTTATTATGGCAAATCAGGTGATTTTAGACTGGAACAGATATTTGGAACTTGCAAGACAGACAGTAGCGGAAGGCTGTGTCCTGCTGGAAAATCGGGATAAAGCACTGCCATTAAAAAAGGGAGAGTGTATTTCCGTTTTCGGGCGGATTCAGAATCATTATTATAAAAGCGGAACAGGTTCCGGCGGCATGGTAATTACATCAAAGGTAATGGGAATCGTGGACGGACTGCAGGAGAGTGGAGCAGTCAGGCTGAATGAAGAACTTTTACAGGTTTACAAGGAATGGGATAAGGAAAATCCATTTGTAGAAGGCGAAGGCTGGGGAAACGAGCCGTGGAGCCAGGAAGAAATGCCTCTTTCGGATGCAGTTGCAGAGAAAGCCGCAAAGTCTTCTGACGCCGCAGTTGTTATAATCGGAAGAACGGCAGGAGAAGACAAGGACTCAAGCAATACAAAGGGCTCATACAGACTGACAGATATTGAGGAAGAAATGCTTGCTGTTGTACGGAAGCATTTTACGAAAATGATAGTGCTTTTAAACACAGGCGGACTTATAGATATGAGCTTTGTGGAGCGCTATACGCCGGAAGCCGTAATGTATGTATGGCAGGGAGGTATGGTAGGCGGTCTTGGTGTTGCAGATGTTTTAACCGGCGCTGTCTCTCCGTCAGGACATCTTACGGATACGGTTGCATATGATATTTCCGATTATCCGTCCGATGCATATTTTGGAGACGAAGAAAGAAATTATTACTGTGAAGATATTTATGTGGGATATAGGTATTTTGAAACCTTTGCAAAGGAAAAGGTACGCTATCCGTTTGGATACGGATGTTCCTATACAACATTTCAGATTAGTGTGGATTCGTTTGATAATGAAGCAGAAGCTCAGACCATTTCCATATGTGTACGCGTGAAAAACAGTGGCGATACTGCAGGAAAAGAAGTTGTACAGATTTATGCAGAAGCACCTCAGGGAATGCTCGGAAAACCGAAAAGAGTTCTTGTGGCATTTCAAAAGACGAAAAAGCTTTTGCCGGGAGAGGAAGAAGAACTGGAATTTAAAATTCCATACAGCAGTTTTTCATCATATGATGATACAGGAAAGTCGGGAGCTTCTCATGCATCGGTGCTTGAGGCAGGTACTTACCGTTTTTATGTCGGTGAAAATGTCAGAGAAGCGGACCTGTCCGGAAGCTTTGCACAGGATAGTCTGCTTGTTTTAGAGGAGCTTCCGTCAGCACTTGCTCCGGTAGAGTCATTTGAGCGCATGAGGCCTGAAAAAGGGCAGGACGGAGAATATAAAATTGTAATGGAAGAAGTTCCTGTAAAGGAAGATGATACGGAGGAAAAAAGAAGGAAGCTCCTACCGGAGCCGATTGCACAGACGGATGAGACGGAGTTTCAGCTTGCAGACGTATGGAAGTCGGCGGCAGAGGACGAGACGCAAGAAAATCGCAATGCGATGGCGTCTCGGATGGCCCCCTCCCTACGGTCGGCGGCAGAGGACGAGACGCATGAAAATCGCATCGCGATGGCGTCTCGGATGGCCCCCTCCCTTCGGTCGGCGGCATATGTAACAATGGAGCAGTTTATCGCCCAGATGACAGATGACGACCTAAGCTGTATCATTCGAGGAGAAGGAATGGGAAGCTCGCTTGTTACACCGGGAACGGCATCCGCATTTGGAGGAGTTTCTGATTCCCTTATTCACAGGCTCGGGATTCCGTCAGTATGTTGTAGTGACGGTCCGTCAGGTATGCGGTTAGATTGTGGAGTTAAGGCATTCAGCTTACCAAACGGCACACTGATAGGATGCACGTTTAACACGGAGCTTGTTGAAGAACTTTATGCCTGCACGGGACTTGAAATGATTGTGCAGAAAGTGGAATGTCTGCTTGGCCCCGGTATGAATATACACAGACATCCGTTAAACGGAAGAAATTTTGAATATTTTTCAGAAGACCCGTATGTGACAGGACAATTTGCAATGGCTATGCTTAAAGGTTTGCAGTCATCCGGCGTGACGGGAGCAGCAAAGCATTTTTGTGCAAATAATCAGGAGAAAAAACGTCATTTTGCAGATTCGGTTGTTTCTGAGCGTGCGCTTAGGGAAATTTATTTAAAAGGATTTGAGATGATTGTACGTAGCGGTGTTGCAGATGCGATAATGACAACTTACGGACCGGTGAACGGAGTCTGGACCGCAGGAAATTATGACCTCTGTACGACTATCTTAAGAAATCAGTGGGGATTTCAGGGAATTGTCATGACCGACTGGTGGGCATCCATAAACGAAAGAGGAGGCGAGCCGGACAAAATTAACTTTGCCGCTATGGCAAGGGCACAAAACGATATTTATATGGTGTGTCCGGACGGCTCCACAAATGCCGGGGGTGACAATACGCTTGAGGCACTTGCTTCCGGCAGGATATCCCGTGCGGAGCTGCAGAGAAATGCTGCAAACATCTGCAGATTTGTTATGAAAACGGAAGCTATGAAGCGTTTACTTGGAATTGGGACAAAGGTAACAGTTATAAATCGCCCGGAAGAAGAAACGGACATTGATTTGTCTGATGTTAAGTTCATTACTTTGGATGGAGAAATCACGATTACTCTGGATGATAAGCCTTCAAATGCAGGAACAAATTATGTTTTGCCATTTGATATAAGTAAACCGGGAAAATACAGGATAAGCCTGACAGGAAGTTCGGAACTTTCTGAACTGGCACAGATACCGTGTACACTTTTTTACACGAATTACCCGGTCAGAACATTTACCTTCCATGGAACAGGTGGCAAAGAAATGACGATTACAAGGGATTTTGAATTGTTAAAACGATTTTCTGTTATGCGTCTTTTTGTTACTTCAAACGGATTAAAATTAAAGGAAATCCGCTTCCAATACATAGAGGAAAGCGATAATAACGAAGGAGGTTTTTAATATGGAAAGAGTAGAAAAATTTTTAAAAGATGCAGGTACATATTATCTGGCAACGGTAGAAGGAAACTGTCCCAGAGTCCGTCCTTTTGGAACAATTAATATTTTTGAAGGAAAACTTTACATACAGACCGGAAAGGTAAAGGATGTATCAAAACAGCTTCACGCAAATCCTAATGCTGAAATATGCGCCTTTAACGGTGATGAATGGATTCGTGTATCAGGAGAGCTGGTAGAGGATGACAGAGTAGAGGCAAGACAGTCCATGCTTGATGCTTATCCTTCTCTGCAGGGAATGTATGCTGCAGATGACGGAAATACAGAAGTGTTTTATTTTAAAAATGCTAAAGCGGTATTTTATTCGTTTACGCATGAGCCTGAAGTTGTTAAGTTTTAGAAAAAAATAAGAATTTACAGCCATGCAGATTTTTTCGTGGGAAACGCTCACTAAAAGGTCTGCGTGGCTGTTTTTTGTCTAGATAAAATTACCATTGAAATCTGTTAAAAATAAATATATACTGACCATACAAAAGAAACAAATGTTCGATTAAAGAAAGAGGGGGCGCCGATGGGAGACAGGACAGTACTTCACAGCGACTGTAACTGCTTTTATGCAAGCGTGGAGCTTCTGCATCATCCGGAGTTAAGGGGAAAGCCTATTGCCGTGGGAGGCGACCCGGAGAAAAGGCACGGAATTGTCCTTACGGCAGATTACACGGCAAAAAAATATGGAGTAAAAACCGGAATGACCCTGTGGGAGGCAAGACAGCTTTGTCAGGATATTACATTTCTTCCTCCAAGGATGGATTTATACCTAAGATTTTCAAAAATGGCACAGGAAATTTATGCTGATTATACTGACTTGAGGGAGCCTTTTGGCTGTGATGAGAGCTGGCTCGATGTGACAGCCAGTGCGACACTTAAAGGAGACGGCGCACGTATTGCAAAAGAAATAAAAAGCCGCATAAAGTCAGAGCTTGGAATTACCGTGAGTATAGGTGTTTCCTATAACAAGATTTTTGCAAAGCTCGGCTCGGATTATAAAAAGCCGGATGCAATTACCACCATGTATAAAGATGAATATAGGGATAAGGTCTGGAAGCTTCCAGTGTCAGAACTTTTATATGTGGGGAAAAGCACAAACAGAAAACTTGCTAAAATGGGTATAAAAACCATTGGTGAGCTTGCCCTCATGGATACGGAACTTCTGGAAGCAGGGCTTGGTAAAATGGGGCTCATTCTCTGGTCATTTGCAAACGGATATGACGATTCTCCCGTGAGGAAAGAAAATACGCACGCAGAGATAAAGTCTATCGGAAACAGCACGACCACTCCAAAAGACCTTCAGACTGATGAAGATGTAAAGATAGTGATTTATGCCCTTTCAGAAAGCGTTGCTGCAAGGCTCAGGGAAAATGCATTTAAATGCAGAGTGGTTGAAATAAGCATAAGGGATAATGAGCTTTATTCTTTTACAAGGCAGAGAAAGATTGAATCAGCAACAAATATTACGGAGGAAATAGCGGAGGAAGCATATAGGCTGTTTAAGGAAAATTATATTTGGGGAAAGCCAATCAGAAGTCTCGGTGTCCGCGGGGCAGACCTTGTAACGGACCGGTATTTTGAGCAGATTGACATGTTTCAGAGTTATGAGAAAAGGGAAAAACAGGAAAAAATGGATATGGCGGTTGATGATATACGCAGGAGATTTGGATTTTACAGCATTCAGCGGGGACTTATGTATAAGGACAGGGAACTTTCAGAAATAAATGCAAAGGAGGAGCATGTAGTGCATCCGGTTGCATATTTTTAGTATGAAGATGAAATCATATATTATCAGTACAAAATACAGCTTCAGTTGTTATTGTGAAATTATGACATAAGACAGGAGAGGAAAATCATGGCGTCAAATAAAGTATATATAGATGTTATTGCAGAATTTACTACGGACGGAAGGCTTATTCCAAAGAGCTTTACATGGGAAGGAGAAGGTACGTTTGAGATACAGAAGGTGACGGATGTACGACGTGCTGCAAGCCTTAAGGCAGGTGGAGCAGGTATGAGATATACCTGCATAGTTGAGGGCAGAAAATGTCATCTTTATTATGAGGATAATAATATGTGGTTTATGGAAGTTGAGAATTCATAATGATTTTCTGTCTCATCTGCTGACTCAAAGCCGACAGTAATTTGTGAAATCTTTTGGACTATACATAAGGTTTCTGGTATAGTAGAATAAAGTCATAACTATAGATAATTTGAGGAGGAAAAATTATGAAGCTAGAGGGAAAATCAGTTGTTGTTACAGGGGCATCATCAGGAATGGGTAAAGCAATCGTAGAACTTTTTGTAAAAGAGGGAGCTGATGTAATTGCCGTTGCAAGAAGAAAAGAAAGATTACAGGAGCTTGTTGAAAGCTTGAAAGATGAGCCGGGTAAGGTTATTGCATTTGCGGGAGATGTATCTAAAAAAGAAGATGATGAAGCAATGATTGACCTCGCAGTCAGTGAATTTGGAAAGCTGGATATTCTTGTAAACAATGCCGGTGTAATGGATGATATGGCTCCTGTGGCAGAGTTTAGTGATGAAAAATATGAGTATGTAATGGGGATTAATGTATATGGACCGATGTGCTCCATGAGAAAAGCCTGTCAGGTATTTCTGGAGCAGGGAAACGGTGGTAACATCATAAATATTTCTTCTATCGGCTCAATGCATCAGGCTGCCGGACCGGTTTATGCAGCGTCAAAGGCTGCATTAAATGCCCTGTCAAAAAATACCGCATTTATGTATATGAAAGAAAAAATCCGTTGCAATGTAATTGCTCCGGGTGGAATTAAAACGGAGATAGGCACAGTCATGGGTATACCTAATATGAATGGCTACGGTAAGATTTCAGGAGTGCTTGGACTGGCACCTGAACAGGGTGAATCAATGGATATTGCTCAGGCAGCATTATTCCTTGCAAGTGACGAATCAGCATATGTAAGCGGTATTATTATGCCGGTAGACGGTGGCTGGATTTCATTTTAAATATCATGATTTTGGGAATTTACAGAATGTGTAATGGAAAAATATTTAATAGGCTATTTGAAAGGGGGAAAGAAATTATGAAAAAGAGATATTATATTATAGGCATATTGGTTTTTCTGTGTATGGCTGTCCTGATAATGCCGATAAGGTCTTATGCGGAAGATGGTTATGGTTTGTGGGTTAATGGAACAGAGATAACATCGGAAAATGAAAAAGATGTATTTGGTGATTCTACAGTGAGCTATGACTCCGGCTCAAATACACTGAAACTGAACGGAGCAAATCTTACTCAGACTTATACCTCAGGAACAATGCCGGCAGTAATATATGCAGATGAACAAGTTTCACATCTTAAGATTAGTGTGGAAGGGGAAAATACTATTTATTTGGGATATTACGGGAATCTGACCGCCGGAATCTATGCATTTAACGACATTGAATTTACCGGCTCTGGCTCACTTCAGGTAACAGTTTATAATTATGGTGGTGAAGGATATGGAGTATATTCGCATATTAATAATGTTACTGTTACAAGCGGAACATATTCATTCTATGGATATGGAACAACAGGATACGGAATTATGTCAAATTCCAATTCCGGTACGGTGTATGTAAATGGAGGCTCGGTTACTACGGTCGGAGAAGGAAGTTATACTGCTATTGCAATAGGAGGAGTGCTCGATTTCAGCGCTTATGCAAATTGCGAAATTATAGCAAGTATAAATTCTGATGGTAATCCTGAAACGGAATATAATGCCGATGATCAGAGGATGTTATATAAATACATAAAAATCATCCCATATGTTGAGCCGGTATATGATGAAAATGGTTTTTCGAGTGACGGAAGGAGTTATCAGCCGGCCAAATTAGTAGATGGTTATTATAGAATAAACAATGCCGGTAATTTGTATTGGTTTGCCGAATTATTGGCGGCGGATGAACAAAACGCAAATTTAAATGCCCGACTGGAAAATGACATTACGATTCCGAAAGACATGAATTGGAAACCTATTTCGGCAGGATATTATGGCTCAGCATATCAGGGTACATTTGACGGAAACAATAAAACTATTTCAAATCTAAATGTATTAAGCGATGCCGATTCCGGGCTTTATACAGGCTCGGGATTGTTCAAAACAATAGGTAGTAACGGAGTTGTAAAAAATCTGGGTATGATAAATCCTGACATTAAACCAAATTCAGGATATGCAGGAGCAATTTGCGGAACAAATTACGGATTGATTGAAAATTGTTACAATTCAGGTGGAGAGATAAGTGTGCAATTAATGCGGGCAGGCGGAATTGCAGGAGAAAACCAGGGAAAAATAAGCCATTGCTATAATACAGGTTATGTATATTCGGCAGCAGGAGAAGGAATCGGTGGAATATGTGGATACGCAGCGTTAAATTCTATTGTAACAGACTGCTACAACACAGGTGATGTTAAAGGATACTGGGATACGGGAGGAATTGTTGGTTACTACCGGGAGGAAATGCAAATTACCAACTGCTATAATACAGGCACTATTGTATCGGATATGAATTATGCTGACGGCATTGCCCATTATTATGGTTTAGAAACTCCTTCTGCTGAATGGATAGAAAACTGTTATTATCTATCCGATACTGAATCAGAAAATGGCGGAAAGACAGCGGCTCAGTTTGCTTCCGGCGAGGTTGCGTGGCTGTTAAATAGCGGCATTACGGACGGAACACAGGCCTTTTATCAGACCTGTGGAGAAGGATATCCGGTTTTTTCAGGTCAGACAGTATTCATGGTTATGAGTTACTTGTGTTCGGGAGATACAAATCCTGAAACTGTTTACAGCAATATAAATCAAAATATAACAGGTGAGCATAATTTTACAAAGCAGGTTATTGATGATAAATATTTAAAATCTGCTGCAACCTGTAAATCTGGGGCTGTATATTATATGATATGTGAAGTATGTGGAGAGGTAAGCGAAGCAGAAACATTTACATATGGGGATAAAAATCAGGATAATCATACGGGGCAGGTAGTATGGATAACCACTGAAAAGAGCCATAAAATGGCATATGACTGTTGCGACATGGTAGTTATTGGGGAGGAAGCCCACGATTGGGAGAATAACATTTGTAGTAAGTGTGGATATATCAAATCGCCTGTGGAAATTCCTGGTGCGGGAGATGTGACACAGCCGTCTGATTCGGAATATACTCCAAATGAGCCGGAAAACGTAACCACGCCGAGTGACATAACATCATCAACTGAATCCGGAGGGACAGAATCTCCGAGGACTGGTGATGATAGAAGCGTGTCTGTGAGATTTTATCTCTTTTTGACATCATGTGTGGCATTTACCTGTACTTATTTTAATTATAAAAAGAAAAAGACATATTTATGAAAATAGAAATCAGAGTATTGCAAATATACATATTGTAATCTAAAATATCATTAGAAAATTTTTTATAATGATAAAGAGGAGGAAATATGGGAAAAAATATATCAATGTGTATAGGAGTATGGCTGATTATAAAGGGTATTTTAAATCTCATTCTGGGTTTCAGTGCAGGAAACCTTATCAGTCTTATTCTGGCTGTAGTGATTATATACATATTTAACATGGGAATTAAATATTCAAATTATGTGGTTGCGGTACTCCTTGCAATCGTAGTCATTAAAAATCTGCCGTATAATATTTCACATTTTCAGGTGATTTATCTGCTTGAGGCAGTTGTAGATGCAGTATGCATTTGTTTCCTTGTTGCAAACAAAGAAGTGAAGCAGCATTTCGGTATTATGTGAGGAGATATATAATGAAAGCCGTAAAGGTAAATTTTGCCATAGTATCAGTTGTGTCATTAATATTGGCGTTCATGGCTGTTTGGTTATTTATGTTTGCTTTGCCTGCCGTAGGAGACAGCATAGATGAAAACGGAGAAGAAATTGAAGCCCATCAATCATATGATGATATAAGTGATGTTGAAGGATATGGCATGCTTATAGAAGGAATAATAGAGACTATGATTTCAGGTCTTGGTTTAATTGGCATTGCTTTTATTATATTTATGATGTTCGGCTCTACAGTAATTATGTTTGTTGCGGCACTAATTGCGCGGCTTATATATAAACCTCCATATAAGCATCTGCTTGCATACCGTATATTTATGGTTGTTTCATGTGTATGCATGATTGTATCAGCTATATACGTTACTGTGCTTATTGGGTATTTAGTAATATTTGCAATATTGTTAATACCTGCAATTATCTGCATGGTGAATACGCTGTCGGACAGGATTAAAAGAGTTTAAATGCTGCTGTTGAGAAAACAATCAAAAAAATGGCAGGATAGCCCTGAGGTGTAAATTGACATGAACAACAAATCCATACTAATCAGAAAATATAAAAAATCAGACCTTCCACGCATGATATAAATTTGGAATGAGGTAGTGGAAGAAGGCGTGGCATTTCCACAGGAGGAGTATTTAAGTCTTGAAAGCGGAGCGGAATTCTTTGCTTCGCAGACCTATGCCGCCGTGGCAGAAGATGAAAAAAACGGTAAAATATACGGACTTTATATACTGCACCCGAACAATGTCGGCCGCTGTGGTCATATCTGCAATGCAAGCTATGCGGTAAAATCAGAAGTAAGAGGTCTTCATATAGGGAAAAAACTTGTTACGGACTGCATAGAGCAGGGGCGCCTGCATGGATTTAGCATATTGCAGTTTAACGCTGTTGTGGCTTCAAACACCCGTGCCAGACATTTGTATGAGGAGTTGGGATTTGTTCAGCTGGGTGTTATTCCAAAAGGTTTCCGCATGAAGGACGGACATTATGAGGATATATGTCCTTATTACCGCGAACTGTAAACAAACAATTAATATAAAAAAGGCTCATGCCATAGGTGAGATATTATCACAATGTGGCATGAGCCTTTTAATATTATGTAATTTCTAAAAATTCATTTAAACCTAGAATATAGAAATCATTGCAAACACACCTGAAAGAAGTGATGCTACAAGTGAAACTACCGTAATCTGGGTGTTGATTGAAGGACCTGCTGTATCTTTGAACGGGTCACCTACTGTGTCTCCGATTACGGCTGCCTTGTGAGCTTTGCTTCCCTTGCCGCCTTCGTTTCCTGCTTCAACGTACTTCTTGGAGTTGTCCCAGAGTCCGCCTGCATTTGACATAAAGAGTGCGAGGAGAAGTCCGCTTACGATGTTTCCGAGAAGGAAACCGCCTACAGCTTTGGCACCGCCGATTACTCCGACAAGAATTGTAACAAGAATTGTCATAAGACCTGCAGGAATAAGCTCTCTTAATGCACCTGTTGTAGCGATATCGATACACTTGTCATATTCAGGCTTTGCAGTACCTTCGCGTAAGCCCTTGATTGAGTTAAACTGTCTGTGAATTTCTGCAACCATACGCTGTGCGTTTTTGTCTACGCCGAGGATAAGCATAGCTGAGAATACGGCAGGGATAACTGCACCAATAAGTACTCCGAAGAATACGGTAGGGTCCATTATATCAAATCCCGTGATAAGTTCTTTTCCTGCTTCTGCAAGCGCAGTATTTACCTCAGACATGAATGCACCTAAAAGTGAAATAACCGTAAGTCCGGCAGCACTGATTGAGAATCCCTTGGTAACAGCTTTTACTGTGTTACCTGCACTGTCAAGCTCGTCAGCAATACGGATTGTATCTTCACCGAGGTCACCCATTTCAGCAAGTCCACGTGCATTATCAACAATAGGGCCGTAAGCGTCATTTGAAATTATCATTCCTACGATTGAAAGCATACCTACGGCTGCCATTGAAATGCCGAATACAGCATATCCGTCGCCCATAGGCTCGCAAATTTTATAAGCTGCAAGAGCTGAAATTGCAATTCCTACCATAGCAGGAAGAGCTGAAATAAATCCATATGAAACACCTGAAAGAATGGTAAATGCAGGACCGGTCTGTGAAGCATGTGCTACCTTTTTAACAATAGGCTTTGAGTCATCAGTGAAGTAGTCAGTAGTGATACCGATTATAACGCCTACTAAAAGACCAACTGTAGCAGCTCCCCAGATTCTCCATGAAAATCCCGGAATAAATGCTGTAGCAACAGCAGTAAGTATCATATAAATAGCCGTAGTTACATATGTAGAAGAATTTAAAGCTCTGGTTGGGTTGCCGTTTTTACCGATACGTGCAGTGGCAATACCGATAATGGAAGAAAGAAGACCGAGAACTGAATAGCAAAATACCATTGAAAGATTATTGTATCCTGTACCGGAAAGTGACTGTGCAATAACTATTGCAGAAGCCATTGCAGCCACATTTGAGTCGAATAAGTCAGCGCCCATTCCTGCAACGTCACCTACGTTATCACCTACATTATCTGCGATAACTGCAGGGTTACGAGGGTCATCTTCAGGAATTCCGAGCTCAACCTTACCTGTAAGGTCTGCAGATACGTCAGCGGTCTTTGTAAAGATACCGCCTCCTGCCTTTGCAAAAAGGGCAAGTGAGCTTGCGCCGAATGAAAAACCTAAAAGAATTGAAGCATCGCCTACAATCCAGAGAACTGCAGCAACACCGAATAATGAACAGCCTACAACGATAAGTCCCATAACAGCACCGCCACGGAAACCTATTAAGAATGCAGGTTTGATACCCTTCTGAGCAGCCTCTGCGGAGCGGCCGTTGGAAAGGCTTGCTACCATGATACCGATTTTTCCTGCGATGGCAGAAAGAACGGTTCCGGCGATATATGCAAGAGCCATAGAGATGTTGTCAATAAAGTCACCATTCCATATTGGAGAAGGTAAAAACAATAAGATAAGTACTGCGACAACGGATGCAAAAATTGCGAGTATTTTATATTCGCGTCGCATAAAAGTTTTGGCACCCTCTTTAATAAGCCCCGCAACTTCAATAATTTTGCCGTTTGTAATCGGCTGGCGTTTTACCCAGAAATACAGATAAGCTGCATAGGCAAACGCAATGGCGGCTACCAGAAAAGATAGCCCGTAAAACAGTGATTGATACTGCTCCATAGTAAAAATACCTCCATATAAAAATTTACAATATGATTGTATTCCAGAAAAAGGGTACGGTCAATATAAAAGGATAAAAAATATTAAGAAATATTGATATTTCTAATTACACGCAATATAATAGAACAGGTTAAAGATATTAGATAAAGGATATATAATGAAAAGATACAGTATTAAGATGCGTGCATCAAATGAAACTGATGGAGTTAAAAATCACATATCGGGAGCGGAAAAAATTGTTACTGAGAATGAGCTTGAGGAATACTGTGCGAGCCTAATGAAGAGGGCTCTTTACCATAGCAAGGGAAAACCGGATTTTATTAACATAAAGGTAGAAGAGATAAAGGAAGAAGAATTGCTATACCTTCCTGCATTAAAGGTAACCAGAGTAGAAACTGAAAATGACGCTGAGGGAAGGCAGGTTGTGGCTTCCTATTTAGAAAAACTGGGTATTTCCCGAGTTGATGAAATAATTTCCATATGGGAGCAGAGCTATTCCATGAGGGGTGCAATTTTACTTGACGCAGATACCCTTGAGAGGCTGGAGCCTGATAAGGAAAGGGGTATTCGTGCCACATACATGGATATGGACACAGGTAATGCTCAAAGAAGCAGAAGCTGTGAAGAAAAGAATCACTTCAATGAGGCGCTTGTGCTTGCTACAAAGGTTGTTAATCACCCGAACATTCTTGCAGAACTCTGCATTTCAGATGACCCGGACTATGTGACAGGCTACATTGCTTCAAAAGAAACAGGATATGTAAGAATAACAAAGTTAAAGCCCTTTGGAAGCCCAAACGGAGGACGGGTATTTTTGTTCCGCGGGAATGATAAGGAAAAAGAAGAGTGCATTAAATATCTGCAGGAACAGAAGGTACTTGTAAGAATGAATGAGGTACAGTGATGAACAAATGGGAAAGAATGGAGAAGGAATTAGACAATTTAAAGAAAAATTACCTTTACCGCACGATGAAGGTGATTGAAGGGCCGCAGAATTCCCATGTGATTTATCAGGGAAGGGACATGCTGATGCTTGCATCAAATGCATATCTGGATTTCTGTAATGATGAAAGAGTAAAAGAATATACAATTAAAGTTCTAAAAAAATACGGAACAGGCTCCGGCGGCTCAAGACTTACAACAGGTACAACAAATATTCATATGGAGCTTGAAGAAACGCTTGCAAGACTTAAAGGAAGAGAAGCGGCTATTGTATTTAACACGGGATTTGCGGCAAATTCAGGAATTATACCCGCAATATGCCATGAGGGTGATGTGATTTTCAGTGACGAGCTGAATCATGCAAGCATAATTGACGGATGCCGTCAGTCCAAGGCTAAAACCGTGATTTATAAACATAATGATATGGCTGATTTAGAGGAAAAAGTACGGGGATTTAAAGGATGTACAGGACTTATTGTCAGTGATGCGGTATTCAGCATGGACGGAGATATTGTAAATCTTCCCGAGCTTGTAAGAATAGCTGATAAATACGGACTTCTTTCCATGGTGGATGAAGCTCATGCCACAGGTGTAATAGGTGAAACAGGCCGTGGAGTGGAAGAGCATTATCATATGGAAGGAAGCGTGGATATATGCATGGGAACACTGAGCAAGGCATTTGGTGCGGAAGGCGGATTTGTCTGCGGCTCTCATATTTTAATAGAATATCTGAAAAATAAAACCAGAAGCTTTATTTTTTCAACATCTCTTTCGCCTGCCACAATGGCGGCGGCAAATAAGGCGGCGTGTCTTATGATGGAGGAGCCTGAAAGAGTGAAAAAGCTTCAGAAGAATGTGAAATGGTTTTGTAAATGCCTTTCCGAAAACGGACTTGACTTTACTTCAGAAACTGCGATAGTCCCAATAAGGATAGGTGATGAGGAAAAGGCATATAAGGTATCACAAAAAATGATGGAAAAGGGATATTTTATTTCGGCAATCAGGTATCCGACCGTAAAAAAGGGACAGGCAATACTGCGTGCGGCACTTATGTCTTCTCACACAAAAGAGGAGCTTTATGGTGCGGCAAGGGCAATAAGAGAATCCATAGATGAAACAGAGTCTGAGTAGTAATCTGACTGTATATGAGACATAAAAGGTAAGGTACATATAATGAGTATAGTAAACGAATTGAAGGAAAAGATATTTGCAGGTGGAAAGATAACCAGGGAAGAAGCAGTAAAACTTATTTCTGCACCTCTTGGTGAGCTTACTGCGGCGGCAGATGAGATAAGAAAGAAATGCAGTGGAAGCGGTTTTGATATTTGCACGATTATTAACGGCAAATGCGGAAAATGTCCTGAGGACTGCAAGTACTGTGCCCAGAGTGCGCATTATCATACAAAGCTTAAAGAAACATATCCATTGCTTGATGAGGAAGAATTGTTAGAGGGAGCAAGATATAATGCTGAAAGAGGGGTATTAAGGTATTCGATTGTTACTTCGGGAAAACGCCTGAATGATGATGAGATAGACAGGCTTTGTAAGAGTATAAGGGCAATAAGAAAAGAAACCTCCATTCAGGTCTGCATTTCTCTCGGGCTTTTAAATGAAGAACAGTTTAAAAAATTAAAAGAGGCAGGTGCCTCCAGGGTACATTGCAATCTGGAAACTTCGGAAAATTATTTCCCTTCAGTTTGTACAACCCATACATATGAAGAAAAAATTGAGACACTTAAGGCTGCAAAAAGGGCAGGTCTTTCTATCTGCTCGGGTGGAATACTGGGTCTTGGTGAAAGCATGGAAGACAGAATCGACATGGTACTAACGGCGAGAGAGCTGGGAGTAAAGTCAATTCCGGTAAATTTACTTAATCCTATTCCGGGTACACCTTATGAAAATAATACACCGCTTACAAACGATGAGGCATGCCGCTGTGTTGCCATATTCCGCTTTTTAATACCTGATGCATCCATACGTCTTGCAGGAGGAAGAGGTCTTGTAGGAGATAAGGGTGAGGCTTGCTTTAAGAGTGGTGCCAATGCGGCAATTTCAGGTGACATGCTCACTACTGCAGGAATTACCATAGAAACAGATATGGACTTAATCAAAAAACTTGGATATGAGGTGAGACTTTGCAATGACTAAAAAATTATTTGTTACGGGAACGGGTACTGACATTGGAAAAACCTATGTGACAGCCCTTATGGTAAAGAAATTAAAAGAGCTCGGAAAAAATCCGGGGTATTATAAGGCTGCAATGAGCGGAAATGAAAGAGATGCTGAAGGAAAACTTATTGCGGGTGACGCACTTCATGTAAAGACGGTATCTGGTATTTCCCAACCGCTTTCGGAAATGTGCCCTTATGTATATGAAAATGCAGTTTCACCGCATCTTGCTTCACGTATTGAAGGAAACCCTGTTCAGATGAATGTTGTGAAAAAAGGATTTGAAGAAGTATGCAGTAAGTATGACTATGTAACTGTTGAAGGAAGCGGGGGGATTTTATGTCCCATATGCTTTGATGAAGAAGAAATATGGCTCGAAGACGTTATAAAAGAATTAGACCTGTCCTGCCTTATAATTGCGGATGCAGGTCTCGGAACTATAAATAATGTAGTGCTTACGGTAGAGTATATGCGCGCAAAAAATATTCCTGTAAAAGGAATTTTCTTTAATAACTTTCATCCCGGTGATGTAATGGAAGAGGATAATATTAAGATGTGCGAACATAAAACGGGACTTGAAGTTCTGGCATGTATAGAAAAAGGAAGTGTGGAGCTTGATATTGTACCTGAAGTTCTGCAAGACTTATATGACTAAGAAGTATGGTGCAAACAACATGACATGATTAATACAATGCAGGAGGAATAATATGATTTGGTACCCATATCAGCAGATGAAAACAATGAAACCGCCATTTAAAATCGTGGATGCAGAGGGTGTATATCTTTATACCGAAGATAATAAGATGATAGACTCTGTATCTTCATGGTGGAGCGTGATTCACGGATATAAGCATCCCGTGTTAAATGAAGCAGTAAAGTCACAGGTGGATAAATTTTCCCATGTAATGCTTGGAGGTCTTACACATGAGCCTGTGGAAAGGCTTTCTGATAAGCTGGCAGAGTTCTTACCGGGGGACCTTGATTATTGCTTCTTTTCAGATTCGGGAAGTGTGGGAGTTGAGGTCGCCTTAAAGATGGCGCTTCAATATTATGTAAACAAAGGTGAGTATAACCGTACTAAAGTTCTTTCTCTTACCCATGCCTATCACGGTGATACCTTTAAAACGATGGAGGTTGGAGATGACGAGGACTATCATTTCATTCTGGAGGCCTATGGTGAGAAAAAATATGTTATAAATATTCCTACGGAAATACCTGCATTGGAGGAAGCTTTTGAAAAATATCATGAGGACTTAAATTGTTTTATAGTTGAGCCTCTTTTGCAGGGTGCAGGCGGAATGCGTATGTATGATGTTTCGTTTTTAAAGCGTGCAAGGGAACTCTGTGATAAATATGGTGTGCTTCTTATATTTGATGAAGTGGCAACCGGACTTGGAAGAACAGGAAACCGTTTTGTGGCAGACCTTGTACTTCCTGACATTATAGTACTCGGAAAGGCACTTACAGGCGGGTACATAGGTCATGCCGCAACGGTTGCAAACCGTAAGGTTTATGAAGGCTTTTACAGTGATGACCCAAACCATGCACTGATGCATGGACCTACATTTATGGGAAATGCTTTAGCGTGCAGTGTGGCATATAAATCAATAGAGCTTTTTGAAAAAGAAGATTATATGTCAAAAATCAAAAAGATTGAGGAAATCACGCGCCGTGAAATGGAAGGCTTTTCTGATGAACGTATAAAAGAAGTCCGTATTATGGGAGGCTGTGTCTGCGTAGAAGTTTATGATTCCCAAGTCTTAAAGGGGTATCAGAAGTTTGCCGCAGAGAGAGGTGTGTTCAGCCGTCCATTTTTAAATTATATGTATGCAATGGTACCATATATCATTAAGGAAGAAGAACTTGTACAGGTACTTAACAGCATGAAGGCCTGGTTTAGTAAATAAACCGGGCTTTTTTACAATAGTAAATCTTTATACAATCTTAATACGAAAGCCTACAGCTTTATACAATCTTAAAACAAAAGATAATATAATGGTGAGAAAAGAGACGAAAAGGAGAATGTTATGGCAGAACTTTTACATAAGAGGAGACATTTGACCTCGTTTCAAATCATTATACTGGGTTTTGCGGCACTGGTACTTGCCGGAGCATTGATTTTAATGCTGCCTGTTTCGTCAAGGAACGGTCAGGTAACACCATTTAATGAGGCATTGTTTACTTCTACCTCTGCGGCTTGTGTAACCGGACTTATTGTACAGGACACGGCTACATATTGGTCGGCATTTGGCCAGGCAGTTATTATAATACTTATTCAAATAGGCGGTTTAGGAGTTGTTACGGTAGCGGCATCCTTTGCTTTGCTTTCCGGAAGGAAAATATCACTTATGCAGAGGAGCACGATGCAGGAGGCAATCTCCGCACCGGGAATCGGCGGAATTGTCCGCCTTACAGGCTTCATTATCAGGACTACTTTCATAATTGAACTGCTCGGAGCGATTGTGATGATGCCGGTGTATTGTCAGGATTTCGGTGCTAAGGGAATATGGATGGCAGTGTTCCATTCCATATCTGCATTCTGTAATGCGGGATTTGATGTAATGGGAACTCCTGATTCACTCTATCCGTCGCTCACCTCCTACATAGATAATCCTACGGTAAATATTACGATAATGCTTTTAATAGTGATTGGAGGTATCGGATTTCTTACATGGGATGATATTCGTACAAATAAGCATCATTTTAAGCATTACCGCATGCAGAGCAAGGTTATTCTTATAACTACTGCATTATTAATTATTGTTCCTGCCGCATATTTTTATTTCTGTGAATTTACGGATATGTCTGAGGGAAAGAGAATATTATGCTCGTTCTTTCAGTCGATTACACCGAGAACGGCAGGCTTTAATACTGCAAATCTGTCTGCAATGTCAAGTGCTTCACAGGCTGTTATGATAGTTCTCATGCTGATAGGAGGCTCGCCCGGCTCTACTGCCGGCGGTGTAAAAACCACAACAATAGCAGTCCTGTTTGCAAATGCTTTTGCAGTATTCAGACGTAAGAATGACCCTCAGCTTTTCGGACGCAGAATTGAGTGCGGAGCTATAAAAAATGCCATTACCATTGTAATGATGTATGTAATTCTGTTTTTTGGAGGTGCTTTGATAATAAGTACAGTGGAAGGTCTGCCAATGGGTGCATGCCTTTATGAAACTGCTTCTGCAGTTGGTACTGTCGGACTTACACTTGGAATTACACCGGAGCTTGGCGTGATTTCACAGGTGATTTTAATATCTCTTATGTTCCTGGGCAGAGTAGGCGGACTTACGCTTATTTATGCGGCACTCTCGGGAGCAAATAAAAATCTTTCAAAATTGCCGCAGGAAAAAATTACGGTTGGATAAGGAGAAACTACAATGAAATCTGTTTTACTGATAGGACTCGGAAGATTCGGCAAACATATTGCCATACAACTGAATCAGTTAGGACATCAGGTGATGGCAGTGGACAGCAATGAAGAAAGAATAAATGATTCTCTTTCGTTTGTTACAAATGCACAGATTGGTGACAGTACAAATGAGGATTTTCTTATTTCTCTGGGAGTAAAGAATTTTGATGTTTGTATTGTTGCCATTGGAAATGATTTTCAAAGTTCTCTTGAAACCACCTCGCTTTTAAAGGAACTTGGAGGAAAAATGGTGGTATCGAGAGCGGAGAGGGATGTACAGGCAAAATTTTTGCTCAGAAATGGAGCTGATGAGGTAGTATATCCCGAAAAGCAGGTGGCAAGATGGGCGGCAATCAGATATACCGCAGATCATATACTCGATTATAATGAGCTGGATGAGAATCATGCTATTTTTGAGGTAACTGTTCCGAAATCGTGGATTGGCATGAGTGTCGGACAGATTGATATCCGAAAAAAATACAATATCAACATTATGGCTATTAAAAAGAATGGCAAAATGGATTTGAATATAACGTCCGACACTGTTCTTACTGAAGATAAAACAATGCTGGTGCTTGGAGAATATAAAGCACTGCAAAAATGTTTCCATATATAATTTATAAGATGTATTTGCAGGGGATAAACATGAGATGGTATAATATACGCGAACACAAGGAGCCAAGCGGCTGCGAAGCAGACATTTGGCGAGTGTGCGCGAATCATGATGAAGCGAAGCAAAATCATGATATAATGAGCACAGCGCATGAAAATCGCTCCGCGATGGCGCTGTGCGTGCATCATCAATCCTTCGGATTGGTGATAACATGATATAAAAAATCAGTAAGGCGGTGATGCAGATGAATTCCACAGAAAAAAATAAGGAGTTTGTCGATGAATATGATGACGAACATATTCTTGTCTGTCTGTCCGCATCCCCTTCAAATTCAAGAATTGTACACACTGCCGCAAGAATGGCAAAAGCCTTTGGCGGGACTTTTACTGCATTATATGTACAGACACATGATGCTGACAAGATGGAAGAAAATGACAAGATACGGCTTCAACATAATATCCGCCTTGCAGAGCAGCTGGGGGCAAACATTGTCACGGTTTACGGTGATGATGTTTCTTATCAGATTGCGGAATTTGCCCGTTTATCATCAGTGACTAAAATTATTATCGGGCGAAGTAATGTAACACGCAGGCATATCTGGAGTAAGCCTACTCTTACCGAAAAGCTTATTTCTATTGCCCCAAATCTTGATATTCATATAATTCCAGATTCTTTAGTTGAAAAAAAATATCGTTCAGGGAAGAAAACTCTGCGACACCGTATACTGCCGTCAGTGAAAGATATTCTTATTATCTCTGCCGTTATGGCAGCTGTCACCGGAATTGGCTATGCATTTCTCAGACTGGGTTTTACGGAATCAAACATTATAACCATATATATTCTTGGCGTTCTGTTGATTTCTTTGTTTACTAAGGGCTATGCATGCAGCGTCATAAGTTCTGTTCTCAGCGTGATTCTGTTTAATTTTTTACTTACAGAGCCAAGGCTGACCTTCCATGCATATGACTCAGGATATCCGGTAACCTTTGTGATTATGCTGCTGGCATCAATTATTACGGGAACTCTCGCCGCAAAGCTTAAAGACCATGCAAAATTATCTGCTCAGGCGGCATTCCGTACAAAGGTATTGTTTGATACAAACCAGCTTTTGCAAAAAGCACAGGATGATAAGGATATTATTAATATTACGGCAAGTCAGCTTATGAAAATGCTTGACCGTGATGTTATCGTATACATGGAAGTAAGCGGGAAGTTGGGTAAAGGATATCTGTTCAGTATTATTCCGCAGTCTGATAACGAAGAACTTTCATCGTTTGGGGAAAACAAAATTGCCGAATGGGTATTCAGAAATATTAAGCGTGCCGGTGCCGGCACCGATAAATTCGGAGATGCTGAATGCTTATTTCTTCCTATTCATATCAACAACAAGGTGTACGGCGTTGTGGGTATACACATTGACGGAAGACCTATTGATTCCTTTGAAAATTCCGTATTACTTTCCATCCTCGGAGAGTGTGCATTGGCAATAGAAAACAGCCGTAATGCCAAGGAAAAGGAAATGGCGGCCGTGCTTGCAAAGAATGAACAGCTTCGGGCAAACCTGCTTCGTTCCATATCCCACGATTTGCGTACACCGCTTACTTCAATAGCAGGTAATGCCGGAAATTTACTTTCCAATTTCGATAAGATGGATAATGAAACAAGAATACAGGTATTTAATGATATTTATAATGATTCTATGTGGCTTATCAATCTTGTGGAAAACCTGCTTGCAATTACACGCATAGAAGAAGGAAAAATGAATATTAATATGTCCGCCGAACTTATAGATGAAGTGATAGAAGAGGCTCTCAGGCACATTAACAGAAAAAGTGTTGAACATGATATATCGGTGGATATTAAAGATGAGTTTATGCTGGTACGGATAGATGCAAGGCTGATAGTTCAGGTTATAATCAACTTAGTTGATAACGCTGTAAAATATACTCCTGCAGGCTCAGCTATTATAATTACAGCGGAAAAAACAGAAAATGCGGCTTTGGTAAGTGTTTCAGATAACGGACCGGGTATTTCGGATGACATTAAGCCGCGTGTGTTTGATATGTTTTTTACAGGTGAAAATAAGATTGCGGACAGCCGCAGAAGTCTTGGCCTGGGACTTTCACTGTGTAAATCAATCATAAATTGCCACGGAGGAGAAATAACTTTAACAGATAATATTCCGCATGGCTGCAAATTTACTTTTTCATTACCGTTAAGCGAGGTGAATATAAATGAATAAGATTTTAATTCTTGTGGTAGAGGATGATGCTTCTGTCCGCAACCTTATTACAACCACACTAAAAACCCATGATTATAAATATCTTGTAGCTTCTAACGGAGAAAGCGCAATTATGGAGGCTTCTTCTCACAATCCTGATGTTGTGCTTCTGGATTTAGGACTGCCGGATATTGACGGTATTGAGGTTATTAAGTGTATTCGGTCATGGTCTAATATGCCTGTTATTGTTATAAGTGCAAGAAGCGAAGATAAAGATAAAATAGAGGCTTTGGACGCAGGTGCGGATGACTATCTTACGAAACCGTTTTCAGTGGAGGAACTTTTGGCAAGACTTCGTGTAACTCAGCGTCGCCTTGCATTTATGGAGGAGAGCTCTGTTACATCAAATTCTGTTTTTGTAAACGGCAGACTCAAGGTGGATTTTGCCGCAGGCTGTGCTTATTTGGGAGACAGAGAACTTCATCTTACACCAATCGAATACAGACTGCTTTGTCTTATGTCAAAAAATGTGGGAAAGGTACTTACCCATACTTATATAACCCAGAAGATATGGGGAGGCAGCAGGGAAAACGACGTTGCATCACTGCGTGTTTTTATGACGACACTCAGAAAGAAAATTGAATCCGAGCCTGATTCACCACAATATATCCAAACTCATATCGGAGTAGGTTATCGTATGATGAAAGTTGAATAATATATACCTGTTTAAGTCGAAATTAAAAAATGTCTATAATTTATTAAAATAGTTGATGAAATTTATACTCAAATGTTATATAATATACATATCAAATTTGCGAGGTAGGATATGTATATTACATTTAAACAGTTATTTAAATTGAAGACATTGAGAGGGGCAAAGCTTATATCAGGAAGAGGACGTCTGTTTAATCTTATCAGAAGGTGTGAAATTGTTGACAGCCTGCCGTTCAACGGAACAATTAAAGAAGATGTTCTGCTGATTATAAAATATGCTCCGGACATAAAAGGCAAGACGGAAGATTTTCTGGAGCTTGTAAAGAAAGCTGCGGAAAAAAAAGCCGCCGGTATCGTAATTAATGCAGGGCGTTTTACAGTAAGAATTCCTCAATCAGTAATGGAAGAGGCGAATAAAAGAATATTTCCTTTTATATCTGTAAGCAGAACTACGTCACCGGAGCAGTTGGCAAATGAAGTTTATAAGAAACTTGAAAAAAATGAGGTGAAGAGAGAAAAAATAAGCCGCCTGTTGGATTATGTATTGACGTATGACTGCAGACCGGGCGATAAGAAGGAACTTATTCATTACGGCTATATTCCAAAACTCAGATATCAGGCAGTAAGTGCAAAGATAATATTTAAAGATGACACAAAAGACGAAGAAAAATCAAAATATACTGAGAATGTTATGGAAATAATAAGAGAAGCTTTTGAGGCAGAAAAAAAGAAAATATTATATGTAACAGATGGTATATACCTTCTCTTTTTCTGCCCTGTAAAAGACTATGAGCTTAGTACCTATGCAAGGGAAATTACTGTCAGGGCATTTAAAAGAACAAGGCTTTTATTTCCGGAAATTAAGTTTCTGGTGGGAGTAGGAAGTTGTGTGGAAACTGTTGATGATTTGGCAGACAGCAGAGAAGAGGCTGATGAGGTGGTATCTTATTCTGAACGTATGGGGCGGAATCTGGATATACAGAGTTATGATGACATGGTACTCTATAATTTATGCAAAACCGAAAATAAAGATTTCCTTATGGACGTAATAGAAAAATATCTGGGCGAACTGTCAGAAAATAAGAGCCTGCTTGATATTCTGGAGGCACTTGTAAAAAGCTCATATAATAAAAAAATAGCTGCAAAAAACTCATATATGTGTGTCTCTACGTTGGAGGATTACATTGAACTTATAGATGCTTTTATACCATGCAGAAATCTTAAATATGAAGAATACAGAGCTATTCTCAGGGTAGCAATATCTATACGGAACTATTTAATGTCAGACAGATTCGGAGCTAATAAAGACCTTGTAAAATGAATTGAAATGTAGTAAACTTTATTTTAGTTGAAAAATCTTTAAATTGATAAACTGGCATTAAAAGGAGTGCAGCTGTGATAAATGAAGAAAAGGTAAAACTTATGACCAAACTGGCTGTTTACGAAAAAAATCAGGAAAATAAAGATTTGGTTATGAGTAAATACTATAAAAATGATTATGTTAGATATAACTGCCTTAAAACAGTAGTTACTTCAACCATATGCTATTGGGTGATAGTGATTGCTGTTGTAATGCTTAAATTTCAGGATATTCTTAATCAGATAAATGAGATGGACTACATAAGGCTTATATATATACTTATGGTAGGATATGTGGCATTTGCATTTATATATACAATAATTGCCTATATCATATATAATATAAGGTATACAAAAGCAAAACCCGGACTTATAAATTATAATAAGAATCTGAAAAAACTTATTGAGTTGGAAACTGAGGAAGATGCAGGTGCCAAACCGGAAACAATAAAGGTGAGTGCAAATATCGGTGGAGACATAAGTGATTTGGATAATTTTGATGATTCGGATAATACAGGAAAGGGAAAGTATTAAATGGCAGAATTATTAGTATTTAAAAATGCAGTAAGAGATTTTTTGAGAAAATATGATGAAATTGCTATACCTGTTCTTAAATTTATAGCATCTCTTATATTATTTATATCGGTAAACTCAATGTTCGGGTATTCTGAACTCTTTGGTAAAGGGATAGTTATTTTTCTTCTGTCTGTACTCAGTGCCCTGCTTTCAGGAGCATTTACACTTTTTATTACAGGCGTGGATATAGCTGTACATTCATTTGCACTTTCCACGGAAGTAGGTTTGGTTTTTGTAATCATTTTTATAGTGATGTACTGTATGTATGTAAAGTTCTTTCCAAGGACATCATATATAATACTCATTTCCATGGTACTTTGCTTTTTAAAGATACCTTATGTGATTCCGCTTGCAGCTGCTGTTCTGGCAGGATATGCGGGTATTGTACCGGTGGCATTTGGAGTTGTTCTTTACTATTTTTCAAGCTACGCATCTGATATAGCAGATATGCTTAATTCCGCTGCCGATATTGAGAATCTTACTACATATCAGTATCTTATAGATGATTTGTTTAAAGATAAGACAATGCTTCTTTATATAATGTGTTTTGTTATTGCTATGCTGGTTGTCTGTGTCATCTATAGAATGCAGTTTGATTATTCATGGTATATTGCCATTGCTGTCGGTGGAGTGGTAAATATAATAGTTTTCCTTATCGGAGGATATGCAGTTGATGTAAATATATCTATAATTGCAGTACTTTTCGGTACTATTTTGGGTATGATTGTCGCCGTAATAATACAGTTTTTTAAAGGAATAGTAGATTACTCCCGTAAGGAAATTGTTCAATTTGAGGATGATGATTATTATTACTATGTTAAAGCTGTTCCAAAGCTTAAGGTATCATCTGCAAATAAGAATGTGAAAAAGATTAATACAGGTAAATCCAATAAACAATAAATATTTTAGCAAAATGGGGTGCTGACTTGGCTAAAATTTGGGCTACAATAACGGCAAATTTTGACTGGTTTTATATGCCGAATATAACATGGTCAGATGTTGTTGAAATAATTATAATTTCATATCTTCTTTATCATATACTTTTATGGTTTAAGTCAAGCAGGGCGTGGACTCTTTTAAAAGGTATTATAATACTGTTAATATTTATTGGGTTGGCGGCACTGTTCAGGTTTAATACCATATTATGGATAGCAAGAAATACTGTAAACGTGGGTATTATTGCGCTTATCATTCTTTTCCAGCCGGAACTCAGGCGTGCACTGGAAGAACTGGGTAGAAAGAAGATATTCAGAAATATATTCGTGTCTGAAGAGAAGCATTCTCAAAATGAAAAGGTAAGTGATAAAACTATATATGAACTGGTCAGAACTGCAGTTGAGCTTGGTAAGGCAAAAACTGGTGCCCTCATTGTAATAGAGCAGGAAACTGCACTTGGTGAATATGAGAATACCGGAATAAGTATTGATGCTGTAGTAACGGAACAGCTTCTTGTAAATATATTTGAGAAAAATACTCCTCTTCATGACGGAGCGGTAATTATAAGAAATAACAGAGTAGTGGCGGCAACCTGTTATCTTCCTCTCACTGAGAGAAGTGATATAAATAAGGAACTTGGAACACGCCACAGAGCAGGTCTTGGTATAAGCGAGATATCAGACAGTATGACGCTTATTGTTTCTGAGGAAACGGGCGGAATTTCTGTTGCATATAAGGGAGCCCTGTACAGGGATTTGGATTCTGACAGCTTAAGAAAGCATCTGGCATCCCTTCAGAATAAGCATACGGACGTTAAGCGTTTCAAGATGCTTAAGAAAGGAGGCAGGAAGCATGAAAGAAAAAGCAAAGGATAAGTTTTTAAATAATTTTATTCTTAAGCTGTTTGCTGTTGTTTTAGCTATAGTAATCTGGCTTGTTGTTATGAATGTAGAAGATTACACCGTTACAAAACAGATAGATGATATCCCTGTTGAACAGCTTAACGGAAATATATTTAATGAACTGGACCAGGTTTATGATGTGACTAAGGGTGATACGGTTGATATAATAGTAAGAGGACCAAGGACCGTTGTGGACCGTCTGACTGCAGATGATTTTTATGCAACGGCAGACTTGTCAACAATGTCCATTACTAATACTGTTCAGATATTTGTAGAGCCTAAGGACAGTTCAATAGCTTCTGACATAACAATAACATACGTGGATAATACCATGGTTTTAAGCCTTGAAGAAAAGGTTACAAAACAGCTTCCTGTTACGGTAGTAGTTGAAGGAGAAACGGCAGATGGTTATGCTGTAGCTGAATATTCGGCTACGCCTAATCTTATTACCATTGAGGGAGCAAAGTCCGTGATAAATAAAATTACGGAAATAAGGGTAACGGTAGATGCTTCAAATAAGTATGAGGAATTTGAAGATTATGTCGAGCCTGTATGTTACAATGCATATGGTGAAGTTGTTGAAAATAAAGATATTGTATTTGACTGTACTGAAGTGCTTGTAAATGTTAAGATATATCCTACAAAAAGTGTTCCGGTAAATCTGTCTACGGTGGGCAGTGTTGCAAACGGATATGGAATATCGGACATAAGTTATCATCCTGATTATATACTTATAGCAGGTGAGGAAAGCGTTCTCAGAGGGGTATCATCAATAGATATTGATGATATCAGGGTTACAGGAAGCAGTGAGTCTATTGAGACAAATGTAGATATAGAAGATTATCTTCCTAATAATATATATCTTGCAGACGCTTCTTCGCAGATTACCGTGAGTATAACCATTGAACAGCTTGAAGATAGAAGTTTCGTTCCGGTGGCAGATGATGTTACTCTTTTAAATACAGATGAAAGATATGATTATGAACTGGTATTTCCGGAAGGATACCAGATAGTTCTGAGAGGTTTGAACAGGGATGTTTCTGAACTTACAATAGAATCACTTAATTTATCTGTTGACTGCAGTGAGCTTCAGACAGGAAGTAATATGGTCTCGATTTCGGTTTCGGAATCGGAGCTTTATAGAATTATTAATGATATGCAGATAGAAGTAATTGTTACAGAAAAGACTGAAGATGAAACAGATACATCGTCTGAAAATAATTCTACTGAATCGGACACTGATTCAGATGAAGAGGTTTCTGCTGAGGGGGAATCCTGATGAATGAGTCGGTAAAGAAATTAAATGATGCAATAAACAACTCACAATATATCGTATTTTTTGGCGGGGCAGGAGTATCTACTGAAAGCGGTATACCGGATTTCAGAAGCGTGGACGGCCTCTATAACCAGAAATATAAATATCCTCCCGAAACGATAATAAGCCATAGTTTTTTTACACGGAATACTGAAGAATTTTATCGTTTTTATAAGGATAAAATGATATTCAGGGATGCAAAGCCCAATGCGGCACACCTTAAACTTGCTGAAATGGAAGAAAAGGGTAAATTAAAGGCAGTAATTACCCAGAATATTGACGGGCTTCATCAGGCGGCAGGAAGTAAGGAAGTGCTTGAATTACATGGCTCCGTACACAGAAATTACTGTATGAGATGTCATAAGTTTTATGATTTGGATTACATTGCTGATTCGGAAGGTATACCGAGGTGTGAATGTGGAGGCATAGTCAAGCCGGATGTCGTGCTTTATGAAGAAGGGTTAGACAGTGATACAATAACCAGGGCAGTAAACCATATAAGTAAGGCAGATATGCTTATTATAGGAGGAACTTCTCTTGTGGTTTATCCTGCTGCGGGATTTATAGATTATTTTCATGGAAAAACTCTTGCCGTAATTAATATGGCACCTACGAACAGAGACAGCTCTGCAGACATACTTATTTCTGAAAAGATTGGAGAAGTGTTTAAGCAGATAAGTATTTAAATTAATATTTTGAAGTATGGATTCAGCGCCCTGACATAAAGTTTGTCAGGGTGTTTCACTGAATGAAGCAGTTTGGAATAAAATAGCAGTTTGAAACGGAGATGTGATTATGGACTTACAAATGGAAACGATAGATTTTATTGAATCTTCTACCATGCGTGATTTTTTAAAACGTGAAATAACGGATGGCAATTTTAAGTTTAATGCCGAGGAAATGTGTTGCATAGTCTGGAACAGCAATTCAGTAATTTCCATGAAACAGGCTTTTTTCATGGAATTAAATGAGTTTCCGTGTGCCATTGACATGATAAAAAGATTTGAAAGTGTTAGAAATTACCTTCAGGAAACTCATGATAATGAGGTTTATGTGCTTACGGTAAATGACAGATTTACAGGCGTTTATAACCGATTTGATGTTGCGGGAGAGGAATTTAAGGATATCTGTGATGATGTAGATGAAGATGATGATATTTACATTGAAATGTACGACATAAGGGGCAGTAAATTCAGGGGCAGGATAAAAATTGACCCTGGATTTGAGATAATTTCATTTGATTTTTCTTATGATGTCATAAAGGAATACAGTCTGTGGAACAATCCTGATACGGACAGGATTATAAACCTCTATATGCGACTGCCACATCCTTTTGAGACGGGTGACGAAGTAGTGCTTAAAGGCGGATTTGAAACTTACAAGGTAATAAATGCAAATCTTCCGTATGATTATATGAATGAACTTAATTTTTCTGATATGGCACTTGAGGGTACAGTGATTTATGATGAAGATGACAGCGCAGAGCTTAAATTAATTGACTCTGCGCTGGGTGAAGATACCTGCGAAACTTTGCCTTTGCTTTGTCTTGAATTGTTGTAATTGGCTGTACTTTTAGTTAATGTCACTGGGAAAATGCCCTTGCAAGTCTTGTGACAGCTTCTTTTATATCATTTTCGGAAAGTCCTGAATAGTTAATTATTGCAGTGTGCATGGCGTTATTGTCAGGCTCGCTGTAATAGTCAGTCAAAAAAGAAATATTAATACCGTTTTTTAATGCGCACTCTTTTAATTCGCTATCAGATTTCAGGGTGCGTATTTCCATGAGAAAGTGGAGTCCTGAATCTTCTTCTTTTATTGTGACGTATTCTGAAAGAGTGCTTGATTTTATTTCAGAAAGCAAGGTGTCACGGAGGTTTCTGTAATATCCCCTCATGCGGTTAATATGCTTTTCAAAGAAGCCGTCGCTTATAAAGGCGGCAAGCGCGTACTGCTCAAAGTTCGATACAGTACAGGCATAAAAGCTTAAAGTTTCATGAAATTTTTTGAGCAGATGCATTGGAAGTATCATGTAGCTTATTCTTATTGTAGAAGACAGACTTTTTGTAAAGGTGTTAAAATATATGACCTTTTCCGACACGTCAATGGACATAAGGGCAGGAATCGGTCTTCCCTGAAGGCGAAATTCACTGTCATAATCATCTTCTATAATATATCTCCCTTCTTTTTCATTTGCCCATTCTAAAAGACCGTACCTTCTGCTTATCGGAGTAACTATACCGGTAGGAAAATGGTGGGACGGAGAAATTTGTAAAACATCAGTATCACTCATTTTTAGTGCTTCAAGAATAATTCCGTCTTTATCCATAGGAATGTTCAGACAGCATACATCATTTGCCTCATATATTTTCTGGATTTTTCTGTAGCCCGGATTTTCAACGGCATATATTTTTTTTCTCCCTAAAAGCTGTATGAGCAGACCATAGAGATATTCAGTACCCGCACCGATAATAATCTGTTCGGGAGATACCGTTATTCCTCTGAAATCTTTTAAGTGCTCGGATATGGCAATTCTAAGCTCTGACACTCCTCCCGGCGGAGGGTTTTTAAGGAGTTCTTCATTATCATAGGTTAAAATTTTCCGCATTATTTTTGCCCATTGTGAAAATGGAAAACTGCTGACAGAGGTATGGTTGTTTACAAAATCCGCGAATATTGTGTCTGACCTGCTTAAATCATGGATAGTAACGTAATTGTTTTTTAAGGAATTATTATCTGATTTAATAAGGTCAGTATGGTCAGATTTACTCATTCTTCCGATATTTAGGCTCTTTATGTCAGATACAAAATATCCCTTTTTTGGCATTGAATAAATAAATCCTTCAGCCATAAGCTGTCCGTAAGCATTCTCCACAGTAATCACACTTATGTTATGATTTTTTGCAAAAGTCCTTTTAGATGGAAGTTTCTCCCCCGCAGTAAGCACGCCTGACAATATATCATTTTTTATACACTCATATATATACTCATAAAGACTCATATCATTAAGATTTTCAAAAGAATAAGTAAGCATTCTGATTTCTCCTTTTATATTAAAAACTGGCATTATAAAAAATATTATAACTGAATATTTCAATATAATCAGATTATATTATAATCTATCACATGATATTCATCAATAGAAATTTGATAAGCACTTAGGAGGATAGAAATGGGTAAGAGATACGATTTAAACAAGGAACTTGCACAGATGTTAAAAGGTGGTGTGATTATGGATGTCACCACACCTGAGCAGGCAAAAATTGCCGAAGAAGCGGGGGCATGTGCGGTAATGGCACTTGAAAGAATTCCTGCTGACATTCGTGCGGCAGGCGGTGTGTCAAGAATGAGTGACCCAAAGATGATTAAGGGTATTCAGGAAGCCGTAAGCATTCCTGTTATGGCTAAGTGCCGTATAGGACATTTTGTGGAGGCCCAGATTCTTCAGGCTATAGGAATAGATTATATCGATGAGAGTGAAGTGCTTTCGCCTGCAGATGACGTATACCATATAGATAAGACTAAATTTAATGTGCCTTTTGTATGCGGAGCAAGAGATTTAGGTGAGGCGTTAAGAAGAATTAATGAAGGAGCTTCCATGATTCGTACCAAGGGTGAGCCGGGAACAGGAGACATTGTTCAGGCAGTGCGCCACATGAGAAAGATGAATTCTGAAATTTCAAAGATAGTTTCACTCAGAGAAGATGAGCTTTTTGAGGAGGCTAAAAAACTTCAGGTGCCTTATGATTTAGTCTGCTATGTGCATGAAAATAAGAGAATCCCCGTGGTGAATTTTGCTGCCGGGGGAGTTGCAACTCCTGCTGACGCCGCACTTATGATGCAGCTTGGAGCTGAGGGAGTATTTGTGGGCTCGGGAATATTTAAATCAGGAAATCCTGCTAAGCGAGCTCAGGCAATAGTTAAGGCAGTGGCAAACTTTGAGGATGCAGAGCTTATAGCTTCGCTTTCAGAAGACTTGGGAGAAGCAATGGTAGGAATAAATGAGCAGGAAATAGAGCTTATTATGGAAGAGCGTGGAAAATAAATAATGTACCCCGGTGATTGTGGATTTTTGAAAGGAAGATTTATGAAAATAGCGGTGCTTGCCGTTCAGGGGGCATTTATCGAGCATGAAAAAATGCTCGCCTCCCTTGGGGCAGAGGTAATTGAACTTAGAAAGAAAAAAGACGTATTGCAGGAATTTGACGGACTTGTTCTTCCCGGCGGGGAAAGCACGGTGCAGGGAAAACTTATCAGAGAGCTTGATATGTTTGACATATTAAAGAAAAAGATTGAAGACGGTATACCGGTGCTTGCCACCTGTGCCGGACTCATCCTGCTTGCAGAAAAAATTTCAAATGATACCAGAAAGCATTTTGCAACACTTCCCGTTACCGTTATGCGAAATGCATATGGCAGACAGTTGGAAAGCTTTTATACCGAAGGGGATTTCGGTAAACTTAAAAACGTGCCTATGGAATTTATCCGGGCTCCATATATTGAAAGTGTCGGGGAAGATGTAGAAATTCTCTCTAAGGTGGATGATAATATTGTTGCCGTAAAGTACAATAATCAGCTCGCTATGTCATTTCACCCGGAGCTCTTAAGCGATACAAGAATACATGAGGAATTCCTTGGAATGCTTATTTAAGCATTTCAGGGAATTTTTTTGTTACGGTAAATGTTTTAATTGCCATTATTGGAGGCAGATTATATAATAATTGATAATGGATATGTCCGTTATATTGAGATAGTTAAAAGGAGCAGATTAATGAATTATAATTTTTACGGTTGGGAGACGGCAGATGTTTCTCCTGTAAACGAAGAGTATAAAGCAATAAAAAATCCAAGAATGTTATATGACCTTCTCTCTGAAATATGGTGTGCCAAAACATGTGCACCGAGAATGAGACATGAGTGGAATGAAGATAATAAAACACTGGGACAATGTTCAATCACGGCATTTCTGGCTCAGGACATATTTGGCGGTAAGGTTTACGGGATTTTACGCAGCGGAGGAAATTATCACTGCTATAATGTTATAAATGACTGCGTATTTGACTTAACCAGCGAACAGTTTGGAGATGAAAAACTGGATTACAGTGAAAATCCCGAGCAGTTCAGGGAAGTGCATTTTGCTAAAGAGGAAAAAAGATTGAGATATGAATTTTTAAAAGAAAGCTTAAATAAGCTGATTGAAAAGCAGTGTTAAATTAACTTGTAATAGAAAATGTCTCGTGTTAAAATGGACACATCGCAAATAAAATCGCTTTGCGACATAACTGTGGTTAAGCCATCAGCACTTCGGGCTGGTGAAAACGTATAAAATATGGTACGGTGTATTTATGAAACAGAAAAAATTAAAACAGGGAATTCATACCTTTGCTATATGTGCATATAAGGAAAGTCCTTATCTTGAGGATTGTATAAAATCGCTTATAAATCAGACTATTTCAGGCAAAATAATAATGATAACTTCAACACCCAATGAAAGTATAGAGGATATGGCAAAAAAATATAATCTTCCTCTCTATATTAATGAGGGTGAGGGCGGTATTGCCCAGGACTGGAATTTTGCAGTGTCAAAATGCGATACTAAATATGTCACCATTGCTCATCAGGACGATATATATGACAGCCGTTATCTGGAAAGCGTATTAAAAGAGGTGAGGCATCGCACAAAACCTCTTATTGCATTTACTGATTACGGTGAGATAAGAAATGGAATCTGTGTTGAAAATAAAGGTCTTGTAGCCGTAAAAAGAAACCTTCTGAGACCTTTAAGAATACGGAAATTTCAGTCAGTAAAATTTGTCAGGAGAAGGGTTTTAGGCTTTGGTAATGCAATCTGCTGCCCGTCAGTTACCTACTGCATGGAAAATCTCGAACAGCCTATATTTAAGGTGGGACTTTTGAGCAATCTGGATTGGGAAGCATGGGAGAGGCTTTCAAAAGAAAAGGGAGATTTTGTTTATATACCAAAGGTGCTTATGCATCACAGAATCCATGAGGACTCCACAACCTCCGAAATAATAATGGATGACGGAAGACGGAGCGAAGATTTAGAATTATTTTCAAAATTCTGGTGCAGACCTATAGCTTTATTACTTACAAAAATTTATGCAAAAAGCGAGAAATACAATAAAACGGACAAGTAAAAAAGCAGAACTCACAGTTGACACAATAATAAAACGGCGGATTTTTGCCGGACAGGAGTAATTACTGATGAAGGTACTTGTAATAATACCTGCCTATAATGAAGAAGAAAACATAGAGGCAGTTATAGATAATCTTATTTCTAATTACAGTGAATATGATTATGTGATAATAAATGACGGTTCAAAGGACAAAACTTCCGAGATATGTCACGGGCATGGCTATAATATAGTGGACCTGCCTGTGAATCTGGGACTGGCAGGAGCTTTTCAGACAGGCCTTAAATATGCAGATTTAAACGGGTATGACTATGCTGTTCAGCTCGATGCGGATGGTCAGCATAATCCTAAATATATTTCCGATATGCTGAAAAAAATACAGGAAAACAATGATGATATTGTGATTGCTTCGCGTTTTGAAACAGAAAAGAAGCCGTGGAGCATGAGAATGCTTGGAAGCAGGCTTATATCGGGTGCAATTAAACTTACAACAGGAAAGCATCTTACGGACCCTACATCCGGTATGAGAATGTATAACAGAAAAATGATACATGAGTTTGCGGCAAATATTAATTACGGACCGGAGCCTGATACTGTATCATTTCTTATTAAGCAGGGTGCAAAGGTAGAAAGCGTACAGGTTACGATGGATGAGAGAACAGCGGGAGAAAGCTATCTCAATCTGTCACGTTCAATGATATATATGGTAAGAATGATAATTTCCATTGTTCTTATTAATAATTTCAGAAAGAGATAGGAGGACCTTAAATGTCAATAGTACTCAGAATTCTTCTGATTCTTTTTTCGTTCATTACTATGATAAGTATGATAAAAAAAATACGTTCATCCAAGGTGCAGATAGAATATTCGATATTTTGGATACTTTTTTCGGTGGGAATAATTGTGATAGCGGTATTTCCACAGATTGTAACTGAATTGGCTGAGCTGATTGGTGTGCAGTCACCGGTTAATATGATATTTCTTATAATCATATTTATATTAATTGTGAGACTGTTTCAGCTTACAGTGCAGATTTCCCAGCTTGAATATAAACTTAAGGAGCTTGTTCAAAAGATTGCGATCCTTTCCTCTGATAAAAATAATGAGACTAAAAAAAATCCTCGGGAGTAGTAACCGGGGATTTTTAAATTTAGTTAAAACCTAATAATTTCTGTGCTATGGTATAACCTAAAAGAATAATTGCTTTGCCGGGAGCGCTTTTCATCTGCATTGCACGGCCAAGGAAAATTTTTTGAACATATTTATACTGGTATTTATGCTCTTTTTTTAGGAAATGCCACAAATCGTCTCTTTTCTTCATGGCTTCTTTTGAGCCGTCTTTAAGTAAAAATGCAGTCGAGACAGTCATCATTATTGCAAGATATTTGCTCATATATCGTCTTAGTTTTTTGTTTTCGATAGTTCTAAGCTGATGATCTTCGATAAGAAGTCTGGTAACAAGGAGCTGTTGGTCGATTCGCTTCAGCATGTTTTTTTCTGCTACTGACTGGTCATCTCTTCCTATATAGTAATGGTATAAATCCACGTCCAGATAATACATTTTTTTAATGTATGGAAGCGGATGGTATACGTAAATATTATCCACATAAAATGTATGCTTAGGGAGGGTAAGGCCTGTTTCCCTTAAAAGCTTTGTACGATATATTACGGAATGCATGAGGATGTTCTGCCATGGTTTAAAGTGCTTCAGATTATCCCAGGAAAATGAAGTTCTTACCGGCATGGCTCTCCTGTAACCTATGCGATTTTTCTTGTGTTTGCCCACTTTTTCATATACATAGTCTGATATTATCATGTCAAAATCAGAGTGAACACCGTCATTTGCGGTAAGAAAGCTTATGACTGCGGCAAGTGCCTTTCTGCCGAGCCAGTCGTCACTGTCAAGTACCTTAAAGTATTTTCCTGTTGCTGCATTTAAACCGGTCATGACCGCATCGCCGTGTCCGCCGTTTTCTTTGTGGATTACTTTTATTATTTCAGGATACGCTGCAGCATAATCATCAGCTTTTTTTGGTGTGCCGTCTGTAGAGCCGTCATCTACGATTATGACCTCAATTCCAGGAAGTCCGATAAGAGTGGATTTTACGGCACGGTCAAGATATGCTTCTGAATTGTAGCAAGGTATTGTAATGGTTAGAATTGTATTTGATTTTTCTGACATCACTCTGCTCCCTTTTTCTTTTTCACAAATTTTTTGGAATATATAGGAATATATAAAATTATAGCCATAATAAATGCAGTTAATACATCAATCACCGAATGCTGCTTTAAAAATACGGTTGACATAATAATAAGTACGGTAAGAATAAAGCAGTATATTCTAAGCAGATTGTGTTTTTTTCCAAAACTGCATCTGTGGATTGCAACATACACGCATATTGAATTATAAACGTGTATGCTTGGAAGGACATTAGTTGAGGTGTCCGTCTTATAAAGTGCCCTTACAAGGTCCGTACAGAAGTTTTCCCGTGGAAATGTTTCAGGACGAAGCATCAGCATATTTGGATAAACGGCAGATACAATGAGAAATATTGTCATTCCTAATACAAGATAAGGCACTAATTTTTTAAAACCTGGCACATCAAACAAGGCAAATAAAACCACAGTTACTGCCACATAAGCAAACCATAAATAATAAGGTATAATAAAATATTCTATAAATGGAATTTTATCATCGAGACTGCAGTGTATGATGTTAAAATCGACATCAGTTCTCTGCTCCAGAAGGAAAAAACATATAAAATATACAGGTACATATAAAACCCAAAGAATATGCCTGTTTTTTGAAATAAACTCTTTCATAAAAATCCTCGTTTGTTTTTGGAATATTATAATTCAATGACAACATCATAAAATAAAAATCAATCAATGTCAAAACAATAATTATTAAATATTAATTAAGATAACGGCATATAACAAAAAATCATAACTTTACATATTTTTAATATATATTTTACGTTTATGTGGTATAATTTTATTATAATAAATGTTAAAATGTTTAATAACTGTGTATAATACGCGATATTTGTCTTAAAATGTAAAAAAATGTTGCGCAGGTTAAGTAGCGAGGCTTAAAAATGATTTACAGATTAGGTGAAACTTTGGAGGCAATAGAGGAGAATGAAGAAACATATGACACGTCTCCCCTGCTTTACGTTGTAAAATTTAATGAGTGCAGAGATATTTTAAACAAACTGGGAATAGTTCATGAGGGAGAAATTGAAGCACGTCAGGTTGAATTCTGCAAGGTGGAGACACAGCAGGAGTATATTACCGGAACAATAGCCGCACCAAAACTTTTGGATGTGTTGGGGAAGCGGTACAGACTCCAGTTTTTTATAGATAAAAATAATATGATTATTGCGGATGATGAGGATTTTTCACTGAGAATTGTGCAGGCGATTCAGAGAGAAAAGATACATCAGGCAGATTCCATGGCGATGTTTATTTATAATTTTATGCTTTATATCATGAAACGTGATAATATCCTTCTGGAGCAGTATGAAAATACTCTTATGAAGATGGAGGAGGATATTACAAACGGAAAGACCATGGATTTTCACAGTAAGCTTATGCCTGTGAGAAAAGCACTCCTTACACTCAGAAACTATTATGACCAGCTTTCCGATATGGGAAATGAGCTTGAGGATAATGAAAATAACTTTTTTGCTAAGAAACAGCTCAGATATTTCGGAGTTGTCTCAAACAGGGCAGAAAGATATAAGGATAAGACCATATATCTTCTGGAATATGCATTGCAGGTAAGAGATGCCTATCAGGCACAGGTTGATGCAAACCAGAATAAAAATATGCAGGTTTTGACCGTTATTTCAACAATAATACTTCCGCTTACTCTTATAACAAGCTGGTATGGAATGAACTTCAAAAATATGCCTGAGCTGGAAAACGGATATCCGTATGTTATTGTTGTTTGTGTTTTAGTGGTTATAATATGTATACTTATATTTAAAAAGAAGAAAATATTATAAAGAAAGGATAAGGACTATGTCAGAATTATTTGTAAACAGAGAGCTGTCATGGCTGAAATTTAATGAAAGAGTTCTGGAAGAAGCTGAAGATGAGGCTGTGCCTCTTTGCGAAAGGCTGAGCTTTCTTTCCATTTATCAGAGCAATCTGGATGAGTTTTTTATGGTAAGAGTCGGCTCGCTTACGGACCAGATGCTGCTTCAGGACAATCCAAAGGAAAATAAAACAAATATGACTGCGGAGGAACAGATTAACGCAGTAGTAAAAAGGGTTAAGGAGTTGGGAGCCAGGAAAGATAATGCATATGTGAATCTTATGGCCGAGATTGAAAAGCATGGAATAAAGCTTATCAATTTTGCAAGATTAAATGAAAATCATGCAGAATATCTTAAAAAATATTTTGAACAGGAAATTCTCCCGCTTTTATCACCTATAATGGTAAGCAAGAAACAGCCATTCCCGTTCATTAAAAACAAGGAAATATATGCGGTTGCAGTACTTAAAACAAAGAGTGACAAGGAGAGACTGGGTATAATTCCATGCAACAGCGGAATGTTCAAAAGACTTATAGAGATTCCGGGTACTGATGGATATTATATGCTGGCAGAGGAACTTATTCTTCATTTTATTCCCGATGTGTTCAGAGGATTTGAAGTCACAAGCAAGTCTCTTATAAGAGTTACAAGAAATGCGGATATTGATGCCGATAAGGTATATGATGAGGAACTTAACTACAGGGACCATATGGCCGAGGTGATAAAGCTGAGACGTAAGCTTTGTCCTGTAAGAATGGAATACAGCAGGGAACTGGATACAAAGGTGCTTGACAAACTGGGGGCATACATAAGTATCGATAAAGATAAGAGATTTAAAATAGGCTCACCGCTTGACCTTTCGTTTGTATCTGATATTCAGGATATATTAAGACATAAGACAGAGCTCTTTTATGACAGGAGAGTGCCTCAGAAGTCACCCGGGTTTGATGAATCAAAACCTTTAATTCCTCAGATTATGGAAAAAGATAAGCTTCTTTCTTATCCGTATGAGAGTATAAGACCGTTTTTAAATATGCTTCGTGAAGCCGCAAATGACCCGGATGTAGTATCCATAAAGATGACTCTTTACAGACTGGCAAAGCACAGCAAGGTAATTGAGGCGCTTGTTGAGGCGGCTGAAAACGGAAAGCAGGTAGATGTATTAGTTGAGCTTAAAGCGAGATTCGATGAGGAAAATAACATTGAATGGTCAAGAACTCTGGAACAGGCAGGCTGCCATGTAATCTATGGACTTGACGGGCTTAAGGTACATTCAAAGCTGTGTCTTATAACCCTTAAAAAGGGAGATGAAATAAAATATGTGACTCAGATAGGTACCGGAAACTATAATGAAAAAACCTCGAGATTATATACGGACCTTTCCATAATGACGGCTGATGAAAGAATTGGAAATGAAGCGGCAAAGGTATTTCAGGCACTTTCAATAGGAAAGGTTATGGAGCATACGGATTACCTTCTGGTTGCGCCTAAATGCCTTCAGAATAAGATACTTGAAAGAATTGACAGGGAGATTGAAATAGCAAAGGCAGGCGGGGATGCTTACCTTGGAATAAAAATCAATTCCCTGACAGACAAGAAGATTATAGTAAAACTCATTGAGGCATCAAAAGCGGGCGTAAAGGTTGATATGATAGTAAGAGGTATCTGCTGCCTCAGGTCAAAGGTGCCGGGAGAAACAGATAATATAAGAATAATCAGTATAGTAGGTCGTTTCCTTGAACATTCCAGAATTTATATTTTCGGAAAGGAAGAAAGAGAAGAAATATATATTGCTTCCGCTGACTTTATGACGAGAAACACCGTAAGAAGAGTTGAGGTTGCGGCACCTATATATGACGAGGAGATAAAAAACAGGATAAAAGGAATTTTTAATCTCATGCTGACGGACAACGTAAAGGCAAGGGAACAGATGGAGGACGGAGTCTATATTAAAATAAAGAATGATGATGCACCTCTTAATTCCCAGGAACGCCTTTATGAGGAAGCATACGAAGCGGCAACATTATAATGCGGCAAAAAACCTTATAAAACTTTATAAAATAAAATAAATTGGTGTTAAAATTAATTTGACAAAATTGATTTATATAGCCATAATTATTTCAGGGGAAGATTTACTTTTTCCCCTGATTATAATTTATGCATAAAAGCTGAATTATGAATATATAGGATAGGAGTTGATGCACATATGGAAGAATTGAACAAACACGTAAATACAGTGAACCATCTTCTGGCCCGTTATGGAGTGAGATTTGGAATTTACAAGAACAATACTTTTAAAGAGCAGTTGTTTCCTTTTGATACTATTCCGAGAATAATTCCAAAAGCCGAGTTTGATTATCTTGATAAAGGACTGGCTCAGAGGGTAACTGCATTAAACCTTTTTCTTGCAGATATTTATAATGAAAAAAAGATACTTAAAGACAAAATCATTCCGGAAGACTTTGTATATTCTTCCTCAGGTTATCTTCCTGAATGTGAGGGAATCATGCCTCCAAAAGGAGTTTTCAGCCATATTTCAGGAATTGACCTTGTTCAGGGAGATGATGAAAAGTGGTATGTTTTGGAGGATAACTTAAGAGTTCCTTCAGGTGCATCATATCCTCTTATTGCAAGAGATCTCTGCCGTAAGGCAAGTCCTAATACTTTTTCTCACAACCACATTGAAGATAACAGAAATTATGCTGAATTACTAAAGAAAACCATGGATTATGTAAATACCGGCGGAATAAATGTAATACTTACTCCGGGACGTTACAATGCAGCGTTTTTTGAACATTCATATTTAGCAGAAAAAACAGGCTCCATCCTTGCAACGGGAAATGACCTTGTAGTAGAAGGTGACCGTCTGTATTATCAGGAATATGACGGAGAGAAGATGCAGGTAGGTGCGGTTTACAGAAGAATTTCCGACGATTACCTGGACCCTATGACATTTGTTCCTGAGTCAGTGATTGGAATTCCGCATATATTTGATGTATATAAAAAGGGAAATGTAGCTTTACTTAATGCTCCGGGCAACGGAATAGCAGATGACAAGGGTATATATTATTTCGTTCCAAAGATAATTAAATATTATTTAAATGAAGAGCCGATATTAAACAATGCTCCTACTTATCTTCCTTTCTATGAGGAGGACAGAAAATACGTTTTGGAAAACTTTGAAAAGCTTGTTATTAAGGACGTGGCGGAAGCAGGAGGATACGGCGTTGTATTCGGTAAAGATTTAAGTAAAGAAGAAGTTGCGGATTTTAAGAATAAGATAATTTCGGAGCCAAGAAGGTTTATCGCTCAGGAGGTAATAAACTTCCTCGATTTAGACGTGCTTGACGGGGATAAAATAGTTAAAAGAAAAGCTGATTTAAGAGCGTTCGTACTTACATCGGATAAAGCAGAGGTATGGAAGAGCGGTCTTACCAGATTTTCAAGAAATCCGGATTCGGCAATAGTTAATTCATCTCAGGGAGGAGGCTTTAAGGACACATGGGTATTATCTCAATAGAAAAGGCAAATAATTTAATGTGGCTGGGAAGATACAGCGAGAGGGTATTTACAACCCTTAAAAGATATGAAAACAGCTTTGACATGATGCTTGACATGAAGCCCGATTTTTATATTGAATATTGCGAGAGACTTAATATTCCCAATGTCTATACCTCTGCTGATGATTTTATCAGGAAATATGCTTATGATACTGACAATGAGGACTCAATATTCAGTAATCTTTACAGAGCGTATGACAATGCTCTTGTTATGAGGGATTTCATTTCAAGTGATTCGCTGGCATACATAGAAATGGCAGTTTTTGAAATGAAAAAGGCAAGAGTGAGTGACTCTCCTCTTATAGAGCTTCAGATAGTCAGGGATAATATACTTGCTTTCTGGGGATGTATAGATGACTGTGTTGATGACATTATAATAAGAAACTTAATTAAGGTCGGCAGAAGGATAGAGCGTCTGGATTTGTGTCTCAGACATGGAGACGAAAAACAGGAACTTAAAAGACATTTTGAGCAAATTCAGTTATACGGAACAAGGGCAAGAGTACAGTTTGATAAACTCAATTACTATAAGCTTGCATATGAGCTTGAGAAGCCTGATACGGATTATAAGGTAGCGATAGAAGCTGTAGAAAATCTCATTAAAATGTAGTATAATATTATGATAGGCAGTTTTTGGCACTAATGTTGCCGGTTACCATGGTATACAGTCGGGGGAAAATATGAAAGAACTTCATTTTGTTTATACTACGAAATATCAATTCAGTAATTTAATAAACAGCCATCATTATTCACTCCGCATAGTTCCTATGAACACAGAGAGACAGAAGATTAAGCATCTCTGGACCGAAGTGGACAGGGATGATAAAACAGAAACAGTAGATGCTTTCGGTAATCATATGATTATCGGAAGCATTATGGCGCCTCATGACACATTTAAATTCAAAGCAGAAGGAAATGTGCTGATAGATGAAACGGCTTTTGAGAAAGATGAGGAGCCTCTTGCCATATATAAATATCCTACAAAGCTAACGGCAATGGACAAAAACATGAGAGAATTCTTAAATGAATTATCTGAAAGGTATGGGTATGACAGCATGAGACCTTATGACGTATCTTACAGCATTATGAAAGAAATTTATTCATGCATGGAATATGTACAGGGTATTACGGATGTGCTTACATCGGCTTCCGAGGCGTTTAAATACAGAAAGGGCGTCTGTCAGGATTATGCACATATAATGCTTGCATTTCTGCGGGAAAGAGGAATTACTGCAAGATATGTGGTAGGCATGATGATGGGAGAAGGCGTTTCACACGCATGGGTTGAAATTAACGAAAACGGCAACTGGTATGGTTTTGACCCTACTAATGACAAAGTGGTTGACGGAGACTATATAAAGATATCTCATGGAAGAGATTATGAAAATTGTATTGTTTCCAAGGGGCATTTCCTGGGGGCGGCAGAGCAGACTCAGACTATTGAAGTTAGAGTGGAGGAAGTAAGATGATATTAAAAGTGGCATCAGTAGATTTGCCCGTGGATGAAGAGCTGTCAATAGTAAAAAATCGTATACAGCCGGATAAGCTTACGGGAAAAGAGAAAAGAATGAGCATAGTAACCGGCATACACGGCGATGAGCTGGAAGGACAGTATGTGTGTTATGAGCTTGTAAGAAGACTTGAAGAGGATAAGTCTAATCTGAAAGGAATAGTTGATGTCTATCCTGCCATAAATCCTCTTGGAATAGATACCATACAGAGAGGAATACCTGGCTTTGACCTGGATATGAACAGGATTTTTCCCGGCTCAAAGGACGGCTCAATGGCCGAGTATTTTGCGTCAAAAACAGTGGAGGACATAAAAGGCTCGAATCTTGCGATGGACATACATGCAAGCAACATCTTTCTTCAGGAGATTCCTCAGATAAGAATTAATGAAATATCAAAAGATACCCTTCTTCCTTTTGCAAGAAGGGCCAATATAGATTTTATCTGGGTACACAGTGCGGCAACTGTTCTTGAATCCACACTGGCATATTCACTTAATTCAGTGGGAACGCCTACGCTTGTTGTTGAAATGGGCGTGGGAATGAGAATCACTAAATCCTATTGTGACCAGCTGACGGATGGTATTTTTGTGCTTTTAAAAGATTTGGGAATATGGACAGGTGATGTAATTGAGCCAAAGAAGTCCATTGAATCCACGGACGGGAGTGTGCATTTCTTAAATGCCGCATCATCAGGTATATTCGTGCCGGAAGCAGACCATTGGATGAATGTAAAAATCGGAGAACACATTGGTGATATTGTAGAACCTCTTACGGGAAAGATACTTCAGAAGATATTTTCACCCTGCAACGGAGTTATTTTTACTCTCAGAGAATATCCTGTAGTATATGAAGGCTCACTTGTCGGAAGAATATTGGAAAGGTCTTAAGGAGGAGCTGACATGAAAAAGAAAACGATATTTACCATGAATTCGATTTACAGGGATGATTTTCGCATTACAGGCTATGAGTTTGGCTCAGGAGAAAAGTCGGCGTGTATTGTAGGCTCTACCAGAGGTAATGAGGTGCAACAGGTTTACATATGTTCACAGCTTGTGAAACACTTAAAAAAGCTTGAGGCGGCAGGATGCATTAAAAAGGGTAAGAGTATACTTATAATTCCTACGGCAAATCATTTTTCAATGAATATAGGAAAGCGTTTCTGGGTATCAGATAATACTGACATAAACAGGATGTTTCCGGGCTATAATCTGGGAGAGACGACGCAGAGAATAGCGGCAGGACTTTTTGAAAAAATCCAGCATTATGAATACGGCATCCAGTTTACTTCTAATTACCTTTCGGGTGTATACATTCCTCATGTCAGAATGATGGAAACGGGATATGAAACTCCTGAGCTTGCCATGAAATTCGGACTGCCTTATACAGTGTTAAGAAAACCGCGACCATATGACACGACAACACTTAACTATAACTGGCAGATATGGGAGACCAGGGCATTTTCCATTTATGCCTGTGAGACAGACTATGTTGAAAACATGACTGCCGAAATGTGTATTGAAGCAGTCTTAAGATTTCTTAAGGAAACAGATTTAATTGATTGTGAGACAAGTGACGTGCCGTTTCCGCCAAAGCAGATATCGGAAAGTCAGCTTGTATCAGTAAAAGCAAGTAAGGCAGGAATACTTAAACGTAAGGTAAGGATATATGATTATGTAAGAGAGGGCGAAGTGATTGCCGAGGTAATTGACCCTTATGAGGGAGAAGTACTTGAAAAAATAAAATCAGGTGTTTCGGGAAATGTATTTTTTTATAATGACAATCCTCTTATTACGGCAAATACCATTGTCTTCAGAATAGTTCCGGAATAGAAAAAGAGTTGGAAATGAAAAAATCAGAAAAATTAAAGCATTTTAATATAAGTACAAAAACATTTATAATTGTATCGGTTTTTATGCTGCTGTTTATATGTCTTCTTATTTATAATCTTGTGATGATAAGAACTTTCAGAAGCGAATATATCGAACAGACACTTGATGCTGCAAGAAGTGCAGGCTATCAGATATCGGATGAGATTATACGGAGTGAAATGTCATTTGAGGACGGCACGACGGAATATGATGTTACACAGACTGCAAATGTTCTTAACGGCCGTATAATGGTGGTTAATACATCTTATGAAATAGTTTCCGATACCTATATGTATAAAAAAGGAGCATATCTGATTAGCAGTGACGCCATTTCTGTCATGACGGGTGCAGAGGAAGAAATTTCAAATGTGTATGATGATTATATGGAAATAATCCTGCCGGTAAATGACGGCGGTGAAATAAAGGGAGTCATAGTTATTACTTTATCTCTCGGAAATGAAAATGAAGTGTCGGACAGTGTAGTAAACAGAGTTAATTTCCTTGTTGTCATTATTCTGATTATATTTGCTGCAGGCGCATTTGTTATTGCAAAGTATTCCGTGAAGGGGATGAACAGAATCAGTGCCCAGATATCCACGTTATCGGGTGGAAATCTGGATGAAGAACTTCCGGTAAAGGGATTTAAAGAAACAAGGTTAATGGCGGAAAAATACAATGAAGTTATAAATAAACTTAATTCCATTGATTCTTCCAGACAGGAGTTTGTATCGAATGTATCACATGAATTAAAAACTCCAATCACATCCATGAAAGTTCTGGCTGATTCCCTCTTGCAGAATGAAAATGTCACGGAAGAAATGTATAAGGAGTTTATGAATGATATAGTCGATGAGCTGGACAGAGAGACTAAAATAATAAATGACCTTCTTGTAATGGTAAAGACGGAAAAGCAGGCGGCATCCCTTAATATAACAGATGAAGATATAAATGCTCTTATTGAAGTAATACTTAAGAGGGTGACACCTATTGCACAAACCAGAAACATTGAAATAATCTACGAAAGTTACAGGGAAGTTAATGCGGAGGTAGATGAAGTTAAGCTTTCTCTTGCTATATCTAATTTAATTGAAAATGCAATAAAGTATAATGTGGATAACGGCTGGGTAAAGGTATCTTTAAATGCCGACCACAAATATTTCTATATTAAAGTAGCAGATTCGGGCGTGGGAATACCGGATGATTGTAAAGAACAGGTATTTGAAAGATTTTACAGGGTTGACAAGGCAAGGAGCAGGGATACAGGCGGTACGGGTCTGGGCCTTTCAATAGCCAGAAATTCCATACTTATGCATGGAGGTACGATAAAGCTCTATAGCGAATCGGGAAAGGGCACTACCTTTACGGTTAAGCTTCCTATAAAGCATGTGGAAACAAAAAATGAAAAGGGCAGAAAGCGTATACAAGGAGAGTTTTAAATGAGAAAAAGCGATATTTCTTACAATTCAATATTATGTAAGGTAACAGCTTTATTTGTTTTTTTAATCTTGCTTATTTTTGTACCCGGCTGTGGAACTGCGGAGAATGATGAAACAGCTACAGATGAAGTGATAGAAGTCAGTATGGTGGACCTTTATTATGTTGAGGGTAATGAGCTAAAGGCAGATGAAGATGCTTACCAGCTTAAACAGCCTTATTCTGTATCTGCATCCATAGAAGAAATTATGAGTAATCAAAAGCTTTCTGATAAAATGATTTATAATGGCTTCTCAATGGATGAATATAATAATGTGGTACTAAATATTGACATTGAAACTTCGATAACCCAGGAAGAGCTTGTTTTAAACAAGGCTGCAGTGGTATGCTCATTAAGTCAGATTAATGATATAGCTTCGGTAAGATTTATACTTAGTACGTTGGATGATACCATTATTGAAGATAAAGTATATACCATGAGTTCATTTTTGTTTTATGACAGTTTGGGAGAAGACAGTATAAATCAGGAAAGGGTAACGCTTTATCTCCCTGATGAGGATGGTGACGGACTGGACAGGTCAGAAATAATAATAGGTATAGAGCCGCAGGAATCACTTGCAGAGTGTGTCACGGGAGAGCTGGACAGGCGGAATGTATTTCCGGAGGGAACAAAGGTTAACAGGATATATGTGAAGGATAGCATTTGTTATGTGGATTTTAGCAGGGAATTTGATGAACAGAACGGGAGTGTAAATCCATCGGTAACAATTTATGCTCTTGTTAATTCGCTTACATCCATAAGAGATATTTCAGGAGTCCATATTACTATTGATGGTGAAAGACGTGAATCTTACAGACAGCTTGTGGATATCAGTGAAATACTTTATTTTGAAGGAGGATTACTTAATTAATTGAAAAGACCGCTTTTTTGGGTCGGAATTATGTTTGCGCTTGGAGAGGCGATAAGTAAAATTTCACCCGGTGCGGTTTGGGCAGGCGTAATTATGTCGGCGTTATGTTTTGTTGCTCTGATATATTGCAGAATGAGGCATTGGGATAAAAAGAAAATATCAAAATGCCTCATTCTGCTTTTTTCGGCAGTGTTTGCCGGGCTTTTATGCGGAATAAACAGAGAAAAAGGCATAGAAGGAAAATTTCCTCTTAATGAGGATGTGGAAATTACGGCTGAACTTGTAAAATATACGGAGAAGGAAAATAGTGTTGAACTTATCCTTAAATGGAAGGGTGAAAAAATCACGGCATCCGTATATCAGGAGGAATTATTACGGAATATAAGAAAAATTAAACCAGGGCAGAAGCTTAGAGTATGCGGAGTAGTGAAGACGCACGAGAAGAGTGCAAATCCGGGAGGTTTCGATGCTGAAAGCTATTACAGAGGACAGGGGATATATTTGAAAATAGAGCCTTCTTATATAGAGACGGTTTCATCGGAATATAATAAGTTTGAATATATGCTTCTTGTGCTTAGGGAACGCTTTTCAGGCGTGTATGATATTATTTTAGATGAAAAGGAAGCCTCAGTTGTAAAGGCGATGTTTCTGGGAGATAAGACTGATATTGATAAAACCGTAAAAAAACTTTATCAGTCAGGTGGAATAGCACATATACTTGCAATATCCGCACTCCATGTGACACTGATAGGTGAAGGTTTTGCAGGAATTTTGAAACGCATGGGAGCCGGGCAGAAGATTACATGTATTGTTGCGGTTTTATTTATCATTTTATATGGGATGATGACGGGTTTTGCATATGCTACCATAAGGTCGGTGATAATGCTGGGTATAGGGTTTTTTGCAAGGGCGGCCGGTAAGGCTCAGGACACGCCGAATTCCTTGGGAACGGCGCTCGTTATTATGTTGATAATAAATCCTGATTCCATATCAGATGCGGGACTTCAGATGAGTTTTTCGGCTGTTTTCGGGGTGATTCTGGGAAATTATATCAATAAGGGACAGTCGTGGAATGCTTTTTTTAAGAACATTGTGGTATCGATATCCGTAAATCTGGTAATGTCGCCAATCATACTCTATTATTATTATGAACTGCCGTTATACGGATTGTTTATTAATATCATAGTTATACCGCTAATGGGAACGGTGGCGGCCTCAGCATTTATAAGTGGTATTATTGGTTTGATTTCTGTGAACATTGCTGAAATAACCATTGCTCCATGTTATGTTATTTTAAAACTGTATGAGATTATGTGCAGTATTTCACTCAAACTTCCCTGTGCAAGAATTAACATAGGAAGACCGCCTTTATGGCTTATAATTGTTTATTATATTATGCTGGCAGGCCTTGTTGTCCTTTATTGGAGAATTTATCTGAATAAGGGGAAGAATCCTGCAAAAAGAATTTCTAAAGGAGTACCGGTAATTTATATAAGCCTGTGCATTCTGTTTATATGTATGTGCCTGAAATGGAAGAATAATGTATTTCGGTTTGTGTTTCTGGATGTCGGTCAGGGTGACGGAGCTATGATTCATTTGCCGGAGGGGGTAAATATTCTGGTAGATGGAGGCTCGGCATATAATGACGGCCTGGGAGAATATACTCTGGCACCTGCCTTAAAGTATTATGGTATGGCAGATGTGGATTATGCATTTATCTCGCATACCGATACCGACCATATCAGTGGCATCCTGTATCTGCTGAATAATAAGGAAATAATGGGCATTAGTATTAAATATCTGGTGTTTTCACAAGAAGCTCCAATGCAGGAGGGTTATAGTGAACTTGAAAATGCGGCAAAAAAAGCAGGGACGGAAATTATATTTGTAAAGGCAGGGGATGTTTTCCTTTCGGATAAAATAGAAAAAAGTGGTGCAAAAATAAAAGTGTTATATCCCGGAGCCGGAATTTCTTCAAATGTAATGGACAAAAATGAATGTTCAATGGTGTTTTCTGTGGAGTGTAAGGGGAAAAGCATTCTTTTTACAGGCGATATAGGCAGTGATACGGAAAAACAGCTTGTTTTGAAAAACATTTTGACGGAATATGATATATTAAAGGTGCCGCACCACGGTTCCAAACATTCTTCCTGCGAAGAATTTCTGGATATTGTAAATCCTGAAACTGCAGTAATCTCATGTGGAGAAAATAACGTATACGGACACCCTTCTGAGGAAACATTGGACAGACTTGAGATGCGGGGAACAGAAATTATAAGAACTGATAAAAACGGTGCATGTATATTTGAAATCAGATGAAAAAACAGATGAAATTACTCTTGACTACAGGAAATATTTTTGATACTATACTTTTTGGCGTATTCAGGTAATTGTGATATCATGATGGTCCGGTGTACAAAGGGTGTGTGTATGCCGAACGTGTCTTGACCAAAGTGATAAGCATTTAACATACACAGTAAATTTTATTTTGATTTATTAATGGAGGTAAAGAGCTTTGGCTAATATTAAGTCTGCAAAGAAGAGAATTCGTGTAATTGAAACAAAGACAATGAGAAATAAGATGATTAAGTCTAAGGTTAAGACAATGATAAAGAAAGTGGAAGCTGCTATTGCAGAAGGCAATAAGGAAGCTGCACAGAACAACCTTAAGGTTGCAATATCAGAGATTGAAAAGGCTGCAACAAAGGGTGTATATCACAAGAATAACGCAGCAAGAAAGGTTTCTCGTCTTACATTAGCAGTTAATAAGATGGCATAATAAACTTGGATAATGAACATAAATAAAAAACCTGCAGGCTGATGCAAAAGCATATGTCTGCAGATTTTTATTGCCTGAAACTAAGGACTATTACAATGAATTAGTTGTACTTGTTATTTTACGGGCTAAATGATATAATCACGGAAAGTAACAAATCACACTTATGCAAAAGATAACAGGGGAAAAAATGAAGGTATGGATAAGGGTGCTTCCGTTTGTTTGTTTTCTTATGATTATGGCAGGCTGCGGAAGAAATAATGAAAATAATTCAGAGAATACAGAAGATGTAAATGCTGCAACTTATGGAGATGCGGCGCCTGTCCCGAATATAGCAACGGGAACAGATGCAACAGGAACAGATGCTATGGTGGACAGTTCCGGGTTTGTGGTTACAAATGATTACGTAGTAACTAATACGGGAATTGTTAATATGAGAGTTTCACCGTCGACCGATGCGGATGTATACATGGTTTTAGAAAGCGGTGTTCAGTTAAACAGAACGGGATATAATAATGAATGGACCAGAGTTATGGTAAATGATACGGACTTTTATATATATTCCGATTATGTCACTCAGGTAGAAGCAGGTGCAGATGACGCATCAGAGGAAAGTAAAATAATATATATAGATGCGGCGAAGCAGTCAGTGGGAAATTCCGAGACAGAGCAGATAGGTCCTGATTCTGTAACTGTAAAGCCGAAAGCCTCTTCCGGAGCAATAGGAGTTGGGACGGGGCAGAGAGAATATGAACTTACACTTTCTGTTGCGGTTAAATTAAAAGATGAGCTGGAATCAAGAGGATATACTGTGGTGCTTTCAAGAGTATCTTCTGATGTAAGTATAAGTAACGCAGAAAGAGCAGAAGCGGCAAACCGTTCAGGCGCTGATATTTATATAAAAATTCAGGCGGGAACAAGCTCGGATTCTTCGGTTTCAGGTATAATCGGCATGTGTCAGACTGCAGATAATCCATATGTGAATGGAAACTACAGTGAAAGCAGAAGACTTACGGAAAGTATAGTGTCACATACGGCAGATGAAACTTCCGCCGTAAACTTAGGCATATATGAGACTGATGAACTGGCAAGCATAAACTGGAGTACGATTCCTACGACAGTAATAAGTGTGGGATTTTTGTCAAATGAAGCAGAAGACGTGCAGCTTGCAACAGATACCTACAGAGATGAACTGGCAAAAGGCATGGCGGACGGAATTGATAATTATTATCAATAAATATTATTAAAATAATATTGGAATAATAAAATGAATTTAATATAAATTTAATATAAATTTATGGAGGTACAGATAAAATGAAAGATTATATTCTGGTAACAGACTCGACGGCGGATTTGCCGGACAGTGTAGTAAAGGAATTAGATATAGAAATCATACCGTTTCTTTTTTCAATAGGGACTGATACGTATTTTCATTATCCTGACGAAAGGGAAATGACATGTAAAGACTTTTATGAAAAAATCAGAAACGGAGCCATGCCTGTTACTTCACAGGTAAATCCCGTGCTTTATTCGGAGGCATTTGAAAAGCTTCTTGATACCGGCAAAGATGTGCTTTATATCTGTTTTACAACGGGATTAAGCAGCTCATATCAGTCGGCACTTATTGCGGCAGAAAAGCTAAGAAAAAAATATCCCGGACAAAAGCTTTCCGTACTTGATTCACATTGTGCGTCAATAGGAGAAGGTGTACTTGTATACAATGCTGCACTTAAGAAAAGGGAAGGCCTTTCTATGGATGAGTTGGAGAAATGGGTTATGGACAACAGACATAATGCCAGACATTGGTTTATGGTTGAGGACCTTTTTCACCTTAAGAGAGGCGGAAGGGTAAGTACGGCTGAAGCGGTACTTGGAAGCGCATTAAAAATCAAACCAATACTTTCGGTGGATGAGGAAGGTAAACTTGTGGTCCGTTCTAAGGCGAGGGGCAGTAACAAGGCACTTGAGTATCTGACAGGTAAGGTTGAAGAAGAAGGAGTTGGCCTCGAGAATCAGACAATTATAATAGGTCATGCAGATTCCCCTGAAAAGGCAGAAAAAATTAAAGCCATGCTTCAGGAAAAGAAGCTTGGGAAAGATTATATAATAACAAATATCGGACCTATAATCGGTACTCATGTAGGACCGGGTATGGCTGCGGTTGTATTTATGGGAAAAGCATCATAAGATATTTTGTAACAATTTGTAATAATTGATAAAAAATAAGTCTTCTCCGTATAATAAAATTTATTGTATATATTGTATGAAAAACACTGGAAATCTTAGACGTTTTCAGTGTTTTATTGTTTATTACGTGGTAAATTCGTGAATTATGTCTTGACATGTCATATAGTGGGTGTTATCATAAGATTGTAATAAATTTGTAACAAATATAATAAATTTGTAATTTATGAATCTCGAAAGGATTTATTATGAGCAGGAAGACAAAGATAAAACTTAATAATATACATAGATACCTTTCAAGAAATGTATTCAGTACAAAATATATTGTGAGAAACACTTTATGCATTATGATTTTTTGTGCGATTGCGGCAATAACTGCCGTGATGGTGTATGTTGTTAAGGAAAAAAATAAAAAAGATGAAAAAACTGCTATTATGTTAGTGGGTGAAAATGAGATAAATACTGTTTCCGTCAGTCTTATAGATGACAATACGATTTTGGTACTCAAAGAAGAATTAAATGCCTATGCTGCTGATAAACAGCCGGTAGAGGTACAGGCTGTTGCCCAGGCAAGCGAATTTGAAGGAAAATTTGTCGTTACTGCGGAGAGTCTTAATATTAGAGAAAATGCAGATGAAACTTCAAATATTATGGGAAGACTTGCAAGCGGTGCAGTGGGAGATGTGCTTGGCGTAAGCGGAGAATGGACAAATATTTCTTCGGGCGGTATAACAGGATATGTAAAGACTGAATATATACTTACCGGAAGCGAAGCTCAAACGGCTATGGAAACGGCTGAAAAAACCATTGCAACTGTTACTGCGTCTTCTGTAAGAGTCAGAAGTGAAGCATCTACAGATGCGGATATAATAATGACAGTGTCAGCCGGTGAGACATTTGTTGTGGATAATTCATTTTCTGATGGAACATGGACAAGGGTACGCCTTGCTGATTATACATACGGTTACGTAGCCTCAGAATATCTGAGTATGGAAACCGGATATGAAGAAGCGGTATCGATTGATAAAATAAATTCTGTTAAAGAGGCAAAAAATACTGCCGAAGAAAAAACAGAAGAAGCAGATAATGATACATCTGATAAAAAGACAGAATCTGTTAGTGCTTCTTCAGATAAGAACGGAAGCTCACAATCGGGAAGCAGCAGTTCTTCAAATTCTTCACAAAGCTCTTCTTCGTCCACTGATAAAGCCGAGTCATCAAATGAGGTTTCAGTAGGAACTACATCCAGAGGTAGCTTTGGACTTAGTGATGATGACATATATCTCCTTGCATGCATAGTATATGCAGAAAGTGGCGGGGAATCATATGAAGGACAGCTTGCAGTTGCAAATGTAGTATTAAACAGACTGCAGAAGGGAAGTTGGGGAAACTCGGTTTCTGATGTTATATATGCATCGGGACAGTTTACGGCGGTAAATTCAAGCTCATTTGCCAATGCTTTGGAAAACGGACCGGGAAGTACATCTTTATCGGCTGCTCAGGCGGCGGCATCAGGTACAAATAATATAGGAAGTTATACATCTTTCAGACCATTAAGGAATGCAAATACATCTTCTTATGACAGTTACACGATAATAGGAAATCATTGCTTTTTCTAGATTTGTATTTAAATAAGTTTATGGCAAAAGGCGCTCAGATGCAAAATATGTGTGCATATGAGTGCCTTTTTAAATTGTAAATTATAAAAAAATAGTGTAAAAAAAATTACGGACTATAAATCCGTTGAAATTAAAAAGAAAATGTAGTATTATATACCCATAAGTAGTATTTTAGACGCACATAAATACATTTTAAGGATTTGTGTCTTATGGAGGAAAGTATGCATAGAAAAAGTAAGTTACGTAGAAAAAGTAAGTTATATTTGGGAAAAAGGATAAAGGTTATTCTGGCAAGAAGAGAAAAATGTGTTAAGTTCATCAAATTTGAAAACATGGACAAGAAAGAGCCTGAAATAGGGCATTATCCCAAATATGAGATAAATATTAAATTTACGGAAAACAGTACGGATGAAGAACAGGAACAATTTTTGGATAAATGGTTTCCGGAAAGAGACAGATTTAATGATAATCTTGAAATCTTTGTGTTATATAAATAACCGTATAAAAAGAAAAGATGCAGGATAATCCTGCATCTTTTCTTCTATCAGCCAGTTTTGTGGGGAATTAGCCTTCAATAGAGATATATTTTGTAGTATCTACGGCTTCTTTATCCTTTTTAGGAACTGTAAGTTTAAGAATACCGTTTTCATATTTAGCTTTAATCTCATCCTGTGTAACAGCATCGCCAACATAGAATGTTCTGCTCATGGCTCCTGCATAACGCTCCTGACGGATATATTTACCTTCTTTGTCCTTGGAGTCCTTATCAAGGCTCTTGGAAGCGGATACTGTAAGGTAACCATTATCAAGCTGTGCATTTATTTCTTCTTTCTTGAAGCCCGGAAGGTCAATATCAAGTTCGTAATTTCCATCCTTTTCCCTTACATCCGTCTTCATCATGTTCTTTGCGTGTTTTCCGTACAGAGGATTTTTCTTTCCCCAGAAGTCTTCTTTAAATGGGAAATCCATCCAGTCATCATCGAATAAGCTTTCTCCAAAAATACTAGGTAACATCATAAGTCATTACTCCTTTCAATTACTTGTCTCTGGTTTATTCCCGGAGATATATGATTATATTATTGTTTGTATGTTGATTTGAACATTTGGAAGGACTTTTCTTTATTTTTCCTTTCCTTTTGTTCTAAATGTAATATAACACTTATTATTAGCACTGTCAAGAGGTGAGTGCTAATAATTTTGTGAAATAAATGTGAAGTCTGGAAATTTTTTCTGGCAATATCCAGTAAACCTGAAAAACTTTAAAATATTGTATACAATGCACATGAACAAATGTTCTTTTTGGCTGTACTTTCTGAAAAGGCTGTGGTATAATGTACGCGAACCATGATGTAGCGTAGCGAAATCATGGTATAATGAGCACAGCGCATGAAAATCGCTCCGCGATAGCGCTGTGCGTACATCATCAATCCTTCGGATTGGTGATAACATGGTATAACGGTATGAGGATATAATTTAAGGAGCAATATTATGAATCACTTTGAATTGGTATCAGAATATAAACCGACAGGCGATCAGCCGCAGGCGATAGAAGAACTGGTCAATGGTTTTAAGGAAGGGAAAAAAAGACAGACGCTTCTTGGAGTTACGGGCTCAGGTAAGACTTTTACAATGGCAAATATCATTGCTGCAATAAATAAGCCTACCCTTATAATATCTCATAATAAAACTCTGGCGGCCCAGCTTTACGGAGAGTTTAAAGAGTTTTTTCCAAATAATGCCGTGGAATATTTTGTCTCATACTATGATTACTATCAGCCGGAGGCTTATGTGCCGTCAACAGACACATATATAGCAAAGGACTCTGCCATAAATGATGAAATAGACAAGCTGCGCCACAGTGCCACGGCGGCTCTTATTGAAAGAAAGGATGTAGTTGTTGTGGCTTCTGTATCATGTATATACGGAATAGGAGACCCTGAAGATTATAAATCCATGATGCTGAGCTTAAGACCGGGAATGGAAAAAGACAGGGATGATGTTATAGGACAGCTTGTGGATATACAGTATACAAGGAATGAAATGGATTTCCAGAGAGGTACCTTCAGGGTTAAAGGTGATGTCATAGAGGTAATACCTGCATCTACAAATGATGATGCTCTGAGGATAGAATTTTTCGGAGATGAAATAGACAGGATTACTGAGTTTGACCCTCTTACGGGAGAAATAAAGAGAGATGTAAATTTTGCATATATATTTCCGGCTTCGCATTATGTTGTGGCTCAGGACAAGATGCAAAGGGCAATTAAGGAAATTGAGGAAGAACTGAAAGAAAGAATTGCATACTTTAAGGAGAACGATAAACTTCTGGAAGCACAGAGGATATCCGAAAGAACGGAATTTGACATGGAAATGCTTAGAGAAACGGGATTTTGTTCGGGTATTGAAAATTATACAAGAATTCTTGCAGGTCTTCCCGCCGGCGCAACTCCAAGTACTCTTATAGATTTCTTTGGAGATGACTTCCTTATTATAGTAGATGAGTCGCACATTACCCTGCCACAGATAAGAGGAATGTTTGCGGGAAATAAGGCGAGAAAAAAGACACTGATTGATTACGGTTTCAGGCTTCCTTCGGCAATGGATAACAGACCTCTTAACTTTGAAGAGTTTGAAGAAAAGGTAGACAAGATACTCTATGTATCTGCAACACCTTCAGAGTATGAGGCTGAACATGAAGAAAACAGGGCAGAACAGATAATAAGACCTACAGGTCTCCTTGATCCTGAGGTAATAGTCAGGCCTGTTACGGGACAGGTGGATGACCTGGTATCTGAAATAAATAAGGAGATAGCAGGAGGAAATAAAATTCTTGTTACAACTCTGACAAAGCGTATGGCTGAGGAACTGACCGATTATTTAAGGCAAATGGATATAAAGGTAAAATACCTTCATTCTGATATAGATACGCTTGAAAGAACGGAGATAGTGAGAGACTTAAGAATGGGAGTCTTTGACGTTCTGGTGGGAATAAATCTTCTGAGAGAGGGACTGGACATTCCTGAAATTACTCTGGTGGCAATTCTGGATGCCGATAAAGAAGGATTCCTTCGTTCTGAAACTTCACTGGTACAGACCATAGGAAGAGCAGCAAGAAATGCCAACGGAAGAGTAATTATGTATGCGGATGTAATTACAGGCTCCATGAAAAACGCGATTGATGAGACAAACAGAAGAAGAAGTATTCAGGATGCATATAATAAGGAACATGGAATTATTCCTCAGACAATCAAAAAGGATATAAGGGACCTTATTTCCACAGGTGTTAATGCAAATGATAAGCCTGAAAGAGAAAAATATGCAAAAGATACGGAATCCATGACCAAAAAGGAATTGGATGCTGAAATTAAGAGACTTACAAAGAAAATGAATCAGGCCGCCGCAGAGCTTAATTTTGAAATGGCTGCCAAGTTAAGAGATGAAGTAAAAGAGCTTAAAATACTTCTCAGGGATTATGACAAGTAGTAATTGTGGAGGAAAAAATGAGCGATATTAAATATATAACAGTAAAAGGTGCCAGAGAGCATAATTTAAAAAATATCGACCTTAAGATACCGAGAGATAAATTTGTTGTACTTACGGGGCTTAGCGGCTCGGGAAAGTCTTCACTGGCATTTGATACGATTTATGCGGAAGGTCAGAGGAGATATGTAGAATCACTTTCTTCGTATGCAAGACAGTTTCTGGGACAGGCAGATAAGCCTGATGTGGATAAAATCGAAGGCCTTTCTCCTTCAATTTCCATTGACCAGAAATCCACAAACAGAAATCCACGTTCGACCGTGGGAACGGTTACTGAAATATATGACTATTTAAGGCTTTTATATGCAAGGATAGGAATTCCGCACTGCCCTAAATGCGGTAAGGAGATAACAAAACAGACTGTGGACCAGATGGTGGATGAGATAATGAAGCTTCCTGAAAGAACTAAATTTCTTGTCCTTGCGCCTGTGGTAAGAGGAAGGAAGGGAGAGCACGTAAAGCTTCTGGCTCAGGCAAAAAGAAGCGGATTTGTCAGAGTTATAATTGACGGGAGCCAGTATGAGCTTTCGGAAGAAATTAAACTGGATAAAAATAAAAAGCATAACATAGACATAATAGTTGACAGGCTCGTGATGAAAGAAGGAATAGAAAAAAGACTGACGGATTCCATAGAGACATCTCTTAAGCTTTCGGAGGGAATTTTGAAGATAGATGTAGTGGATGGAGAACTTCTCACATTTTCCGACAGCTTTTCCTGCCCTGACTGCGGTATAAGCATAGATGAAATTGAGCCGAGGAGCTTTTCGTTTAATAATCCGTTTGGCGCGTGTCCTGTGTGTACCGGTCTGGGATTTAAAAGGGAATTTGATATTGACCTTATGATACCGGACCGCACACTGTCTCTTAATATGGGGGCGATAGCAGTATTAGGCTGGCAGTCAAGCGGAGATAAAAAGAGCTATACCCATGCTTTACTTGTGGCTCTTTCAGAGGAATATGGATTTTCACTGGATACTCCTTTCTGTGAACTTTCACCTGAGATACAGGATATTATAATAAACGGCACAGACGGTAGAAAGGTAAAGGTATATTATCAGGGGCAGAGAGGCGGAGGAGTATATAATGTTGCTTTTGAAGGTCTTATAAAAAATGTACAGAGGAGGTATAAAGAGACATCCGCAGAGAGCATAAAAGCAGAATATGAAACCTATATGACAGTAATTCCGTGTGAAAAATGTTATGGTAAAAGGCTGAAGCCGGAATCACTGGCCGTAACGGTAGGAGATAAAAGTATATCTGAAATTACTGAAATGTCCATAGATAAGCTGAAATTATTTATAGATGGGCTTGAGCTTACTGTGAAACAGAAAATGATTGGAGAACAGATTCTGAAAGAAATTAATGCACGTATCGGATTTTTGATAGATGTAGGTCTGGATTACCTGACCTTAAGCCGTGCAACAGCATCTCTTTCAGGAGGTGAAGCGCAGAGAATCAGACTTGCAACGCAGATAGGCTCGGGACTTGTGGGAGTTGCATATATACTTGATGAGCCAAGCATCGGACTTCATCAGAGGGATAATGATAAATTAATTAGCACTCTTAAAAATTTGCGTGATTTAGGTAACACTCTGCTTGTCGTGGAGCATGATGAGGATACCATGTTTGCGGCAGACCATATAATTGACATAGGTCCGGGAGCGGGCGATAACGGAGGATATGTAGTAGCTGAAGGAACGGCTGAAGAGATAATGAAGTGTGAAGATTCCGTTACCGGAGCATATTTAAGTCACAGAATAGAAATCCCCGTTCCGGAAAAGAGACGTATTCCTACAGGTTATCTAACTATAAAAGGTGCAAGGCAGAATAATTTAAAAAATATAGACGTGAAACTTCCGCTCGGAGTATTTACCTGTGTAACAGGAGTTTCCGGCTCCGGTAAGAGTTCACTTGTAAATGAAATATTATACAAGAGACTTGCAAGAGAGCTTAACAGGGCAAGGATTAAGGCGGGTGACCATGACGACATTCTTGGTTGTGATAAGCTGGACAAGGTTATAAATATTGACCAGTCGCCTATCGGCAGAACTCCCCGTTCCAATCCTGCGACTTACACGGGAACATTTGATTTGATACGTGACCTTTTTGCAGGTACAAAGGATGCCAAGGCAATGGGTTATCAGAAAGGAAGATTTTCATTTAATGTATCCGGCGGAAGATGTGAGGCATGCAGGGGAGACGGAATAATAAAGATAGAAATGCATTTTCTGCCTGACATATATGTACCTTGTGAGGTGTGTGGAGGAAAACGCTATAACAGGGAAACTCTTGAAGTAAAGTATAAGGGTAAAAATATATATGAGGTGCTGGACATGACCGTAGATGAGGCATGCGAATTTTTTGAAAATGTTCAGTCCATAAAAAGAAAAATAGAAACCCTGCGTGACGTAGGCCTGGGTTATATCAAGCTGGGCCAGCCGTCTACTACTCTTTCAGGTGGTGAAGCTCAGCGTATAAAACTCGCTACGGAACTAAGCAGAAGAAGTACGGGAAGAACTATTTATATTTTAGATGAGCCTACAACAGGACTGCATTTTGCTGATGTGCATAAGCTTATCGATATACTTCACAGACTTACAGAGGGTGGAAACACCGTGGTTGTCATAGAACATAATCTGGATGTGATTAAGGTTGCGGATTATATCATAGATATGGGACCTGAAGGCGGAGCCGGAGGGGGGACTGTGGTTACAAGCGGAACACCTGAAGAAGTGGCTGCATGTGAGAAGTCCTACACGGGAAAATATCTGAAAAAATATTTAAAAAACAAATAAATATAAATAAAATCAATATTTTAAGCGCAGACTGTATAATGACAGTTTGCGCTTTATTTTGTATATTGTCTGAAATGAAGTGACTGAATGTGACGATTTGAGATTTGCAAGAGAAATTTTTTGGTGAAAAACACCTAAAAATTTTTAACTTTTTAATAAATTGGTGCAAAGTGCACAAAGAAAAAAGAAAATATTTATGAATAAATATGATTGATTATGACTGATTTCGATTATATAATGAATATATCAATATAGGAGGTAGCGATATGATTTATACGGTTACTTTTAATCCTTCCTTGGATTATATAGTATCGGTTGATAATTTTAAGCTGGGGCTGACCAATCGCACATCTTCTGAATTAATGCTGCCGGGAGGAAAGGGAATTAATGTATCCATAGTATTAAAAAACTTAGGATATGAAAATACCGCACTGGGATTTTCGGCGGGCTTTGTAGGAGAAGAAATAAAGAGGCAGGTTGAAGAAATTGGGGTAAATGCAGACTTCATTCAAATTCCTTCAGGCTGTTCGAGAATTAACCTGAAGCTGAAAAGTATTGACGGTACGGAAATCAACGGAATGGGACCCGACATTACGGAAGACAAGGTAGAAGAACTGATTGCCAGGCTTGACAGACTTAAAGAAGGTGACGTTTTAGTTCTTGCAGGAAGCATACCGTCATCCATTTCCGATTCCATTTACAGAGATATCATGAAAAGACTGAACGGAAGAGGAATAAAGATTGTGGTTGATGCTACCAAAGATTTACTTGTAAACGTCTTGGAGTATAATCCTTTTCTTATTAAACCGAATAATCACGAAATAGGTGAGATTTTCGGAGTGGAACTTAAAGAAAGAGAAGAGGTTGTACCTTATGCTGAAAAGCTGAAAAATATGGGTGCAAGAAATGTGCTGGTTTCAATGGCGGGCGAAGGAGCAGTGCTTGTTTCTGAGGACGGAAATGTTTATAAGAGTCCTGCACCGAAAGGAAAACTTGTAAACGGAGTAGGAGCCGGAGATTCTATGGTAGCCGGATTTATGGCAGGATGGCTCGAAAACGGAGATTACATGCATGCTTTTAAAATGGGGCTTGCAACAGGAAGTGCGAGTGCATTTTCTGAATACCTTGCAACAAAAGAAGAAGTTGAAAGGGTGTACAAAACTATAATTTAAATGTAACGCGCGCATATAAATCGCTACGCGAGGCGCGTGAGCAGTTCATCAATTCACTTTGTGAATTGGTGAAGAGAAGTAAAGGAGCGATGAATATGAGAATTACAGATTTACTTGACAAGAAAAGTATATCACTTGATGCCTCACCTAAAAGTAAAAATGAAGCTCTTGACCAGATAATTGAGCTCATGGCAGAGAGTGGAAAATTAAGTGACATTGAAGCATATAAGAAACAGGTATATGCAAGAGAAGAAGAAAGCACTACAGGAATTGGAGAGGGAATTGCAATTCCACATGGAAAATGTTCAGCTGTAAGCAAACCGGGACTTGCTGCAATGGTAGTTAAGGACGGAGTGGATTTTGATTCTTTGGACGGAGAGCCGGTTACCCTTATGTTTCTTATAGCCGCTCCTGACACAAAGGACAATGTTCATCTTGATGTTCTCAGCAAGCTTTCTGTAATGCTTATGGATGAGGACTTTACAAAAGCATTAAGAAATGCAAAAACAGTAGATGAGTTTGTAGAGATAATAGATAAAGCGGATGATGAAAAAGCAGGTATTGATGAAAGACTTGCAAAATCAGATGATACATCAAACGGAATGAAAATTCTTGCTGTTACATCATGTCCTACCGGAATAGCACATACTTATATGGCTGCTGAAGGACTTGAAAAAGCAGCAGAGAAAGCCGGGGTATCGATAAAGATTGAAACCAGAGGCTCGGCAGGTGCAAAGAATATGCTTTCTGCAAAAGAAATTGAAGAAGCGGACTGCATAATTATTGCAGCAGACGCACAGGTTCCTATGGAAAGATTTGACGGTAAAAAGGTTATAGAGGCACAGGTATCAGACGGAATTAACAAGGCAGACCGGCTTATAGAACAGGCAATCTCCGGAAATGTACCTGTGTATAAGGCGGAAAATGCAGAAAATTCATCCACAGAAGTAAAGAACAGCGGAGGTGTGGGACATAAGATATATACACAGCTTATGAATGGTGTTTCTCACATGCTTCCATTTGTAGTAGGCGGTGGTATTCTTATAGCAATAGCATTTCTTATCGACGGACTATCGGTAGATATAAATACACTTTCCGAAGCCGAAAGGTCAAACTTTGGTACCATAACCGAAGCGGCAGCCTTCTTTAAGGGAATTGGCGATACGGCATTTGCCTTTATGCTTCCTGTACTCGCAGGTTTTATAGCAATGGCAATAGGTGACAGACCTGCACTTGCACTTGGATTTGTAGGAGGAATGATAGCAAAGAACGGCACTTCAGGATTCCTCGGAGCTCTTGTAATAGGATTTGTGGCAGGATATATTATTCTCGGACTCAGAAAGATATGCGAGAAGCTTCCTGATGCTTTGGAAAAAATAGCTCCGGTGCTTATTTATCCGTTAGTTGGAATTCTTCTTATAGGTGTTGCAATGGAATTTGTGGTAGAGCCTGTTATGGGAGCCATAAATACGGCGCTTAATAACGGACTTGCCGGAATGAGCGGCACAAGTAAAATACTTCTCGGAATAATAGTTGCGGCAATGATGGCCATAGATATGGGAGGTCCTTTCAACAAGGCTGCTTATGTATTTGGTACGGCTCAGATTGCAGCAGGAAACTACGATATAATGGCGGCAGTTATGATAGGCGGTATGGTTCCACCTTGTGCCATAGCTCTTGCAACCATTCTTTTCAAGAATAAGTTCACTAAAGAAGAGAGACAGTCAGGACCTACAAACTTTATCATGGGACTTGCGTTTATTACAGAAGGCGCCATACCTTATGCTGCGGCAGACCCGCTTCGTGTAATTCCTGCATGTATGATTGGCTCAGGTTTAGCCGGAGCGTTGTCAATGGCATTTAACTGTACACTCATGGCTCCTCACGGCGGAATATTTGTATTCCCTGTGGTAGGAAATCCTTGGTTTTATCTTATAGCTCTTGTGGCAGGAACAATAGTTTCGGCACTCCTGCTTGGAGCGTTCAAGAAAAAGATTGTAAAATAAAAAATATTTAAGGAGGATTATATATAAATGAAAACTTTTGACTATACTATAACTGATGCACAGGGTATTCATGCAAGACCGGCGGGAGAGCTTATTAAGGTTGTAAAGGGATTTAACTGCTCAATTCAGATTTCAAAGGACGGAAAGTCAGCAGACTGCAAGAAAATCTTTGGTGTTATGGGGCTTGCTGCAAAGCAGGGAAATGTTGTAACATTCACATTTGACGGTGAAGATGAGGATGCAGCATGTGAGGCAGTATCTGAATTTATGAAAAACAATCTGTAATAATTATAAAAAGGCTGCTTGCTTAACCCCTTTTAAGCAGCAGCCTTTTTTGACATAAGCGGAAAGGAGTAGCATACATGAATGTATATCAGGGGAAAAGCGTTTTTGGCGGAATTGCCATAGGACGCATAAGCATATATAAAAAAGGAGAACAACAGGTAAAAAGAACTAAAATTACCGATGCTTCTGCAGAAATTAAGAGATATGAGGAGGCAAAACAGACTGCCATCGAACAGCTTCAGGGGCTCTATGACAAGGCTGTAAAGGAAGTAGGCGAGGCAAATGCCGCTATCTTTGAAATTCATCAGATGATGCTTGAAGATGACGATTATCAGGATTCCGTTAAAAATATAATAGAGACACAGCAGGTTAATGCCGAGTATGCTGTTGCCATAACAGGAGACAATTTTGCGTCCATGTTTGCGGCTATGGATGATGACTATATGAGAGAGCGTTCTGCTGATGTAAAAGATATATCTGAAAGATTGATTTCCGTGCTGGCGGGAAAGAATAAGGAAAAGGTAAATACCGATGAGCCTGTAATAATTGTCGCAGATGATTTGGCACCGTCGGAAACCGTACAGCTTGACAAGGATAAAATTCTTGCATTTGTCACCGTACACGGCTCTACAAATTCACATACCGCAATACTTGCAAAAACAATGAACATACCTGCACTTATAGGAACTGATATGATGCTTAATGATGAAATTGACGGTGCTATGGCAGTAGTAGACGGATTTAACGGTAAATTTTATATAAATCCTGATGAAGAAACTCTTTCTGAAATGCAGAAAAAGCTGGATGAGGAAATAGAAAAGAAAAAGCTCCTGCAGACACTTAAAGGAAGAGAAAACATAACTCTGGACGGACAGAAGATAATGCTTTATGCAAATATCGGAAACATAAAGGATATTGCGCTTGTACGCCAGAACGATGCAGGTGGAATAGGACTTTTCAGAAGTGAGTTTATATATCTGGAATCTGAGGATTATCCAAGTGAAAATGACCAGTTTAATATATATAAGACTGCAGCAGAGATGATGGCAGGAAAAAGAGTTATTATAAGGACTTTGGACATTGGTGCGGATAAGCAGGCGGATTATTTTAATCTGGGACATGAGGAAAATCCTGCAATGGGACTCAGAGCCATAAGAATATGCCTTACACGTCCGGAAATTTTTAAAACTCAGTTAAGGGCGTTATTCAGGGCGAGTGCATACGGAAAAATTGCAATTATGTACCCTATGATTATTTCAGTTGATGAAGTAAGAAAAATAAAAGAAATAGTTGAAGAGGTTAAGAAAGAGCTGGATGAGCAGAATCTGGAATACGGAGAAGTAGAGCAGGGTATTATGATTGAAACTCCTGCGGCTGTTATAATGAGTGACGAGCTTGCTAAGGAGGTTGACTTTTTCAGTATCGGAACTAATGACCTGACACAGTATACACTTGCGATAGACCGCCAGAATCCATCACTTGATGATTTTTACGATTCACACCACCCTGCAATTCTCAGGATGATAAAAATGGTAGTTGACAATGCCCACAAGGAAGGAAAGTGGGTAGGTATATGCGGAGAGCTCGGGGCAGATACTACTCTTACAAAGGAATTTCTTGCTATGGGAGTGGATGAATTATCAGTATCTCCGGGAAGAATTCTGCCGCTCAGAAAAATAATACTTGAAACAGATGTTGAGAAATATAGGAAAGGTTTAGAATGCTAACAGAAAAACGTCAGGAAGATATTTTAAAACTGGTAAATGAAAAACAAAGCATGACGGTACAGGAGTTAAAGGAAATATTTAATGCTTCTGAGTCTACAATAAGAAGGGATATATTATCGCTCCATAAACAGGGAAAGCTGCAGAAGGTCTTTGGAGGAGCTATAGCATTAGATACTCCTCTGTCAACCAAGGAGCTTTCTGTTGTTCAGAAGGAAACAATCAACAGGGATGCAAAGATAAAAATTGCACAATGTGCAGCGTCCCTGATTGAGCCGGAAGATTTTGTGTTCATTGATGCAGGTACTACCACGGACTGTATGATAGATTTTATATCTGAAAAAAATGCCACATATGTGACAAATGCAGTTGCTCATGCTAAAAGACTTGCATTACTTGGATTTAAGGTGATTCTGATAGGCGGTGAGCTTAAAGGCTCTACCGAGGCAGTGGCAGGTACTGAGGCAGTGATTAATATACAAAAATATCATTTTTCAAAGGGCTTTTTTGGAGTTAACGGTGTAAGTATAAGGGCAGGGCTTACTACTCCTGATATAAGTGAGGCTCTTGTAAAGCGTACTGCAATAAATAATACACAACCGCAAAAGAGGTTTGTGCTTTGCGATAATATGAAGTTTGGGCAGATAAGCGCTGTTACATTTTCGATGTTTGACGGAGTAGAGATAATTACTGATATGAAACCTGATGAGGCATTTTACAGAACTGCTGAGATAAGAGTAGTTTAAATCTACCGATTTGCTAAGTTTTTCTTTATTTTTTACGGCTATTGTTATATAATAGCTTTGTACATACAGAATATTACATAAATTATATGTATAAAATTATAATTACGGAGGTTAATGATAATTATGTTAGTTTCAGCTACAGACATGTTAGTTAAAGCAAAAGCAGGAAAGTATGCAGTAGGTCAGTTTAATATAAACAACCTTGAGTGGACAAAGTCTATTCTTCTTACTGCTGAGGAGCTTAAGTCCCCTGTAATCTTAGGTGTTTCTGAGGGAGCAGGAAAATATATGACAGGATTTAAGACTGTTGCTGCAATGGTTAAAGCAATGGATGAGGAACTTGGTATCACTGTTCCTGTTGCTCTTCACCTTGACCATGGCTCATATGAAGGATGCTATAAATGTATTAAAGCAGGATTTACATCTATAATGTTTGATGGCTCACATTATCCTATTGAAGAAAATATTGAGAAAACAAGAGAACTTGTACATGTTGCTCATAATCTCGGACTTTCAATAGAGGCAGAGGTTGGCTCCATTGGAGGAGAAGAAGACGGAGTTGTAGGTATGGGTGAGTGTGCAGACCCTGATGAGTGTAAGGCAGTTGCTGATTTAGGTGTGGACATGCTTGCAGCAGGTATAGGTAATATACACGGAAAATATCCTGAAAACTGGGCAGGCTTAAGTTTTGAAACACTCGCTGCAATTCAGGAAAAGACAGGTGTTATGCCATTAGTTCTTCATGGTGGTACAGGTATTCCTGCTGATATGATTAAGAAGGCTATTTCACTTGGTGTATCAAAGATTAATGTAAACACAGAGTGTCAGCTTTCATTCCAGGAAGCTACCAGAAAGTATATTGAGGAAGGAAAAGACCTTCAGGGCAAGGGCTTTGACCCACGTAAATTGCTTGCACCGGGAGCAGAAGCTATCAAGGCTACAGTTAAGGAAAAGATGGAACTTTTCGGTTCTGTAGGCAAGGCAGAATAGTTTTTCCTTTTTCAGAGCTTTGCATTGACTTTTAGAATGATTATTGTTAAAATAGGAGTAATTATTAGTTGTTACAAATTATTTTTAATTTGAACTTGTTTTATTTATAAAATAATAAAAAAATACCAAAAGGAGAGGTTATAACAATGAGAAAGAAAAAAGTCGATAACGGAAAGTATCCAGAGCTTACTAAATTTGAAATGCGTATTATGAAAATTATCTGGGATAACAAGAAGCCTATTTCAGTTCAGGAAGTTATGAATACAATGAATGAGAAATATGCGCAGAATTATGCCAGGACAACCATAAGCACATACGCAGGACATCTTGTGAATAAGGGCTATATATCTTCATATAGGGATGGAATGGTATTCTATTATGAGCCGGTTATTGATGAGAAGGATTATCTTGCATATATCAATGAAGAGTATGCTAATTTCTGGTATAATGGCTCAATAGCAGATATGATGAGCGCTATATGCAAGGATGTTAAAATTTCAAATGAGGATAAAAAGAAGCTTGTGGAACTCATAGAAAAACTTAAGTAAGCAACTTGGATTTTTTAATATAATTCAGGACCCGAAATTTATCGGGTCCTTTATTTTTTTCTCGTATAATGGTTTTATTTGTAGTATAATTTCATTTGTATAATATTAATGGTATAAAGGATAAAGATATGGCATTAAAACATGTAATGATAAACGACATAATATCAGAACATATGGAACGTATGCAGAATCTGAAAAGGTATTATCCTTTTTTTGTGCTCTATGATACTGTTTTTTCTCAATATAAAGAAGGAAAATATGAGTATCTGGATATGGGATATATAACTGTTGCAACTCTGCGGTTTCTTATTAATGAAAATAATTTCCATGAGCGGGACATTACATATGAGGAGTATGAAGCATTTCTTTTGGAACTTTTGCACAGAGATTTTTCTTTAAGTGAAGAAAAAAATGAGGAAAAAGAACTTGCCCTGCATATATTTGATAAACTTATAAATGACGGTAAAGCTTTTGAATTTAAATTTTATGACCCGGATTCAAAAACAAGAAAAACGGCAAGAGTGAGACTCATAGAAAGCACTGTTAAAGACGGAAAAGTATTTTATCACGTTACTGCGGACGGTATTGAATTTTATCTGGATACTAAAGAAATAAAAGATGAAAGTAAAATAAACATTCAGCAGCTTCTTTTGGAAAAGATGATTAAATCCGATAATTTTAAGGGTGGAATAGAAGTCGTAAAGAGGATAAACAGTGAAGTGAGCCGCCTTAAAAAGGAAAAAGAGGATATCATTAAGCTTATGGGTATAGATGTATTTGAGGGTGTAAAAGCCTATGAGGAATACATGTCAAGGACTGCAAAATGGTTTAGTGAGGAACAGAAGCTTTTTGAAAAAAATAAGGCACTTGTAGATAAGGCAGTGGAAAAGGCTTCATACAAAGTGACAAAATCGAATGCAATGAATGATATAGGAGCATTGGAAACAGAACTTAAAAAAGCAATACTGGGTCACAGTGAGCTTATTAAAGAAACGGCAGCCTTATCGCAGATTTCAGAGAAAATTATACAGGGAGCAAAATATAAGAGTCTTAGAAATGTATTTGATTTTAATGAGGCATTGAAAAAAATATATGCTGCGGACAGACCGGAGTGGCTTGAATATATAATTAAGCCGTTCTTTACCCCTAAGCTTGTAAAATCATTTTCAATTAAGTCCATTGATAATCTCCTTACTCTTAAAACAGAGGATAGAATGGCGGGTGAAAAGATTGTAAAAGAAGCATCCGTGCCTGACTTTAAATATGATGATGAGCTTATGGATGAAAGAACAGGTAAGAATTTTGCCATTATCTTTAAGGAACTTTTAGAGCGTATAACAAGATGGGATAAGGTTTCCCTGAAAGAATTTAATGCGATACTTGAAATTAAATTTGGTGAAGAAATATTTGAAAACAGGGATTTCTATGCGTTTCTCGTACATCTGGCAGGAAAGAAAAGATATGATATGAGAAAAATAATGGAAAAGCAGGATACCATGCTTGAAGAAATGATAGTAAAGTATATGCCGGATAGTGACAAAGAAAACTTTAAGGATGTTGTTTTTGAAGTTATATTTAATAATGAAGAAATTATAAAAACCGGTAAAATGGAAGATGATTATATAACTGATATGGAATTTGAAAGGAGATACACCAATGGATAACCGTAATCTGGATAAGGCACTTGAAATATATTCCTGCCTTATAACAGGACAGGAGGTGTCCCGTTCCAACAGGGAAACGAGGGAGCTTTATGAGGAATTTTATTCAAATGCCGAAGTGTATGAAATTACAACAAAACTCCTTAAGAAGCTGAATTTAAACATGTACGAATATAATGATTCGGTTTACATAACTGCAGGAGAAGGAAACAGGGTATTTGGATATACCAATGATGACATGAAAAGGATGCTTGGTCTCCGGCTTAATAAAGAGCTATATATGGTTTATTTTATAATTTATATGATACTTCTCAATTTTTATCAGGATTCCGCTTCGTTTCAGGTAAAGGAATTTATAAAGCCTGATGAGGCACTTAATTCAGTTACGGAGTATCTTTCTGCACTTACTGCAGATATTTCCATTTATTCCATGGATGAGCTTGTGGAGGAAAGTTTTAAGACAATAGCATTACTTTGGGATGAGCTTCCTGTGGTAACTTCTTCTGATAAGGAAAAAAATAAGGCGTCAAAGGCTTCAAGAACAGGCTACGTCAAACTTACTTTTAATTTCCTTGTGTCACAGAAGCTTTTTATAGAAAATGAAGAAAGATATTATCCGACTGACAGGTTTAAGGCGTTGGCGGAAAATTATTTTGAGGAATATAAAGGGAAAATTTACAGTGTTCTGGGAGGTGATAAAGATGCCTAATATAAACAGAATAAGGGTTAATAATGTAAAATATAATTTCGGAACACAATATTATGATGATTTTACCATGAAGATGTATGGCAAAAATACACTTTATGACCTTGCAAACGGCGGAGGAAAAAGTGTTCTCATGCTTCTTCTCATGCAGAATCTGATACCAAACTGTACTCTGGATGATAAGCAGCCGATTGAAAAGCTTTTCAGGACAGGAAACAAAAATACCGTAATTCATTCACTTATTGAGTGGAATCTGGATGATTGTGACATAAAAGAGGGCTACCGTTACATGACCACCGGATTCTGTGCAAAAAAGGCTAATGAAACCTCAGAAGATGAAAGCGGAGTGGCTTCGGTAGAGTATTTTAATTACTGTATTTTTTACAGAAACTACAATAAAAATGACATTATAAATCTTCCTCTTGTAAAGGACAGGGAGAGGATTTCCTACCATGCTTTAAGGGCTTACTTAAAGGATTTGGAGCATCACAGCATGGACCTTATAGTAAAGGTTTTTGACAGAAAAGGTGAGTATCAGCGTTTTATCAGCAGTTATGGTCTGCATGAAAGTCAGTGGGAGATAATAAGAGGTATTAACAAAACTGAGGGGCATGTAAGAACATATTTTGAGACAAACTATAAGACCACAAGAAAAGTGGTAGAGGACCTTCTTATAGAAGAGATTATTGAGAAGGCATTTATGGTAAAGACTGAGAGGGATGAAAATACCGGCGATGCTATGGCAGATACTCTGGTGGACATAAAGGACAGACTTGCACTGCTTGCAAAGAAGAAAAAAGATATTTCCGATTACGACCACCAGAAAGAACTTATAGAGCTTTTGGCAGACAGAATTAAATCCTTTTCGGAGCTTTATAAGGATATGGAGGGAGTATCAGATAAGCTTGCGGGAATTTATCTTGCAGGTAAAGATTATGCGTTAAAAAGTGAAGAAAAGGAAGCTTTTTTATATAAAGAAAAGCAGGAAAAAACTGACCTTAAAAATCAGCAGATTGAGAAACTTGAGTGCTTAAAGATATCCAAGGATAAAAGAATTCTTGAGGATTTAAGGGCTGACATAGATTTGCTTATAAAAAATAAAGAGGAACTTGAGAATAAAAAGATTGAGCTTGAACATAGATGTAACTTAGAGGAGTGTAAAAGTGATTATGCAGAATACCTTGATGAAAAGGCGAGGTATATGCAGTGTGAAGCAGAGTTAAACGAGCTGAGTAATTTTTCGGACGGTAATTTTTCGGATATAAATACATATGTATTTAATCTAAAAAAACTTATTGATAATAAGATATATGACATGGGAAGGGAAATTGAAAAGCTTACAAATGACCTTGAGGGGCTTAATGAGAAAAGGGACTATTACAAAAAGACCCTTAATGAGCTTTTTGTTCAGCTTGCGGTATCTGACCATGACAGGGAGAAGAAAGAAGGGGAGCTTGAAAAACTGAGAGTCAGGCTTTCCGAAGAAATGATGAAATTAAGTGAGGTTTCCTTTGAGGATACAGATATCAGGTTAAAAAACAATCAAGAGGAACGGGATTTAATAAAAATAAAAACTGATGAGCTTAAGGAAACTCTGGGTAATACCGAGACGGCTTTGGCTGATTATAGGTCTGAGGCAGTAATTACCGAAAGGCTCCTTGATGAAAAAAGGAAGAAAAAAGGAGAACTTGAGACTCTGTGTGAAAAGTATTCGGAGACCGCGGAAAGACTGGAGAAGCTAAAGAACATATATGGCGGAAACACACCTGATGAGATAAGCAGAATAATAGAAGAAAGGCTTACTAAGACGGCAGGTGAATTAAATGATGCAAAAAAAGAACTGGCAGAATGTGAAAAGAACATTGAAAGATTAAAAAGCGGAAGGCTTCTTAAGGTATCGAAGGCGGCTGAAAAAGTCATAGATTATATTACGACCCGCCATGGAATATATGCCATGTACGGAATGGATTATATTTCGGTACTTAAAAAGGAAGAAAAGGAAGCTCTGCTAAAGGAAAATCCGCTTCTTCCTTACGGAGTTCTGGTTAAGGATTTTTCCGAAATAAAGGATGATGCTTCGCTTAAGGCTCTTAACACGGGAAGCAGTACCGTAAATATTTATGACATGGATAATTTAGGTGAAAGAGCTTTAATTTACGGAAATAACATAATTTCCGTAAGCGCATCTAAGGCGTTTTTTACGGATTCTGATACGGCAGATACGCTGATTAAGGCTGAGGACGAAAAATTAAATGAGATTAAGGAAAGAATTATAGTAATTAAGGAAACCGCAGATGCTTTAAAGGATGATTTAAAATTTGTGCCGTCAGAGGAAACATCCGCTTATCTTAATTCCCCTGACGAGCTGAAAGCTTTAATCGAGGATATTTCTTTCGACGAAGAAAATTTAACCTCTCTTAAAGAAAAAATATTAAAGTCTGAATCAGAAAAGGAAAAACTTTTAAATGAGATAAGACAGTCGGAAGAAAAGGCGGAAATTCTTAAAAAAGATGAAAAAGTACTTCTTTTAATGAAGGACATTTCTGATGAAATATCCGAAGCGGAAAAAAGTATAGATAAGCTTAAGACTTCAGTGAAGGAATTAAACGAAAGGAAAACCGTACTTGAAAAGGAAGAGAGTGAAGTCCTGCTTAATATACATTCATTAAATGAGGCATTAAATGACAGGAAGATAAAATCTGAAGAGCTTATAAAAGAATGGGAGAAATATGCGCCTTATTATAAAGAAGGCGAGTATCAGCTTCTTAACATAAGTCTTGAAGAGTTAAAGGCAAAAATAAATGTATATGCAGAAGGTGCCGAAAAGGATTTAAAGAAGATTCAGGATAAAAGAGCCCTTATGGATGCAATTTCAAAGGGTATGAAGCGCATATTAAATAATATTTCAAGGCGGAACATTTCTGTTTCTCATCTTGAAGAACTGAGTAAAAAGGGTGAAATTTACAGGTCGGAAGAGAAACTTATAGATGAGTACCGTGAAAATATTAAAAGGCTTCAGTATGAGATAGCGGGGGCGGAAAAGAAGCTGTCAGAGAAAAACCGTGAGGCAGACAGACTTGAGGGAAGCATTGCATATGCCGTTAAAAACGTAGAGTCGGCATATGGAAAGTATACCGAAGAAAATGCTCCGCTTTCTGAAATTGAAATCATGCTCCGTGACGGAGCAGAGCTTCTTAAGAAGCTTAAAAGTGAGGCGGAGGAATGTGAGGAGAGATGCAGGGCATATTACAAAGAACAGGGCTTTATGACTGACCTCTATAAGGATGTAAAGAGAATTATTACAATAAATAACATAGACCTGTCCAACGCTTCACCAAGCCCTGAAGATAAGGATAATTTAAGAGAGGTATTTGAAGATACGCTTATAAGATTTGACCGTAGTAAAAAGCAGCTTGACAGGGCAAAGCGTGAAATAGAAAAGTTTAAGCAGACGGTTTCAAATACTCTTTATGAGTCGGGTGCGGCAGAGCTTTCAACTACAATAAGGGAAAATGCCGAAGTACCCGAAAATTATGGAGAAGCAAAGAAACTGCTTGATAGTCTTAAGGAAATCATTGATTATATAACTTTGGAACGTGACGGAATTGAAAAAGGACTCTATGACATGGAGCTCTTAAAGAGTAACTTTGAGGAACAATGCCTGCAGAGATGCTTAGACGTAAAAACCGAGCTTGACAAGCTGGAAAAGCTTTCGAGAATAATCCTGGATGGCGAATCAGTTAAAATGATAGACCTGCATGTGCCTTATGTGAAACAGGAATTTATGAAGCAGAGGATGTCGGATTATATTGATGACATAGTTAAGCAGGCAGACTCCTTTAAGGATGACAAGGACAGAAGACGTTATATAAGAAATGCCCTGTCGCTTAAGAAGCTTTTCGGCGTGATTGTTACGGATATGAATATGATAAAACTTAACCTTTATAAGAGGGAGAGAATAAGCAAAAACAGCCGTTATCTTAAGTACGAGGAGGCAGTAGGAAGTACGGGACAGTCTCAGGGAATATATATCCAGTTTCTCATATCCGTAATTAATTATATTTCCGGCATGTATAATGCAGGAGGAAACGGAATGAAAACGGGAACAATATTTATTGACAACCCGTTTGGTGCGGCAAAGGATATCTATATCTGGGAGCCGATATTTGCACTGTTAAAAGCAAATAATATACAGCTTATAGTACCTGCCAGAGGAGCTACACCGGCGATAACCGGAAGGTTTGACGTAAACTATGTTCTGGGACAGAAAATGGAGGGTGATAAACAGCTTACGGTTGTGGTGGATTATACAAGCAGTATAGACCAGGAGGAGCTTGAGTATAACGAACTTACATATGAGCAGGAGACTTTTGATTTTGTATAGCACTATGCTTATGATGAATGATAAATTATACTCATAAAGCAGTTGTTAAGATGATACAAAATAATGTATAATTATATTATTAAACTGACGGATAAAGAAAGGGGTAATATTATGGCATTTATGGACAAGATGAATTCGTTTGCAAGAAGTGTAGGAGATAAGGCAAGCGATACAGTGGAAATCACCAAATACAAGACTAAAATCAGCAAGGAAAAGTCAACTATAAAGGAAAATTATGAAAAAATAGGTGATTACATATATAAGAAGTACAGAGACAATGAATATGAAAATGAGGATTTGAAGGAATTACTTGAAGGAATTGATGACGCAAAGGCTAAAATCTGCGAATATGAAGAAGAAATAAAAAGAGTTAAGTTAGAGGATTAAAGGATATGGATTACAATGAAATGAGTTTAAAGCTGCATGAGGAAAATCATGGAAAGCTTGAAGTAGTATCAAAGATAGCGGTTAAAACAAGGGATGATTTAAGTACTGCATACACTCCGGGAGTTGCGGAGCCATGCAGAAAAATAAGAGATAATAAAGAGGATGTATATAAATATACATGTAAAAGCAACACCGTGGCAGTTGTATCTGACGGTACTGCCGTACTCGGCCTCGGAGATATAGGACCGGAAGCAGCCATTCCTGTTATGGAAGGGAAGGCTATACTATTTAAAGAATTCGGAGGAGTTGATGCATTCCCGATATGTCTGGATACCAAGGATACTGAGGAGATAATTGAAACGGTAAAACGTATAGCTCCCGTATTCGGAGGAATAAATCTGGAGGATATATCTGCGCCAAGGTGCTTTGAAATAGAAAGAAGGCTTAAGGAAGAACTGGATATTCCGGTATTTCATGATGACCAGCACGGTACTGCAATAGTTGTATCTGCCGGTCTTATAAATGCGCTTAAATTAGTAGGAAAGAAATTTTCCGAAGCAAATGTTGTAATTAACGGAGCAGGCTCGGCAGGAATTTCCATATGTAAACTTCTTCTTCAAATGGGTATAGGAAATGTAGTTCTCTGTGACAGGCAGGGAGCACTCTGCCCGGGAGAAGACTGGATGAATCCTGCACAAAAGGAAATGGCAGAAATTACAAATAAGGAAAAACAGAGGGGGGCATTGGCAGAAATTATCAAGGGCAAGGATGTATTTATCGGAGTATCGGCTCCTAATATTGTGACATCCGAGATGGTAGCAGAAATGGCTGAGGACTCCATAGTATTTGCAATGGCAAATCCTGTGCCTGAAATAATGCCTGAAGAGGCAAAAAAGGGTGGAGTGCGTGTTATGGCAACAGGAAGGTCGGACTATCCTAACCAGATAAATAACGTGCTTGTATTCCCGGGAATATTCAGGGGCGCTCTGGATGCAAGAGCAACAGCAATAACCGAGGAAATGAAGATGGCGGCGGCAAGAGCCATAGCTGACATAATAACGGATGAAGAACTTAATGAGGAATATATCATTCCTGATGCATTTGATGAAAGAGTAGCAAAAGCAGTTGCAAAGGCTGTCTGTGATGAGGCAAAAAAAGCGGGGATTAACAGGTAAATAGACATATATCTAGGAGGAGTGTATGGAAAAACTGAAATTAGTACAGGCAGAAGTAAACAGTGTAATAAAAGGCAAGCAGGACGTAGTAGTTAAGGTGCTGGCTGCGGTAATTGCAGGGGGTCACATTCTTATGGAAGATATTCCGGGAGTCGGGAAAACCACACTTGCAACTACATTTGCAAGAGCTATGTCACTTGATTATAAGCGTGTTCAGTTTACGCCGGACGTGCTTCCCAGCGATATATTGGGATTTTCCATATATAACAATAAGACCAAGGATTTTGAATTCAGACGCGGAGCGGTATTCTGTAATCTTTTTCTTGCAGATGAGATAAACAGAACGTCTCCAAAGACACAGTCGGCACTTCTTGAAGTAATGGAAGAAGGTACGGCAACCGTGGACGGAGTAACATATAAGCTTCCTGAGCCTTTTATAGTTATAGCAACTGAAAATCCATACGGCTCATCGGGTACACAGATGCTTCCCGAGTCACAGCTAGACAGATTTATGGTCTGCCTTTCAATGGGATATCCTGAACATGAAGATGCCGTGGAAATTCTTAAAGGAAATTCCCAGAATCTTGTGGAGAAGGTAAAGCCTGTAATAAGTGTGGAAGAGCTTGTTGAATTAAGAAAAATGTCTAATGATTTATATGTGCACGATGAAATTTATGAATATATAGTAAATCTTGTGGAAAAGACAAGAGAAAGTGATTTGTTTTCAATGGGTGCAAGTCCTAGAGGTACAATTTCACTTCTCAGAATGGCAAAAGCACTTACGGTAATCGAAAACAGGACATTTGTTACGGCAGAGGACGTGCAGAGAGTTATTAAGGATGTGCTTGGTCACAGAGTGAAATTAAGCTCAAAGGCAAAGTCCCAGGGGATAGACATGGATAAGGCAATGAGAACTCTGGTGGGTGAGGTTAAACCGCCAAGAAGCTGAAATATTTGTAAATAAGACTTTTTAGAGAGGTACTGTTTTGGTTAGAAAGATACGGTTTGACAGAATTATCATATATATAATCATATATATTATAAATCTTGTCTTATACAGGTTTTTTCACAGTCATTTTCTGTTTACCCTGTTTATTCTTATGACGGTGGCGCCTGTTTTATCAATTTTACTTGTTGTTCTTTTTGTGAGAAAGCTGTCAGTACGGGTTTCAGTGCCTTACGACAGCGTAAAAAAGGGCGAAATAATGAATGTTCAATTCACCGTGATAAATCCTTCAGTACTAATGTCACTTGATGTGGGAATAAATACGGTGATTGAAAATATGTTTCATTCAAAAAAATTTGAAAATATGATATCCCTCCCGGCAAGAATAAGAGGTGAATTTTCGGCGGATTTACCTTTAGTGCCTACATTAAGCGGTATTTTGAGAATATATATAAAGGACATACAGGTGCTTGACATTATGGGCTTTTTTTCACTGGTAAAAAAGGTGGATATAACAAAAGAAGTAATCGTAATGCCAGATGGCAGTGTTGATGCTCCTGAAAGCGTCAGTGATGTATCACACGGAATGACTGAGAGTGAGGAAAGTGTAAAAAGGGGAAATGACTTTTCTGACGTAAATGATGTGAGAGAATACATACCGGGAGACAGACTCATGAGCATACATTGGAAGCTTTCAGCAAAGAAGGATGAACTGATGGTAAAAGACAGAGTGAGTATGTCCGACCAGCAGCTTGTGGTGGTACTTGAGCTTGCGGGAAATGATGAAGAAGTAGAAAGCTGCGTATCTCTTGCATATGCATTGGCAAAAAAATATGTAAAAGACAGGCTTTATGTAAAGCTTATGTGGTGGAGTGAAGGGCAGTTTGAATTTAAAGAGAAACAGCTCATTTCAGAGGAAAATGTAGACGAAGCTTTTGCGGAAATGTTTTATGATAAAATTTATTCGGATTATGATAAGGCAAAGGAATATATGCGCAGTATAAAACCTGAGATTAAGGCTTTTGTACGCGTGTACTCTGAAGCAGGAATTGCTGATGCAGAGGTAGTGGAAAACGAGTAAAAGAGAAGGGAAAGCATGAAATTAGGACGCAAAAAAAATAAAACTGTTGAGAATATTGTCCTTTGTGATGGTATTGAAATTGACAAGAGTTTTTACTACATAAAAGAAAACAGACTTAAAACTCTTTTTTTAAAGGGTATAATAGTTTATCTTCTTACAATGGGCAGCATAGGCTGTTATCTTAGCGCAGTTGATATTGATTTTTCTGCACCCATTCTTAATATGGTGATTTTTATTTCTGCCATAGGCTGTGCATTTCTTTACTACAACAGAATAGTGGAAAATGTAGGATATATCCTGCTTTTTATTGTCTTTTTCTCGACAGTATATATATTTATGGATTATATAAACAGTGGATTTTATGCCGTGGTGAATGATACCATTGAGCAGGCCTCCACTTACCTTGACTTAGAAGGGGTAAGAACATATAATGAGAGAATCTCTGACAGATATCTTGCAGTTACGGTATCTATGTGCTTTGTAGGTATTGTTTCAAATATACTGCTTAATGTGTATATATCCAGAAGAATGCAGTACATGGTAGCAATTCCGATAGTTATCACATTAAACCTTATTCCGATTTATTTTGAACTTGAGCCGGACACGATTTATACAGTAATGCTTTTGGGCGGACTTTCACTTACATATGTACTTAAAGCCAGCCAGCATTACCGTGTAAGAAGCAATGATAACATGTATCTTATGGATAAGAAGAAAAATGTTAAATATGCATATAACCTGAAGTCTTTGGCGGAGATGTGCCTTGTTGCTTTTATTGCCGTATTTGTTGTAGTAGAAGCGGTTGCAATGGCTTTCCCAAAAAACTCTTTTAATACAGGATACATAAGAAACCAATATAAGGAAAGAACTATGGAAACGGTGTCAGACGTAATCAGTCTTGGTCTTGCAGGTCTGTTTGATTATTATCCTAACACCGGAGGACTGATGAGCGGAAGACTGGGAAATGTAAACCGGGTAAGGCTTGATTATAATACGGACCTTACGGTAACCCTTACTCCTTACAGTTATGACACACTTTATTTAAAGTATTTTACTGGTGGGGAATATCTGCCTTATCAGAACATGTGGCAGTATGATGAACAGGAAGATTATGATGCCGTAAATAAAGAGGAGACTGAAGCCCTGAGAGAGGCATATGAAGAAGGCAGAGAATATTCTGCCAGGGGAACTGTAATAGTTGATAATGTTGAAGCTGCTACAGGAAATTATTTCCCGTATTATTCTTCTGACACTGATAATTTGTCTGTTATGGGACGTGAGGCGGAATATGAATTCTATCCTGAATTCTACGGAACTGATATCAAGATAGAAAGTAATGAGGATTTGTCATATTATTTGGAAGTACCTGAGGTAAATCGCGAAGTAATAGCTGAATTTTGCGAGGAAGCAGGATTTTCAGGAAGCGATTCGGAAATAATACAGCAGGTGGTTAATTATTATCAGGAAAATATACCTTACACAATAAGACCGGGTGCTACTCCGAGAGGAAATGATTTCATAAACTATTTTCTTTCTGAAGGAAGAAAGGGCTACTGCGCACATTTTGCAAGCGCGGCAACTCTTATTTTCAGATATTATGGAATTCCTGCAAGATATATTGAAGGATATGCCATTTCATATGACCAGATGCTTGTCAGCGGTGAATTGGATGAAGAAAGAAGCTACGATGATTTTTATGACGGCTATTCAGAGCTTGGAGAGACGGCAGTAATTTCTGTTGACGCCACGGATGCTGACGCACATGCGTGGGTTGAGGTTTATGATGAAGACATGGGCTGGGTTGTGGTAGACGTAACTCCTTCGTCAGGTGAAGAAGAATCCGGTGATTTCTGGGATGCATTCCAGAATATCTTAGATGACGGAAATCAGTCGGATGATACTGAAACCGTTGTTGAACGTACAAGTTTTAGAATTGATGATAATATACTTACATTTATTGCCATATTATTACTGGGCCTGGTTATAATTGCATTAATAGTGCTTGCGCTTATATATTTAATAAGAAGAATTACTTATGTAATAAGGTATTATAAGTCGGGCTTGAATGACAGGCTCATTATGCGCTATTCTGCATATCTTAAAAGGATGACAAAAAAATGTCCGGGACTTAAGACCTCTGTTAATTACAGACAGCAGATAAATTACTTATATGAAAATGAAGTTTTAAGCGGGGATGATGAATCAAAAGACAGAATTATAGATATACTGGAGCGGGCTGGATTTTCCAATAAGATGATTAATGAGGAAGAGTTTAAATATGTGGAAGACATATTAAAATAAATTTGGAGGGAAGTTTATATGTCATATGTAGAATATGAGAAGGCTCAAAAACTGGGATTAAAGGCATACAGGACAGCTTTGCAGAGAGGTAGGTATCCTTATCTGCCTGTCTTAGATGAAATATTACGAAATGAAGATTTAAAGGGAGAAGTACCTCTCGGACTGGTACAGATACCGCTTTCAAGAGTTGTGGGAACAAGTACGGTGGGACGTACCACTTCTTTTGCAAATAATTTTATGCCTATACTTGATTATAAGACTGAATTCGGAATGAAGTGGTCAAATCTCTGTGACAGCCACATGGAAGAAGGTATAAGGGACCCAATAAAGGTATATGAATATTTAAATTATTATTATGTAATTGAAGGTAATAAAAGAGTAAGCGTACTTAAATATTTTGATGCAGTGTCGGTACCTGCCAATGTCATAAGAAAAGTGCCGAAGCTGACCGATGACCCGGAGATAAGAATATATTATGAATTTATGGAATTTAACCGCCTGACGGGAATAAATAATATATGGTTTTCAAAAGAAGGAAGCTTTGAAAGACTATATGACCTCACAACCTTTAATAAAAAAGAAGTCTGGGGTGAAGATGAACAGAAGGACTTTAATTCGGCATATTATTTATTTTCAAACGCCTTTGAAGCAAAGGGCGGAAAAAAACTGGAAAATATAACTACAGGTGACGCATTCCTTATCTTTATAGAAATATACGGTTATGACGGACTTAAGGAAATGGTGTCTGATGAGATAAAAGCTAATATATCTAAAGTCTGGAAAGAATATTTATTTGCAAATGCAAGAGGGTTTGTGGATATCAGCATGAATCCGCCTTCGGAAGTAAAAAAGAACAGGCTGAGTCAGATATTTATTCCTCAGACACAGCCTAAGGTGCTGAAAGTGGCATTTGTTTATGATAAAAAGCCGGAGAAATCTGACTGGCTGTACGGCCATGAATTGGGAAGAAACCATATAAAAGAAACCTTTGGGGAAAGAGTGAGTGCACTTAAGGTGATATGCGATGATACTGAAGCAAGCGCAGTAAAGGCAATGGAAGACCTCGTAAATATGGGAACGGATGTGATTTTCACAACCACGTCAAGACTTATATCTGCAAGCCTTAAGGTGGCTGTCAGACACCCTGAGGTAAAAATACTTAACTGCTCTCTAAATACTTCACATAGTATTATCAGAACATATTATGCAAGACTTTATGAGGCAAAGTTTCTGACAGGAATGATTGCAGGCGCACTTGCTGATAATAATAAAATAGGTTATGTGGCTGATTATCCTATAATAGGTATGATAGCCAATATAAATGCATTTGCACTGGGAGCGGCTTTTGTAAATCCGAGAGCAAGGGTTTATCTTCAGTGGACTACTTTAAAGGAAAGACAAAACAGTGAGGATATATATAAGGCTTTCAGAGATGAAGGTATAGAATATGTATCGGACCAGGATATGATAGTTCCAAGCAATGCATCAAGAAAGTTTGGACTTTACAGGCTGGAAGATGATACGACAATAAACCTTGCCATGTCAGTATATAACTGGGGCGTATTGTATGAGAAAATCATAAGAATTATACTCAACGGACTATGGAAGGATTCTGACACTCAGGAGGCAGGAGAAACAAAGAAAGCAATCAATTATTGGTGGGGTATTTCAGCAGGTGCGATAGATGTAATACTGTCGAAAAGACTGCCTGACAGTACCAGGCATCTTGTGGAGACCGTTAAAAGATATGTTTCGGAAGGAATGTTTTATCCTTTTTCCGGGAAAATACTTTCTCAGAATAACGAGGTAAAAAACGAAGAGGGTAATATTATGACTCCACAGGATATTATGAAAATGGACTGGCTTGCAGCAAATATCATAGGAAACATACCTGAAATTGATGAATTGGAGGAAACAGCAAGACCTATAGTGGAACTTAAAGGCGTGCTTAAAGACGAAGATGAAGATATTGGTATTGGCAGATGAAGAATCCCGGTATCTGTGGGATTTTTTTGAAAAGAAAAAACTGGATGGGATAGATTTAATACTTTCATGTGGGGATTTGGCACCTCAGTATCTCTCATTTCTTGCTACTTATGCAAAGTGCCCGGTGCTTTATATACACGGAAACCATGATGCATGTTATAAAGAGACACCTCCTGAGGGATGCATATCCATTGATGATAAAGTATATGAGTATAATGGAATAAGAATACTCGGCCTCGGAGGCAGCAGGTGTTATAATTATGGAGAATATCAGTATACCGAGGAACAGATGCAAAAAAGATATAAAAAGCTCAAATCAAAAATCAGGAGAAAAAAGGGAATAGATATACTTCTTACCCATTCACCGGCGTATAAGATAAATGACAGTGATGATTTACCCCACACAGGTTTTAAATGTTTTATAGACATAATGGAAGAACAACAGCCGAAATATTTTATACACGGACATGTTCATATAAACTATGGCAGAGACTTTAAAAGAGAATCAGAATATAAAAATACAAAAATAATTAATGCATATGAGCGTTATGTTATTGAATTATAAGTTGTATTCTAAAATTCTCTTTGATATAATCAATATGGAATGCAAGTATCCTTCATGAAGTAGTGAAGGTTTAAAAACAAGGAGAAAACGGGGATGGAAAATTTAAATTGTTGTCCTAACTGTATGAGAACTATTGAGCCCGGAACAACTCAGTGTCCATATTGCCAATTTGATTTGGCAGGATATGTGCCCGGGACAAACTGTCTGCCGCCTTTTACAGTGCTGCAGGGAAAGTATATGGTAGGACGCGTGTTGGGACATGGCGGCTTTGGAATAACCTACATAGGATGGGACTTGAATCTTCAGACATATATTGCGATTAAGGAATATTATCCTGAAAGTATAGTAAAACGTGATACTACGTCGGGAGTGACGACCCCTACCATTACATCGGACGATAATGAGGAGGCATATAGAAAGGGTCTTACCAGATATGTGGAGGAAGCGAGAAACTTATCCAAGTTTTACCAGCTTTCCGGTATTGTTTCCGTAAAAGATTTCTTCTATGAGAATGGTACCGGATATATTGTCATGGAATACTTAGACGGAATTAATCTGAAGCAGTATCTGGACAATTCCGGCGGAAAACTGGATGAAGCAACTGTGCTAAGGCTTATGAAGCCTGTATTTGAATCCATGTATCAGATTCATAATGCGGGTCTTGTACACAGAGACATCAGCCCTGATAATATTATGGTAAACAGTCAGGGACAGATAAAGCTGATTGATTTCGGCTCGGCAAGGGGACAGTCGACTGTAGTTCCCGAGGCAACATATACGGTAGTATTAAAACACGGATATGCACCACCTGAGCAGTATTATGCAAAAGGAAACCAGGGACCGTGGACAGATATATACAGCTTATGTGCAACCATGTATAAAATGCTCACGGGAGTAATACCTCCAAACAGCATTGAGAGAATGGACAATGATACATATGTGCCTGCATCTTATTATGGTGTGAAAATTTCAGATAAAACAGAAAATGTTTTGAAAAAAGGTCTGGCAGTTAAAATTCAGGACAGATATCAGAATATAGGTGAACTTTTAAGGGATTTATATTCTGAAGGTACTGTTATGGCAGAATCAGGAAGTAATATGCCTGAATTTGTTCAAAATGCATCGCAGACAGGAATGGGAAATTCATCAGGACAGATTAAGTCCATGCATTTAAGTGAAGCAAAGGCGGGAAATAAAAAGGCAATTATAGGAGTAGTGGCTGCAATAGCCGTAATTATAATAGCCATTGTATGTATACTCATATTCGGAGGCGGAGACGATGAAAGGGGAAATACCCGGGAGCCGTCTTCAGAAAAAACAGAAACGTCAACGGACGCAAGCACTGAGGGAGGCACAACAGAAGCGGACAGTACTGAGCAGGTAACTGAGGAAGCACCCGGATATGAAGCGCCGACCGAAGTATCATCTGACTGGAGAGATTATAATATAAAAATAGATGACACAATATATTCTTTCCCTATGCCTTATTCCGTATGGAAGGAAAGCGGATGGAAGGCAACCAATGCACCTGATGAAGTGGCATCGGGAAATATGGAGTTCATATATTGTGAAAACGGCAGCGGATATGAAATTACTGTAATTGTTATAAATTACCAGACCTCAAGCCAGCCTATTGAAGACTGCTATGTGGCAGGAGTGAGCTTCAGCAGTTATGAAGATTTTACCGGACTTGATGTTGAAATTGCAGGCGGCATAAAGTTATATGAATCCAATGCTGACGAAGTAAAGACGGCATTGGGAGCACCGGATTATATATATGAAGGTACTGATGATTTTGAATATATGTATTACGGTGATGACGAAGAAGACGGAATAGACATTGAATTTACATCTGATAATATAATAAACGGAATTTCCATGATTAATACGACTACGCCTGAAGGTGTTGAGATTGACCCAAGCAGTATTTCACAGGAAGTTCCTGAAATAAATAGTTTATATACGGCACCTGGTGCTTTGTCGGAACAGTTTACGGACTGCACGTTTATTCTGGATAGTAAGATATATCAGTTACCTTGTCCGGTAAGCGAGTTTGTTGCTGACGGATGGTCAGTAGATACGGCAGCGCCGGATTACATTGCAGGAAACAGTACTGAATGGAGTATAAAGCTGCAAAAAGGCGGTAACAGTATTGAGGTCAATATAACAAACTATACGGCTGATTCGATTCTTCCTGCAAACGGTTATGTTACTACTGTAAACGTGGAAAGTTCATATTGCGGTTTGTATTTTGAATCAGGAGGAGGCCTTGTTCTTGGGAAAAGTACAACCGGAGATGTTGAGGAAGTATTGAAAGGTGAAAATCTTGAGTATTCGATAGATGAATACAGTACATTTACGTCAATTTATGTTTATGTTGATGATTATGAGAAAGGTTTCAATATGTATGCTGAGCCTGACACAGGAATATTAAATGAAATAACCTTGGAGAATGAGCCTGACACAATCAGATAGGAGATGACTTAATGATTAAAAACGAATATTTTAATAAACTGGTTGACAAATATGTTCAGTTTTGTGCGGATTCAGGAAAAATAGACCAGAATTTATACATTGAATTTGATGTAAAAAAGGGTCTTCGAGATGTAAACGGAAAAGGTGTACTTACCGGACTTACCGAAATTTCTGACATAGTAGCATTTGATACGGTGGACGGAAGGAAAATTCCTGCTCCCGGTCAGCTTTTTTATCAGGGATATGATATAAACAGTCTTGTAAAGGGCTTCAGCAGTAAGTACGGATTTGAGGAAACTACCTATCTCCTTTTATTTGGTGAGCTTCCAACAAAGACACAGCTTGAGGAGTTTATCAAGGTAATCGGTGAATTCCGTGAGCTTCCGCCGGGATTTAACAGAGACGTAATAATGAAGGCACCAAGTAAGAATATTATGAATGTTTTGCAGAGATGCGTGCTTACTCTCTATTCTTATGACGATGACCCGGATAATCTCAGCATAAGGCATGTACTTGAGCAGTGTCTTGGGCTGATTGCCAGATTTCCGGTTATAGCTGCTTACGGATATCAGAGTTACAGACATACATATTTAAATAAGAGCCTTGTAATACACAGACCAAAAGAGGAGCTGTCAACGGCTGAAAATATATTGAGACTGCTGAGACCTGACGGAAAATTTACAGAGCTTGAAGCAAAGGTACTTGATATTTGCCTTGTGCTTCATGCAGAACACGGCGGAGGAAATAACTCCACTTTTACGACTCATGTCATTTCATCTACGGGCACGGACACCTATTCAACGGTTGCCGCGTCACTGGGCTCCCTTAAGGGTCCGAGACATGGTGGTGCAAATCTTAAGGTACAGCAGATGTTTGATGATTTAAAGAAAAATGTTTCCGATTGGGAAAATGAAGACGAGTTATCAACATATCTGGAATCACTTCTTGATAAGAGGGGATTTGATAAGACAGGTCTTATATATGGAATGGGACATGCGGTTTACAGCGAATCTGACCCGAGAGCGGTTATACTTAAAGGTTTTGCAAAGCGTCTTGCCGAAGAAAAGGGAAGACAGGAGGAATTTGAGCTCTATAACAGAGTCGAAGAAATATCTGCAAATCTTATCGCTTCAAAGAGAAAGATATATAAAGCGGTCAGTGCAAATGTAGACTTTTACAGCGGTATGGTTTATTCGATGTTAAGAATTCCTATTGAGCTTTTCACTCCTATATTTGCAATATCGAGAATTTCAGGATGGTCGGCTCACAGAATAGAAGAGCTGGTTAACGAAGGAAAGATAATAAGACCGGCGTATAAATATGTCGGATTCCATAAGCCGTACATTCCTATAGAAGAAAGAAACTGGTAATATACATAGAAAGTAGGTATTTAAAAAAATGGATTCATATGGTTTTCTGCTGGATTTGGCACTTATTTTACTTAGCACAAAGCTGCTTGGGCTTATTACAAAGAGGTTTCGTATGCCTCAGGTAGTAGGAGCACTTTTGGCGGGAGTAATACTCGGACCCGCGTGTCTGGGAGTATTAAAAGAAACTTCCCTCATAGCGGATATGGCAGAAATAGGCGTGATTGTATTAATGTTCTGCGCAGGCCTTGAGACAGATGTAAAGGAGCTTAAAAAATGTGGTAAGGCATCTCTTGTTATAGCAGTTTTGGGCGTTATAATACCATGGATAGGAGGCGCCGCCGTTACATATGCATTTATAAGCAACGGAACAATCGAATCAAATGCAGAGGCATCTGTATTATTACAGAGTATTTTTGTAGGAGTTATTTTAACTGCAACTTCGGTAAGTATAACAGTAGAAACCCTTAGAGAAATAGGTAAATTAAAAACTGAATCGGGAAATGCAATACTGGGAGCAGCCATAATAGATGACGTACTTGGTATTATAGCATTAACGATTGTTACAAGTATGGCTGACACTTCCGTAAGTATAGCAATTGTACTGCTTAAGATTCTGGGATTTTTTGTATTTGCTATTGTATGCGGATTTATATTTTTCAAGCTGTATCAGATGTGGATTGTGCAATCTAAAAAAGCAATGCACAGACATGCCATAGCGGCATTTGTGTTCTGTCTGTTGGTTTCATACTGTGCAGAGGTTTTCTTTGGAGTAGCAGATATTACGGGAGCATTTATTGCCGGACTTTTCATATCATGCACTTCAATTAAGCAGTTTGTTACTGCAAAATTTGATGTACTTTCATATCTTTTGCTGTCACCAATATTCTTTGCAAGTATAGGATTAAAGGTAGAGCTTCCTACAATGACGGGAGCCGTGATTGCTTTCTCGGTAATACTGGTTGTTGTAGCTGTGATTTCCAAAATAATAGGATGCGGTCTGGGTGCAAAGCTTTGCAGATATACCAATAAGCAGAGTTTCAGAATAGGTATAGGTATGATATCAAGAGGTGAGGTTGCCCTGATAGTCGCAAACAAAGGTGAGGCAGCAGGACTGCTTGGCGATAACTTTATGGGACCTGTAGTACTGGTGGTGGTTGCAACAACGATTATAACACCGATACTTTTAAAACCGGTATTTAAAGGCGAAGCAGTTATAGAATCTAATGAGGAAGCCGCAGAAACAGAAGTTAATGCACCTGTTGCGGGTGATATTGGAACAGCGGAAAGTAAATAAGAAATAAATAAGTATATAAAATAATAAGCCCTTACGTAGAGGATATTTACGTAAGGGCTTTATTTTTTGCATTCAGTATCAGAACATATTAAATGACTTCGTCCTGACTGCGCTTATATTAAAAGTTCAGCTTAAAAATAATTGAGCGGATTTACATAAGTACCACTTAATCTCACACTGAAATGGAGATGAGGTCCGGTGGATACTCCGGTATTTCCGGAATAAGCAATTGTCTGACCTGCTGAAACACTTGCTCCGCTGCTTACTGCAAAGCTTGATAAGTGATAGTAACATGTGGTTACACCGTTTCCGTGGTCCACAATAAGAGCATTTCCGGCTGAGCCCATGTAACCTGAATATATTACAACACCGCTTGCTGCGGCAACTACCGAACTTCCTGTAGGACATGCAATATCGATTCCTTTATGGTATGAGCTTGCACCTGCCGTTGGGGCTTCTCTGTTACCGAAATATGAAGTAATTCTTGTGCTTGAAGGCATAGGCCATGTAAACTGTCCGCCTGAATATGAAGGCGTTGATGAAGAAGATGAAGATGATGAACTGCTGCTATTGTTTGCTTCCTGTTCCTGTTTACGCTTCTGTTCAGCCTCAGCTTCAAGCTGTGCAATCAAAGCATCCTGATTTTTTTCATCCTGCTCTAACTGGCTGATTGTGCTTTTAGTGTCTGATATATCGGTATTATACTGAGAAAGTGTCTCCTGTTTTCCGGCATACATAATATCAAGAGCTTCTTTTTCTTCTTCTGCTTCAGCTTTGACTGTTTCAACCTCAGAAAGCTCACTCTCGAGCTGTACTTCCTTATCGGCAATTTCTATTTTGATTTCGATAAGTTTATTTAACTGCTCCTTGTCATAATTTGAAACCTGTTCTACATATTCAGATTTATTTATGATATCTGAATAATCAGAGGTTGCCATAAGTGCATCTATGTATTCTACGTTGCCGTTTTCATAAGCATACTGTATACGCTCTTTCATGGCTTCATACTGATTGGCTTCATCAATCTTTGCCTGTTCAAGTTCACCCTGTGTGACAACTATCTGTGCTTCAAGGTCTTCCTGCTGCTTGGCCAGTTCTGCTATCTTTGTTTCATAGCCTGTTATCTGAGTATCCAGTTCTTCTATAACTTCAAGAAGATCTTCTTTTTCAGCCTGAAGCTCTTCAAGTTTCTGCTGTGCTTCAGCCTTCTTGGTCTGTGTTTCTTCCTTTTCCTTTTCTACCTCCTGTATTGAGGTTGCATTTACAATATTAATTGTACTGAGTGCAAGAGTAAATGACATTATAAGCGCCATTCCTGAACGCAGTAACCTTTTCTTCAAGATTATCATCCCCCTTTGTCTAATGAAAAATCTCATGTGTACATTTTGTTTACCTTAATTTATCCTCTTAGGAAAACAAGTGCAAAAAACACGAGATTAAATTGTTACATAATTGTTAACTAATTATAACTCATATTTTATAATTTTTAAAGAGAAATATTTGGAAAAATGTAAATTAAGTGTGAAAAATTGAGTAATTTTATAAATATGGTAATATTATGCGGAAAAAAGTACTTGCAATACAGAACTAATGTTTGTATAATAAACATATGTTCGAATTGAAAGCGGGATTAACATTAAATGAAAAATTAAATATACTGGCTGATGCGGCTAAATATGACGTGGCATGCACATCAAGCGGGGTGGACAGAAAAGGTGAGAAAGGAAAGCTGGGAAACTCAAAGGCATGCGGCATATGTCACAGCTTTGCTTCTGACGGCAGATGCATATCTCTTCTGAAAATCCTGATGACAAACCACTGTATTTATGACTGTAAATATTGCATAAACAGAGTGTCAAATGATGTACCCAGAGCTACATTCACACCTGAGGAAATTTGTGAGCTTACCATTGAGTTTTATAAAAGAAATTACATTGAAGGTTTGTTTTTAAGCTCAGGAGTTTTAAAAAATCCAACCTATACCATGGAAAAGATGTGCGAAACACTGGCACTTCTCCGTAATAAATACAAGTTTAACGGTTATATACACATAAAGACGATTCCCGGGGCAGCAGATGAACTGCTTGCGGCAGCAGGATATCTGGCTGACAGGATAAGCGTAAATCTGGAGCTTCCTACAGAGGATAGTCTTAAAAAACTGGCGCCAAATAAAAGTTTCAATTCCATTATAAATCCTATGGCAAAAATAAGCAGTACGATTGCAGGTAACAGAGTATTGCTCGGGAAAGATGCACGGATGGAAAGAAGCAGTGGTAATAAGTATTTGTCACACAGTATATTTGCTGGGGAAAACGTAAGACTGGATAAAAGTACTGAGAGCTCTAAAGCTGACGCTGTTACATCTTCAGGGCAGGTGTTGGACTTATCGGCAGCAAAAGAAACGGGAATTTTCAGTGATTCATGGAAAAAGAGAAGTTTTGCTCCTGCAGGTCAGAGCACACAGATAATTATCGGGGCTTCAGGAGAGAGCGATTATACTTTGCTTCGGACGACTCAGAAATTATATCAGACATTTGATTTAAAGAGGGTGTTTTTTTCTGCATATATACCGATTAATGAAGATGCGTTACTTCCTTCTTTAGATATGGCACCACCGCTTCTCAGGGAGCACAGGCTTTATCAGGCAGACTGGCTGCTCAGGTTTTATGGTTTTCAGGCAGATGAACTATTGTCAGAGGATAAGCCTGACTTAAATGTTCAGATAGATCCAAAATGTGACTGGGCGCTCCGCCATTTGGATATATTTCCGATAGAACTGCAGACAGCTCCATATTACATGATTTTGCGTGTGCCCGGTATAGGTCCTAAATCGGCAAAAAGAATTATACAGGCGAGAAGATATGGGTTATTAGACTTTAACAGTCTTAAAAAGATGGGTGTAGTTTTAAAAAGAGCTCATTATTTTATAACATGCGGCGGAAAAATGATGTTTAACACTCCGATAGAAGAAAAATATATTACAAGACAGCTTATATCAGTAAATTCAAAGGAAAACTGGCAGGTTACCCATACTGAAAAGTACAGCCAGATGTCGCTGTTTGATGATTTTGGAGTATCGTAAGATGAAGATATTTACATGTAAAAACCGTTTTGAGGATATGATGACATGCATATTTAATGCATGGGATTTAGCATTAAAATGCGGACATGGCAATGTGAAGCTGATGAGAGAACCTGTGCTTCAGTATACATTTATGGATGAGTATATTCATGTGGAGCCGGATAAGGAAAAGGCAGACAGGGTTATAAATTCAATAATTAAAAAGATTTCTTATGAAGCTTATGTAAATATATATTATGCATCCCTTTCTGATGAAGATATATTAGATGACATCTACAGATTTTTAAATATAGGATTCAGAATGGGACCAAAAGTCATAAATATGCTTACAAATCCTTTCGTCATGCGATTAATGGAGCAAAAACGAAAAGTGGTGAATGAAATACATTATTCCAGAGAGTTTATAAGATTCAATTCAATAGATAATAAGGTTTATGTATGTCATTGGGAGCCGAAGTGCGATGTTATTTACATGGCCGCCCGGCACTTTGCGGACAGAATGCCTTCAGAGCATTTTATGATAATTGATGAAAACAGGAGGTATGCGGTTATACATCCGAAAGACAGCGAAATGTATATGACTGATTTATCGGATGAGGAGATGGATATTCTCAGTCGAACAGAACAGTATGCCGACGAATACAGGGATTTGTGGAGTGTATTTTTTAACAGCATAGGTATTAAAGAACGTGAGAACAGAAAGTGTCAAAGAAATTTCTTTCCGTTACGTCTCAGAAAACATGCCGTGGAATTTATGGATGAAAAAAATGCATAAATATAATACGCGAAACCATCTGGGAGGAGTGATTTCGCGTGATATTGTACCAGTTTTTTGGGGAGATTTATTTGCCTGAATTTATCATACATAAAAGGTGCTGCTTTTGCATGTTGTGATACACATGGCAGTCTGAATCTGATACGGAATAAACTCCTATAATATCTTTAAGACCTTCGCTGTCAGGGCATATTTCCGTGAGTATGTTCTGAAGTTTTCGGAATTTCTCAGGCTGAAAAGATATAGTCTTTTCATTTTCAAATATGGCGGTATATAAAATGTTTGTTTCAACCAAATCCTGAAAAATGTGACTGCCATAGGAAAGCTCGGGCATGTATCCTGCACGGCTTTCTGATATTTCACATATCATGTCAAAACCGCTTATATCTGAAAAGGTGGTAGGCACACCAAGTTCAGGTGATGAGGTACCTATTCTTCCCGGAACAAGCAGCATAAGGTGCTTGTTACTGTCGCGGAAATTCCAGTTTATTTCACCCAGAACTTTTGCGACCTTATATTTGTCATTATAAGGCATCTGATAATATAAGACTGGGTCTACCATGACGATATAGTCTAATTTTATTGCCTCTGACAGTCCCATGGATGCATTTTTACATTCCAAAAAGATTTTATCTCTGTCAGGATTTTCAGGAAACTGAATTGTTTCATCGTCATGTGCAACCTGAAGAGGTCTGCATTGAAGCAGGTTAATTACGTATTCGCCTGTTTCCGAAAGATTTATGGTATATTCGATGTCCACAGGGTATTCATAGTGGGACTGGATGGTTGACATAAGATTTTGCATATCCTTTATGAGCTCATTGTTTTTCACGAGTCCTATACATGATATAAATAATATGTTCCTATACTGTCCCCTGTTTCTGAAAAGTGCTTCGGCATCAAAATCATGCTCCAAAAGGACACGCTTTAAATACTGTGGAAGTTTATTTTCCATCCACGACAGTTCCTGACTGTCAACGCATGCTTTATCCAGATTTATGAAATCTACCTTCTGCTGTGAAAACTGATGTTTTTCACTGCTTGTTGTGGCGGCGGTAAGCTGTGGCTTATCTAGACTTACCAGACGGGGATATGAGCCCTGGACACGGTCTACCGCACCTGTACCAAGTCCCATTACGAGACGAAGCATACCTGCATCCGGGTTTGTGGAGTCCAGAAAGCGGTAAGGGCTGTATGAATATCCTACACCTGCCGCACAGGGCATATAAAAATCTTCATAACGTGAGCCTGATACTCTCTGTACCAGAAGCGCCATCTGTTCATCCCTGTTATTAAGTCCCCTGCGCAGACGGTAATCAAGTGCAGAACGGCTCATGGTACTTGCGTAAACTGTTCTTACGGCGTTTTCAAACTCTTTAAGACGCTCTTCCAAAGTACCTGTATTGGCACAGAATACGGACTCATATTTTCCTGCAAAAGCATTTCCGAAACCGTCTTCCAAAATACTGCTGGAACGTACAATTATGGGATTCTGACCATAATAATCAAGAAGTCGGCTGAACTGTTCACGCTCAGTATCGGAAAATTCTCCTGTTTTCAGACACTCTGCAAATGTATCGGCAAGACTGAAATATTCCTCGGGTTTTCTCTGCCTTATTCTTATATCCCAGAAATTGTTGTAAACTATATAAGAATAATATACATCTGAGCCTATGTAATACGAATCATGTGGCTCCAAGCGGGTATATAAATCGGGACAGTGGTTTTTAATAAGCTTTCTTGCAAGAAGCATACCGCAGGCTTTGCCGCCAATCATTCCGGTACCAATCATACGGCTTCGTATCTGAAAATAATCCTCAGGAGTAAAATTTGCTTTTATAAGTTTACGCATTTTCTCATCCCGGGACATCATTATGTTACACATTCTGCTGCACGCTTCGGTTACGTCCATGCCTTGTCTGTACATCTGTTCCGTAAAATTGAAAAATCTGTCCCAACTGTCGGTATTCTGGTCAGCACCGGCAGACTGTTGAGTATTCATTATCTGATAAAACCTGCTTACTTTTACACCATCCATAAGCGGCTGAAAACTGCCGGTTTTTTTATCATATGAATGAGGCAGAAACATGGTTTCGGAATAACGATTCCATACTTTTAAAGGACGTACATATACCTGGGATTTATCTGAATAGACATCGAAAAAGAGCTGAGTGGTATCGCGTATTTTGGCTATTGCCTTAAAGGAATGTTTTCCACGTATAAGTGGAAAAAAAGCCACAGTGTTAAGTTTAAATAGAAACGGGCAGGTAACTCTGAAAAAATTACCCATCATTAAATCAGTAGACCATGCGGTCTGAAGTTCTGAAAGGCAGTCAAATACATAAAAAGCATCCAGACCTTCCTTTTCAATTAAATTATGTATCTCTACCGTGAAGGTTTCAAACCTGTGAGAGAGAGGAACATGTATAATGCGGAGACCTTCACGCTCTTTGAGCAGTGGTTTATGTGAGGCAAAGCGTATATAAATCAGGTTTCTTCCGTCCTTTATGGCCTGTTCCACATATGGGTCAAGAAATAAATGAAAATCATCCAGATTCGTAACCTGATAAACTACATTGTCACCCAGCCTGATGTTGTCAAGTGCGGTATCCATTTCCGGAATTCCGGATAAAACTCTGTCAAATGCTGCCATAAGCCGTCCTCCGTTTCTTTAATAAATATATATTTTAACCATGTTTAAAGTATAGCATATGAGGTGCTTTCTGATAAATATAAAAATAGATATTATTTATTTTATGTAAATATATCAGTGCTTTACATTGCGGATAAAATAAAAGAGTGTTATACTGAAAATCAGATATACGTGTAGCAAATATGTGTATTTTAGGAGGAAAAAATGATAGAAATATCTAATTTGACAAAATCGTTCAGTAACGAAAAAAAAGCGGTTTCCGACCTCAGCTTTAAAGTTAATGACGGTGAGATAGTTGGTTTTATCGGCCCTAACGGAGCAGGCAAAACTACTACGATAAAGATGATGACCGGAATTTTAAAGCCGGACAGTGGCAGCATCAAAATTAATGAATTTGATATGGCAAAGGATGCATTTGAAGCAAAGAAAATCATAGGATATATTTCGGACAGCCCGGATATGTTTGTAAAGCTTAAAGGTATCGAATTTATTAATTTCATTTCAGATATTTACAGAGTGCCGAATGATGTACGTGCCGAAAGAATTAAATACTTTGCGGGACAGTTCGGACTTGAAGATGTACTGGATAATTCGATGCAGGGATATTCTCATGGTATGAGACAGAAGATGATGATAGTTGCGGCTTTGGTACATAATCCTGCCGTATGGATTTTGGATGAGCCACTCACCGGACTTGACCCTCAGTCAGCATTTAATCTTAAAAATATGATGAGACAGCATGCAGATGAAGGAAACAGTGTGCTTTTTTCCACTCATGTTCTTGAAGTTGCGGAAAAACTCTGTGATAAGGTTATTATCATTAATCACGGAGAAAAGCTTTTCTATGGAACACTTGATGAACTTAAAGAAAAGCATGGAAACAATGATTTGGAAAAAATATTTCTGGAGATGATGGATAATGAGAAGTTACTTTAGTCTTGTGAGTGTTTTTAGAAAAGCAATGAAAATGGATAAGCCCACAGAGAAAAGCCAGAAGGTAAAGGTGGCTCTCCTTGGGTTTATTGCCATATTTTTTGTAATGATTCCTGTTGCCGCAGGCTGTGGAATATTTGTAAACTTAATCACGGGAAGTCTTTCGGAAGTTGGAAAGGAAAGTATTGGTATAGAGCTGATACTCGGCTTTATATCACTATTTACAATGGTTTTCGCTCTTAATGTTATTTTTAATGAGTTTTATTTTTCAAATGACATAGAATATCTGCTTCCTCTTCCATTAAGAGCAAGTCAGATAACAGGAGCAAAGTTTACGACTGCATTTTTAAGTGAAAACTTTATGCAGTTCCTTCTTGTACTTACATCGATAATAGGTTTCGGACTGGCTTATGATATGTCCTTTTTACAGTGGATTACTGCAATTATCGGAGGATTTCTTCTTCCGGTTATACCAATGGTCTATTGTGCTATAATAAGCCTGCTTTTAATGTCTTTTACAAGGATAATAAAAAGCCGTGATACGATAAGGACAATGAGTGTTATCGTCACCTTTATTATTCTTATTGCACTTGTTTTATCACTCGGCTCCCTCAGAAATCTGGATTTTGATAATTATATAAATTCAGTAGCCGAGGGAAAAGATGCATTTGCGGCAATAATGAGATATATATTTCCTCATATAGGATTTCTGATTGAAGCCTTTGCGGGAGGAAGCGTTCTGGGATTTTTAAAATATTTAGGTATAAATATTTTGTGGATTGCAGTATTTCTTGTGCTTTCCGAACTTTTATATTTAAGGGGCATGACTGGTCTTAATTCGGCAAAGGTAAAAGAAAGCCGTAAAGGTTATGAAAAGCTTCTTGATAAATGTAAAATGAAAAGCGTGGAAAAGGCATATTTTTCAAAGGAAATGAAAATGCTTGTGAGAACACCCGTATATTTTTCAAACTGTGTTGCCATAAGTTTTATCTGGCCGATATTTTTATATGTTGTGGTAAGGGTTATGAATATTAATTATTCCCTCACGGAACTTCATAATATGTATGTGGAAAATAATTCAGATTTTGCTGTTATCATGCTTATCTTTGTGGTTGGAATTTCAATCATAATGACTGCAATGAACAGTCTGGGCTCCAATGCATTTTCAAGAGAGGGAAAGAATTTTTCGTTTATAAAGTATATACCTGTTTCTTACAAAAAGCAGTGGAATATAAAGGCTGCAGTAAGCATTGTCATAAGTACTCTCAGTATTTATATTTATGTGCTTATTTTCGGAATTGCCATAAGAATTCCTGTTATTCATATGTTGATTTATTTTGTGCTCACAGTTCTTTCCTGCGGTATTATAACCTATATGGGTATGCTGCTTGACTCCATGCGCCCTAAACTTATGTGGGATGACGAGCTGAGCGCGCTTAGGGAAAATAACAATACATTCTTTAATATGGCTGTATCGATACTTATTGCAGGTGTACTCTGCGGAGGAGGAGCCCTGCTTCACTATATGGCAGGTTTGGAATTTGTGGCAATAGCGGCAATAATACTGGGTGTAACAGTATGCTTAATTATTTATTTTTATATAAGGTCTATGACACAGGGTATAAAGAATGTTATATCCCTTGAGGAGTTATAGTTTTATACATTAAACGCGGAATTTTACATAGAAGGTATTGCTGTTATCATTTTCAGAGGTAACACGGATTTTTCCATTATGTTCATAAGCAATTCTCTGGGCAATGGACAGACCGAGTCCATAGCCCTGTACTACCAGAACAGGAGTTGTTAAATCAGGACGCATATCAATACTATCAGGAGGAGAAGGAGGGAGATTCTCACGGGGATTCATATCCCGTTCATTAGAATTTAGTGAAGCTCTCAGTATTTCAAGACTTCTTTCCTGAAATTATTTTTATTGGATATATAAAGTCCTGCCATTATAACTGTAAGAAATATAAGGACAACAGCCATCATTATGGCAATAAATTTTATTTTAAGTTTTTTTATATGAAAAACAATACTGAAGAAAACATACAAAATGTACTGATATATCAGAGTACTTCAGGTGATATGTTTTATGTTACGAATACGGAGTGTCAGATAAATCTGGAAAACGTGGAAATGACATGTTCTGACGGATATTTTCTCAGGGTATCAGGTAACTCAAGTGAAAGGGGTTGGGGAAAAAGGCGGAGACAGTTATAACGAAGTAAAGGGGCTTTTGCTTAACAGTTAATCTGTTTGCAGAAGCCCCTTTACAAAGTGAAGGTTAAAAGTATTTATATGATTAAAGAAGACTGGGAGTATCTTCTTTAAATGGGGGGTATGCTTCGGTGAGATTTATTATCACCTTAGCTTGAATTTAATTTACAAAAAAAATTATGATTATTATATCAATATAATGGTATTAATGTTAAAATTGTGGTATAAATTAAATGTAATATGTGAATATGCTGTGAAATGAGATTACATTTTTTTAGGTGGGATTTATAATGGCATTTGTTGAAGAAGATTTGACCAAAGAACTATTTGAAAAAAGAGAAAATGAAATAAAGCATCCAAGCTATGACAGTGAGCTTGCTTTTTATGACTGTGTAAAAAACGGGAATATAGAGGGGCTTAATAATATGCTAAAAGAGGGACCGTCTTCTGATGCAAAGGAAAGAGGAGAGCTTTCACCGGACCCTGTCAGAAATGCAATATATCATCATATCGTAATGACAGCGATGATTACGAGGTTTTGCATTGAGGGTGGTATGGAGCAGGAGATGGCATATGCGTTGAGTGACCTTTATATAAACAAAGCAGACAGGGCAAAGACCAGAGAAGAAGTACAAAATATACAAAACAATATGATTCTTGACTTTGCGTATAAGATGCGGGAATTAAAAAAGAAGGCTGTTTATTCAAAGCAGATAGTAATATGCATGGATTATATTTCTGAAAATCTTCATAAAAATATAACTGTAGAAGAACTTGCGGATTATGTAAACTTAAATGAAACTTATCTTTCAAAGCTTTTTAAAAAAGAAATGGGGCAGCCTGTAAGTTCATATATCAGGGACAGAAAAATTGAGTATGCTGAAAGTCTTTTAAAATATTCAGATAAATCTAGCATAGATATTGCAAATGATTTGGGATTTTCTTCACACAGTTATTTTATAAGTGTTTTTAAGAAAAAGACCGGACTTACTCCAAAGGAGTATCGTAATAAATTTTTCAGAAAAAAGCTTACGCAAAAATAATTAATTATAAAGGATAAGGAATAGGATTATGGGATTATTGAATGAATTCAGCGAAGACTATGTAAATATGGAAAATATAGCCAAGTGGTTTTCCAAGGGAGAAGGCTATATGAAACTCATGACGGAATACAGATGTGCGATGATGGAGGTGGAAACTAAACTCAATGTATTAAATGCAGAATTTTCTCTGCAGTATGACAGAAATCCATTTGAGCAGATTGAAACCAGACTTAAAAATCCAATCAGTATAATAGAAAAAATGTGTAGAAAAAACATAGATATATCTCTTGAAAACATGGAAAAGGAGATTTTTGACATAGCAGGAATAAGAGTGGTATGCTCCTTTAAGGAGGATATTTATATGCTTGCAGACATGCTTACCGCACAGGATGATATATCACTCATTGAGAGAAAGGATTATATAGAATTTCCGAAAAAAAATGGTTACAGGAGTCTTCATTTAATACTGGACGTGCCGATATTTTTATCTAACTGTAAGAAATATATGAAAGTTGAGGTGCAGTTCCGTACCATTGCCATGGATTTTTGGGCGAGCCTCGAACACAAGCTTAAATATAAGAAAGAAATATCCAATGCCGAAGAAATTTCTGCAAGGCTTAAAAACTGTGCCGACACACTTGCAGTAATGGATAATGAGATGCAGGAAATAAGACATGAAATAGATTTAGCAGGTGAATTGTAATGAAAAAGAAAAATAAAGCTTCCGTAATAATAAAATTTTTCAGGAAGCTTATATTATCGGTATTTATATTACTTTTAACAGTGTTTTTGGTGACACTTTTTATAAATATATATGTTGTATTATCAGTAAAGGATAACATACTGTCTGAGAAAGAGGCGGCAGCACTGGAAGATGTGGACTGTATATTGGTACTTGGATGCAGTGTAAAATCAGATAATACCCCGAGCAAAATGCTGGCAGACAGGCTGGATAAGGCCATTGAACTTTATAATAATGATACTTCAAGGATAATTTTAATGAGTGGTGACCATAAAACTGATTATTATAATGAAGTTATGGTTATGAAAAACTATGCCATTTCACACGGAGTTCCTTCAGAAAATATATTTATTGACCATGCCGGCTATTGTACATATGACAGCATGTACAGGGCAAAGGAAATATACGGAGTGGAAAAAATGGTGGTGGTAACACAGAAATACCATTTATACAGGGCACTATGGATTGCAGAAAAAATGGACATAGAGGTTTACGGAGTAGCAGCAAAAGAGGTTGACTACAACGGACAGTTGAAGCGGGATGTGCGCGAGACAGGGGCCAGAGTAAAGGATTTCTTTGAATGTATATTTATGAATGAAGCAGAGTATATGGGTGAAAAGATACCCCTCACAGGAAGCGGTGACGTGACAAATGAAAAAAATTAGCTATACCCGGGAGAATAAAAATGGGAAAGAATAAAGAAATAAAAACAAATGCAATGAGAATTCTTGATAAAATGAAGATTCCTTATGAAAAATCCACATATGAATGTGATGAATTTATCGACGGAGTAAGTGTAGCAGATAAGCTTAATCTTCCTCATGAGAAGGTATTTAAAACTCTTGTTACACAGGGACACAGTAAAGAGTATTTTGTATTTGTAATACCGATAGAAAAAGAACTCGATTTAAAAAAAGCAGCAAAGTCCGTGGGTGAAAAGTCAGTTGAAATGCTTCATGTAAAGGATATAAACACTGTAACAGGATATGTAAGAGGCGGATGTACGGCAATAGGTATGAAGAAAAAATACGAAACCAGAATTGATGAATCCGCAGAAGAACAGGACATGGTATATGTGAGCGGTGGAAAGATAGGAGTACAGTTAAAAATTAAACCTGAGGATTTGCTTAAAGCCTCTGAAGGAAAGTACGCAGACTTAATAATGAATAATTTATAAAGGTAAGAAAGGCAGTATTCTGACATGAAATTTTTGAGTTTAAAAAAAGGAGAATCGGGTAAATTTATAACCAGATACGACATCAGATATCTCACGGAAGACAATAAGGAAAAGAATTATGAAATCATAAGCCGTGATAAGAACATAAAAGACTTTGATTCACTTCATAACAGAAAACCTGATTCCGTGGTACTTATAATATATAATGAAGAAATGGATAAAATACTCTTAAACCGTGAATACAGAATGGCTGTGGGAGAATGGGTTTATAATTTTCCGGCAGGTCTCATTGACGAGGGAGAAACTCCTTATGAAGCGGCAGAAAGAGAGCTGAAGGAGGAAACCGGTCTTACTCTCTGTGCAGTGGATGATTTTATAGGAGAAAGCTATAGTGCGGTCGGATTTTCAAATGAAAAAAATGTATGTGTGGTAGGAAGGGCAAAAGGAGAATTTGCGTTAAGTGATTCAAGTTTTGAGGAAATAGAGCCGGGCTGGTATACAAAGGAAGAGGTAAGAGAGCTTTTAAAAGAATATAAATTTGCCGCCAGAACTCAGGGTTACTGCTATGCATGGAGCCGAAGCCAATAGAGTTAATTAATATATGAAGTATTGTAAAGGTCATGTTTTTCTGCAGTAAGAACATGACCTTTACAATACTGAATTAATATAACTGAATAATAAAAATAAATGTTGACAAGAATTATTTTGTGTGTTATACATGATATAGAACAACGAAAACAAAAGTCCAGCTAATAAATGTCAATAGATAAATGAAAAAATTTATATTTATTAGAGGGCTAAAAAAGGGCGCACTTAC
>CALWPY010000003.1 GCA_944383545.1 uncultured Lachnospiraceae bacterium | reverse complement strand
TAATGAGCACAGCGCATGAAAATCGCTCCGCGATGGCGCTGTGCGTGCATCATCAATCCTTCGGATTGGTGATAACAATATACAATTGGAGGAAGGATTTATGAGAAATTGTCAGACTTGTGGAGCCGTAATTTCTGATGACGCAGTTCAGTGTCCTGAATGTGGTGCTTCACAGAGTGTTAATCAGACACAGCCGATAGGAGATGACAGTCCTACAGTACTTATCGATGGAACAACAGGTTATGTACCGCCAATGGACAGTTCTATGGAAAGAAACAGTGAAGGGTCAGGTTTACAGTTAAAGAGTGATGCTCAGGGAGTATCGCTTGGCAGTAATCCATATCCTGTTCAGAATCAATATGAAAACGCAGGACAGACACCATATGGACAGACGCCATACGGTCAGATGCCATATGGTCAGACTCCATATGACCAGAATGCATATAATCCAAATGATGTGTATGGTCAGCAGAATGGATATTACATGCCACAGGGAACAGAAGTTCCTGAAGTGAAAAGGAAAAAGACCAATGTAATTGCTATAACAATTGTTGCTGTTGCAGTAGTTGCAATCATTGCAGTTGCAGTATGGTTTTTCTTCTTCAGAGGACCAGCTAACACTCCTGAAGGTGTTGTAGAAGCATCACTTAAAGCTATAAATGACGGTGAATATGAAAAAATAGCAGATTGTTATCCTGATTTTGTTATTGCTGAAGATGGAGATACTTTGGCAGAAACATTCGAATCCATGGATTCAATGGGAATAGAAATTGAAATAACTGACATTGATGCATATGACAAAGACAGGCTTTCAGACTCTGAGATTGCTGATTTGGAAGAAGACATTGAATACTGGTATGATGAAAAAGTAGATGTTGAAGATGCTTATACAGTTTATTGCAGTTATACTGTTACAGCTTCATTAATGGGAGAAACTCAGACAGATGATGCTGATGAGCAGTGCACAGTTATTAAGATTGACGGTCAGTGGTATATATACGAGTAGTAAGTAACTGTTATATTTGTTGAGAGTTAAAATTAATTAAGGGAGGCTGCCGCTTCACGAATTTGTTAAAGCGACAACCTCCCTCATTTATTGAATTGTTATAAGATTTTGTGGAGGAAAATATATGAAACAATGCTGGGTGTGTGGAAATGATGTTCAGGATGATGCTGTAAAATGCCCTGAATGTGGCACTGAATTAATTGTAAATAAATCTAAAAAAGAAGGTGATGACAGTCCTGCTGTTCTTAATGAAGATACAACAGGATATGTACCACCAATGGACAGCTCTATAGAAAGTAATACTCAAAGCTCAGGCTTAAGATTGAAGACTGATGTTGAAGGGAATTCTTTTGAAAACAGTGATTCTAAAATTAATGATTCTGATAAAGATGAACAGCCGACATATTATAATAATATAAACAATTCTTATGGTAGTAATGATATGTATGATATGACGGCTGATACATATACGCAAAAAGAAAAGAATGGCAGTAAAATTGTATCACTGATTGTTTTTATTGCGGCGGTAGCAATAATCGCCTCTGCCATATGGTTTTTCTTCTTCAGAGCAACAAATACGCCTGAAGAAGCTATTAATGGGTTTATGCAGGCTATAGATGATGGTGATTTTGATAAATTATATGATTATGTTCCTGATTTTGAATCTTCAGATAGTGAAGTTGCAATCCTGATTGATTATTTAAACGAATCAAATTCGATGGGTGTGGAATTTGAAATAAAAAATCTGGAAATTACGAATAAAGAAAGACTGTCAGGTGCTTATTTAAATGCAATAGAAGATGACATTAAGGAAGATTTTGATGAAACTGTAAATATTAGAAACGGATATTCATTTGATGTTTCATTTACAATGAATATTACCTATATGGGATATTTACAGGTACAGGACAATAATGAAAAGATTTATGTTATACAGATTGGTAATAAATATTATGTCTATTAAGTCTCATGTGAAAAAACCGGACCATGGTCCGGTTTTTTATATATGAAATTAATTATTTTATAAAGCCTGTTTTCAGGTAAGCTCAGCTATTTTGGAAACTGCCACATAAATCTGTGATATTTTATACCATGTTGCATAGTCAGTTACTCCGGTTTGAGGAAGATTAAAGATTTTCTGGAATGTCCGTACTGCTTCAGCGGTCCTTTCGCCGTATATTCCGTCTGCCGCAATCTGAGGAATGGCGGGATAATTCAGTGCAATTCTGTTTAGCTGTTCCTGTAGTTGAAGTACCTTATCGCCGGAGGAGCCAATGGTAAGAGTTCCCGGAAAAGATGAAGGGATTCCCGATATTAATTCTGCAGTGTTAATATACATATCATTTCCATAATAATACCTTATTATTTCTGGTGCTGTAAGACCGTCGTCTCCAAGAGCTTTTGAGCCCCACTGGCTCATCCAGTTAGGACAGGTAACACGCTTTCCGTCGCAGTATTGTGTAAGTATGGGCTGCTTTACGTTAGGCCGTGCCAGAAAGCTCGAAAACAACTCATCTACAGCTTGAGAAATGGTGTCATATGTGGTTTTTCCACGCATCCATTTATGGTCAAAGGCAGTTGAGGAAGTTATTGTAAAGTCATAGCCTTTATTTCTGTACCATTCGGTATATACACGGTTTAAAGTAAATGACATAATTGCAAGCACATTGGCCTTGATGGTTTCCATAGGCCATGTGGAATATATTTCACATGAAGCAACATTTTTTATATAATCAGAATAAGGGACATAGTAATCCGTGGCTGTGGAATCTGTCGGTACACCGTCATGCACGACTATGGTTTCGGGAACTACAACCTTACTGAGTACGATTTCACCTGTTTCATTAACAGGTTTAACCTCAGCTTCGGCTATCTTCGGAGGATAATATTCCCAAAGAGTGTGACCGCCTATTACAATAGGATTATAGATGTTTGGATTTTCCGGAGACAGTATCAGATTTATATTCTGGAAGCCTGTTACATTTGGAAGTATCTGTACCCCGGTTACAATTTCATCATCATAGTTTTCTGCTGTTATCTTTAAATTATATTCTGAATAAGGCTGATTGTCACTGGGAGCCATACTGTATTCCAATGGCGGAGCGGGAAGTTCAATGGTTTCGGTTGAGCCGCTTTCGTCTGTGCGGAGTGATTCAATAATTCTGTCGGGCTCTCCTGTATAAGATATGTCAATTCTGGCATTTCTTACCGGCCTTGTACCGTCGTTTGTGGTTGTTGTAATTTTTAATCTTCCGTTATCTATATTATTTGTATCTGCCATAAAAAACCCTGTACTGTTTTTTTAAAATTATATGTTATAATATAATTTAATATGATAGTTTTCGGAGGATGCTTATGCTTGACAAGGATATGAGAGAGCCTCTGTTTGATTTTCTTGAAGGGTATTTCGGAAAGATAAGGACTTTTGAGGAAAAGATAATTGCCGGCTCGAGGGCAGATATAATAGGTGTTATAGACGGAGCGGTAGCCGGCTTTGAAATAAAGAGTAACAGCGATACATATACAAGGCTTAAAACCCAGACAAGAGATTATGATAAGTTCTGCGATTTATGTTATGCGGTAATCGGCACGAGCCATATAAAGCATGTGGCAGAGCATATTCCCGATTACTGGGGAATAATATGCATTAAGGATACGGGAGAAGCGGAACTTATAAGAGAAGCCGTTCAAAATCCGAATGTAAAAATAAATTACCAGATACAGCTTATGTGGCGTATGGAATTAAATAAGCTGCTTGAGATTAATTCCCTTCCTAAGTATGCTCAAAAGAGCAAAAAATTTGTTCAGGATAAGCTTATTGAAAAGGTGGACAATGAAATTTTAATTAATCAGATGACAGAGCTTCTGTTTGAAAGAGATTATACCTTATTTGACTGGCAGCCTGTAAAGGCTGTGCGTTACAGAAAAACCAAATCAGGCATTAAAGTAAGACAAAAAAGAACGAGGTATGCAGGAAAAGTCAGAAGAAAATAGAATGATATATGTAAAGAAAAAATACTTGACAGAACATAGTATTTGTTGTAAACTTCACTAGGACGTAAAGGAAAAGAGCTTTACAGGTGATATGTATGGAGAAAATAGTGAGAAAGTCGCTGTTATATGATTTCTACGGCGAACTTCTGACAGAACATCAGAAAAGCATATATGAAGATATAGTTATGAACGACCTGTCATATTCTGAAATAGCTGCTTTAAACGGCATTTCCAGGCAGGGAGTATATGATTTAGTTAAAAGGTGTGACAAGATACTTGAGGAATATGAAGACAAGCTCAGGCTGGTAAGTAAATTTTTAAATGCAAGAGAAAAGCTTTCGGAACTTACTCAACTTACGAGAGAAATTAAAGAAAAAAATAAGTCTGCTGAGCTTGCAGAGTATATAGATAAGATAGAAAAGAAATCAGAGGAAATTTTTGAAGCATTTTAGTTAGAGAGGTGTATGTATGGCTTTTGACAGCTTAAGTGATAAACTGCAAAATGTTTTTAAGAAGCTGAGAAGTAAGGGCTCAATAACCGAAGCTGATGTTAAGGAGGCTATGAAAGAGGTTAAGAGGGCTCTGCTTGAAGCAGATGTAAATTTTAAGGTAGTAAAGCAGTTCATAAATACCGTAAGCGAGAGAGCTGTCGGTGAAGAAGTACTTAAGGGTTTAAATCCCGGACAGATGGTTATAAAGATTGTTAAAGAAGAACTTGTCAGTCTTATGGGCTCTGACACTACTGAAATTAAGCTTCTTCCGTCAAATGAGATAACACTCATAATGATGTGCGGTCTTCAGGGTGCAGGTAAGACAACTACAGTTGCAAAGCTTGCGGGACAGTTTAAAAACAGAGGTAAGAAATGCCTTCTTGTTGCCTGTGACGTATACAGACCTGCCGCAATTAAGCAGTTGGAGATAAATGGTGAAAAGGTTGGAGTGCCTGTATTTTCAATGGGAGATAAGGCAAAGCCGGTTGATATAGTTAAAGCGGCACTTAAGCATGCCGAAAAAAATGATATAAATCTTGTATTTATAGATACGGCGGGAAGACTTCATATAGATGAAGATATGATGGCTGAGCTTAAAGAAATAAAGGATAACACGGCTGTTACATATACGCTTCTTACCGTGGATTCCATGACAGGTCAGGATGCCGTAAATGTTGCTACGACCTTTAACAATGAAATAGGTATAGACGGAGTGATTCTTACAAAGCTGGATGGTGACACCAGAGGCGGTGCAGCACTTTCTATAAAGGCTGTTACGGGAAAGCCGATTTTCTATGTCGGTATGGGTGAAAAGCTTACAGATTTGGAGCAGTTTTATCCTGAAAGAATGGCAAGCCGTATTCTCGGAATGGGAGATGTGGAAAGCCTGATTGAAAAGGCACAAAATGCCATAGATGAAGAAAAAGCCAAGGAATTTGAACAAAAAATCCGTAAAGCCTCATTTGATTTTAATGATTTTCTTTATCAGATGGACCAAATGGAAAAAATGGGAGGTATGAATGATATTTTAAAGATGCTTCCCGGTGTTGGAAATAAGCTTAAAGATGTCGAGATAGATGAAAACGCCATGAATATGCCAAAGGCAATTATATATTCAATGACACCGGATGAAAGAAGTAATCCTGACATCATAAATCCCAGCAGAAAGGCAAGGATTGCAAAGGGTGCCGGAGTTGACATCAGCGACGTAAATAAGCTTTTGAAGCAATTTGAACAGTCCAGGAAAATGATGAAGCAGATGTCAGGTATGATGGGCGGAAAGAAGCGTAAAGGCTTCAAAATGCCTTTTGGATTTTGATAATGGTATATTCATTATAGATAAAATTTTTAAGGAGGTGGAATCATGGCAGTAAAAATCAGATTAAGGAGAATGGGATATAAGAAGCATCCTTTTTATAGAGTAATCGTAGCTGACTCAAGATCACCGAGAGATGGTAGATTTATCGAGGAAATAGGTACTTATGACCCAAACAGTGATCCAAGCACAATTAAGATTGATGCTGACTTAGCTAAGAAGTGGCTTGCAAACGGAGCACAGCCTACAGAAACAGTAGCAAAGCTTCTTAAGCAGGCAGGAATCGAGAAGTAATTGCAGGGAGGTGCAAAGATAATGAAGGAATTGGTTGAAGTTATCGCAAAATCCCTTGTTGATTACCCGGATGAGGTTGTTGTTACCGAAACAACTGACAATGATACTGTTACAATCGAGCTTAAGGTTGCGCCGGATGACATGGGTAAGGTCATAGGAAAACAGGGAAGAATAGCTAAGTCTATCAGAACTGTTGTAAAGGCTGCCGCTTCTAAGGGAGATAAGAAGGTAATTGTAGATATCAAGTAAAAAGGATAGGGCTGTATTTTGCAGCCCTATATGTTTTTTAGAGGTAAATTATGGAAGATATGTTCAGAATCGGAGTTATAACATCTACCCACGGTATACGGGGAGAGGTGAAGGTATATCCGACTACTGATGATGTAAACAGATTTAAGAGTTTAAAGAAATGTTATATCAGGACAAAGTCGGAAGATATTGAAGTTGAAAAAAAGAACTGCAAATTTTTTAAAAACATGGTAATACTTGCATTTAATGAATTTGACAATATAAACCAGGTGGAAAAATTCAGGCAGTGTGATATATATGTAAAAAGAGAGGATGCAATAAAGCTTGCCGAAGATGAATATTATATTGCAGATATTATCGGTGCTGTTGTGTCAGATGAAGATGGTAAGAAACTCGGTATTTTACAGGACGTAATTTTTACGGGAGCTAATGACGTTTATTCCGTCATTATGGAGAATGGAAAAGAACTCCTTATTCCTGTTATTAAAGACTGCGTTTTGGATATTGATACCGAAAACCGGAAGGTTACGGTAAGACTTATGAAAGGAATGCTATAATGAATTTTTATGTAATGACGCTGTTTCCTGATATGGTAATTAACTGCCTTTCAGAAAGTATTACGGGAAGGGCAATAAAAAACGGACTGATTAATGTAGAGGCCGTAAATATCCGTGATTTTGCAACAAATAAGTATAAGCACGTTGATGATTATATTTACGGTGGAGGCTCAGGAATGCTGATGCAGGCAGAGCCTGTGTATCTTGCATACAAACATATAATGGAATCTATGGAGAACACAGAAAAAACGCCGAGAGTACTCTACATGACGCCTCAGGGTAAAACCTTTAACCAGAGTATGGCACAGGAGTTTTCACAAGAAGAAAATCTGATTTTTCTCTGTGGACATTATGAAGGTATTGATGAGAGAGTATTGGAGATGATAGTTACGGATGAAGTGTCTGTAGGAGATTATGTCCTGACCGGAGGTGAAATCCCCGCAATAACAATTATTGATGCAGTTTCAAGACTTGTTCCGGGTGTACTGGGAAAGGATGACAGTGCACTTTATGAATCCTTTTATGACGGCCTTCTGGAATACCCCCAGTATACCAGACCGGAAGAATTCATGGGCAAAAAAGTACCGGAGGTATTGCTTTCGGGACATCATAAAAATATTGAAAAGTGGCGTTATGACATGTCACTTGAAAGGACAAGGATAAAACGTCCTGACCTGTATGAAAAATATTTAAAAGAGCACGGTGACGGACAAGGCAAGATACAGAGAAATTAATATTTCCTTTTTTTAAGGTGTGTTGTATAATGTATTTTATATTAAGTAACAAAACATTAATTCCAAGGAGAAAAAAATGAAAAAGAAGATATACGCTATTTTAATTTTCACAGTAATTTTATTTGTAATGGCAGGATGCGGAGGAAAAGATGATGCTTCCGGAAATGCGGAACTAAGGGATGAAATTATAAAATTTGTAAATGAAGATTTGGCAGCAATATCTGCGGACAGAGATTCAGCTGTTCAGATATATAATTCATATTTTGACGGAAGCTCAGATACGGACAGTTCTGAATGGGTGTCAAAACTTGAAAGTGAAGCGCTTGTTTCATACAGCACTTATTTAAATAATCTTCAGGCGATTGAGGTTACATCTACAGAGGTACAGGAATTGAAAAGCTTATTTTTACAGTCTTCACAGCTTCAGTATGATGCAATGGCTGATGTTGTAAATGCAGTAAAAAATCAGGATACTGCGCTTCTTGACAGCGCTCAGGATAAGATTGAGGAGTCAAATGAGTATTTTGCACAGTATGAAACAAAACTTAAAGAGCTTGCGGATGCAAATGGTATTACCATAAATGGAAGTTTTACTATGATTAATTCGTCTACACCACAGGATGCGGACATGCAATAATTATATAAAAATTAAAGGGGCTGTTTGTTTTTAAACAGCTCTTTTAATATTATTTAATGAAAATATTATGAATATCAGTCTCCTTCACAAAATTATCATAAACATTTGATATTTTTTATATAGTTATTATTTAATCATGTACGGAGGTAAAAAAATGGAGGACATTAAGATACTTGTCGTTGATGATGAGTCAAGAATGAGAAAACTTGTTTGTGATTACCTTGTAAAAAGAGGTTACATTGTTGTAGAAGCTGCTGACGGTGAGGAGGCATTTGATAAATTTGTTTCTACCAAGGACATTGCACTTATTATCATGGATGTCATGATGCCTAAGATGGATGGTTATGAGGCAAGCGCAGAGATAAGAAAATTATCAAAGGTGCCTATTATTATGCTCACGGCAAAATCAGATGAGAAAGATGAGCTTAAAGGCTTTGAGATTGGCATAGATGAGTATATTACCAAGCCCTTCAGTCCTAAAATTCTTGTTGCCAGAGTGGAAGCTGTGCTTAGAAGAAGCAATGTAGGCGGAGGTCAGGAGATGATTGAGGCCGGCGGAATAAAACTTGATGTTTCTGCACATAAGGTCACAATAGACGATAAGGATATAGAACTTAGTTTTAAGGAATTTGAACTCTTAAATTACTTTATGGTAAATCAGGGAGTGGCATTGTCCAGAGAAAAAATATTAAATAATGTATGGAATTATGATTATTTCGGAGATGCCAGAACGATTGATACACATGTAAAGAAACTCAGAGCTAAGCTCGGAGATAAGGGAGATTATATAAAAACAATATGGGGCATGGGATATAAATTTGAAGTTTGACAGGATATGGTATTATGAGAAATTCTATAAGAATTAAAATTACATTGATGGTTGTTATCTTTTCAACATTTACAATTCTTGCGTCATGGGCAATATGCAATTTTTTTATTGAATATTATTTTATCCATAATATTAAAAATAATCTGATTAGTACCTATTATTCCTGTAATGACCTTTTTAATGAAGGAGAAGGAAGTACCCAGGACGGAGGTTTGTACGGATATATTGATAACCCGGCAGGCGCTACGGTATTTGTTATTGATACCGAGATGAATATATATTCTTCCATTAAAATAAGTGAGAAGGTCAGAATAAGTCTTCAGGATATATTGGATGATTATGATGCTTCTGATTTTGAGGGCGTGAAAAAATATACTATCAGAAGAAGCTATGATGAAAATATGGGTATTGCATATTTTGACCTTATCGGGATTATGGATAATGGCTATCTGATAATACTTAGAAGTCCGATAGAACAGGTTAATACCCAGGTTGCATTTGTGACAAAGCTCTTTGTCTGCGTTGCAATGGCAATGCTTTTGGTGGGAACAATAATTATACTTGTTATTACCAATGTGTTCTCAGGACCAATCAGACATATGTCATTTGTGGCGAAACGTATGGCTAATCTGGATTTTGATGCAAAAATTGATGTCATAACAAATGATGAGATAGGTGAGCTTGGCTCAAGTATGAATGAGATGTCAGAAAAACTTGAGGAAACGATATCAGAACTTAAGGTCGCAAATATCAAGCTGGAGAAGGACATAAAGAAGAAAAACCAGATTGATGAAATGAGAAAGGAATTCTTATCTCATGTATCTCATGAGTTAAAAACTCCTATAGCTCTTATTCAGGGTTATGCAGAAGGGCTTAAGGATAATATCTCGGATGACCCTGAAAGCATGGAGTTTTATTGTGATGTAATTATAGATGAATCAAATAAAATGAATATGCTGGTTAAGAAGCTTCTGGATTTAAATGAGATTGAATTTGGAAACAACAGTATTACCATAGAGCGTTTTGAGCTTATTGAATTTCTTGAGGATGTAATAAATTCTTCGTCCATTCTTATTGAACAGTCACAGGCTGAGATTGAATTTAATGAGGAAGGTCCTCTGTATGTCTGGGCTGATGAGTTTATGATGGAAGAAGTGTTTACAAATTACCTTACTAATGCCATTCATTATGTGACTGAAGGCGGAAAAATAAAGGTATGGATAGACAGGAAGGAAACGACGGTCCGTGTAAATGTATATAATCAGGGAGAGCCGATTGCAGAAGATGATATAGATAAGGTGTTTATTAAATTTTATAAGGCAGATAAGGCAAGAACAAGAGAATACGGCGGCTCTGGAATCGGTCTCTCCATAGTTGCGGCAGCAATGGAAGCTCATAATAAGGAGTATGGAGTATATAATGTTTGTGACGGAGTTGTATTTTATTTTGAACTTGATTCTTCTGATACCAAAGGTGAAGTGATTGAAACAAATCATAATAAAACGGAAAATCAGGATTAAAATTTTCTTGATTGACTTTTGACAGTGATTTATATATAGTTATTATATCAATAATATGTAGTTTTGTTATTTCATTATAAAAACTGATTTTTAATGAGTGGAGGTAAATGATATGAAAGCTAATGTGTTTATTGAATTTTACGGCAACCAGATTGACGAAAAAAAATTTATCAGTGATGCTAAAAAACTCTGGACAGATATGGGAAACAAAGCTTCGGACTTAAAGTCAATGAAATTATATGTTAAGCCTGAAGATAATAAGGTGTATTGCGTGTTTAATGAAGATGAGACAGGCTCATATTATATTGAACAGGCAGAATAATGTAATTAAAAGGTGTTGTCTGTTTTGCAGGCAGCACCTTAATCTGTCAGAAGAAAAATTACCGGAAGGAAATTACATAATATGATAGCTATAATTGATTATGACGCAGGAAATATAAAAAGTGTTGAAAAGGCTCTTATTTATCTGGGACAGGAAGCTGTTATTACGAGGGACAGAGATGTAATAATGTCAAGTGACAGAGTTATACTTCCCGGAGTAGGTGCATTTGGCGATGCAATGAATAAAATAAGGGAATACAAACTGGAAAATGTAATTTATGATGTGGCAGATGCCGGAAAACCTTTTTTAGGCATATGTCTGGGACTTCAGCTTTTATTTAAGACCAGTGAAGAAAGTCCGGGAGCTACAGGGCTTGGACTTCTGGATGGGGAAATATTAAGGATTCCTGATAAACCGGGGATTAAAATCCCTCATATAGGCTGGAATAATATAAACATAAATAAAGAAAAGAAACTGTTAAGCGGAATACCGGATAATTCCTATGTATATTTTGTACATTCCTATTATCTCAGGGCAGAAAACAGAGAAGATGTAGCGGCAAGTACATTTTATTCTACAGATATTGATGCCGCAGTAGAAAAAGGTAATATTTTTGCCTGTCAGTTCCATCCTGAGAAGAGTTCGGCAGTGGGATTAAAAATACTTGAGAATTTTATGGCAATTTAATATTATTACCACTGAAAAGGAGATAAATTATGCATACAAAAAGAATAATTCCATGTCTGGACGTAAATAACGGAAGGGTTGTAAAAGGAATAAATTTTGTTAACCTTAAGGATGCCGGAGACCCCGTTGAGGTAGCCGCCGCATATGACAAGGCGGGAGCGGATGAGCTCGTATTTCTGGATATAACAGCTTCTTCAGATTCCAGAAACATTGTGGTGGATATGGTAAGAAGGGTTGCAGAAACTGTATTTATACCATTCACCGTTGGCGGTGGAATAAGAACAGTTGAGGATTTTAAAACTATTTTAAGAGAAGGAGCAGATAAGGTTTCCGTAAATTCAGCGGCAATAGATAATCCTCGCCTTATAAGCGAGGCCGCAGATAAATTCGGAAGCCAGTGCGTAGTAGTTGCCATCGACGCAAGAAGAAGGGATGACGGAAGCGGCTGGAATATATATAAAAACGGCGGACGTATCGATATGGGTATTGATGCGGTAGAATGGGCAATGACGGCAGATAAGCTCGGGGCGGGAGAAATCCTGCTTACAAGTATGGACTGTGACGGGACAAAAGAAGGATATGACGTAGAGCTTACCAGAATAATATCCGAGAATGTTTCTGTTCCTGTTATAGCTTCGGGCGGAGCCGGAAAAAAATCCCATTTTTATGATGCACTTTCGGAAGGAAAGGCAGATGCGGCACTTGCAGCATCACTTTTTCATTATAAAGAGCTTAAAATCCTTGAGCTTAAAAAATATCTTAACGAGAGAGGAATCAGTGTGAGATTATGATAACGCTTGAAGAAAATACGCTTACCGTCAGTGATTATCTGAAACTCAGGGAATGTGTGGGCTGGAAGAGACTTGGAGTTAAGCAGGCTGAAAACGCAATAAAAGGAAGTCTTTACATAGTTACGGCATATGATGATGACAAACTGGTAGGAATGGGAAGAATCGTGGGAGACGGAGCCGTGATTTCTTATATTCAGGACCTTATAATAATTCCTGAGGTGCAAAGAAACGGAGTCGGCTCTATGATTATAGAAAAACTGAAAAATTTTGCAGCATCACTGAAATCAGACGGAAATGAAATGATGCTCTGCCTTATGTGTGCATTAGGGCGTGAGGAGTTTTATAAAAAGCATGGTTTTATTGCAAGACCTACGGAAAATTTAGGTCCCGGTATGATTCAGTATATTAAGATGTGAGAAAATATATAAAATAAGCATCTGCCAAAATGAATGTTAAATCATAAGGCAGATGCTTATTTTATTATATTAAGAGTTTATTCATTTGCCATGTTTTTCTTTGCTGCTGCAAGCATGAGCTTGATACGGTTTACCTGGTTAACCTCAGAAGCTCCCGGGTCATAGTCGATTGCAACTATGTTGGAATCAGGATAAGCTTTTCTGAGCTCTTTAATAACACCCTTTCCGACAATATGGTTAGGGAGACATGCAAATGGCTGTGCACACACGATGTTAGGCGCGCCTGACTTTATAAGTTCAACCATTTCAGCAGTTAAAAACCAGCCTTCACCTGTCTGGTTACCTATGGAAACAATAGGTTTTGCTCCTTCTGCAAGGTCTTTAATATGTGCAGGCGGTGTAAAACGCTTACTCTTTTCAAGTGCCTTTGAAGCAGGCTGTCTTATTTTTTCAAGAAACCATATTACAAGGTTGCTTATATCCTTGGATTTCTTTGATTTTCCAAGAAACTCAAATTTATAATTTGCGTTATATGCGCAGTAGAGTAAAAAGTCCAGTAAATCCGGCATAACAGCTTCGGCACCTTCTGACTCTAAAAGCTCTACGAGGTGGTTATTTGCTGAAGGAGAGAACTTTACAAGTATTTCTCCGACTATACCTACACGAGGTTTTTTAAGCTCTTCGTTTAAAGGAAGCTCATCAAATTCACGGATTATTCCGCGGACAATCTTTCTAAAGTGATGTGAGCCCTTTTTCAAATCATTAATACAAATCTGCTCCCATTTTTCATGTAATTTATTGGCAGAGCCCTCTACAAGCTCGTAAGGACGTGTACGATAAAGCACCTTCATAAATATATCACCGTATATGAGAGCGTGCATTGCACACTTGATTCCCTTTAAATTGTATTTAAAGCCTGAATTTGATTCAAGTCCCTGAGCACTTATTCCTATTACCGGCACCTGAGGGTAGCCTGATTTTGCAAGTGCACGTCGGATAAATCCGATATAATTGGTTGCACGGCATCCTCCTCCTGTCTGTGTAATGGCAAATGCTACTTTATTTGGGTCATATTTACCGGAATTGAGAGCGCTCATAATCTGACCTACAACTATAAGTGAAGGATAGCATGCGTCGTTGTTTACATATTTAAGCCCAGTATTTATGGTTTCCTTATCTGCGTCAGGAAGCATTTCAAAATTGATGTGAAGATGCTTTAATGCCGGCTCAAGTAAGCTGAAATGGATTGGTGACATCTGAGGGCAGAGTACGGTATAATCCTTACGCATTTCTTTTGTAAACTCGACCTTATTTATGGCACTTGAAGAAGGCTCAGGTACAAAGCATTTTTTCCTTCTTACTTCAACTGCACTTAAAAGAGAACGTATACGTATACGTGCAGCGCCGAGATTACTTACTTCATCAATCTTAAGTACTGTATATATCTTTCCTGATTTTGTTAAAATATCACTTACGCAGTCAGTAGTTACGGCATCCAGACCGCAGCCGAAAGAGTTTAACTGGATAAGCTCAAGATTTCTGCTTGTCTTGACGTAGTTTGCCGCCTTATAAAGACGTGAGTGATACATCCACTGGTCGGATACTATAAGAGGTCTGTCGACCTTGCCCAGATGAGCAACGGATTCTTCCGTAAGTACTGCAACGTCATAAGAATTTATAAGCTCAGGAAGACCGTGGTTTATCTCAGGGTCAATATGATATGGACGACCTGCAAGAACAATTCCCAGTTTGTCATTTTCTTCGAGATATTTAATGGTTTCTTCACCTTTTTTTCTTATGTCGTCACGTACATTATCATTTTCTTTATAAGCATGTTCTATGGCATCTGAAATTTCTTCTTCCGTAACATCTGTGTATTTACTGAATTCACGGTAAAGTCTTTCAATAAGTGCCGACTTATTGTCAAGTGCAAGGAATGGTCTGATATAAGTTATGTCTGGAGCAGAAATTTCTTCCATGTTATTCTTTATATTTTCTGCATATGAGGTGACGATAGGACAGTTGTAATGGTTATTGGCATCAGGTGTCTCGTTCATCTCATAAGGTACACAAGGATAGAATATGGTCTTAATTCCGTTCTTAAGAAGCCACATAACATGACCGTGTGCAATTTTTGCAGGGTAACACTCTGATTCACTTGGAATAGACTCTATTCCGAGCGTATAAATCTCGTGAGAGGATTTAGGAGAGAGTATAACCCTGTATTTTAAATCAGTAAGGAAGGTAAACCAGAAAGGATAGTTCTCATACATATTAAGAACTCTCGGTATACCTATTTCTCCACGGGTTGCTTCAGCCGGTGAAAGAGGCTCGTAATCAAATGTTCTGTGATATTTATACTCAAACAGATTAGGAGCGTTGTGCTGATTTTTCTTAAGACCTATACCTTTTTCACAACGGTTTCCCGTGATAAACTGGCGGCCGTTGTTAAATCTGTTGATTGTAAGCAGACAGTTATTGGTACAGCCCTTGCATCGTGACATACGGGTTTCGTATGTAAGGTTTTCAACTTCTTCTTTTGAAAGAATATTTGTTGCGTCACCTGCCGTATATTTATCCCTTGCTATAAGAGCGGCACCGAAAGCGCCCATAATTCCCGAAATATCAGGTCTTATGGCTTCACGTCCCGAAATAAGTTCAAAACTTCTTAAAACGGCATCATTATAAAATGTTCCGCCCTGAACTACTATTACTTTACCTAAATCCTTAGGGTCTGTAAGTTTTATAACCTTAAGCAGTGCGTTTTTAATAACGGAATAGGCAAGTCCTGCTGATATATCAGCCACGGAAGCACCTTCCTTTTGTGCCTGCTTAACCTTTGAATTCATAAATACGGTACATCTTGAGCCGAGGTCAATAGGACTTTCGGCAAAAAGAGCCACCTTGGCAAAATCTTCCACACTGTAATTAAGTGATTTGGCAAAGGTTTCGATAAATGAGCCACATCCTGAAGAACAGGCTTCATTAAGCATTACGTTATCTACAACGCCGTTTTTAATTTTTATACACTTCATGTCCTGGCCGCCGATATCAAGTATACAATCCACGTCAGAATTAAAGAAAGCGGCAGCGGTGTAATGAGCTATGGTTTCAACCTCACCGTAATCCAGCATGAAGGCTGATTTCATTAAGGCTTCACCGTAACCTGTGGAGCATCCTGCGGCAATATGAGCTCCTTCAGGGAGCAAATCATATATTTCAAGCATTGCACGTTTTGTCGTGTTTAACGGACTACCGTCGTTATTGCTGTAAAAGTCATAGAGAAGTTCACCGTCTTCACCTACAAGTGCTACCTTTGTGGTGGTGGAGCCGGCATCAATTCCCAGATAACAGTTTCCTCTGTAATCCTTAAGAGAGCCTCTCTTAACATGATACTTTGACTGTTTTTCTATAAACTTATCATAAGCCTCCTGATTTTCAAAAAGAGGAGCAAGTCTGTCAACTGCAACCTCGATTTTTAAATCCGGTGTGAGACGGCTGCTGATATCATCAAGTGTAAAAGTAACATTATCATCTGCATGCAGGGCAGCTCCTACTGCCGCAAAAAGATGTGAATGCGGCGGAGCAATTATTGCATCTCCGGTAAGATTTAGAGTTCTTATAAATGCTTCTCTCAGCTGGTCTAAAAAGTGAAGAGGACCACCCAGAAAAGCTACATTTCCCTTAATTGGCTTTCCGCAGGCAAGACCACTTATGGTTTGGTTTACAACAGCCTGAAAGATTGAAGCTGCAAGGTTTGGTTTTGTTGCACCTTCATTAATCAGAGGCTGTATGTCTGTCTTTGCAAATACACCACAGCGGGCCGCAATAGGGTATATGGTATCATAATCTTTGGCATATTCATTAAGACCTGAAGCGTCAGTCATTAAAAGAGATGCCATCTGGTCTATAAATGAGCCGGTACCTCCGGCACATACACCGTTCATACGCTGCTCGACACCATTTGTAAAATAAATGATTTTAGCGTCCTCGCCGCCCAGTTCTATAGCTACATCTGTACGAGGAGCATAGTCCTGAAGAGCTTCTGTAACACATACTACCTCCTGCTCAAAAGGAATACCTATTACCTTTGAGAGGGCAAGACCGCCCGAGCCTGTAATGGTAGGAGCAACCTTTATGTCACCAAGCTTTTCTTTTGCAAGGTCCACAAGCTCCTTAAGAGTTTCTTTGATGTTTGCAAAATGTCTCTTGTATTCTGAAAATAATATCTTATGGCTTTCATCTATTACGGCAACCTTGACCGTAGTTGAGCCAATGTCTATACCTAAATGTTTCATATGATAACGGAATAAACCGTACCTCCTTTATAATGTAAATCCCTCCGATATTTCCGACAAATTTCGTAGGGTATTGTTCGACAAATGCTATTATAATTCAACATTTTAAAAGATACAAGTACATTAAGTAAATTTGATATTGGAAAATAAACCTATTTTATGTTTATGCATATAATAATGAAAAAAGGATATTTTTATATGAATGGTGAATGTAACGGAATAGTTCATAAGATAGAAGCAGGCGATACCCTGTATAAACTGTCAAGAAGATATGGTGTAAAGTTAATTGACATAATGCGTGAGAATCCGTATCTTAATGTATATAATTTGAGAATCGGAGACGAAATCTGTATACCTACGGTAGACGATACGATGAGAGACTATTATATGGTAAAAGGAAACCAGACAATAGGAGATGTTGCAAAGGATATGAATACAAGTATCAGCAGGATGTTTGAATATAACAGGGAACTGATGGATATCAGGGTACCGGTGGGAATGGTACTCCGTATACCTCCGGAAGACTGAGATAAAGCAGGGTTTTGTTTATGAACAAAATCCTGCTTTTCTAAGGATTTATGAGGAAGGAGTCTGTATCAGTAAATATCCCCTCACAAAAACTTATATCATACATGAAAACAAAGGTTGTTATTTTTAATTCCTTAATATATAATGTGTTTTAAGTGACTGGAACAAAATATGTATAATAAAGGATGTTATGTTTAATGAAATTTTTGAACAAAATGGAAAGAAAGCTTGGAAAATATGCAGTACCCAATCTTACTATGGTAATCATATGCTGCTTTGTAATCGGGTATATTCTTCAGATTTTAGCTCCTGATGTATATGAAAAACTGTTGCTTATTCCCTATAATGTTGTGAAATCAGGTGAGTGGTGGAGGCTTTTTACATGGATATTTACAACGCCCTCCTCGTTTAACATCTTTACTTTAATAATGCTTTTTTTCTATTATTCAATCGGAAGACAACTGGAGATGACATGGGGAAAATTCATGTACAACCTGTATATTTTCGGCGGCATGTTTTTTATAACTGTAGGAGTTCTTATTGCTTCTCTTATATATTATAATGTAGGCATTGACAGTATCAGTGCTGATGAATATGCTTTAAGGATAGTAAATGGATTATATGTAAGTACTAATGTAACTTATTTTCTTGTAATGTCAATGTTTCTTGCATTTGCTGCAATTTATGCGGAAACCAGAGTGCTTTTATATTTTATAATTCCTATAAAGATAAAGTGGCTTGCATATATAGACCTCATATATCTGGCATATGAATTTGTTGTAGGAGATATATTTAACAGGATAGTAATCGTAATGTGCGTAATGAATTTCTTTATCTTCTATATAATTAATTACAGAAGGTCAAGGATGTCTTTTAAGCAAAAGAAAAGGCAGTATGATTACAAAAGACGCGTACGAAGAGGAAATACCGCAAATCGCTCCGAAAACACTGTATTAAGAGGAGAGGTTGAAGATCCGGGAAGGGCAAAGAAAATAAATTACAACGGAATTACCAGACATAAATGTGCTATCTGCGGAAGAACTGAAAATGATTCAGATGAGCTGGAATTCAGATTTTGTTCAAAATGCAATGGCAATTATGAGTATTGTAATGAACATCTGTTTACTCATGAGCATGTAAAATAACAAATATTATTGAAAGAATGGTATAGGGATGAAACGAATTAACAAAATAGTAATCGGGGAATTAAAAGAAAAGAGAAATGTGGAAAATAACCTTAAGGAGTATTTTAAACTGCTTTCTACTGCACTGCTTAAGTATTCAGTTATAAAGCTTTCCATGAATTATTTTACGATGGAAGAAATGATTGAAGACGCAAACGAAGAAAAAGGTAAAGATGTAAAAGCATATTTTGACAGGGTTTCAGAGGTGCTTAAAAATACTGTGGCAGAAAAACAGGAAATAAATGAATCCATGATAAATGAGGTAAAATCCATAAGGGATACCGTTACGGAAAAGATGAAAATTCTTACTTCCTATACTGATGCGCTTGAAATATATGAATATATTCTGAACAGAAGAGAGGCAGAGGTAAAAGGTACTGTTGAAGAATTTATAGATACGGACATGCTTGCTGATATGATGTTCGGATATGTATTTTCAGATAAGGACAAGGTTATTATAAACAGCAAGATTCAGAGTCTTGTTGCCCAGCTTCCAGTGAGAATGACTAAGGGAAGATTTTATGATATTCTTTCCGCCACACTTTCATTATATAAAGGAAGTGACAAAAGTTCTGCAGATGATTTTGTTGAAATGATTGAGGATGCGGCACTTCTCAGAACTCCCGAAAAATTTGAAAGCGAATATGAAAATCTTTATGAAACGTATCAGAATTTAAAGGATACGGATTACAAAAACTTAGGCTCCGTACAATACGAGTTCCTTAATACAGAGTTAAGGGAAGCATCGGATTTTATAAATGAAAGAGTAACTGATTATCTTATGCTTCAGGAAGTAATAAATGATGTCCTTGTTGTTTTGTTTACCAAAAATACTGCCGACATGGAACATATGGGCAATGCATATGATTCTGCGGTAATTATTTTGGATAAGATTATATCAGCTGATGATATATATAAGGCTTCAGAGGATTTTGATGACTTATTTATGTCTCTTGAGGGTGCCCAGGAAGATGCATACGAGGATGTTGTAGACCTTGAAAAAGAGCTGGAGGAGATTGTTGACATTTATAAATCCGAATTAAAAGATATGGATTTATATGATACTGCCAAAAAGTTAAGGGCGGCGGACCTGCTTTTATCGTCCAGTCTTTTCATGAATATTGATAATGATAATTTAACCGGTGAAGAAACTGCTGATTCAGAATATATAAAAGCTTTAAAGGAAAAGCTTATTTCTGAATTTGACGAAGTATTTAAAGAAGTCGGAAGATTTGAAAAAAGAAGCATAATGGCAAAGGTATTATCACAGATACCTGTTTTCTTTAATTCACAGGCGGAAATCAGGGATTATTTTGAATACTCCCTTTCAAGATGCGGTGATGACAGCGAGCTTACGGCATGTGCAGGAATAATTGAGGATATTATTTCGGAAGAATAGAAAATCAGATAAGAACAGGGGCGTTTGTTATGACGGTTATTGAAAATGTCTATAATGACATATATAGTGAAAGAAGTCTTTCAAAAAAAATAAGAAAGATTAAAAGATACAAGCCTGCACGAGGTATTTTTGTCATAACATTTCCGATTTTTAATGACGGGCTTCTTGAAATATATGATTTTAATGAGCTTACACAGGATTTTTACAGGAAGCTTGATAAAGAAAACGACATTTGCGTCATAGGAATTTCTGATTCAAAAGAAGGCGCAAAAAGTCTTGCTGCTGACATAGTATATGAGGTTTATAAAAACACGGATGGTTTTAACATAAGGGATGCTATTAAGTCAGTGACTTCACAGAAGCTTTAAATTTAAGATGGTGGTCTGATGTTGGGGATATTACTTACTGTACTTAAAATTTTATTATGGATAGTATTGATTTTACTGGGGATAGTACTTCTTATTGTCTTAATGGTATGTTTTGTGCCTGTGAGATATGGATTTGAAGGAAGTTTTTATGAAAAAAAATGCTTTTCAGCAAAAATACGGTGGATTTTTATCAGTGTAACTGCCGATAATAAGTATCAGGATGATTTGTATTACAGAGTTAAAATCTTTGGAAAAACACTGAAAACAAATGATGACAGACATCCGGTTAAAAAGGCTGTAAAAAAATCAGATAAGGAAGCAGAAAAACTTAATTTTGATGCAGAAGATGATATAAAAACCGATATTATCCATGAAGAAACACATGAAGAAAAAAATGAAGCGACTACGGCAGTTTATGATACTGATACGGGAAAAAAGGAAAAAACGACAGGGAAACAAAAGAGAGAAAAAATATCCGTTTTTGATAAAATAAAGGCAAATATAAATGTTATATCAACTAAGGTGGACCATGTGAGGAAATTTCTGGACAAGCCTTATACAAAGCATACCATACAGATTTTAAAAAGGGCTTTAAAAAGGATAATCAGGTCAGTTAAGCCTACAAAGATAAAGGGTGAAATTGTTTATGGATTTAATTCACCTGCTAATACGGGAAAGGCGACAGGATATTTCAGCCTGTTTATGCCTCTTTATTATCAGAAGATAAGTCTTGTGCCTGATTTTCATCAGAAAATTTTGGAAGGATTTATAAAAATAAAGGGAAGAATAAAAATCGGATCGATTATAATGGCGGTTTTATCAGTTGTATTAAGAAAGGATTTTTGGAGAGCCAAGAAACTGGCAGAAAAGATATAGGAGGTAATTTTAATGGCAAACGGAAATGATTTTAATCAGACTGTGGGAGCTTTATTCAAGGGTATGGACTCATTTTTATCTACAAAAACGGTAGTTGGTGAGCCTACAAAAATAGGAGATACCATAATTGTACCTTTGGTAGATGTAAACTTTGGCGTGGCGGCAGGTGCAATGGGAAAGACAAACGGCTCAAATAATGCGGGCGGCGGTATGGGAGGAAAGATGTCACCTTCAGCCGTACTTGTAATTCAGAACGGATATGCAAAAATGGTAAGTGTTAAGGAACAGGATACAATAAGTAAAGTTCTGGATATGATACCTGAAGTGGTTGATAAAGCAGCTACATTCTTTAAAAAGGATGAAAAAAGCGCTGAAAAGGATGCCGTTGATGAGGCCATAAGTGAACTTAAGGAAGAAGAAATATAATTTTTACTTATGCTTATATTCCATATAGTTAGTATAATCTGAAATTTGAAGCATATAATTTTATAAGAAATACAGCCGGTATACATTATGAAATGTCTGTTTGGATTTGCTGCATTTTTTATTGCAGTAGGTATCTTAATTTCATATGCTGTTGAAGGCTTCTGTGAATTCCTTTTAATTATTATTCTGCTTCTATGCGCATATTGTACCCTTTGCAGGTGAATTTACAATATGCAGGCGATTTTATCAGCTATATCCATATAAGCATAAATTATGTGCGGTTATATGCCGCATAAACATTTGGAGCGTTAATTATGGACAAAAAAGAGATGCCTGTGGCGGTGTTTGATTCCGGTATGGGCGGTATAAGTGTATTAAGAGAAGCAGTAAATCTTATGCCCTGTGAAGATTACATATATTATGGTGATTCTAAGCATGCTCCGTATGGAACAAAAACTCTTGAAGAAGTTAGGGAGCTGACTATAAGCCATATAGATTATTTGGTGAAAGAGGGAGTTAAGGCAGTAGTTATTGCATGTAATACTGCAACCAGTGCAGCAGTAAGGGTTTTGCGCGAAAAATATAAGGACATGCCCGTGATAGGAATAGAGCCTGCCATAAAGCCTGCTGTATATTATAAAGAAAACTCAACCATACTCGTCATGGCAACACCAATGACGCTCAGCTTAGAAAAATTTAACAGACTTATGAAAAGTTATGAACATATGGCGGATATTATCCCCGTACCATGTCCGGGTCTTGTGGAATTTATTGAAGAAGGCGACTTGGACGGAGAGGATGTAAAGGATTACCTCCATGAAATTTTTTTACCATACAGGGAAAAAGGTTTTGATTCAGTGGTACTCGGATGCACCCATTATCCTCTTATAAGAGGTATAATCCAGAAGGCGGCCGGTGAAAACGTAAAACTTTTTGACGGTGGCGAAGGCACGGCAAAAGAACTGAAGCGCAGATTAGCCGAAAAAAATCTTTTACAGGATGCAGACAGAAAAGGGAAAATAGTATTTAAAAACAGCTTGGAAGATAAAGTGAGCCTGTCTGCATATCTTTTCAAAATGTAAGAATTACATAAAAATAAGAGGCCGCATTTTGAATTGCAGCCTCTTATTTTTTACTTAATTTCACTTAAGCTCTTTCAACCTTACCTGACTTCAGGCATGATGTACAAACATAAATCTTCTTAGGAGCACCGTCAACGATTGCCTTAACTGATTTGATGTTTGATTTCCACATTCTGTTTGATCTTCTATGAGAATGGCTCACCTTTATACCGAAATGAGCGCCTTTATCACAAATACTACATTTTGCCATTTCAGCACCTCCTCTTAACGAAATTACCTGATAGGTTTGCAACAGTGACATTCTATCAGAAAAACTTTTCTAATGCAAGCATAATTTTAAAAAATTGTTGAATAATTAAAATATATATTTCTTTTTTCCTGATTATTGGTTATAATTAACATAACCGCGATTAAATATAAAAGGATAGGAGGAGTAAGATGAGAGGAAATATGAGCAATGAAAATGGCAACATTGCAATAGAAGATGAAGTTGTTGCGCAGTATGCAGGACATGCGGCACTTGACTGCTTTGGTATAGTGGGCATGGCAACCATAAGTATGAGGGACGGTCTGGCAAAGCTTCTTAAGGGAGACAGTGTCAGCAAGGGCGTAAATGTAATCATCGATGAAAATAATGAGCTTATTATAGACTTTCATATAATTATAGCTTACGGCGTCAGTATATCAACAGTAGCTGCTAATTTAATCAATACAGTTAAATATCAGGTAGAAGACTATACAGGAATGACCGTAAAAGCCATCAATGTTTATGTTGAAGGCGTAAGAGTGATTGACTGACAAAGGAGGAAAATAAAGTGTCAATGAATACTATAGATGCTGCAATGCTTCAGAAAATATTTCTTGCAGGAGCCTATAACATAAACAATAATAAAGAATATATAAATGAACTTAATGTATTCCCTGTTCCTGACGGAGATACGGGTACAAATATGTCGCTAACCATAATGGCAGCTGCGGCTGAGGTAAAGGCTATTGAAAATCCTACCATTGATTCTTTGGCAAAGGCTATATCAGGAGGCTCCTTAAGAGGTGCCAGAGGAAATTCGGGAGTTATTTTATCACAGCTTTTCAGAGGATTTTGCAAGGATATAAAAGGAAAGACGACTCTCAATGTAGATGATATTGCAAGTGGTTTTTCAAGGGCAGTGGAGACAGCATATAAGGCCGTAATGAAGCCAAAAGAAGGAACAATTCTTACTGTTGCAAGAGGAATTGCAGAGCAGGCTGCAATGTCAGCGGCACAGGGGGATGATATAATAAAGTTTGCCGAATCGGTTATTGAATACGGAGATGAGGTGCTTAGCAATACACCTGAACTTCTTCCCGTACTTAAAGAGGCAGGCGTGGTGGATTCCGGCGGACAGGGTCTTATGGAAGTATTAAAAGGTATCTATGCAGGACTTTTAGGAAAAGAAGTAGAAAATATTTCTGATGGTGCCGAAATGAAAAGGATTCCTGAAATTAAAAAAGGACCAACCGGAAGCGGCAATGATAATATTTCTACTGCTGACATCAAATTTGGATATTGTACAGAGTTTATTATTATGCTTGAAAATGAAATGTCAGACTATGAAGAACAGAAGTTTAAGGATTATCTTTTATCTATAGGAGACTCTCTGGTAGTTGTTGCTGATGAAGAAATATGTAAAGTACATGTCCATACAAATCATCCGGGACTTGCATTTGAAAAAGGCCTTACCTATGGCTCTCTTACAAGAATGAAGGTTGACAACATGCGTGAAGAGCATAATGAGAGAGTTATAATGGAGCAGGACAGAATAAAGGCAGGAGCAGAGACTCTTCCGTTAAAAGACTATGGATTTATTGCCGTTTCTGTAGGTGAAGGAGTAAATACCATATTTAAGGATATCGGAGTTGACTATATTATAGAAGGTGGTCAGACCATGAATCCAAGTACTGAGGATATGCTGAAGGCTATAGAAAAAGTTAATGCTAAAAATATCTTCATTATGCCTAATAATAAGAATATCATTCTTGCAGCCAATCAGGCGGCTGATATTGAGGAGGATAAAAATATAATTGTAATTCCTACAAAATCAGTGCCTCAGGGAATCAGTGCCATGATAGGATTTGTAGCAGAAGATACACCTGAAAACAACAAGGAAAGCATGATTGAGGCTATGAGCGAAGTTAAATCAGGACAGGTAACATATGCCGTAAGAGATACTTCAGTTGACGGATTTTCCATAAAAAACGGTGATATTATGGGTATTGATGATGAAGGAATTAAGGCTGTGGGTGACGACATTGAAAATGTTACACTTAATCTTTTAGAAGAAATGACAGATGAAGATTCAGGCTTAATAAGCATATATTATGGCTCTGACGTTAACGAAGAAAATGCCGATAAATTAAAAAGGAAGGTAGAAGAGTCTTATCCTGATTTGGATATTGAAGTAAATTACGGCGGACAGCCGATATATTATTATATAGTGTCAGTGGAATAATGAATTTAGAAGATAATATTACAAGTATTAAAGGAATAGGTCAGAAAACTTCTGACCTCTTTCATCATATAGGGATTTATAAAATATCAGACCTTATATATACATATCCAAGGAAATATGTGACATATGAAGAGCCGGTGGATATAGCTTCGGCTTCTGATGGTGAAAGACATGCCATAATGGCAATTATTGTCTCGCATCCGGAGGTAAAAAAGGTGAGAAATCTGACCATTACCTCTGTTTCTGTCAGAGATGCAACCGGGTCTGTAAGAATTACCTGGTTTAACAGTCCTTTTATGAAAAACGTATTTCATAAAGGGGACACCTTTATATTTGTGGGTGAAATTAAAATAAAAAATAATATGCGTGTCATGGACATGCCTGAATATTATACCCTCGAAAAATATAAAGAAATGACTAAGGTATGGCAGCCTGTTTATCCTCTCACACACGGACTTTCAAACAAGACTTTTCAGAAGGCTGTTAAGGGTGCCGTAGAAGTTATTCAGAATACAGAGGATTACCTTACGGTAGAGGTGAGAAATGAGTATGAACTCATGCCGAGAAATAAGGCACTTTATAATATGCATTTTCCAAAGGATGAAGAAAACCTTGTGCGTGCAATAAAACGTATGGCATTTGATGAATTTTTGAGTTTTTTATATGAAATGCGTAAGATTAAAAAGGAAAATGCCGTAATATTCAGTACGCATAAAGTAAACCCTGATATTTATGAGAAACTGACTGGATTTATTAATAATCTTCCTTTTAAGCTTACTGATGCCCAGAAGAGGTCCGTTAACGAAATATATGAGGATATGAAATCGGACAGTATAATGAACAGACTGCTTCAGGGGGATGTAGGCTCAGGGAAAACCATAGTTGCGGCTGCTGCCCTTTACGTGACTGTAATTTCGGGCTGGCAGGGAGCGCTGATGGTGCCTACCGAAGTACTGGCATATCAGCATTTCAATGATTTAAAGAAGGTGTTTCAGCCTTATAACATAGCCGTGGAATGTCTAACGGGAGCAACTCCTGTGAAAGAAAAAAGAAAGATATATGAAAAATTAAAAAATCATGAGATTGATATAATAATAGGTACACATGCACTTATTCAGGAGGGTGTGGAGTATCACGACTTAGGTCTGGTAATAACTGATGAACAGCACAGATTCGGCGTAAGGCAGAGAAAGAAGCTTTCTGAAAAAGGAAATTTCCCTCATATGCTGGTTATGAGTGCAACCCCTATTCCGAGAACGCTTGCAATTATTATGTATGCAGACCTGGATATATCCATAATCGATGAGCTTCCAAAGGGAAGAATACCGATAAAAAACTGTGTAGTTGGTACGGAATACAGAAGGACCTCCTATAATTTTATTTTATCTGAGGTTAAAAAGGGGCATCAGGCATATGTGATTTGCCCTTTAGTAGAAGAAAGTGAAGTACTGGACGCAGAAAATGTAATTGAATATGCTGAAAAGATGAAGGGATATTATGGTGATTCGGTAAGAGTCAGATATCTTCATGGTAAAATGAGTAATGAAGAAAAAAATGAAATATTACAGGAGTTTGTAAACCGTGAAACGGATGTTCTTGTTTCAACTACTGTAATTGAGGTTGGAATAAATAATCCAAATGCAACCGTTATGATGATTGAAAATTCAGAGCGCTTCGGTCTGGCACAGCTGCATCAGCTGAGAGGAAGAGTAGGACGAGGCAGTGAGCAGTCATACTGTATTTTTATAAATGGTAAAAAATCAAAAGAATCAACTGAGCGTTTAATGGTTTTGAAAAATTCAAATGACGGATTTTATATTGCTTCTGAAGACCTTAAACTGCGTGGTCCGGGTGATTTTTTTGGAATAAGGCAGAGCGGAGAATTTATGTTTAAGCTTGCAGATATTTATAATCATGCAGATATGCTAAAAAAGGCCCAGGAGGTTATTTTTAAATATGAAAATATTTTTGAAGATACCGAAAACAAATCTGTGCCTTTAAGTATATTATGATATGTATGGAGGGTTAAGGGATATTCCTTAACCCTCGGATATTTTATGACGACTTCAGGTTACATTCCTGACATCTGACGCTCCTGAGCCTCAATCATCTTTTTAACCATATATCCGCCTACAGAACCGTTCTGTTTTGAAGTAAGGTTACCATTATAACCGTTAGTTAAAGGTACACCTAATTCGTTGGCAACTTCAAACTTGAATTTGTCTAAAGCACTCTTTGCTTCAGGTACGCTTGATGAATTTCTACTCATACTTTTAACCCTCCGTTAAGAATTTTTTATTGCACCATGTTGTTTTTCTTGGTACACTCATAGTATGCGTCAGTAAAAAAATAATACACTAGAAATAAAAGCATTTCCTGTCATATTTTACACAGATTGTTCGAGTGTATAAAATATGAGGATTTGCAAAAATTTAAATTAAGGGGAATGGTAATGAAAGAAAATAAAGATGAAATGGAAAAAGATGTAAAAAAAATGACAAAGAGCACAAAAATTATGATTGCCATAATAATTCTTCTTGTGGCAGCAGTAGCTGTTCTTTCCGTGATACTTATAACAGGAAGAAACAGTGACAAAAAGGATAATGGAACTACAGAAGAAGTAACAACTGATACGGCTACACCGGAAGATGCGGACAGTGATACAGAGGAAGAAGCTGATACTGAAGAAAATATTAAAACGCTTTGCTATGTTGAGCTTACCAAAGGAAACGGTTGGGATAATAACGGAAAATATTCATGTCAGCTGGACGGTTATATTTACAATGACAGTGATGAAGATATATCAGATTGGGAAGTGCGTGTAGATTTTGCTTCAGATTTTACATTGGACAGTAACTGGAACGGTACATATGAAATAAATGATAATGTTCTTCATATAACTTCCGTAGATTATAATGAAACAATTTATGCAAATCAAAACATTAATTTCGGATTTATTGTTACGGCAGATTCAGAGGAAATCATAGATAATGCATTGGGTAAGGTTAAACTTTATGTAAATGGTGAAGAATATACGGTTACGGCAGAGAGTGATACCGAAGAAGAAAAAACGGAAAGTAATCAAACGGAGCCTTCTGTACCTGCAGAGCCTGAAAGCGGAACACCTGTGGAAAATCACGGAAAGCTTTTTGTTCAGGGTACAGATATAGTAGATGAAAACGGAAATAAATATCAGCTTAAGGGTGTCAGCACACATGGTATTTCATGGTTTCCTGAATATGTAAATAAAGAAGCATTTCAGACATTCAGAGATGACTGGGATGCAAATCTCATAAGAATTGCAATGTATACATATGAAAATGGCGGATATTGTACCGACGGAAACAAAGATGAACTTAAAAATCTTGTTAATCAGGGTGTGGATTATGCCACGGAGCTGGGAATGTATGTAATTATTGACTGGCATGTTTTAAACGAACAGACTCCGCTCACCTATAAGGATGAGGCGATAAGCTTCTTTGATGAAATGTCTGCCAGATATAAGGATTATGAAAATGTAATATATGAAATATGTAATGAGCCTAACGGAGGAACTTCATGGTCTGATGTAAAGAGCTATGCTGAGGAGGTAATACCTGTTATAAGGGCAAATGATGAAGATGCAATCATTATAGTAGGAACTCCTACATGGTCCCAGGATGTGGATATTGCGGCAGAAGACCCGATAGAAGGATATGACAACATTATGTATGCAGTGCATTTTTATGCGGCAACCCATACAGATAACATAAGAAACAAGGTGAAAACCGCCAGGGAAGCGGGTCTGCCGATGTTTGTAAGTGAATTCAGCATTTGTGATGCTTCGGGTAACGGAAATATAGATTATGACCAGGCAGATAAGTGGTTTGACTTAATTGATGAATATAATCTCTCATATGCAGGATGGAATATATCCAACAAAGACGAAACTTCGGCACTTATTAAATCGGGCTGCAGTAAAACTTCGGATTGGACCGATGATGAACTCTCAGAAACAGGAATATGGCTTAAAAACCAAATAAAAGGTGATAATTAGACAGTAAATATTGACAAAATATTAAATTTATATTAAAAATAATGGGTGAGGTAATGTAAAATGAGAGTAATTGCAGGAATTGCAAGAAGCCTTCCATTAAAGACAATTGATGGTATGGACACCAGACCTACTACTGACAGAATAAAGGAAACTCTTTTTAATATAATCATGCCTGAAATTCCGGGAGCACTTTTTCTGGATTTATTTGCAGGAAGCGGGGCAATAGGAATAGAAGCTCTGTCAAGAGGGGCAAGTCATTGTAAGTTTGTGGAAAATAACAGAAGAGCAGTGTCTTGTATAGAGGAAAACCTTAAATTTACTAAGTTTTCTGATAAAGCTGATGTAATAACAGCAGATGTAATATCATATTTAAACAGTCTTAAAGATGTTGATTTTGATATTATATTTATGGACCCTCCATATAAAAAAGGCTTGGAAAAAGATGCACTGTATGTGCTTTCAAATAAGAAATTTTTAAAAGACACAACCGTAATTATTGAAGCCGATTTATATGAAAACTTTGATTATGTTTCGGATTACGGCTTTGAAATTTATAAGATTAAAGAGTATAAGACAAATAAACATATATTTATGTATAAAAAGGACATATGAAAATGAAAACAGCAGTTTATCCGGGCAGTTTTGATCCTGTAACTATGGGACATTATGATATTATAAAAAGGTCTGCGGCTATTTTTGACAGACTGGTAATAGGCGTATTAAACAATTCCGAAAAAAAATCTCCATTGTTTTCTTTGGAAGAACGTGTTAATATGTTGAAAGAAGCAACAAAAGATATACCTAATGTGACGGTTGAGTCCTTTGAGGGACTTCTCGTTGATTTTGTTAAAGCTAATGATTCAAAAGTTATAATTAGGGGCTTAAGGGCGCTGGCTGATTTTGATATTGAGCTTCAGATGGCACAGAGCAACAGAATGGTAGCGCCTGATATAGATACCTTATTTTTATCTACAAGCCTTGAATACTCGTGTCTTAGCTCAAGTGTAGTAAAAGAATATGCAAGTTATGGCGTGTCCGTTAAAGAATTTGTGCCTGAAAATGTTTTGCCAAAGCTTGAAGAGAAATTAAATGTAAAAAGTAACTTAAAACCTTAGGAGGAAACAAAAATGGGTAAAAAAGGCGTGGAAGAAATGATTAACGAAATCGGCATGTTTATAGATAATTGTAAATATCAGCCGCTTTCTTCAAATAAAATCATTGTTCCTAAAGATGAAATCGAATCAATGCTTAATGAACTTAAGCTTAAGCTTCCTAGTGAAATAGAAAGATGCAAGAAGATAATGAGAAATAAGGAAGCTATTCTTGCGGATGCAAGAACACGTTCTGATGCAATTATTTCTGAGTCTGTTAATGAAGCTAACAGACTTGTAGACCAGCATAAAATTACGGAGCTTGCAAATATAAGAGCCAATGAAATTCTGGATATGGCACGTGCACAGGCGCAGCAGATAGTTGATGATGCGTCTGCCGAGGCAACAGAAATAAGACTCGGTGCCATGTATTATACCAAGGATAAGTTAAATGATATGAGGAATTTCTTCGCATCAACTCTTGAGGCTGACAGAGAGCATTACAGAAATCTTGTGGAAAGTCTTGAAAACAATATTTTTACTATTGATACTAACATGAGTGAGATGGATGCAAATATTAATCTTCTGACAGGAAATAATGCGGCTTATGAAGAGGATTATTCCGAGCCTGAAAATGACAGTGCATTTGATAATGTTTCTGTTAGTGACAGTCAGTCATATGATGATGAAGAAGATGATGACGAAGACTACTATGATGAAGAGGATGATGACGACTTCCTTGACGAGTAGCTAAAACATGTATATCAAAATACCGCTCAAAAAACCTCCGAGCGTTTTAAGAATTGTATAATGAATAATACTAAGCCCTGAATCTTTTATGACTTCATTTGTCTGGTATATTGCAGATATACCGCCAAATGAAGTTATGGAAGTAATCAGGGCTGTTTTTGTTTTTAAAGGAAGGTCAAGCCCTGAAGCAAAATCTGTGCCGCGTGTTATCTCCAGAAATGCACCGGCTGACTTTATAGCAGTATTATCAAGATTTAAGTTGATTATAAATTCAAGAAAAATCGAAAATATCATAATGTATATTCCGATTATTGTAATTTGTCTTAAACTGCTTAAAAGTAATTCACTGTTTTCGGATTTTGTTTCATGTTTTTTAGAAAAATCTGTCGGATTTATCTTTTTATCCAATACTTTGTCATGATTTTTATGTTTAATTAATTTTAATATTACCGGAATGAAAAATAAAAAATACGGTAAATATATGGCAAGGAAAAGTTTGCTTAAGGGAATTGATTCAAGCATGACCTGCTTATGTATATATCCGGCAATAAACATGGGACTGGCATTGTTGCAGAGTGGAAGTAGAAGAGTGAGTGTTTTTTTGTCATATGCTCCGCTTTTAAGAAGTTCTGCTCCTGTCTTTGCTCCTATGGGATATCCGCACAAAAGCCCCAGAAATACGGTTGAAATAACAGCCTTTAATTCGTTTTGTCCGGAATGACTTAAATTTATATTTTTCCTGTAATTATTTACAAAGACATTTGATATCAGAATAAACGGAAGGAGTACAGGCACCACGCACTGATACCAAATCATAAGACCGGAAAGAGCACCGTCTATTGCAGTGTCCCTGAATATTATAAGAAAAATTATTAACAATACACATAAAAAAGAAATCATAGGATAATAAAATCTTTTTTATAATTATATTGTGGGAAAAGAAAAATATGTCATTAACAGTTAATCAGGCAATAAGCGGATTAGTCTTATATTCATTTGGAAGTTTAATTCCCGTTTTTCTGTAATACATGGAATTATAAAGTTCTGAAGCGAGTAAATCGTAGCTTCTCATGATTTGTGCCGCTTTGTTTTGAGGAATGTAATCCGCATTTTTTGTTATTATGGGCATGTCTGATTCGGACGCCCTTTTTATAACTACTGAAGCCTCTTTTCTAAACGAAAGCAGGTTGGCATAGTAAATAGTTCCGTTTTCCATAACCATTTTTTTGTCTGAGTCAGTCATGTTAAGTACAAGATGAATAAGGGCGCGGCATACTCTGGTAAGTGTAATGTTTCTTGTTTTAAGATAACAGCATATTTCATCATATGAAGCAGGCAATGGACATTTTATAAGCCTGTTCATCATTTCTTCGCTCATATCCGCTATATTGCCGTAAACTGACTTCAGGTCGGATGAAAGTAAAGCCCTTCCATTAGATTTTAGTATGGAAATAATATATGAAATATACGGCTCAAGGTCTGATGAAGTAAGAATGGGATGTGAAAAAAACTCTGACAGCGCAAAGTAAGCTCCATCCGGTATGGAAAAGTCAATATTTTCATCATTTAAAAGTGCCTCCCTTATGGCAGTGGCAGAGCTGATATCCCCGGAGATTTTTTTATCATGATACATGGCTGATTTTCTTTTTATTATTACCGGGATAATATCTGATTTTGTTTTCTTTAATGCAAGGAGATATTCTATTGCAAGAATATTATTTGGCATAGAAATAATATCGGCAGCATTTTTTCCGCATAGTACGGAGAGACTTTCCGCTCTGGCAGAGGGATATGAAGCTCCGTTTTTAAGTTTTTCTTTTAACAAAGATGTATATTCTTCAGGTTCTTCAAAGAGTATATCAGTAATTTTTTTAAAAAGTTCTAAATCGTCGGTTTCAGCACCAAAACAAAGATAATCCACACAGTTAAGCCTGTTTAGCATGGAAACTGCTCCCAGGGCAAAATCACCTGCGGCTCCGGTAGCATATATTACCGGAAGCTCAAAGCATACATCTATACCTGATTTGCATGCGGCATATGCTCTTGAATACTTATCAGCAAGGGCCGGTATTCCTCTTTGCATAAAATTACCGCTCATAACGCATATGGAATGCTCTGCGCCGGTAATTTCCTTTGCTTTGTTAAGCATATAGAGGTGGCCGTTATGAAAAGGATTATATTCTGCTATGATTCCAATGGTTGACATAATTATCTGCACCTTTCTTTAATCAGAGTATATGAGTTCCAAACGGAATAATTATATAACACTAATATAATTATATTAAATCAAAAATGCAAACAATTTGAGCATTATTTTTACTGACCTGAAATAAAACTTATGTTATACTGATAGGGCATATTTTATATAAAGTTTACATCATATATTTTTAATTAAAACTGTTGACAGATTTTAATTAATATATTAATATGATATCAGAAAAACGAACATATGTTTTATTGAGGAGGATATTATGGCAAGTGAAGAAAAAATTAAGGCACTGGATGCTGCCTTGGCACAGATAGAGAAGCAGTATGGTAAAGGCTCTGTTATGAAGCTTGGAGACAGTTCGTCAAATATGAATATTGAAGTTGTTCCTACAGGCTCACTCAGTCTGGATATTGCCCTTGGGCTCGGAGGTATGCCAAAGGGACGAATAATTGAGATTTACGGACCTGAATCCAGTGGTAAGACTACAGTTGCCCTGCATGTTGTTGCAGAAGTGCAGAAGCTGGGCGGAATAGCAGGATTTATAGATGCTGAGCATGCTCTTGACCCTGTGTATGCGGGGAATATAGGAGTGGATATTGACAATTTATATATATCACAGCCTGACAATGGAGAACAGGCACTTGAAATTACTGAAACAATGGTACGTTCGGGAGCGGTGGACGTAATTATTGTGGATTCAGTTGCTGCACTTGTTCCAAAGGCTGAAATTGACGGAGAGATGGGAGACAGCCATGTGGGACTTCATGCAAGACTTATGTCACAGGCTTTAAGAAAGCTTACGGCAGTTATAAGCAAGACAAACTGTGTGGTAATATTTATAAACCAGCTCCGTGAAAAAGTAGGAGTTATGTTTGGAAATCCTGAAACTACAACCGGCGGACGTGCACTTAAGTTTTATGCTTCCGTAAGGCTCGATGTAAGGAGAATAGAAACTCTTAAGGCAGGAGGAGAAGTAGTAGGAAACAGGACAAGGGTAAAGGTTGTTAAAAATAAGGTGGCTCCTCCGTTTAAGGAAGCTGAGTTTGATATTATGTTTGGAAAAGGTATATCCAAAGAAGGGGATATTCTTGACCTTGCAGTGCTTTATGATATTGTTAATAAATCAGGAGCATGGTATGCATATAAGGGAGAAAAAATCGGTCAGGGAAGAGAAAATGCCAAAATTTTCTTAAAAGGAAATCCTGAAATATGCAAAGAAATAGAAGTACAGGTACGTGAAAAGGCAGGAATTGTTTCATCAGCCGGTGAGGAAGATGAGGATAAGTAATGACTGTTACCGGACTAAAAAAGCATCAGAATACTTATACAGAGCTTTATATTGATGATAATTATATAGGTCCCGTATATGCCTCAGATATAAGAAATTTTTCACTTCAGGAAGATAAGGAAGTAACGGATGAGGTTTATGAAAAAATAAGGGAAACACTTATAAGACGGGCTTTTAATAAGGCTGTTAAGCTTCTTTCCGTAAAAGAATACTGCGCCTCTGAGATAGCATTTAAGCTTAAAAATAAAGACTATACAGAAGATATTACAGATGAAGTTATATGTAAACTGTATGATTATAACTATCTGAATGACAAAAGATATGCTTATGCATATTTTATGGGCTACATGAAAAAGAAAAGCAGACAGCTTATTATAAACGAGCTTTTGATGAAGGGGATTTCTGTAAATACGATAGAAGAAGCGGCAAATGAAATTTATAGTGATAATTCCATTGATGAAGAAGCATTAATAAAAGAAATTCTGGAAAAAAGATACAGGAATGCAGACCTGAATGATGAAGGTACCAGAAGAAGGATATATTCTTATATGATACGCAGGGGATTCTACATAAGCACGGTCAAGAAGTACTTGACATAATGCATAAAAACATTTAAACTTTAAGTGTTGTACATCTGTACGATGAAAACTTAATAAGGAGGTGCTCCTGTGGATACAGCTACCATAGTAATTTTTGTAATCATAGTTGTTGTGGCTGTCCTCGCTACCTGGTTTGTTGCTATTGCATATCGCAAGAATATTGCAGAAGCAAAGGTTGGAAAAGCAGAAGACAAGGCCAGAGAGATAATAGATGATGCATTAAAGACTGCTGAAGCAAGAAAGCGCGAAATACTTCTGGAAGCTAAAGAAGAAGCTCTTAAGACTAAGAACGAAATCGAAAAGGAAGTAAAAGACCGCAGAAATGAAATTCAGCGTATGGAAAAGCGGGTTTTATCCAGAGAAGAAAACCTTGACAGAAAGACAGAGGCTGTTGAAAAAAGAGAAGCTTCGCTTTCGGCTAAGGAATCTGAACTCAGTAAAAAGAAGACTGAAGTGGAAAAACTCGAAGCTAAAAAGCTGCAGGAACTGGAAAGAATATCTGGTTATACCTCTGAACAGGCAAAGGAATACTTATTAAAGACTGTTGAAGACGATGTTAAACACGAAACCGCAGTCATGATCAAGGAATTAGAGTCTAAAGCAAAAGAAGAAGCCGATAAGAAGGCAAAAGATTACGTTGTTACAGCTATTCAGAAATGTGCTGCCGATCACGTATCAGAAACTACTATTTCACTTGTACAGCTTCCTAACGATGAGATGAAAGGTCGAATCATAGGAAGAGAAGGAAGAAATATCAGAACGCTTGAAACTATGACAGGAGTTGATTTGATTATTGATGATACTCCGGAAGCCGTTATACTTTCAAGTTTTGACCCTATCAGAAGAGAGGTTGCAAGAATTGCTCTTGAAAAACTGATAGTAGACGGAAGAATTCATCCTGCAAGAATAGAAGAAATGGTTGAAAAGGCACAAAAAGAAGTTGAAACAATGATACGTGAGGAAGGAGAAGCTGCCACTCTTGAGGTGGGTGTTCATGGAATACATCCTGAATTAGTAAGATTACTCGGTAAGATGAAGTTCAGAACAAGTTACGGGCAGAATGCGCTCAAGCATTCCATAGAAGTTGCCCAGCTTAGCGGACTCCTTGCCGGAGAGATTGGTGTAGATATAAGACTTGCAAAGCGTGCAGGTCTGCTTCACGACATTGGAAAATCAGTTGATCATGAGATGGAAGGCTCACACATAAGCATTGGTGTAGACTTATGTAGAAAGTACAAGGAATCAGCAATAGTTATAAATGCTGTTGAGGCACATCATGGAGATGTAGAGCCTGAAAGTTTAATAGCTTGTATAGTGCAGGCTGCCGATACAATTTCGGCTGCCCGTCCGGGTGCAAGAAGAGAAACATTGGAATCATATTCTACCAGACTTACAAAGCTGGAGGATATTGCTAATGGATTTAAGGGTGTAGATAAGTCCTTTGCAATTCAGGCAGGTAGGGAAATCAGAATTATGGTTGTTCCTGAGCAGGTATCTGACTCTGATATGGTGCTTCTGGCTCGTGATATTTCTAAGAAGATTGAAGAAGAATTAGATTATCCGGGACAGATAAAAGTTAACCTTATACGTGAATCAAGAGTCACTGATTATGCAAAATAAGATTAATTTATGAAATTGAGGCCCCTGAGAATCTGAATTTTATTCGGTTTTCTCAGGGGTTTTTAAATTTTTTCTTGAAAAACATGGATTTATATATTATATTGGTATCTAGTCGAAAATTTATAAGGAGTGTGTATATTATGTCAACAGTATTATCGGAAAAAGCTAAATCAGTTAAACCTTCTTCTACCCTTTCTATTACAGCAAAGGCTAAGGAGCTTAGGTCACAGGGAATTGATGTAGTGGGCTTTGGAGCGGGAGAGCCGGATTTTAATACACCTGATAATGTATGCGACGCAGCGATTAAAGCAATTAATGACGGCTTTACAAAATATACTCCGGTTTCCGGAATTGCTGAATTAAAGCAGGCTTTGTCAAAGAAGTTTGCTGAATTTAATAAGGTTAATTACACACCTGAGCAAATTGTTATAAGCAATGGAGGAAAACATTCACTTACAAATGTATTTACTGCAATACTTAATCCGGGTGATGAGGTAATCATACCTGCACCTTACTGGCTCAGCTATCCTGAAATGATAAAGCTTTGTGATGGAAAGCCGGTCATAGTGAATGCAAAAAAGGAAAATGAATATAAGCCGACAATAGAAGAGTTGGAGGCGGCGCTTACAGAAAAAACAAAAGCTCTTGTTCTGAATACACCAAACAATCCAACAGGTATGATTTATACCAGAGAGGAACTTCAGAAAATAGCTGACTTTGCCGTAAAAAATGATATTTTTGTGGTTTCTGATGAAATGTATGAATATCTTATCTACGATGGTAACGAGCATGTGAGCATTGCTTCTCTGGGAGATGAAATATATAAGAGAACAATTACCGTGTGCGGAGTATCTAAGAGTTATGCCATGACAGGTTGGAGAATCGGATATACGGGCGCACCTCTTGAAATTTCCAAGCTGATGAGTTCAGTGCAAAGCCATCAGGCATCAAATCCTAATTCGATTGCACAAAAGGCAGCATATGAGGCTATTGTAGGCACTCAGGAGCCTTTAAAGGAAATGGTTAAGGAATTTGGCGAAAGAAGAGAGTATATGTATGAAAGAATATGCAATATGCCGTATATTTCATGCGTAGAGCCAAAGGGAGCTTTTTATACATTTGTAGACTTTGAAGAAGTTATCGGTAAAGAACATAAAGGAAGAAAAATCACATCTGCAGCAGATATTGCTGATATTCTTATTCATGAATATAATACTGCGGTAATTCCATGTGATGATTTTGGAATTGAAAATCACATAAGACTTTCTTATGCAATTTCTATGGAGCAGATTAAAAATGGTTTAGACAGAATAGAAGCATTTTTAAATAATCTGGAATAAGTCATGTTAAGATTTGAAAAAGTTAAGACAGAGCTTGTCTATAAGGCAAACAGGGTAAGTGTATATAAAGATATTTTAAGAACACCTTCAGGCAAACTGGTTGAATATGATTTGGTTAAAAACCGGGACGGAGCAGGTATTCTTCTTGTGGATAATGAAGAAAATCTTGTATTCATTAAACAGTACAGAAATGTCACAGATGATATAAGTATTGAAATACCTGCAGGCTGTAAGGGATTTCCCGAAGAGAATCCTGAGGTCTGTGCACTTCGTGAAGCAGAGGAGGAAACAGGCCTTATACCGGAAAAACTTTATTTTATTAACACCGTGGTAGCTGCAATAGGTGTCCTGGATGAAAAGACATCTGTATATATCGGGACGAATTTGAAAAAAGGAAATATTAACCGTGATGCTGATGAATATATGGAAATAGTAAAAATGACTCATGAAGAAGCTTTAAATTCAGTATATTCAAATAAGATAACAGACAGCAAAACTGTAATAGCAATACTGGCATATACGGATATGAAGTCCAGAAATATCCTGTAATATATGATTAAAATTATGCATATAAATTAAGGAGCAAAATAATGCTCCTTAATTTTATTTTTGGAGGCCGGATATGACTATGGATAAAACACGGTTAAGAATTATAGTTTTTTTGTTTTCTATTGCTGCCGCATCCTTTATTGCAAATTATCTGATAGTCTCAGGCTGTAGTCTCAGATATTTAGGAATAGACATGTCTGCCGTAAATTCTACATTGTCAGAAGAAAACCTTTCGGTTTTTATGGTTACTGTTTTCCAGAGAATTAAGCAGCTTGTCATAATTATACTACTTTTTAAATTCATTAAGACTGATTTAATCTTAGCTGTTCTTATAGGATTAGCAGGAGTGATAATAGGACTGCTTGTTTCTGTTGAGACATATTATCGGGGAATTACGGGAGTAATATATACAATTTTGTGTTTCTTCCCTCATTTTGTATTTTACTGCATAAATATTAAGTTGTTATCAGAATATTACAGTGATTCCCATAAGAGAAGTTTTTTTTCCGGTAATGGGGCAAAACTGAAATTTGTAATTATAAATCTTTTGGTATTTTTATTGGGAGTCGGATCTGAATTAATAATTAACAGATTTTTTTTAAAAAATTTTTATCAATATATTGTACTTGATTAAAAAATAACCACTTTATTTTGCGAAAAATTATAAAATGTAACAAATTTGCTTTGATTACATAAAAAATAGTTATTGATTTTATGTAAATTTGTAATTATACTGTAACATATCGGTAAATTAGAGGTAATTTATCGTATATTACTTATGAATTTTGGGCGTACTGATACGGTAAGAGGAAATCTATGGAAGAACAGATAAAAAACTATATTAACTATCTGAAAAATGTCAAACATTCCAGTGATAATACTGTCTCTTCATACAGACGGGATTTAACGAAGATGTATGACTTTATGAAGAAATCAGGAATTGATGATGTGCATGGTATCAATGCTACATCTCTGGGTACTTATGTTCTTCATCTGGAAAAGTCAGGAAAAAGTTCAGCGACCGTATCAAGAAATATTGCAAGTCTTAAATCTTTTTTTGCTTTTCTTATGAGAGAAGGAATCATGGCGGAAAATCCTGCTGAGCTTCTGAAACCTCCTAAAATTGAAAAGAAGGCACCGGAAATTCTTACTGTAGAAGAGGTTAATCTTTTGCTTGAGCAGCCTTCCAAAAATACTTCTAAAGAAATAAGGGATAAGGCTATGATTGAGCTTCTTTATGCTACAGGACTCAGAGTTTCAGAACTTATATCTTTAAAAATAACGGATATAAATTTAAAATTAAATTACATAAATTGTCATGACACAGGCAAGGACAGAATAATTCCGATTGAGGATGCGGCAAAATATGCTTTAGAAAACTATGTAAATAAAGTAAGACCTGAAATGTGTAAAAATAATATGTATCTTTTCACTAATTGTAAAGGGGAGCCAATGACAAGACAGGGTTTCTGGAAGATTATTAAGCTGTATGCAAAGCGTGCAGGAATAGATAAAGATATTACACCACATATGATAAGACATTCTTTTGCTTCACATTTAGTAAACAATGGAGCTGATTTAAGGGCTGTACAGGAAATGCTGGGACATTCCGATATTTCCACAACCCAGATTTATCTTAAAAATAAGAACAGCAGAATTAAGGAAGTATATGATAAATCTCATCCGCGAGCAGGAGCTGTTAAATCGTAAACTTCAGGAGGTATAACATGGATAAATATAATATAAACACAAGATGCGTTCAGGAGGGATATAATCCCAAGTCAGGTGAGCCAAGAGTGCTTCCGATAGCCCAGAGTACGACGTATTATTATGAAACCGGTGCTGATGTTGCAAAGCTTTTTGACCTGGAGCCGGGTTTTATGTATACAAGGCTTGGTAATCCTACATTAGCTGCTATTGAAGAAAGAATTGCATCACTTGAGGGCGGTGTCGGAGCATTGCTTACTTCGTCAGGACAGGCTGCAACCCTGATTTCAATATTAAACGTGGCAGGTGCCGGTGATAATATAATTGCTACAAATGCAGTTTACGGGGGTACTTTTAATCTTTTAGGTGTTACAATGGCAAAAATGGGAATTGAATGTACCTTTGTTCCTACTGATATATCAAAAGAAGAGCTTAAAGAAAAAATTAAGGATAATACTAAGCTTATTTTTACTGAAACATTATCTAATCCGGGCCTTGAGATTCCTGATTTGGAGATGTTCGCAGAGGTTGCTCATGAAGCGGGTATAATACTTATAGTTGACAATACTTTTGCAACACCTATTAATTGCAGGCCTTTTGAATACGGCGCTGATATAGTTATACATTCTACATCCAAGTATATGGACGGACATGCAGTTGCACTTGGCGGCGTGATTGTTGACAGCGGAAAGACAGACTGGAATACGGGAAAATATCCGGGACTTACAGAGCCTGATGAATCCTATCACGGAGTTGTTTATACCCGTGATTTTGGAACTTCAGCATATATTATGAAGGCAAGGGCACAGCTTATGAGAGACCTTGGGTCGACGCCGTCTCCTATGAATGCTTTTCTCCTTGGACTTGGTCTTGAAACTCTTCATTTAAGAGTAGAGCGACATTGCATGAACGCAAGAAAGGTTGCTGAATTTCTTGAAAGCCACAGTAAAGTTAAATGGGTTAATTATCCTGATTTAAAGAGTAATAAATACCATGAGCGTGCAAAGAAGTATCTGCCGAATGGCTCATGCGGAGTTATTTCATTTGGAGTAGAGGGTGGTAAGGAAGCCGCAATGAAGGTTATGGACAGCCTTAAGCTTGCTAAAATCGTTGTACATGTTGCAGATGCAAGAACTTCAGTTTTACATCCTGCCAGCACCACACACAGACAGCTCTCAGACGAGCAGCTCATTGAATCGGGAGTACTTCCTGAACTGATAAGATTTTCGGTAGGAATAGAAGATGTAGATGATATAATAGCTGACTTAAGTCAGGCTTTGGAGCAGATTTAATTAAAAATAAAACTCCATGTAAATTTTAGTATAAACTAAATTTTACATGGAGTTTTTATTATACATCTATCCTCTGTGTTTATCTCCCCATTCGCACATTCCGTCCAAGATTGGAATAAGCGATTTGCCTTTTTCGGTAAGGCTGTATTCAACCTTAGGCGGAATCTGGGGATATTCTTTCCTGTTTATCAGTCCGTCTGCCTCTAATTCTTTTAAAGTAGAACTAAGAGTTTTATATGAAATTTCTCCAATATATTTTTTCATTTCATTAAATCTCACTATCCCAAATTCCATAAGGGTATAGAGAATGGTCATCTTGTATTTCCCGTTAATTAATGAAAGGGTATAACTGAATCCTGTGTTCTTAAGACATTCATCAGCTATGCATCGTTTATTCATTTTACACTCTCCTTTAGGTAAGTATCGCACTTTAAGGTGTGTACTTGTATTAAGTATAATTATTGTTATAATTCTAGTATAGACATTAAGAAAAGTCAATTATTAAAGAAAGAAGAGGAGATTTAGTATGAGTAAAAAAATTGTTATACTTAACGGAAGTCCCCATAAAAACGGAAATACATCTGCCCTCGTAAAAGCATTTACAGAAGGTGCAGAGAGCGTGGGAAACATGGTTACTGAGTTTTTTCTGGATGAAATGAACATTCACGGATGTAAAGGATGTCTTGGCGGTAATAATACAAAAGAATGTCCGTGTGTTCAAAAGGATGACATGATTAAAATTTATCCTGTCGTTAAAGAAGCGGATGTTGTTATACTTGCGTCGCCTTTATACTACTGGAATATGAGTGGTCAGTTAAGGACTGCATTTGACCGGCTCTTTGCTTTGGAAGAGGGTGACAAAAATCTTCTCAGAGGAAATAACAAAGCTTCAGCACTTTTAATGGCTGCAGAAGGTCATGGTTTTGATGATGTTATTCTTTATTATGACCATCTCATGGAGCACCTGCGCTGGAAAAATCTCGGACATATCCTTGCAGGAGGTAATTTCAAAGTAGGTGAAATTAAAGATAAGCCTGAAGTAAATCAGGCTTATGAATTAGGAAAGAGCATATAAAGATAATATTTTTTATTTATTATATATTTTTTTGATGTTTTCCAACTTTGATGTGCAGTTAATCATAAGCTCATCAAGTATTGTAATGGCAGTCATGGCTTCTACAACCACAACAGCTCTCGGAGCTATGATAGGGTCGTGTCTGCCTTTTATTTCGAGTATTGTCTCTTCGTGTGTGTTTGTCACGGTCTGCTGAGGCTGAAATATGGATGCCGTAGGCTTAAATGAAGCTCTCAGTATAATGTCTGAGCCGTCGCTTATTCCACCGAGAATTCCTCCTGCATGGTTTGTGTTTTTAATAACTTTATCATCTTTAATCGAGAAGGTGTCATTGTTTTTAGAGCCGTTTGAAAGTGAAACTTTAACACCGTCTCCGATTTCGACTGCCTTTACGGCACCTATTGACATTACTGCCTGTGCAAGCCTTGCATCCAGTTTGTCAAATACAGGCTCGCCTATTCCGGCAGGGGTGCCCTTTACGATACATTCCACAACGGCGCCTGCAGAATCCCTGTTCATCATTGTTTCTTTAAGGTAAAGTGCAGCTTTTTCGGCACATTGTGCATCGGGCATGTAAAGAGGATTGTTATTTATTTCCGCCTCATCAAATTTATCATAGTCTATTTCATATGTGCCTATTGAACGTACATAGGTGGTAAATGTAATACCGAGTTCGGTTAAGATTTTAACAGCTATGGCACCTGCTGCTACACGGCCTATGGTTTCTCTTCCTGAGGAACGGCCACCGCCTCTGTAATCCCTGAAACCGTATTTTTCATCAAATGTATAATCAGCATGTCCCGGACGATAGCAGTATGCTATGTTTCCGTAGTCTTTGGAACGCTGCGAAGTGTTTTCAACCATCATGGAAATAGGAGTACCGGTAGTTTTCCCTTCAAAAATGCCTGACATGATTTTTACCCTGTCAGATTCACTTCTTTGTGTTGAAAATCGGGATTGTCCCGGCTTTCTCCTGTCAAGAAAACTCTGTATATATTCTTCATCTAAGGTAAGTCCCGCAGGACATCCGTCTACGACTACTCCAAGACCTGCACCGTGTGACTCTCCCCATGTGGATATTTTAAAAATATTTCCGAATACCGAACCTGCCATAATATATTCCTTTCTCTGTGAGCTTATATAATTTTTTACTCATAATGATGTTGGGGTCAAAAGCCCCCAACTATGATGCCTACGGATTGTTCCATGCTGCACACTCCCACAATCCTACCCACTTATGAGCAAGCTCATGTGGGTTAAGACCTTTTGACCCTGTCATCATAAATTAGTATAATACATACAGAAGTTTTTTTAAACCATTTTTATTTGTAAATTATACTTGATTTGATGAATTCACTATGCTATTATAATTTAAGCCTTTACTTAGTTACGGGAAACTCCGACCCGGACTCGGTAACAGGAGATTATTAAATTCAGGAGGAAAACAAAATGATTACTACAGAGCAGAAGAAAGAGATTATTGAAAAGTATGGACGCAGTGAGGGTGACACAGGCTCACCTGAGGTACAGGTAGCGCTTCTTACAGCCAGAATTAATGACTTAAATGAGCATTTTAAGACTCACCCAAATGACCATCATTCAAGAAGAGGACTTCTTAAGATGGTAGGTCAGAGAAGAAACCTTCTTGCATACCTTAAGGCTAAGGATATTGAGCGTTACAGAACACTTATCGAAAGTCTCGGACTCAGAAAGTAATATTAAAGAATGCAGCGGTATTTGCCGCTGCATTTTAAGTTATGATTCCGCCGGCCAAAGGGAGGGGGACAGCCGCGACGCCATCGCACGAAGTGAGATTTTTCATGCGCGCGATACCGCGAAGCGTTCATAGATATAAGCAATAGAAGCAGATTGGAGATAGATTATGATAAACGGCAGTACTGAAGTTTTGGGTATTATCGGTAATCCGATAAAGCATACAATGTCACCTGACATACATAATACACTGTCCGATGAACTGGGAATAAATGCAGTATATGTGCCTTTTCAGGTGGAAGACGGTGTAAAAAGTGCAGTTGAGGGTGCTTACAGGCTAAATATAAAAGGACTTAATGTAACTGTGCCCCATAAGCAGGATGTAATAGATTGCCTGGCAGAGATTGATGATGCAGCAGAAAAAATCGGAGCCGTTAATACGCTTGTAAGAACGGAAAACGGTTATAAGGGTTATAATACCGATATGTCAGGACTTAAGCGTGCCTGTTTTTCAGAGGGAATAAATATAAAAGATGAGAATATCATTATTCTGGGAGCCGGAGGTGCATCAAGGGCAGTCTGTTACATGTGCCTCAGCGAAGGAGCAAAAAAAGTTTATTTAATAAACAGAAGAAAGGACAAAGCGATAAGTCTTTCTGATGAAATGAATAAATACTTCGGCTGTTCGGTCATTATTCCTCTTGCCAAAGACGAATATAAGGAAATACCATTCGGAAAATATCTGATGTTTCAATGTACATCTCTGGGACTTCATGACAGCGATGAAATGCTGATTTCTGATGAAAACTTTTATGATATGGCAAAGGCAGGAGTTGATTTAATATATAATCCTGCAGTAACACCTTTTATGAAGGAGCTTATCAATAGAAATGTACCTGTATTTAACGGTTTGAAAATGCTTTTATATCAGGGAATAGAAGCGTATGAGCTATGGAATGAAATAAAAATATCAGATGAACTTACTGAACGTATTTTAACAAAGCTCAGAAAAAAGCTTTACGGTGACAATATAATTCTTGTAGGATATATGGGCTCAGGAAAGTCAACAGTGGGAAAGGCACTTGCCGAAAAGCTTAGTATGGAATTTATCGATACGGATGCAGTAATAGAAGAAAGAGAAAATACATCCATAAACAGTATTTTTGAAAATTCGGGGGAAGAGAGTTTCAGGAATATGGAAACGGCACTTCTTAAAGAGTTTGTAAATAAAAAATATAATACTGTTATTTCCACGGGAGGGGGAATGGTACTCCGGCCTGAAAATATAAGGCTTATGAAAAATCTGGGCAGAATCATATATTTGAAAACCGACGCAGAGGAAATTTATGAAAGAGTAAAATCTGATACAAAAAGACCGCTTCTTAAAGGTGATGACTGTAATGAAATAAAGAACAGAATTTCTGATATGATTTTCAGAAGAACGCCTTATTATGAAACAGCATCGGATTTAACGGTAGATGTAACAAAGAAGGATGTTAATACCATTCTGGAAGTCATTTTTAATTTTATTTTAGCAAGAAAATGATTGAAGTAAAAAGTGGCATGTGATAAAATTAATAAGATTGTATTAAGACTGCCCCGAGACTTCTGAAAAGTGCATTTTCCGAGTGTATTTTTCAGTTGTTTCGGAGTCTTAATTCAAATAAAAATTAAGGAGACGAAAAAATGTATAAGAAATTTGAAATGGAGCTTGCAGGAAGACCTCTTGTCGTAGATGTAGACAGAGTCGGAAAGCAGGCTAACGGTGCTGTACTTATGCACTACGGAGAAACTGTTGTTCTTTCAACAGCTACGGCTTCAGAAAAGCCAAGAGAAGGTATAGATTTCTTCCCACTCAGTGTTGAGTATGAAGAAAAGCTTTATGCCGTAGGAAAAATTCCGGGAGGATTTAACAAAAGGGAAGGAAAGGCTTCTGAAAATGCCGTTCTTACTTCGAGAGTAATTGACAGACCTATGCGTCCTTTGTTCCCTAAGGACTACAGAAATGATGTTACATTGGACAATCTTGTTATGTCAGTAGACCCTGAATGTTCACCTGAACTTACTGCGATGCTTGGCTCATCTATTGCAACATGTATATCAGATATTCCGTTTGACGGTCCATGTGCAACAACACAGGTAGGACTTATTGACGGCAAATTTATAATTAACCCAAATACACAGCAGAATCATGTATCAGATTTAAAGCTTACTGTTGCATCAACAAGAGACAAGGTAATAATGATTGAAGCAGGAGCAAATGAAGTACCTGAAGATAAGATGCTTGAGGCGATTTTTGAGGCTCATAAGGTAAATCAGCAGGTTATAGCATTTATTGATACAATCGTAGCTGAATGTGGAAAGCCAAAGCATAGTTATGAGAGCTGTGCAGTTCCTGAAGAATTATTTGCAGCCATTAAGGAAATCGTTCCGCCTGAAGAAATGGAAGAGGCTGTATTTACGGATGTTAAGCAGGTAAGAGAAGAAAATATAAGAAATATAAAGGACAAGCTTGCAGAAGCATTTGCAGATAACGAAGAGTGGCTTGCACTTATTGATGATGCTGTTTATCAGTATCAGAAGAAGACCGTTCGTAAGATGATTTTAAAGGACCACAAGAGACCTGACGGAAGAGAGATTACACAGATAAGACCTCTTGCTGCAGAAGTTGACATAATTCCTAGAGTCCATGGCTCGGCCATGTTTACCAGAGGACAGACTCAGATTTGTACCGTTACAACTCTTGCACCTCTTTCAGATGCACAGAGAATTGACGGACTTGATGTAAATGAAACTTCAAAGAGATATATGCATCATTATAACTTCCCTTCATATTCAGTTGGAGAAACAAAGGTTTCAAGAGGACCGGGAAGAAGAGAAATAGGACATGGTGCACTTGCTGAAAGAGCGCTTCTTCCTGTTATTCCTTCAGAAGAAGAATTCCCTTATGCAATACGCCTTGTATCAGAGACCTTTGAATCAAACGGTTCTACGTCACAGGCTTCTGTATGTGCATCCACAATGTCACTTATGGCTGCCGGAGTTCCTATAAAGAAACCTGTTGCGGGAATTTCATGCGGACTTGTTACGGGAGATACTGATGATGACTATATAGTTCTTACTGATATTCAGGGACTTGAAGACTTTTTCGGAGATATGGACTTTAAGGTTGCAGGTACAAAAGACGGTATTACTGCAATTCAGATGGATATTAAGATTCACGGACTTACTGAAGACATTATACGTGAAGCTATTGCAAGAACAAGAGAGGCAAGAATATATATTTTAGATGAGGTAATGCTTAAGTGTATTCCTGCACCTAGAGAGCATCTCGGAAAATATGCTCCTAAGATTCGTCAGCTTACGGTTGACCCTGAGAAGATTGGTGAAATAATCGGACAGAGAGGAAAGACAATTAATTCAATCATTGAGGAAACAGGTGTTAAGATTGACATTGATGATGACGGAAGAGTATGTGTCTGTGGCATTGATGAAGATATGATTGAAAAGGCAATTAATATAATTCATTCAATAGTTGACCCTCTTGAAATTGGTAAGACTTACGAAGGTACGGTTGTAAGAATTATGCCATTTGGTGCTTTTGTAAAGCTTTCTCCGAATAAGGACGGTATGATTCATATATCAAAACTTGCTGACAGAAGAGTAAATAAAGTAGAAGATGTTGTAAATATCGGGGATGAAGTCAGAGTAAAAGTTCTTGATATAGATAAGATGGGTAAGGTTAGCTTAAGTCTTAAAGATGCAGAATAATTTATGGAGGATATTATGAGATTTGGTTATTTTGATGAAGAGAACAAAGAGTATGTTATAGACAGACCTGATACTCCTGCACCTTGGGCGAACTATCTCGGTTCTCCTGAATATGGGGCAATAATATCAAATAATGCAGGCGGTTACAGCTTTGTAAAATCAGGTGCTAACGGCAGAATACTCCGTTATGTATTCAATAATTTTGACCAGCCGGGAAGATATGTTTATCTGAGAGATAATGACAGCAGGGATTACTGGTCTGCTTCATGGCAGCCTGTAGGAAAAGATTTGGAGACTTACAAAAACGAATGTCATCATGGTACCGGATATACTAAGATTAAAGCCGAATATTCGGACATAACCTCAGAGGTACTTTATTATGTACCACTTGATAAGACTTATGAGGTCTGGAAGACAAAGGTTACAAATAATTCCGACAGAGAAAGAAATCTTACTGTTTCGGGCTTCTGTGAATTTACAAACGATAATAATTATGAACAGGACCAGGTAAATCTGCAGTATACCCTGTATATAACCAGAACATATTTTATGGGTGACAGAATAAAGCAGGTTATAAATGAAAATGTAAACAAGGGCAAAGCAATAAACGGAAATGTTGCATTTATGAGATTTTTCGGACTTGTAGGAGAAAAGGTTGATTCATACTGCGGTGACAAGGAAGAATTCCTTGGAAGATATCACGGTTATAATAATCCTGCAGGTATAGAAAGTGGAGACCTTGGCAACAAGCTTAATTATAATGAAAATGCCTGCGGAGCACTTTCCTGCAAGATTACCCTTAAGCCGGGCGAAAGTAAAGAAATTGCTTTTATTCTCGGAATGAAAAATGACGAAGAAGCTGAAGAAATTATGGCTTTATATAAGGAAAATCCGGGAAAAACTGCTGAAGAGGAACTTTCAGAGCTTATAAATTACTGGCACGGAAAATTAAATCATTTTCAGGTTGAAACTCCTAGCAAAGAATTTAATGCCATGATTAATACATGGAATGCATATCAGTGTTTCATGACATTCATCTGGTCAAGAGCTGCTTCATTCTCATACTGCGGTCTGAGAAACGGCTACGGTTATCGTGATACAGTTCAGGATATTCAGGGAATCATACATCTTGCACCTGAAATGGCACTTGAAAAGATAAGATTTATGTTATCGGCTCAGGTAGATAACGGAGGCGGACTTCCTCTTGTTAAATTTACCCATAATGCCGGACATGAAGATACACCTGATGATGAATCATATGTAAGGGAAACAGGACATCCTGCATACAGGGCAGATGATGCACTCTGGCTTTTCCCTACGGTTTATAAATATATAGCTGAATCTGGAAACACAGACTTTATAGATGAGGTTATTTTATATGCTAACGGCGGAGAGGGTACGGTATATGACCACCTTAAGAGAGCCATAGACTTTTCCATGAACAGACTCGGACTTCACAATATGCCTGCAGGTCTTCATGCGGACTGGAATGATTGTTTAAGACTGGGTAAGAAAGGTGAATCTACCTTCGTTGCAATGCAGCTTTATTATGCAATGACCGTAATTAAAATGTTTGCAGAAATGAAGAAGGATTCTGAATATATAGCATATATTGATAAAATTCAGAAAGAGCTTGGAGATACGATTCAGTCACTCTGTTGGGAAGATGACAGATATATAAGAGGTTTTAAGGAAGACGGACAGATTATCGGCTCCAAGAAGGACCCTGAAGGAAGTATGTGGCTTAACCCTCAGTCATGGGCAGTAATAAGCGGTCTGGCATCAAAAGACCAGGCAGAAAAAGCACTGGAATCCGTACACAGGGAATTAAATACTGCTTATGGAGTAAGACTTATGGCTCCATCATATGTAAATCATGCTTTTGACGGAGCGCTTATGCTTCTCTTTAATCCGTCAACCAAGGAAAACGGCGGTATATTCTCACAGCCTCAGGGCTGGATAATCCTTGCGGAGGCTCTTATGGGTCACGGAAACAGGGCATTTGAGTACTTTATGGAATCTTCACCTGCTGCAATGAATGACAAGGCAGAAATCCGTAAGCTTGAGCCTTACTGCCACGGACAGTTTACAGAGGCAACGGACAGCCCGTTCTTTGGAAGGGCTCACGTTCACTGGCTTACAGGTACTGCATCTACCGTTATGGTTGCCTGTGTTGAAGGTATACTTGGTATGAGACCTGACTTTAACGGTTTAAAGGTTGCGCCTTCAGTGCCTTCAGAATGGAAAGAGTTTAAGATATCAAAGGATTACAGAGGAAAGCATCTGGACATTACAGTGCTTAATCCTGACGGAAAAGAATCAGGAGTTCAGAGTCTTACAGTAAACGGTAAGGCAGTAGAAGGAAACTATATTCCTTATGATGTTCTTTCCGACACGAATGAAGTAATTCTTACAATCTAAATAAGGCTTGTTTAAAATCCCTGGGATGACAGATAATTCTTTAATCACAGGGATTTTATTGATATAAATTTTGGTTTTGGAGAGTAATTAAAGTGAAAGATGTATCAATTATAGTTCCCGTATATAATTCTGAAAAGTATATATCAAGATGTATAAAAAGCATATTAAATCAGACTTATTCAGATTATGAAGTGCTTTTTATAGATGACTGCGGAACGGATAACAGTATAAAAATAATTGACAGGTATATGAAAAGTATACCTGAAAAGATAAAACTGTTGCATTGTGAAAAAAATATGGGCTCGGGATATGCCCGTGACCTCGGTATAAAAAATGCAGAGGGTAAATATATAATTTTTTTGGACAGTGATGATTATATTTCAAAAGATTTTCTTAAAACCTATATTAATGCAATGGAATTAAATGACGCAGACCTCGCTGTGGGCGGCTATATACGTGCAAAAAACGGTAAATTTAAGGTTAATAAACCCGGAAGGGAAAAAATAAATGCATGGTTTTATATGTCTGCCTGTAATAAAATGTATAAGACATCATTTTTGAAAAATCATGGTATTGATTTCAGGGGAATTAGAAGATATGAAGACGAGCAGTTTGCATATCGCGTGTTACTTGAAAAACCAAAAATTGAAATTCTTGATTATGCAGGATATTATTATGTATATAATGATAATTCCATGACACAGAATAAAAAGCAGGACAGGTCGGATATTTTTATGGGATATACCGAGGCAATAAATTCTTTTTATGATGAAATTATAGGGAAGAAAGATGCCTCATGCAGGGCTATTTTGGAATATTGCATTATTTCGGGTCTTACGGCAGCTTTGCTTTATAATGCAAAAGGCTGCGGTTTAAAAAAGATGAGTATTTTGTATGAAACATATGACAAAATGATTAAAAAGATAGCCGGAAAAAAGTACAGAAATAAATATATTACCTTCAGAAGAAAAATAAGAGCCGAAGAATTTAAGACACATTATGCCACATGGCTGGTTATGAATTTCAGAAGATTTAAGATTGATAAGATATTATTTTATATCGACAGTTTATTATAGTAACCGTATCTTATATATAGAGGAATAATTAATGAGAAAAATAGATACTGATGAAGTTAAGCAGATAGAATTAGATTTATTAATAAAGCTGGATGAAATATGTAAAAAAAACAACTTAAGATATTATCTCTGCGGAGGAACACTGCTGGGTGCGGTAAGGCACAAGGGATTTATTCCATGGGATGATGATATTGATGTTCTTATGCCTAGGGATGATTTCCAAAAATTTCTGGAACTTCCTGATGAGAAAGATGACGAAGTGAAAAAGATTTCATGGAAAAACGGAGAATCCATATATCCTTTTATCAAGCTGGTAAATACAAAAACAGAAATTAAGGAAAAATATCTGGATAAAGAAGCGCTGACAAGTGTATGGATTGATATATTTCCATTGGATGGAATGCCTGACAGTGAAAGGAAAATAAAGAAGAAATTCAGGCGTATTAAGTTTTATAAAACACTGTTACTTACTGCATACAGTGAAATAGGAACAGGTGCAACGTGGTACGCGACAGCAGCAAAATATATTCTTATTCCGATTTGCAGGCGTCTCAATACGGTAAAATTATGTGATAAGCTGAACAGGATATCAAGTGAATATGATATAAATACTTCACCTTATGTAGGCGGTTTTTTATGGGGGTACGGTCCTCAGGAAAAAATGCCGAGAAGTTTCCTTGAGCCTTGTGAAGTGACTTTTGAAGGAAAAAAATTTCCGGCTCCTTCATGTTGGGATTATTATTTAAAAAGCCTCTATGGAGATTATATGAAACTGCCTCCGGAAGAAAAAAGAAAAGGACATCAGTTTGATGTATGGTGGAAAGAATAAGTATGACAGATAAACCTGAAATAAGCATTATTATTCCTGTATACAATTCTGAAAAATATTTAGGTAACACGCTTGAAAGTATCCTTTGTCAGTCATTTAAAAAATTTGAGATTATTCTTGTGGATGACGGCTCATCTGACGGCAGCGAAATAATTTGTGATGAATATTCTGCTAAAGATGAAAGAATAAATGTCATTCACCAGAAAAACGGAGGAATATGCGCTGCCAGAAACAGAGGACTTAAAGCCGCCAGGGGCAAATATATAGCATTTTGTGATAATGATGACATATATCTTCAGGATTTGCTTAAAGATAATTATGAACTGGCTGAAAAACATAATGCCGATGTTGTGAGATTTTCAAGAAAATATGTGGTATATAAAAACGGGAAAAAGGTTTTTGAAGAAGATAACATTTTTTCGGAAGGCGTTTTTTCTGGCGATGAAGTAAGAAAAAATTTTAATGAAATCAACAGGTCCGGTGAGGGCATATGGGCAGGAATATACAAAAGGGATTTTCTTGTAGAAAATAACATGTGTTTTGATGAAAGTATGAGATACGGATATGAAGATTTATATTTTACCACACAGCTTTATATGAATAATCCCAAAATTGTATTAAATCCTAAAGTATATTATTGCTGGCTTATGAGATATGAGCACAGTACTACCGGAAAGGTGAATATTAATAACATTAATTCTTTAATCAAATGTCTGAAATTAAAACGTAAATATCTTAAGGATATGGATATTGATTCGCTTTTTCCTGAATTATGGATAAGTGAACTTGCAAGGAGGATATTTACGGTTGTAAGATATGTAAGTCCGGTAAAAGTAAAAATGAGTCTGAGAAAGAGAATAGGAGTTATAAGATATTTCAGAAAAGCAGATGTATTTAAAGAAAAGCTGAACAGGGCGGCTAAACATAATTTATTTAAAAAATCTAAAGCTGATTGGATAGTATATACACTTTTTAATCTGAAATTATATTATATTCTTTATCTTTTGGTTACATTAAAACAAAGGACATCGGAAAAATGATGAATTAAATCTCCCCGATTTACACATAGTATAAATAATCTTCGGATAATGTATCTTTATGTACGAAGAAACTTTAAGTGTAAAGTGAGGGAGATTTTTTATGCGTGGAATAACAGATTTATATTATGTATCCAATAAAACAGGATATCCGGTACCTCTTATTAATGAAACGGCCGCGACAGGCTCAGCGGGAAGTATAAAAAATGAAGATGATGATGTAAAAAACAAACTGGACAGGGAACAGAGGAAAGGTGACATTATAAAGGATTATGGACAGATAACATTATCTAATAATAAATTCCATTATAATATCCACCTGCTTAATATAATCGGTGAAATTGAGGGGCATGACTGTCTTGGAGCCGGAGCAAAGACCAGTAAATATGAACATATTCTGCCTCAGCTTGCTCTTGTTGAAGACGATATGATGATAGACGGTGTTCTTGTAATGTTAAATACTCTTGGCGGAGATGTGGAGGCAGGACTTGCCATAGCGGAAATGATAGCTTCTTTAAGTAAACCTGTTGTTACTCTTGTTCTGGGAGGCGGACATTCCATAGGAGTTCCTCTTGCAGTATCCGGTGACTGTTCTTTTATTGTTCCTTCCGCAACAATGGTGGTGCATCCTATAAGAATGAACGGTACCGTGCTTGGAGTTAAACAGAACTATGAGTATATTGAAAGAATGCAGGACAGAATAATAGAATTTACGGCAACCCATGCATCCGTTACAGAAGAAAACTTAAGAAAAATAATGTTTAATACAAAGGAACTTACTAAGGATATAGGCTCGGTGTTAATAGGTAAAGAGGCTGTAGACAAGGGAATAATAGACCGTGTAGGCGGTATTAACAGTGCACTTAATTATTTATATAACTTGATAAATAACAGGAAAAATAGTAAAATGAATTCGTATGAGTATTCTGAGGATTAATATATATTGCGTGAGGCGCATTATATTTTATATATAATGCGCAGTATGCAGTAATATTTTTTAATCAATCGGAATTAATTACGAGAGGAGCGTATACATGGCTGCAAGGTCAAACAGTAAGTCAGGCAGTAAAAAGACTTCTAATAAGAAAACAAATAATAAATCAAAGAGTACATATAATAAAACTAATGCAGATAAAGGCCGCACGAGGGAAATACTGCTTTTTGTATATCTGGCATTTTCGGTATTTCTCATATGCAGTAACATAGGTATCTGCGGAATTGTAGGAGAAACTGTTTCAAACTTCTTTTTCGGTGTTTTTGGAACTATAAATTATATTATACCTTTTTATATATTTCTTTCTGCAGCTTTTTTACTTGCGAATAATTTTAAAAGAAAAGTAGTAAAAAAAGTTATCTGGCTGGGAATATGCCTTATGACAATGGCATTTATCTGCCAGCTTCTTTCCGGTACTGAAGAGATGACGGCAAAGAGCCTTTATAATCTGGGGGCTGATTCCAGACAGGGAGGCGGTGTTATCTTCGGAGGATTTATTGTGTTTATGCATGGACTGATTGGTACGGCAGGTACCGTTATTATCACTGTGCTTCTTTGCATTATTGATATTATAATGGTCCTTGATATATCCTTGATTGATATTATTAAAAAATTCTTTTCTGTGTCATTCGGCAGGGATGATGATTATGATGATGATACTTACGAAAACAGTATACCTCAAAATGAGGTTAAAACAGGACGAAGAAAGAATGTACTGGGAAGTATAAAAGTATATGCGGATGATGATACGAAAGAGGTATCAAAAAACGGAAAATCCTCAGGGAAAAGAAAAAATGTGCGTGTTGAAGATGAAGAAATTCATGAGCTTAAGCCTGATAAAGATGCGTCAATGGATTTCTTTATGTTTGATGATGAAAAAGAATCTGAAAATTCTGATTTATCAGATATAGAAAACATGATAGAGAATCCTAAAAGGAAAAGAAAGACCAGGGTTAAAGAAGAAACTGATTTAAATGTAACAGAGTTAAAACCGGAAAAAATACCGATTGAAAATGACAGTTATTCAAACATGGATGACTCTTACAGTTTTGACAATATGGATTCCGGTAATTATACGGTTTCAGAAAAAACCTCATCAAAAAATACCGGTATTGCCAAGACTGATGAAAGTACCGGGAATATTAAAGTTAAAGATAATTCCATAAAGAAATATAAACTTCCTCCTGTAAATCTGCTTAAATCGGGAAGGAAAAAGTCAGAGAAAAACAGTGATGCTTCAGTACGGGAAACTGCAATGAAACTTAAATCCACACTGGAAAGCTTTGGCGTAAATGTTACAATAACCGATTACAGCTGCGGACCTGCCGTAACACGTTACGAAATGCAGCCTGAGCAGGGTGTGAAGGTAAGTAAAATACTTGGCCTTGCAGATGATATTAAGTTAAATCTTGCAGCAGCGGATATAAGAATTGAAGCTCCAATACCGGGAAAGGCTGCAATAGGAATAGAAGTTCCGAATAAAGAAAATCAGACGGTATATTTCAGGGACTTAATTGATAATGACATCTTTATGAAGTTTCCGTCAAAAATATCTTTTGCGGTAGGTAAGGATATCAGTGGTCAGGTAGTAGTTACGGATATAGCAAAGATGCCCCATCTTCTTATAGCAGGAGCAACAGGCTCGGGAAAATCCGTATGTATAAACACTCTTATCATGAGTATTTTATATAAGGCTAATCCTGATGAAGTAAAGCTTATAATGATAGACCCTAAAATGGTAGAGCTTACGGCTTATAACGGTATACCGCATCTTTTAATACCTGTTGTAACCGACCCTAAAAAGGCGGCGGGAGCTCTTAACTGGGCTGTTATGGAAATGACTAACAGATATAAGCTCTTTGCACAGTATAATGTCAGAAATATTGCAGGTTATAATAAAAAGGTAGAAGAGGTACTTGAGACCGGTGAGGTGTCGGATGAAGAACTTAAAAAGATGCCTCAGATAGTTGTTATTGTAGACGAGCTTGCTGACCTTATGATGGTTGCCCACGGTGAGGTTGAAGATGCAATAGTACGTCTTTCCCAGCTTGCAAGGGCAGCAGGAATACATCTTGTAATAGCTACACAGAGACCGTCTGTAGATGTAATAACCGGACTTATTAAAGCCAATGTACCTTCAAGAATTGCTTTTGCAGTATCTTCAGGTGTGGATTCCAGAACTATACTCGACATGAACGGTGCTGAAAAACTTCTCGGAAAGGGAGATATGCTGTTTTACCCTACGGGATATCCGAAGCCTGTCAGGGTACAGGGAGCATTTGTATCAGATGAAGAAGTACTTTCGGTAGTTAATTACATAAAGAAACAGTGTGGAGAAATAAGCTATGATGAAGATATAAATAAATCCATTGAAACAGCTTCGGCAGGCTCAGGCAGTTCTCAGACTGCATCAGGCACTAAGAACGGATATGACGAGTATTTTGAAGATGCCGCAAGATTTATCATAGAAAAGGATAAAGCATCCATAGGTATGTTACAGCGTGTATTTAAAATAGGCTTTAACAGGGCTGCAAGAATTATGGACCAGCTTTATGAGGCAGGAGTGGTAGGGCCTGAAGAGGGTACTAAACCAAGAAAAATACTCATGAGTATGGACGAATTTGATACATATATGAGTGCATGATAATTAAATGGCAATATGTAAAAATATAAAATACAATAAATAAGGAGAAAATTATGCTCACAGATATTGAAATTGCGCAGAAGGCAGAAATGAAGAACATTAAGGAGATTGCCGCAAAACTTGGCATTTCGGAAGATGATATTGAAATGTATGGTAAATACATGGCAAAGCTTTCCGATGAGCTGATTGAAAAAGTGAAGGATAATAAGGACGGAAAACTTATTCTGGTAACAGCCATTAATCCTACACCGGCAGGCGAGGGAAAGACCACAGTCACTATCGGACTGGGTCAGGCTATGAGCCGCCTTGGAAAAAAATCTGTAATTGCACTCAGGGAGCCGTCACTTGGTCCGTGCTTTGGAATAAAAGGCGGTGCCGCAGGCGGAGGTTATTCACAGGTAGTGCCTATGGAAAACTTAAACCTTCATTTTACGGGCGATTTTCATGCCATTACTTCAGCCAACAATTTACTTGCTGCCATGCTTGATAATCATATACAGCAGGGCAATAAGCTCGGAATAGATACAAAAAGAATTGTATTTAAAAGATGTCTTGACATGAATGACAGGGCACTTAGAAATATTGTTATAGGACTTGGGAAAAAGACTGACGGTGTGGTAAGGGAAGACCATTTTATCATAACCGTTGCATCTGAAATCATGGCAATACTCTGTCTCGCAGATGATATAGAGGATTTAAAGAACAGATTGTCAAAAATAATTGTGGCTTATAATTATGACAATGAGCCTGTAACAGCTGCTGATTTAAAGGCAGTTGGTGCAATGACGGCTTTGCTTAAGGAAGCCATAAAACCGAATCTTATACAGACTCTGGAAAACACACCTGCAATAGTACATGGCGGACCGTTTGCAAATATTGCACATGGATGTAACTCTGTGCGTGCTACAAAAACTGCACTTAAAATAGCAGATTATGTAATTACTGAAGCAGGTTTCGGAGCTGATCTGGGTGCGGAAAAATTCTTTGACATTAAATGCCGTATGTCAGGGCTTAAGCCTGATGCAGTAGTGCTTGTTGCAACAGTAAGAGCTTTAAAATATAACGGAGGAGTTCCAAAGGCTGCACTTTCACAGGAAAATCTTGAGGCTCTTGAAGCAGGTATCTGCAATCTCGGAAAGCATATAGAAAACCTTAAACTTTATGGAGTACCAATAGTTGTTACCTTAAATAACTTTATAACAGATACCGAAAAAGAGATTGAATTTGTAAAGCAGTATTGTGAAGAAAGAGGATGCATGTGCACCGTGGCAAAGGTTTGGGAGAAAGGCGGAGAAGGCGGAATTAATCTTGCAAACGCTGTCTTGGAAACAATAGAAAATAAAAAATCCGAATTTAAACCATTGTATGATGATTCCTTAAGTATAAAAGATAAAATCAAGGAAATTGCCACTAAAATTTATGGAGCAGATGATGTCACTTATTCACCTGAGGCCTTAAAGGCACTTGATAAGATTAATGATATGGGCTTTGGAAAACTGCCGGTATGTATAGCTAAAAATCAGTATTCTCTTTCTGATGATCCTAAAAAGTTAGGACGTCCGGAAGGATTTAACATTAATATAAGAGAAATTTATGTATCAGCGGGAGCGGGCTTTGTTGTTGCCATTACAGGAACTATCATGACCATGCCGGGACTTCCGAAGATACCTGCGGCAGAAAATATTGATGTGGTTGATGATTCTATAGTAGGACTGTTTTAATTATAAGGAGGATAAGAATGGCAGATTTAATTGACGGTAAAGTGATAAGTAAACAGATTAAGGATGAGTTAAAAGAGAAGGTTGCGGCACTTAAAAAAGAAGGAATAGAGATATGTCTTGCCGTAATCCAGGTGGGAAATGATACTGCTTCTACTGTATATGTTGGAAATAAGAAGAAAGCATGTGAGTATGTGGGTATAAACTCAGTTTCATATGAACTTCCTGAGGAGACCACAGAGGAAGAGCTTATTTCTCTTATTGACAGACTTAATTCAGACAGTGCCATTAACGGTATACTGGTACAGCTTCCTCTTCCGAAACACATAGATGAGGATACTGTAATTAAAAGAATTTCACCTGATAAGGATGTGGACGGATTTCATCCTGAAAGCGTAGGAAGATTAAGCATAGGTCAGAGAGGTTTTGTATCTTGTACTCCTGCAGGAATAATAGAGCTTCTTAAGCGTTCTGATATAGAAATAGAAGGAAAAGAATGTGTTGTTATCGGAAGAAGCAATATAGTGGGAAAGCCTATGGCGATGCTTTTACTTAGAGAAAATGCAACTGTTACGGTATGCCATTCCAGGACAAAAAATCTTAAAGAAATATGCAAAAGAGCAGATATACTTGTTGTGGCAATAGGAAAACCTAAGATGATAGATGCTTCATATGTAAAGGAAGGAGCAGCCGTAATTGACGTAGGTATACACAGAAATGAAAATAATAAGCTGTGCGGAGATGTGGATTTTGATTCAGTTTCCAAGGTGGCAGGAAAAATCACTCCTGTACCGGGAGGAGTAGGTCCCATGACTATTGCAATGCTTATGAATAACTGTGTAGAAGCGGCGATAATGAATGAATAGAGGACAGATATGTATAAGATTTTAATGGTATCTCTGGGATGCGACAAAAATCTCTGCGACAGTGAAGAAATGCTCGGGCTGATTAATGAAAGCGGTTACGGGATTACAAATGACGAAAACGAAGCTGACATTGTGATAATAAATACCTGTTCATTTATTAAAGATGCAATGGAAGAGAGCATAACTACCATTTTCGAGATGGCAGAGCTAAAAAAGAAAAATCTGAAATATCTTATAGTTGCAGGATGCCTTAGCGAACGGTTTAAGAATGAAATTGCAGAGGAAATGCCTGAGGTCGATGCATTTTTAGGTACTACAAGTTTTGACAGGATTATAAAGGTAATTGAAGCGCTGGATGAAAGAATTGAAACAAGTTCTGATAACTTTGCTCCAATTATGGAATTCTGTGATAAAAATTATCTTCCGGACATTAAGGCAAGAAGGATAATTACATCAGGTACATATATGGCATATCTTAAAATTGCCGAGGGATGCAGTAAGTACTGTACCTACTGTATAATACCTCATATAAGAGGGAAATACAGAAGTATACCAATGGAAAAGCTTTTAAAGCAGGCACAGGATATGGCAGAAGACGGTATTAAGGAAATTGTCATAGTGGCACAGGAAACAACCTGTTACGGAACAGATATTTATGGTAAAAAATGTCTGCATGAGCTGATACATAAAATATCCGAAATTCCCGGAATAGAATGGATAAGACTTCTTTATTGCTATCCTGAGGAAATATATGATGAGCTTATTTCAGAGATTGCGGAAAACAATAAGGTTTGTCATTATATAGATATGCCTCTTCAGCATTCGGAGACAAACATTCTTAAAAGAATGGGAAGAAAAACAGATAAGGAACATATAAAAGAGGTTATTTCAAAGCTTAAAGCAAAAGTTCCCGATATAGCTATAAGAACAACATTTATAGCAGGTTTTCCGGGTGAAACGGATAAAGACCATGAGGCTCTTATGGAATTTATAAATGAAGTTGAGTTTGACAGACTGGGAGTATTTACATATTCAGCTGAAGACGGCACACCTGCCGCAAATATGCCTGAACAGGTGCCTGAGGAAAAAAAGGAAAAATACAGGGCAGAAATTATGGAGCTCCAACAGGAGATATCCTATGATAAAAATGAGAGTTTTATAGGAAAAAATCTCGATGTAATTATTGAAGGATATATACCGGATGAAGATATATATGCGGCAAGGTCTTACAGGGATGCTCCAAATGTTGACGGGATGGTCTTTGTAAAATGTGATTATGAGCTTATGTCAGGAAGCATTGTAAATGTACTTGTTACGGATGCATCCGAATATGATTTGATAGGAGAAATAGTAGAATGAATTTACCAAATAAACTTACAATTTTAAGAGTATGTCTTATACCAGTATTCCTTATCTTTCTTCTTGTACCGGGAATACCGGCAGGAAAGTGGATTGCACTTTTTGTTTTTGTCATTGCGAGTCTTACCGATACCTTAGACGGATATATTGCAAGGCGGGACAACCTTATAACTGACTTCGGAAAGTTTATGGACCCACTTGCAGACAAGCTGCTTGTAGACTCGGCATTAATAGCATTTGTAGGAATGGGAAGGATTCCGTCATGGATTGTTATTGTAATTATAGCAAGAGAGTTTATAATCAGCGGATTCAGACTTGTTGCTTCGGATAATGGAGTAGTAATTGCGGCCAGCTGGTGGGGCAAGATAAAGACTATTGTCCAGATGATAATGGTTATAGTTTTTATAGCAGATTTCGGAGGAAAAGTTGTTTCGGTTATAGAAAATGTCCTGCTTTATGCAGCTCTTATATTAACCGTTATTTCGCTTATTGATTATATTGTTAAAAATAAAGAAGTAATCTCTGACTACAAATAAATCTGTTGTGTATTTAAATTGATTATATGTGCATAATATTAAAAAAAGCAGGCAATTATTTAATATAATGCCTGTTTTTTTTGGAAGTTCTAAATAAAATTAAGATTTGGAAAAAAGGTTGAAATATAGTGATAAAAGTAATAAAATAAAATCGGTGTAATTTAGTTTACCTTAATTTGGTAATTAAAAATATAAAAGATGGAGGACTAGATATGAGTAACAAACTTAGCTTGTCAGCAAGTGAGAGAATTGCAGCCTTACTTGATGATTCAAGTTTTGTTGAAGTCGGTGCATATGTAACTGCCAGAAGCACAGATTTCAACATCCAGGAAAATGATACTCCGGGAGATGGCGTTATTACCGGTTATGGTGTTATCGGCAGTAAGTTGGTGTATGTTTATAGCCAGGATGCCAAGGTTTTAGGCGGCTCAGTTGGTGAAATGCATGCAAAAAAGATTGCAAAAATTTACGATATGGCTATGAAGGTAGGAGCACCTGTAATTGGTCTTATTGACTGTGCAGGTTTAAGACTGCAGGAGGCAACAGATGCTTTAAATGCATTTGGAGAATTATATCTTAAGCAGTCAATGGCTTCAGGCGTTATACCTCAGATAACGGCTATTTTCGGAACATGTGGAGGTGGAACTGCAATAATTCCGTCGCTTACGGATTTCACCTACATGACTCGCGGAGACTCAAAGTTATTTGTAAACAGCCCTAATACTTTAGAAGAAAATTATAAGGATAAACTTGATACGGCAGATGCTTCATATGTAAGTGAAAATACTTCACTTATTGACGGAGTATTTGATACAGATGCTGAGGTCCTTGGACAGATAAGAGCACTTGTTGATATACTTCCATCAAACAATGAGGAAGATGCTGTTTCAGACTGCAATGATGATTTGAACAGAATTATTCCTAATCTCGATGCAATTAAAGATGATGCAAGAGAGATTTTAAAAAATATTTCTGATAATAACTATTTCCTTGAAGTTAAAAAGGATTATGCAAAGAGTATGGTAATAGGTTTCATTAAACTTAATGGAGCAACAGTCGGATGTGTGGCAAATCAGGTAAAGGACGGAGGAGATGTCCTTACAACAGGCGGTGCATATATAGCTGCAGAGTTTGTTAATTTCTGTGATGCCTTTAATATTCCTGTACTTTCAGTTACAAATGTAAAGGGATTTGCTGCTACGGTATACGAAGAAAGAACAATTTCAAAAGCGGCTGCAAAGCTTACATTTGCTTTTGCGGATGCAACAGTGCCTAAGGTAAACCTTATAACAGGTGATGCATTCGGAACGGCTTATTCTGTTATGAATTCTAAAGCAATTGGCGCAGATATGGTTTATGCATGGCCTACGGCAAAGGTAGGAATGATGGATGCTGAGATGGCTGTTAAAATCATGTATGAAAAAGAGCTTGCCGAAGCAGAAGACAAGAAAGCCCTTATGAATGATTTAAAGAAGCAGTATGTTGAAATTCAGTCAAGTGCAGAAGCTGCTGCAAAGAGAGGCTATGTAGATGATATAATAGAGCCTGATGCAACCAGAAAGCGTGTTATAGCTGCATTTGAAATGCTTTATAATAAAAGAGAAGAGAGACCTGTAAAGAAACATGCAACTGTGTAAAGGAGAGTGACAACTAAATGAAAAGAAAAATATTACTTATTTCAGTTTTAGCTGTTTTGTTTTCTCTGACCGGCTGCAGTGGTGATAATGAAAAGGCGTTTGATTATGATGAAGACGCTCTAATCGAACAGTCCAAAAACATTATAAGCGAATATAATGATGTTTCTGATGAGGCTTATGATTACTATGTTGCAGAGGGAGATAATCTGCAGCAGACGGCAGTTAAAGGTTTCAGACAGGCAGAAATAACTGATGAAATTGGTGAGTTTGAAAGATTTGACACCAGCTCAGGAAAAGTAAAATTTGAAGACCAGTCAGACGGTACTGTTCTTGTTACAATTTATTGTGATTATTCGGGAAGAGATACTGAGGTTACATTGCAGTATGAAGAAAATCTTGAATACGATATGCAGTATAGTCAAATGATGGATGCGGTTACGGAAGAAGCTTTGTCTTATGGATTTTCTTCTTCGGATGAATATCTGTCATATATTAATTCAGTATATGGATATTCATATGCAGGTGCAGAAGATTTTGTACGGATATATCTTTCAAACTTAGGAATTGAGCCTTATACTGCTACTGAGTGTGAAGTAAGTGCAGTTTATACCATGAAGGAATTGCTTGTTCAGGCAGCTCAGAATACTGCAATCGGCATGGGAACGGTATTTATTCTTCTTATAGTGATTTCACTTATTATATGGTGCCTGAAGTTTGTGCCAAAGATTGCAAACAAATTTAACGGCAGTGAAACAGTAAGAAATGAAGAGCCTGATGGAATAGAAAATATACCGGAAAGAGCTTCTGCAAAGGCTGTAAGTGCACCTGCCCAAACGCAGAATTTAATGAATGATGCAGAGCTTGTCGCTGTTATTACTGCTGCGATATATGCTGCCGAATCACAAAACGGAGTAAATGCAGTAAGCAAAGATAAACTTGTTGTACGTTCAATCAGAAAAGCAAGAAAACGCTAAGAGTTATAAATTTGAATTTTAGCTTATTTAGGAGGTTATTATATGAAAAATTATAGAATTACAGTAAACGGTACGGCTTATGATGTAGCAGTAGAAGAAATGGGAGGAACACCAGCACCTGTTGCGGCAACTCCTGTTCCTGTAGCAGCGGCACCTGCGCCTGTTGCAGCCCCTGTAGCACCTGCAGCGGCACCTGCACCTGTTGCAGCCCCTGCTCCGGCTGCTTCAGCTTCTCAGGCAGAAGGCTCAATCGTTGTTTCAGCGCCAATGCCTGGTAAGGTCATAAGCATTAAGGCATCCGTTGGTGCACAGGTTAAGAAGGGTGAGGTAGTGCTTATTCTTGAAGCCATGAAGATGGAAAATGAAATTGTTGCACCTGAAGATGGAACGGTTGCAAGCATTAATGTTTCAGCCGGAGACGCTGTTGAAGCCGGTGATACAATGATTACTTTAAACTAGTAATTATTGCTTCTTATAAAAAACAGGAGGTAGTAAAATGCTAGACATACTTACAAATTTAGCTAATCAGACGGCTTTTGCAACACTGGACTGGAAAAACTATGTTATGATACTTGTTTCATTTGTTTTTCTTTATCTTGCAATAGTCAAAGGTTTTGAACCGCTTCTTCTTGTGCCTATTGCTTTTGGAATGTTTCTTTCTAATATGTTCCCAAGCATAATACAGGAAGGCGGATTACTGCATTATTTTTATTTACTTGATGAATGGAGTATTCTCCCTTCACTTATTTTCCTTGGAGTAGGAGCAATGACAGACTTCGGACCTCTTATTGCCAATCCTAAGAGTTTTCTTTTGGGTGCTGCGGCACAGTTTGGTATTTACGTTGCATATTTTCTGGCTATTGCTATGGGATTTACCGGAAAAGAAGCAGCGGCAATATCAATTATCGGAGGAGCTGACGGACCTACATCGATTTTCCTGGCAGGAAAACTTGGTATGGGAGGAACTTTGATGGGACCTATTGCCGTAGCGGCTTATTCATACATGGCGCTTGTGCCTGTTATACAGCCACCGATTATGAAGCTTCTCACAACCGATAAGGAAAGAAGAATTAAGATGCCTCAGTTAAGACAGGTAACAAAGCTTGAAAAAATACTTTTCCCTGTTGTTGTTACCCTTGTAGTAGTGCTTGTACTTCCTACAACGGCACCTCTTATCGGTATGCTTATGCTCGGTAACCTTTTCAGAGAATCAGGTGTAGTTAAGCAGCTTACGGAAACTGCATCAAATGCTCTTATGTATATAGTTGTTATTCTTCTTGGTACTTCAGTGGGTGCAACCACAACTGCTGAAACATTCCTCAAGATGAGTACATTAAAAATAGTACTACTCGGATTTGTAGCTTTCATTTTTGCAACGGCGGCCGGGGTACTTTTCGGTAAGCTTATGTGTCTTGCAACAAAAGGCAAGGTTAATCCGCTTATAGGCTCAGCAGGAGTATCAGCTGTTCCTATGGCAGCCAGAGTATCACAGAAGGTCGGAGCGGAATATGATCCTACAAACTTCCTTCTTATGAATGCAATGGGACCTAATGTTGCCGGTGTAGTAGGTACTGCAGTTGCGGCAGGTACGTTCCTTGCAATATTTAATATTAGTTAGTCAGGAGGTAATAAGTAATGGCAGAAACAGAAAAGAAACCTGTAAAAATAGTTGAAACAGCACTCCGTGATGCTCATCAGTCTCTCATTGCCACACGTATGACCACGGAACAGATGCTTCCTATAATAGAGACAATGGATAAGGCAGGCTACTATGCAGTAGAGTGCTGGGGCGGTGCAACATTTGATGCATCACTCAGATTCCTCAAGGAAGACCCTTGGGACAGATTAAGAAAACTGAGAGACGGATTTAAGAATACAAAGCTTCAGATGCTCTTCAGAGGACAGAATATTTTGGGATATCGTCCTTATGCTGATGATGTTGTAGAATATTTTGTTCAGAAATCCGTAGCAAACGGAATTGATATAATCCGTATTTTTGACTGCATGAACGACTTGAGGAACTTGAGTACTGCAGTTAAAGCGGCAAACAAGGAAAAGGCACATGCACAGATAGCTTTGTCATATACACTTGGTGACGCTTATACACTTGATTATTGGAAGGAAACTGCAAAGAAAATTGAGGATATGGGAGCTGATTCCATATGTATCAAAGATATGGCAGGACTTCTCGTACCATATAAGGCAACAGAGCTTCTTCAGGCTTTAAAGGAAGGAACAAATCTTCCAATCGACCTGCATACTCATTATACTTCAGGTGTTGCTTCCATGACTTATCTTAAGGCAGTTGAGGCAGGATGCGATATCATTGATACCGCTATAAGCCCTCTTTCAATGGGTACTTCACAGCCTGCAACTGAAGTTATGGTTGAAACATTTAAGGGAACTCCTTATGATACAGGTCTTGACCAGAACGTGCTTGCCGAGATAGCTGATTACTTCAGACCTCTCCGTGATGAGTGGCTTGACAGCGGACTCTTAAGTCCAAAGGTAATGGGTGTTGATATAAAGACACTTATTTATCAGGTGCCTGGCGGTATGCTTTCAAACATGGTATCCCAGCTTAAGGATATGCATGCAGAAGATAAGTACTATGATGTGCTTAAGGAAATACCTGAAGTACGTAAGGACTTCGGTGAATGTCCTCTTGTAACACCTTCATCACAGATAGTTGGTACACAGGCTGTATTAAATGTCATTTCAGGTGAAAGATATAAGACAACCACAAAAGAAACCAAGGCAGTCCTTGCAGGCGAATACGGACAGCCTATAAAGCCGTTTAATAAAGAAGTTCAGAAGAAGGTTATAGGAGATAAGGAGCCTATAACATGCAGATATGCAGATTTATTGGAGCCTGAACTTGAAAAACTTGAGAAGGAGATTGCACAGTATAAGCAGCAGGATGAGGATGTCCTTACTTATGCACTGTTCCCACAGGTTGCTATTGATTTCTTTAAGTACAGAGATGCTCAGCAGAAGAAGGTAGACGTACAGGCTGCTGACTCTGAAGCAAAGGCTTATCCTGTATAATTAAATTTATTAAATTAGTTTGCTAATCAAGGAACGGATGAGAGTGTCTTGTCCGTTCCTTTAAAGGTTATAAGATATGAAAAAAATAGCTGTTATCGGAGGAGGGGCTGCCGGGATGATGGCGGCAATCGCTGCTTGTTCTGCTGCTCCTGAAAAAGATAAAATAAAAATAACCATATATGAAAAAAATGACAGACTTGGGAAAAAGCTTTTTATAACCGGAAAGGGCAGATGTAATCTCACAAATCACTGTGATAAAGATACACTGCTTAGAAATACTGTCAGTAATCCAAGATTTTTGTATAGTGCATTTGATGCTTTTGACAGTATGAGTACTGAAGCTTTTTTTGAATCATTGGGGCTTAAAATTAAAACCGAACGGGGAAACCGGGTTTTTCCTGCTTCTGACCATTCATCAGATGTGATAAGTGTGCTCCATACAAAAATAAAAAGACTTGGAATTGAGGTAAAACTTGATTCCGAGGTTAAAAGCATTGAGATAAAAGATAATAAAGTATCGGGTCTTACCTTAAATGGTAAATCTTATGATTATGATGCCGTGATAATTGCGTCGGGAGGACTTTCATATCCTCTTACAGGCTCAACGGGAGACGGCTTTAAATGGGCAAAAAATACCGGGCATAGAGTAACCGTACCTGAGCCTGCACTTGTTCCTATGGTTATAAAGGAGGAATGTTGCAGGAGACTTATGGGGCTTTCTCTTAAAAACGTAAAAATAAAACTTGTTGCTGAGAAAAATCCCGATACGGGCTTAAAAAAAGATAAAATAATATATGAAGAATTCGGTGAGATGCTGTTTACACATTTTGGAGTAAGCGGACCTTTGATATTAAGTGCATCATCATATATCCATAAATATCTTAACGGTAGTCTTAAACTTTTCATAGACCTTAAGCCTGCTTTGGATTATAATATGCTGGATGAAAGAGTTTTAAGAGATTTTGAGCAGTTTTCCAATAAACAGTTTCAAAACTCTCTGGATAAGCTTTTTCCAAAAAAATTAATACCCGAAATAGTGAGATGTTCAGGTATAATGCCTGAAAAAAGAGTAAATGAAATAACCCGGGAAGAACGGCACAGACTGGTTAAATTAATTAAAAATTTCTCTCTTACCGTAACAGGTTTAAGGGGATTCGACGAGGCAATAATTACTAAGGGAGGAGTATCGGTAAAAGATATAAATCCAAAAACAATGGAATCAAAACTTATAACCGGTTTATTTTTTGCGGGTGAGGTAATTGATGTAGACGCCCTTACAGGTGGTTTTAATCTCCAGATTGCATGGAGTACAGGATATGCCGCAGGAACTTATGCGGCAAATTAGTAAAATTATAATGAAAAGGAAAGTATTATGAATATAGCTGTTGACGGACCTGCCGGAGCAGGTAAAAGCACCATAGCAAAGCTTGCCGCTGAAAAATTAAATTTTATTTATGTTGATACGGGAGCTCTTTATCGTGCCATTGCTCTTTATATTATTAGAAATAATGTTGATATTGAAAATGAAGACATGCTTAAAAAGGCATTAAATGATATAGAAATTGATATCCGTTATGAGGATAAAATTCAGATGGTATATCTTAATAAGGAAAATGTTTCAAAGCTCATTCGTACTGAAGAGGTGGGAAATATGGCTTCCAAGTCTTCGGCAAAGAAGCCAGTAAGGGACAGGCTTCTTTCCCTGCAGAGAGAAATTGCTGCTGAAAATAATGTAATTATGGACGGCAGAGATATTGGCACCAATGTACTTAAAAGTGCAGAGCTTAAAATTTATCTTACTGCATCAGTTTCGGTCAGGGCAGAAAGAAGATACAACCAGCTTAAAGAAAAGGGAGAAAATCCCGATATAAAAAGGATAGAAGAGGATATTATAGTCAGGGACAGGCAGGATATGACAAGGGAAATAGCACCTCTTAAGCAGGCGGAAGATGCCATATATCTGGACACGTCAGATATGAAAATTGAGGATGTTTCAGAATTCATTGTAAATTCTGCAAAAAAAATAATGAATAAAATATAATGGAGATAATATGGAAGTTATACTTGCAAAAAAAGCAGGGTTTTGTCCCGGTGTAAATATGGCAGTAAGAATTGCATATGAAGAGGCTGAAAAAGGAAATATATCAGGTAAAAAGGTTTATACCTTCGGCCCGATAATTCATAATGAAGAGGTTACCGGAGACTTGTCCGAAAAAGGCGTAGATATTATTAATTCCATTGAAGAACTTTCATCTCTTGAGCCGTCAAAAATCATAATACGTTCTCATGGGGTTGGCAGAGATGTTGTTGAAACAGCAGAAGGCTTTGGCCACGAAATTATAGATGCCACATGTCCTTTTGTTAAGAATATTCACAAAATAGTTGATAAAGACAGCAAAAACGGAAACATTGTCATAATAATAGGAGACAAAAATCATCCTGAGGTAAAAGGCATATGCGGATGGTGCAATAATGAGCCATATGTAATTAATTCACCTGAAGAAATTAATTTTTTGCCTGATTTTGACGAAAAATTAATAACCATTGTCGCACAAACAACTTTTAATTTAAAGAAATTTAAAGATATGGTTGAATTATTGAAAAAAAGATATTATAATGTCTTTGTTTATAAGACTATCTGTAATGCAACTGAGGAGCGCCAGAACGAGGCAAGAGATATTGCAGAAAAGGCTGATGCAATGATTGTTATAGGTGGCAGAAACAGCTCAAACACTCAGAAGCTATACGAGATAAGTAAAAAAGAATGCGCAAATACTTACTATATACAGACACTCGTTGATTTGGATTTGACAGCTTTTGAATCCGTTAGTAGGGTAGGTATTACTGCTGGGGCATCTACCCCAAATTATATTATTAAGGAGGTTCATAACAGCATGTCAGAGTTAAGTTTTGAACAAATGTTAAATGATGAAGACTTAGTCACAATTAAAGCAGGACAGGTCGTAGAAGGAAAGGTAATCGGAGTTAAGCCTGATGAAATCATAGTTGATATTCAGTATAAATCAGACGGAATTATCACAAGAAATGAATATTCAAATACACCAAATCTGGATTTGACAACCGTAGTAAATGTTGGCGACCCTATCACTGTTAAGGTTATTAAGACCAATGATGGTGAAGGACAGGTACTTCTTTCTTATAAGAGAGTTGCTGCAGAAAAAGCATATGCTGAGCTTGAGGAAGCGTTTAATAACGGCACTGTGCTTAAGGGAAAGGTTGTTCAGGCACTTGACGGAGGACTTAGTGTAGTTGTAGGTGAGTGCAGGGTATTTATTCCTGCGAGCCTTGTTTCAGACACATTTGAAAGAAATCTTGAAAAGTATCTTGACCAGGAGATTGAATTTGTAATTACAGAGTTTAACCCTAGAAAGAGAAGAATAATAGGCAACAGAAAGCAGATTATCGTAGAAAGAAAGGCTGCTGCGGCAAAGGAATTATTCGACAGGATAGAAGTTGGAATGACTGTTGAAGGTAAGGTTAAAAATGTAACTGATTTCGGTGCTTTTATTGACCTTGGCGGAGCAGACGGACTTCTTCATATTTCCGAAATGTCATGGGGAAGAGTTGATAATCCTAAGAAGCTTTTCAAGGTAGGAGATACGGTTAAGGCATTTATTAAGGATATAAATGGTGAAAAGATTGCATTAAGCCTTAAGTTTGATGAGGAAAATCCTTGGCTTACTGCTGAAGAAAAATATGCAGTAGGAACTGTTGTTACCGGAAAAGTAGCAAGAATGACTGATTTTGGTGCATTTATTGAGCTTGAGCCGGGTGTGGATGCATTACTTCATGTTTCACAGATTTCAAACGAGCATGTTGAAAAGCCTCAGGATATCTTTAAAATCGGTCAGGAAGTAACTGCAAAGGTTGTTGATTTTAAGCTTGCTGATAAGAAGATAAGCCTTAGTGTCAAGGCACTCCTTAAAGAACAGGCTGCAGAAGAGGAAAATGATTCTGAAGATACTTCTGAAAATGTTGCGGAGGATGCAACAGAGGAGTAATTCCTGATAATAACATAAAAATACCGCCTTTTACGGCGGTATTTTTTGTTATAATAATATCGGAAACATAAATCTATTTACATATAAGAGAAAAAGACGTTATCATATAAAATACAATAACGTCTTTTCCATAAATACGTACTAAGGAGATTGAAACAACAAATTGTTTGTTTCTTATTTCTTACAACTATAATATATCAAATTACAGAAAATGTGTCAAGATATTATTTTATTTTTTTAGTTTAATAATTAATTATATTTCTTAAATCTTTAACATAGAATATTTTATAAGAAATGTAAATAAGGGCAGGAGTATAATTATGCTAAAAAAATTCTTGGCAATAATACTTATCTTTAGTATTATTATGTCAAACTCATTTTCAGTAAAAGCTGAAGATGACTTGGCAATCTTATCTCAATCTGCAATTTTGATTGAAGCATCGACAGGTACGGTACTTTATGAAAAAAATGCCGATGAAAAACTGAAGCCTGCATCGGTTACAAAAGTTATGACACTTTTACTTATATTTGAAGCGTTATCGGAGGGTACAATTTCTTATGATGATACAGTTACCGTTTCAGCTCATGCGGCTTCAATGGGAGGCTCTCAGTGCTTTTTCGAGCAGGGTGAACAGCAGACGGTAAGAGACATGATTAAATGTATTGAGGTTGCTTCAGGAAATGATGCAGCGGTTGCAATGGCAGAGCATATTGCGGGAAGTGAAGAAGCTTTTGTAAAAATGATGAACGATAAGGCTGCAGAGCTGGATATGGTAAATACTCATTTTGAAAATGCCTGCGGTCTGGATGCTGACGGACATCTGACAACGGCAAGGGATATATCCATTATGTCAAGAGAACTTATCGTAAACCATCCTGATATATTTGATTTTTCAACAATCTGGATGGATTCTATAGTACATAGGACTGCAAGAGGAGAATCTCAGTTTGACCTTGCAAATACAAATAAGTTCCTAAACCAGTATACGGGAGCTAACGGACTTAAAACGGGGTATACTTCAGAAGCCGGATATTGTATGTCTGCAACAGCAGAAAGAAATGGAATTCAGCTTATTGCGGTCATTATGAAGGCGGACACCAAGGATACCAGAAATAATGAGGCAGGAAAACTTCTTGATTACGGATTTTCCAAATGTGATATATATGTAGATGAGAATGTTTTAGAAGGCATAGATAGTATATCTGTAAAAGGCGGTACAAAGAAGACCGTGAGGTTTAGAACGATTGACAGCTATAAATTTGTTCTGATTAACGAATCAGGTTCAAATATAGAGAAGTCTGTTGAAATTTTAAGTGATATACAGGCACCTGTTAAAAGCGGAGATGTACTTGGTAAGATAGTATATAAATCGGGAGATATGGTAGTGGACGAATTGCCAATAGTGGCAGATGAAAATATTGCAGAGGCTGATTTTTTGTTTTGCCTTAAATATGTAGCAGGCAAATTATTTATTGGAGACAGATAAGACACAGATAAAACGGAGTATAAAATGATTATATATATTATAGTTGTTTCAATTTTAATATTAATTCTCTTATTTATTATTTTGGAAAGCATGAGAGAAAATAAAATGCTGGAAATTAATGAATATGATATTATATCCCGAAAGTTACCTGAAAATGAAAAGGGAATAAGGGCACTTTTTATTTCTGATTTCCATAATGTGGACTTTGGTGAGGGTAATAAGAAGATTCATGAAATGGTTGACAGTGTAAAACCGGATTTTATACTGCTGGGAGGTGATATGATATTAGGAAAGCCGGATGCCGGTTTTAGTCATGCGGTGAAATTTATTAATAAGCTTGCAGAAAAATATCCGGTTTATTATGGTATTGGAAATCATGAAATGCGTGTAAAAGACAATCGCGAAAAATATGGCGATATGTGGGACAGATATTTTAAATTACTTGACAGAAGAATTGTTTTTCTTGAGGACAAAAAATCTGAATTAAAATATAAGAATAAAAAAATAAATATCTACTCTCTGGATATCGGAAAAGAGTATTATAAGCGTTTCTTTATCGGAGATATGAAAAAAAATTATATTGATGATAAGCTTGGTAAACCTGAGAAGCAGGCATTTAATATTCTCCTTGCACATAATCCTGATTATTTTCCGGTATATGCAGATTGGGGAGCTGATTTAACTCTCTCCGGTCATGTGCATGGAGGGATTATAAGACTGCCTTTATTTGGAGGTGTTTTATCACCTCGTCTTACACTTTTTCCTAAGTATGATAAGGGTGAATTTATAAAAGAAGATAAAAAAATGATTGTCAGTGGTGGAATTGGACAGCATTCAATAAAAATCAGATTTAATTCAGTTCCTGAAATTATACTTATAAATCTATTGAATAATTAATAATAATAAATTATATTGTATCTGATGATATTTCTTTGTTATTTAATTTAAGGGAAAGTTATGAACGATAATTCTTCAGAAAAAGAAACTGCTTCATCCGTAGATGTTTCTTATGGAGAAACATTTACGGATGTATATGTGGATAAAAGCGCATTTCTTAAAGCAGGAAAAACAGATGCTTTAAGAAAAAGGATTATATTCGGAGCAGCCGTAACAGTTGTTTCCGTTTACCTTATCATGGTTATGTTCTGTTGCTTTTTGTTTTATCCTATGACAAAAATAGATGGCATGGATGTGTCACTAATGTCACCGGACTATGCGTCAGGACTTTTATGTAAAAGTTACGAGGATTATTACATAACTATTATATACAGGGACGGAGAAGAGGTAATAAAAGCGTCAGATATCGACCTGCAGGTTTCAGCGTCTGAAAATATCAGAGAAATACATAAATCACAAAATCCTTTTTTATGGTTTTCAGTATTTTATGGAAATAATAATTATAAAGCTGATATTCAGGTTTCTTTTGATGAGGACAAGTTAGATGAACTGCTTTCTGATTCAGAATATCTTAATGTAGAAAATATGAAAATGCCCGATGAGCCCAAAATAGTCTTAACGGATGGGGATGTGGGAGTTTACGTGGGGGAAGAAGGTAATTATATTATCTTAGATGATTTTAAAGCTGCTCTTTCCGAAGCTCTTTATTCTCTTGATAAAACATTCTGTCCTGAAGAAGAGAGTTGTTACATGAAACCGGAATATACATCTGAATCTGAGGAAGTATTATCAGCACTTGACAAAGTGAATGCTTATTTAGAGTCAGAGATTATTCTTACAATGGGAGATATTAATATTGAGGTAGGAAAAAATGATATATTTGATATGATAAACATAGGCAGTGGCTATACTGTCCGATTAGATAAAGGAAAGGTAAGAGACTATGTCTTATCTTTGGAAGAAGAATATAATACAGTTGGTACCGAGAGAAAATTCAGAACAACTGTTGGAGATTACATATACGTAACAGGAAATAATTACGGCTGGGACATAGATGAAGATGCTGAAACTGATGAACTGTATACAAATATAATAAACAGAGTTGTAATTAAACGTGAAATTATGTTAAGCCAAAAAGGATTTGCTTATAATAAATCAGGAGATATAGGAAGGACCTATGCAGAAGTGGACCTTTCAAATCAGCATATGTATCTGTATCAGGATGGAAAAATAGTATTTGAAAGTGATTTTGTTTCAGGATGCATTGTTGAAGGGCATAAAACACCGGGAGGCTTATATTACTTAAAGTACAAAGATAAAAATGTGGTTTTAAGAGGCGAAGATTATGAAACGCCCGTAACGTACTGGATGCCCTTTAACCGGGGAATAGGCTTTCATGATGCAAACTGGAGAAGCAGCTTCGGAGGAAGTATCTATGTAAATAACGGGTCTCACGGCTGTATTAATTTGCCGGTACAAAAGGCAAAAGAACTATATAATCTTATAGAACAGGGAACACCTGTAATATGTTACTGGAGGTGACTACTATGAACAGTATATATGATGAACTTATTAAGGCATACGAAAGTATTAAAGACAAAATTACAGCAGTACCAAAGGTTGCGCTTGTCCTGGGAACGGGACTTGGCGATTTTGCGGAAAACATTGACAATCAGACAATAATTGATTATGAGGATATAGAAGGCTTCCCTCAGTCAACTGCGCCGGGACATGTGGGAAGATATGTCCTGGGATATATAGGAGGGGTGCCTGTAGTTGCAATGCAGGGAAGAATACACTATTACGAAGGTTATGCAATGGACAAGGTGGTAATGCCTGTACGTCTTATGAAAATGATGGGGGCGGAAATACTTGTTCTTACCAATGCCGCAGGAGGTATAAATAAAAGTTTTAAACGTGGAGATTTGATGATTATAAATGACCACATAACATCTTATGTACCGTCTCCTCTGGTAGGGCCCAACATTGATGAATTCGGTGAGAGATTTCCCGACATGACTGAGGTTTATGATTCGGATTTAAGAAATCTGCTTAAACTTTGTGCAATGAAAAATGATATTTCCATAAAGAACGGAGTATATCTTCAGGTAACCGGACCTAATTATGAAACCCCAACGGAAATAGAAATGTACAGAAAAAATGGTGCCGACGCCGTAGGAATGAGTACTGCATGCGAAGCGATGGCCGCAAATCACATGGGAATGAAAATTTGCGGAGTTTCCTGTATTACAAATCTTGCAAGCGGAATGGCAAATAAGCCTCTTAATCATAAAGAGGTGGAGGAAACTGCAGCCGTTATTTCTGATAAATTTAAAAGACTAATTATTGATTTTGTAAAAATGACCGAGGAATAAATATGAACAAGAAGCAATTCAGAGAACTGGTGGCTTCCGGAATACTTGTGCTTGACGGAGCTACGGGAACAAACTTAATGGACAGTGGTATGCCTGTTGGTGTATGCCCTGAAAAATGGATACTTGATAATCCTGAAAAAATAGTAAAGTTACAGTCCGATTTCATAAAGTCGGGTACTAATATTTTATATGCTCCGACTTTTACCTGTAACAGAATAAAGCTCAGGGAATATCATCTCGAGGATAAAACAAAAGAGATGAATATGGAACTTGTTGCACTGTCAAAAAAGGCGATAGCAGAAAATAATTACCGGGGCTATGTGGCAGGTGACATGACAATGACCGGAAGACAGCTTTATCCTATCGGCGATTTGCAGTTTGAGGAGCTTGTTTCAGTATATAAGGAACAGGCTGAGGCATTATTTGAAGCCGGGGCAGATTTAATAGTTATAGAAACCATGATGAGCCTTGCGGAAACGAGAGCGGCGCTGATTGCAGTTAAAGAAGTCTGCGATTTACCTGTAATATGCAGTATGACATTTAATGAGGATGGAAAAACGCTTTACGGGACAACTCCTGAAGTTGCCGTTATTGTACTGCAGAGTCTGGGTGCTGATGCCGTGGGAATAAACTGTTCTACGGGTCCTGATAAAATGACGGATTTAGTGAAAAAAATGAAAGAATATGCAACAGTGCCCGTATTTGCAAAACCTAATGCAGGCATGCCGGAGCTTTGTGACGGAAAGACGGTATATAAAATGGAGCCGGAGGTATTTGCAGACCAAATTGTCGAGCTTGTTAAAGCCGGCGCTTCATTTGTCGGAGGCTGCTGCGGCTCTACGCCTAAGCATATTGAGGCTGTAAAAAAAGCTGTAAGAGGCATGGAGCCGGTTTTTGTATCAGATAAGAAAAAGAGGGTGCTTACTTCTGAAAGAATGCATCTTGATATAACACTGGACGGCCCGTTTCAGGTTATCGGTGAAAGAATAAATCCTACCGGAAAGAAAAAACTTCAGGAAAGCCTTAGAGAAGGCTCTCTTGATATGGTTATAGATATGGCAATAGAGCAGGAAAAATGCCATGCGTCAATACTTGACATAAATATGGGCATGAACGGTATAGATGAAAAGGATATGATGATTAAGTCCATATATGAGGTGACGGGAGTCGTAAATCTGCCGCTCTGTATAGATTCAAGCCATATAGATATTATTGAACAGGCACTTCGTATATATCCGGGAAGGGCACTCATTAATTCCATTTCCTACGAGAATAAAAAATGTATACCTCTTTTAAAAATTGCAAAGAAATACGGAGCAATGTGTATACTGCTTCCCGTATCTGACAAAGGACTTCCTGAGACAATAGAAGAAAAAAGAGAAATAGTGGACAAGCTTGTTGAAGCGGCATTGTCAGAGGGGCTTGCCAAAGATGACCTGATTGTAGACGGACTGGTTTCAACAGTAGGAGCAAGTAAAGATGCGGCACTTATGACACTTGATACCATAAGATACTGCCATGATGAATTAGGTATTCCTACGGTATGCGGTCTTTCAAACATATCCTTCGGACTTCCTGAAAGAATAAACGTAAACACGGCATTTCTTACAATGGCCATTGCATCGGGACTTACAATGGCTATAGCAAATCCGGGACAGACTCAGCTTATGAATGCCGCATATGCAACGGACCTCCTTCTTGCAAAAGAAGAATCGGACAACATATATGTTCAGAGGGTAAAACCGCTTTTGATTTCCGCACCTCAGGCTGATAAAAACGATAAGATTAATCAGTCTTCGGACATAAAATCTGTTTCTGCCGTATATGACTGTGTAATTAACGGTAATAAAAAGGCGATAGTGGAGGAAGTTAAGAAAAGGCTGGGAAATGGTGCAACACCGAAAGAAATAATTGATAATGAGCTTATTCCTGCAATAATAAGGGTAGGAGAGCTTTTTGAAGAGAAGAAATTTTTCCTTCCTCAGCTTATTTCAGGAGCAAATGCCATGGACTGTGCCATTGACTATATAGCTCCTATGCTTGAAAAGGAACAAAATGACGTACCGGGAGCCACCATAGTTTTTGCAACAGTAGAAGGAGATATTCATGATATAGGCAAAAATCTCTGTGTACTTATGCTTAAAAACTACGGTTACAATGTAATTGATTTGGGAAAGGATGTGCCTGCAAAGGATATAATCTGTGCGGCAGAAAAATATGACGCGGATATAATAGGATTATCTGCTCTTATGACAACTACCATGATGAAGATGAAAGAGGTAGTGGAGGAAGCACGAAAAAATAATGTCAGAGCAAAGATAATAATAGGAGGTGCAGTTATATCGCAGAGCTTTGCAGATGAAATAGGCGCGGACGGATATTCAAAGGATGCCAATGAATGTGTAAAGCTTGTAAAGAGGCTCTTAAACTAAGTACCCCTTTAATCTATTATTGACATTGGAGATTTATGTTGCTAAAATAACTTTTAGTACAATTTTACGATTTTTGTTTGAAAGGTGGATTACGTTATGAAGAAAATGGTTTTATCGCTTCTGGTTGATAACACCTCAGGTGTATTAAGCAGAGTTTCGGGAATGTTCAGTAGAAGAGGTTATAATATTGACAGCCTTTCTGTGGGCGTGACAGAAAATCCTAAGTATTCCCGCATGACCGTAGCAGTCAGCGGCGATGACCGTATTCTCAGCCAGATAAAGAAACAGCTTATGAAGCTGGAGGATGTAGTTGAAATTACAGAACTTAAGGATGGAGAGTCAGTATGCAGGGAGCTTGTTCTTGTAAAGGTTAAGGCTGACGTCAATGAAAGACAGCAGATAATACCGATTGCCGACGTATTCAGAGCTAAGGTAGTTGATGTAGCTCCTTCTTCACTTATGATTGAGCTTACGGGAAATAACACTAAAATACAGGCTTTTATCAGCCTGTTAGAGGGCTTCCAGATTGAAGAGCTTGTAAGAACGGGGCTTACAGGTCTTGTAAGGGGCAAATAATTTTAGTATATATAATTATCCAAATGATAATTAAAAATAATATTTTAGGAGGAATTGACATATGTCAAACGATGCAAGGATTTTTTATCAGGAAGATTGTAACTTATCATTACTTGAAGGCAAGACAATAGCTATTATCGGCTACGGCAGCCAGGGACATGCACATGCGTTAAACCTTAAGGAATCAGGTTGCAATGTTATTATCGGTCTTTATGAGGGAAGTAAGTCATGGGCAAAGGCTGAAGCTCAGGGATTTGAAGTATATACTGCTGCAGAAGCAGCTAAGAAGGCTGATATTATTATGATTCTTATCAATGATGAGAAGCAGGCTGCTATGTACAAGAAGGATATCGCACCTAACCTTGAGGCAGGAAACATGCTTATGTTTGCTCATGGATTTTCAATTCATTTCGGACAGATAGTACCACCTGCAGATGTTGATGTAACAATGATAGCACCTAAGGCACCTGGACATACAGTAAGAAGTGAGTATCAGGCAGGAAAGGGAACACCTTGTCTTGTAGCAGTATATCAGGACGCTACAGGAAAGGCACTTGATATGGCTCTTGCTTATGCACAGGGAATCGGCGGCTCAAGAGCAGGTGTTCTTGAAACTACATTCAGAACAGAGACAGAGACTGACCTTTTTGGTGAGCAGGCAGTTCTTTGTGGTGGTGTATGTGCACTTATGCAGGCAGGCTTTGAAACTCTTGTTGAGGCAGGTTATGACCCAAGAAATGCATATTTTGAGTGTATTCATGAAATGAAGCTTATTGTAGACCTTATCTATCAGAGCGGATTTGCAGGAATGAGATACTCAATTTCAAATACTGCCGAGTATGGTGATTATATAACAGGACCTAAGATTATTACTGAGGATACAAAGAAGGCTATGAAGCAGATTCTGAAGAACATTCAGGACGGCTCTTTTGCTAAGGAATTCCTTCTTGATATGTCTGAGGCAGGAGGACAGGCTCACTTCAGAGCTATGAGAAAGCTTGCTTCCGAGCATCCTTCTGAAATTGTCGGAGAAGAAATCCGTAAGCTTTACAGCTGGAATGGTGAGGATAAGCTTATCAATAACTAATTTATAAATTTTAATATAGTACTTAATTCATGAGCTGACTCTTATTAAGAGTTCAGCTCATGTTTTTTGATTTGTATATTCTTAAATTTACTTGACGGGATTATACTGTTACAATATAATATTTTTGTTAAATAAAATTAATATTCTAATATATTGGAGGGTGGATATGATTCAGTTAAATAACGTATTCAATAACAGCAACATGAAATGCATAAATCAGGCAGGACAGTTTTATGTTTATGAGCACCAGAAGGATTTAAGTGTAAGAGCTTCATATGCACATGTTGCATATTTCATGAATAAAATGAATTACAAAAAGCGTCAGGTGCTTTGCTTTTTGAATAACACTGCAGTAAAGCTTCAGGCAGGTGCAATGCAGTGGATGGCAGGAAATGTTAATATGAGTTCGGGGGTTACAGGCGTAGGTAATTTCCTTGGTAAAATGGTAAAAGGTGCAGTAACAGGAGAATCAGCAGCAAAGCCGATATATCAGGGTACAGGTTATGTAATGCTTGAGCCTACATATAATTATATAATTATTGAGGACGTGACACAGTGGGGACCGGGAATGGTACTTGATGACGGACTTTTCCTCGCATGTGATGCACATCTTCAGGAGTCGATTGTAAGAAGACAGAATGTATCATCAGCCGTACTCGGAGGAGAAGGTCTGTTTAATCTCTGTCTCTCAGGACAGGGACTTGCAATTCTTGAAAGTCCTGTACCGCGTGACGAGCTTTTTGAAATCAATCTTCAGGATGATGTAGTGAAGATTGACGGAAATATGGCTGTTGCATGGTCAAGTACATTAGAATTCACCGTTGAAAAATCCACCAAGTCCCTCATGGGCTCTGCCGTAAGTGGAGAAGGCTTTGTAAATGTTTACAGAGGAACAGGTAAGATACTTATGGCACCTACGCTTCCGGGGGCAAATGCAAGTAATAAAAACGGTCCTGAGCAGACGAAAGCAAGTTCTTCACATGGACTTTTATCCAGTGTAGCTTCAAGTGTTTTTGATGCATAAATTTATATATAATATTATATAAATATTGAAAGACTGACAGTGTTCTTATATGGGTACGGCAGTCTTTCTTTATTATGAAAATATAAGTTGCCTGCTCTGTGACCACTTGGTAAATAAAAGAAAAAATAATTGTTAATAATAAGTATATATGTTAAACTAAAATAAGTTTGACATATTTGAAAGGAAGCATGTTTTATGACTTGTCTTGAAGCTCAATCTTATATTATGTCTTTTGTTGAAGGAAAAATTCCCGAAAGTAAGCAGGATGAATTTGTCCGTCATATGAAGAATTGTAAGAATTGTCACGATGAGTTGGAATATTATTATACACTGATTGTCGGAATGAATCAGTTGGATAATAATGAAGAGCTTTCTACTGATTTTAAAAATGAACTCGAAGTAAAATTAAACAAGATGGAGCATAAGGTAAAGGGAAAACAAAGAATGAGGTTTTCTGCTTTTTCTGTTTTTCTTGCAGGAGCCATATTAGTGATTTTTCTGGTCTATGCTAATTGCCTGAACAGGGTATACAATTTTGAACAGAATTCAAAATTAAGTTCTCAGGGAGAGTATTATTTCAGTAGAGAACTGGATGGTCATTTATTTTTTAGTGACAGAGATTTAGTTTATGAAAGCGAGATTAACAATATACCTGATGAAGAAACATTTTATGAACGTGTTCATTTATATAACATACTTTTTCCTGCTGAATAAATATAGTAAAGATTGGTGCCTTATATGAATAAAATTTTATTAATTGACGGAAATAGCATACTTAACAGAGGGTTTTACGGTCTTCCTGACCTTACTAACAGCAAAGGTCTTCATACAAATGCCGTGTTGGGATTTTTGAACATTATGCTTAAGGTAATTGATGAAGAAAATCCTTCTAACATTTGTGTAGCCTTTGATTTAAAGGAGCCTACTTTCAGACATAAGAAATTCAATGAGTATAAAGGCAATAGAAAGCCTATGCCGGACGAGCTCAGGGAGCAGGTACCGGTAATAAAAGATGTGCTTCATGCCATGAATATTAAAACATTGGAAAAGGCGGGTTATGAGGCGGATGACATAATCGGAACGCTTTCTGTAATGTCATCTCAATCAGGTTATGATGTAACCGTACTTTCAGGAGACAGGGACCTTTTACAGCTGGCTCGTGAAAATGTCATTATACGAATTCCGAAAACCAAAGCAGGCGGTACTGTTATGGAGAATTACAGTGCAGAAGACGTAAAGACACGTTATGGTGTTACTCCTGAGGAATTTATTGAAATGAAAGGACTTATGGGAGATACCTCAGATAACATACCGGGTGTTCCGGGCATAGGAGAAAAGACTGCTGCTAAAATTATCATGGAATATGGAAGCATTGACAACGCTCTTTCACATATTGATGAGATAAAACCAAATAAAGCAAGGGAAAATCTTTCCGAATACAGGGAACAGGCTGTTCTTTCGAGAGAACTGTCTGAAATAAAACTTGACTGCGACCTGGATATAAAGATAGAGGATACAAAGGTTTCATATGACAGCATGTTTAATCAGAATTCCCTCGAGGTCTTCAGTGAGCTGGAATTTAAAAGTATTATTAATAAACATGATTTTAACGGTGCAGGTATACGTGAAGACAGTATATCCTATAAAATTGTTGATGATTACGAAGAATATCTCAAACTTATTGAAAGTATAAAGAAGTACAGCGAATGTGGAATTTCTCCTGTGGTTTCAAATGGCAGGCTTATTGCATGCGCTTTTTGTGTCGGTGAAGATGTATTTGTTGCAGAGATAATAAATTTCATTACGGAAAATATGATTCGTGATGATATAAGAAATATTATTGATTCAGGAACTCTACTGAGTTTTATAAGCTTCAAAGATTATATAGGTATTTTAGGCCTTTTTGAGAAAGACAGCCTGTTTGACTGTTCGGTTGCGGCATATTTACTAAATCCTTTAAAGCCTCATTACGATTACAGTGACATTGCCGGAGATTTCTTAAATTTAAAGCTTCCTGATTTAAAAGAGCTGGGGCTTGATAAGATGCCTGATTCTTTTAATATGACTGATGAAAGCATACAGAAAAAAACATCTTATGAAGCGTACACTGCATATAATGCATATAAACCGCTATATGAAAAACTTAAAGAATATGATATGCTTTCTTTATACAGTGACATTGAAAACCCAAGTGTTTTTGCACTTTATGACATGGAAAAGCATGGAATAAAGGTGGACAAGACTGCGCTTAAAGAGTATGGCGACAATTTGAAAAACAGAATAGACGAACTTACCGGAAATATTTATGAATATGCAGGTGAGACCTTTAATATAAATTCCACTAAACAGCTCGGCGTGATATTATTTGAAAAGCTCGGGCTTAAGGCAGGAAAGAAGACAAAAAGCGGATATTCTACCAGTGTTGATGTGCTTGAAAAAATAAAAGATGAGCATCCGATAGTGCCGGCAATTTTAGAGTACAGACAGCTTACAAAGCTAAATTCAACCTATGTGGAAGGGCTTTCTGCATATATCGGTGAAGACGGAAGAATTCACGGAAAGTTTCATCAGACTGTTACGGCAACCGGCAGAATAAGCTCGACAGAGCCTAACCTTCAAAACATTCCTATGCGTACTGCTTTGGGACGTGAAATAAGAAAGGTGTTTATTCCTGAAGAAGGATATGTGTTTGTAGATGCTGACTATTCGCAGATAGAACTGAGAGTTTTGGCTCATCTTTCAAATGATGAAACTCTGATTGAGGCTTATAAAAAGTCTTATGATATACATGCCATAACGGCTTCTGAGGTTTTCGGCGTTCCGCTTGATTCTGTGGACAGTCTTATGAGAAGGCGTGCGAAAGCTGTAAACTTTGGCATAGTTTACGGAATAAGTTCATTCGGACTCGGACAGGACCTTGATATATCAAGAAAAGATGCACAGAAGTATATAGATAAATATTTTGAAACATATAAAGATGTAAAAATATTTCTCGACAGACAGGTGGAAGATGCTAAAAGAGACGGATATGTAAAGACATTGTATAACAGGATAAGACCTATACCGGAGCTTAAATCTTCTAATTATATGACCAGAAGCTTTGGCGAAAGAGTTGCCATGAACTCACCAATACAGGGTACTGCTGCGGATATAATTAAACTTGCCATGGTGCATATAAATATGGAGCTTAAAAAGAGAAATCTTAAGTCGAGGCTTATTCTGCAGATACATGATGAACTGCTTATTGAAGCTCATGAGACTGAAATCGAAGAAGTCAAGGAAATAATGACCGACAAAATGACAAATGTATGCAGTCTGAGGGTGCCTTTATATATTGATATCCACTCAGGAAAAAACTGGTTTGAGGCGAAATAAATGAAAGTAATAGGAATTACGGGTGGAGTGGGCTCAGGAAAGAGCAGAGTGCTTTATGAGCTTGAAGAAAAGTATGGAGCTTATGTTGTGGAAGCAGATAAACTTGCCCACGAGCTCATGCTTCCCGGTATGACAATATATGATGAAATCATAAAACAGTTTGGAACTCAGATTTTAAATGAAGATAAGACAATTAACAGAAAAAAACTGGGTGAAATTGTATTTGAGGATAAAAATAAGCTTATGGCTTTAAATGCCATTGTGCATCCTCTTGTAAAAATCAGCATACTTGATTTAATCAGGAATAAAAAAGAAGAGGGGAGCGTCAAATTTTTTATTATAGAAGCAGCTCTTCTTATTCAGGATGGTTATAAGAGTATATGTGACGAAATCTGGTATATTTATGTACCACTTGATGTAAGAATTAGAAGACTAAAAATCCAGCGCGGGTATTCTGATGAAAAGTGTATGGAGATAGTAAAAAATCAGCCTGAGGATGAATTTTACATAAAAAACTCCGATTATGTAATTGATAACAGTAAAAGTTTTGATAATGTTTCTGAAGAGCTTTACAGACTGCTTTATTAAATACGTTAAATAAAAAATATTTTTAAAAAGTTTAATATTGTAAAACAGGGGACGGATTTATATATGAAAGATGTCTATTCGAAAGAATACGCAAAAAGAAATAATATTTTACATAAGGCAGTATATGTACTTTTTATTATTTACCTTGTTATGGGAATACAGGCACAGATGATAAGCAGTAATACTAATGTCTATATTATGGTAATCTGCCTTGTATTAAGTTATATTTATGAAAAAATAATTCTGAGTCTGGATTTATTTAACAGAAAAAAAGTATATATTATTTCCAGATATATTGAAATTATAATATATATTGTCTGTATGGCAATAGTTAAAGAAGATGCTTTAATTGCCTATCCTATAGTGGGAATTCTTCTTATGCTGTGTTATGATTTTCTGCTTTATGATGCAATAGATGATAATTTAAACAGGGGTACAAAACTGACTATGGTTTTTGTACCGCAGTTTTTGTCTGTAATTTTTTTATATGGCTCTCCGTCACAAATGTCATGGGCAATTTCTATAGTTCTTACATTAATTGCCTTTCTTATAGTATATTATATTGTGGATTATTTTTATTATTTTACAAATGCTTTAAATGATAAAAATTTGAGACTGATAAATAAAAACAGTAAGCTCGAGGATGCAAATAATGAACTTATTATACTTCGTGACAAAATGAAATCCGTAAATGAGGAAATTAATTTTCATAAAATCAGTCTTTCAAAAATTAATGAAAACTTAGAGCAGATAAACTATGAGATTAAATCTCAAAATGATGTCATGAAATACATGTCATCTACTTTTGATATTTTAAAATGTATAAATGTGATTACAGAATCTGTTATGGAGGTGAAAAAACCGGAGATATGCGCTTTCTATATCAGAGAAGATGTATATATGAATAAATACCCTTGTGTTATGATAAATTCAAACATGTCTTCAATGCAGAAAAAACTCGGTAAATGTATCGCAAAGATTTATGACGAAATAAAAGTATCAGGGAATACATTAAATATCATGGAAACGGGTATTTTAAAAGGAAAATATGAATTTGTAGGAGATTCAAATATACATGCAGTAAGTATTTTTCCACTTTTCAATACGGAAGATATATACGGAATTATGCTTATAGCTTCAAAAAATAAAGACTTTTTTGAATCAGGAACAAAATATTATGAATCACTGGTTGTGGAATTTAATTCTGTATTAAAGAGTACACAGCTTTATCTTAGAATGGAAGATATGGCAAGGAAGGATGGACTTACCGGAATATATAACAGGCTTTATTTTAATGAACTGTTCTTAAAAGAATGTAAAATAGCTGAAGAAAACAATCTCAATTTATCAGTTGCGCTTTTTGATATAGATAAATTTAAAAGTATAAATGACACATATGGTCATCTGGCAGGTGATGAAGTAATAAAAATGATAGCAGATATTGACAGAGAAACTGCAGAACAGTATGGAGGATTTGCCTGCAGATACGGAGGAGAAGAATTTTTGCTGGTACTTCCCAAAACTTCGGCAGAAGTTGCATCTGCAATACTTGAAAGTATGCATGACAGAATTAAAAATACTACTATATTCTATGAAGGAAAAGAAATACATGTAAATGTGTCAATAGGACTTACATCTTATCCTGAGCTTTGTGCTTCAACTGATGAGCTTATAAGAAGAGCAGACTCTTTAATGTATTATTCTAAGGAAAATGGCAGGGGTATGCTTGTAGTAGACGGTACATGCGATTAAAATATTAATTATATTTTTAGAAAGGAAGATATAGTAATGAAAATATTGGTAATTAACTGTGGCTCTTCTTCACTGAAGTATCAGCTGATTGATTCTGACAAGGAAGAAGTACTTGCAAAAGGAATATGTGAGAGAATTAAAATAGACGGAGTTCTTAAACATACTACTTCAGGTAAGGAGAAAAAAGTTATAGAAGCGCCTATGCCAAATCATAATGAGGCAGTAAGGCTTGTTGTGGAACAGCTTCTGGATAAGGAAAACGGTGCCATTGAATCACTTTCTGAGATTGATGCGGTAGGACACAGAGTTGTTCACGGAGGAGAAAAGTTTGCTTCTTCAGTTATTATAGATGATGAAGTATATGCTGCCATTGAGGAGTGTAATGACCTTGCACCTCTTCATAATCTTGCAAATCTCATAGGAATTGAGGCATGCCGTAAACTTATGCCCGGTGTTCCTAATATTGCCGTATTTGATACTGCTTTTCACCAGACAATGCCCGAAAAGGCATATATATATGGAATACCTTATAAATATTATGAGGATTATAAAATAAGAAGATATGGTTTTCACGGTACAAGCCACAGTTTTGTGTCTAACAGGACCATAGAACTTCTTGGTAAGCCTGCTGAAGATACAAAAGTGATTGTCTGTCATCTAGGCGGCGGTGCCAGCATTTGTGCTGTTAAAGGCGGAAAATCCATAGACACCTCAATGGGTCTCACGCCACTTGAAGGAATAGTAATGGGTACCAGAAGCGGCAGCATAGACCCGGCAATAATTGAATATATAGCGGGCAAAGAGGATAAATCCATTGCTGAAATCATGAATATTTTAAATAAGGAATCCGGTGTATATGGAATATCCGGCCGTACCAGTGATTTCAGAGATATAGATGAAGGAATAAAGGAAGGCGATAAGCGTTCAAAAATTGCTTTTGATGTGTTCTGTTACCAGGCCGCAAAGATAATTGGCGGTTATGTGGCTGCTATGAACGGAGTTGACGCTATTTCATTTACGGCAGGAATCGGTGAAAATGACGGTGAGGTAAGAAAAAATATCTGTGAATATCTCGGATATCTGGGAATTACAATCGACAGCGAGAAAAACAAGGTCCGTGGTGAAGAAAAGCTTATTTCTACAGATGACTCAAAAGTAAGGGTATATGTCGTACCTACAAATGAAGAACTTAAAATTGCCAGAGAAACTGTAGAATTACTTAAATAATTAAAATTTTTGTTGACAACTATCCTTTATATTAGTATAATGACAAAAGTGTGATTTTTTTAAGGAGGTGGAACGAACAATGTCTATTTGTCCAAAGAATAAAACTTCAAAGGCAAGAAGAGATAAGCGCAGAGCAAATTGGAAAATGACAGCTCCTGCTCTTGTAAAGTGCAGTAAGTGTGGTGAACTCATGATGCCTCACAGAGTATGTAAGAAGTGTGGTTCATATAATAAGAAAGAGATTATTTCTGTAGATTAATATACAAAAGTCTTATGGGCTTATTATAGTGGGTATTACAAATAAACAGGGGATACTGTAAGAAAGCGGTATCCTCTGTTTATTGTTATATTAGGACTAATCTTAAAAGGGTTGACGCGGATTTGTTAAAAATATATAATTAATAGGATGTACAAGAATCTATATCTACATAAGAAGGAGATTTTTTAATGAAGGACAGTATTAATATAGTGATTGATACCCTTGGTGGAGATAATGGTGCAGCGCCTATGGTAAAGGGGGCGGTAACAGGAGTTAATTCTGACAGCAGTATTAAGATTTATCTCACAGGAAAAGAAAAAGAGCTGAACGAGCTATTAAAAGGTTATCAATATAATAAGGAGCAGATAGAGGTTGTTAATACAACTGAGGAAATTACATGCCATGATGCACCTGTTGAAGCGGTAAGAACAAAGAAGGATTCTTCAATGGTTGTTGCTCTTAATCTTGTAAAGGAGGGCAAGGCGGATGCTTTTATCTCTGCCGGAAGCTCAGGAGCCGTACTTGCAGGAGGACAGTTTATAGTGGGAAGGGCAAAGGGGGTAAAAAGAACACCGCTTGCACCGCTCATTCCTACTCTGGAAAGACCTGTTCTGCTTCTTGACTGTGGTGCAAATGTAGATGCAAAGCCGGAGGTACTGGTACAGTTTGCAAAAATGGGCTCTATATACATGGAAGAAATTGAAGGAATTAAAAATCCTAAGGTTGCCATTGTAAATATAGGCAGTGAGGACGAGAAAGGAAATGCACTTGTAAAGGAGACCATACCTTTACTCAGGGAGTGCAGTGACATAAATTTTGTAGGAAGCATTGAATCCAGAAATATTCCTTATGGAGAGGCTGATGTAGTGCTTACCGAAGCATTTGTCGGAAATGTCATACTTAAGCTTTATGAAGGACTTTCAAAAGCTTTAATGAAAGAAATAAAAGGTGCAATGTTAAGCAATTTTAAAGGAAAAATCGGAGCACTTCTTATAAAGAAAAATCTTAAGAAGACGCTTTCAAAGTTTGACGCAAGTAATAAAGGCGGAGCACCTTTACTCGGATTAAAGGGCCTGGTTGTTAAAATTCATGGTAATTCAAAGGAAAATGAGGTTATAAGCGCCATAAAACAGTGCTCTGAATTTATTAAAAAGGATGTAAGCGGTAAGATTATTAACGGACTTCAAAATTAATTATTACACCGCGCTTTTTGGGAGAGGTAAAGACAGATGGTATACGGAAGCAGAGATTATTCAAAGCTGGAAAAAATCATAGGCTATCATTTTAAAGATAAACACAATCTGGATATTGCATTTACACATAAGTCTTATGCCAATGAAAAATCCGATGCAAATATAACTTCATATGAAAGATTTGAATTTCTGGGAGATGCCATTCTGCAGTTTTTATCCAGTAAGCGTCTGTTCATGGATTATCCTGAAAAAACAGAAGGTGAACTTACTAAATTAAGAGCCAGTCTTGTCTGTGAACATACTTTATCACAGATTACAAAAGAACTTGGCTTTGGAACATATCTTTATCTCAGTCACGGTGAATTTATGACAGGCGGGCAGGAAAGACCGTCAATTTTATGTGATTTGTTTGAATCGGTTTTAGGTGCAATATATCTGGATGGAGGCATGGAGCCGGCAGAAAGATATGTTGACAGATTTCTTATGACAGATATAGAAAAAAAGACTTTGTTTTTTGATGCAAAGTCAAAGCTTCAGGAATATGCGCAGAAATATAATATGACTTTGGAATATAAGCTTATAGCAGAAACAGGTCCGGACCACAATAAAAATTACGAAGTGCAGGTGTTACTTGATGGAAAACCATATGAGAAAGGCCAGGGACATACCATAAAGGCTGCCGACCAGATAGCGGCACACAGCACACTTATAAAGCTTCACTACGGAGAATAAATTTTATGTATTTAAAGAGTATTGACATAAATGGTTTTAAGTCATTTGCAAATAAAATTACGTTTAAGTTTGAAAAGGGAATAACGGGAATAGTCGGACCTAACGGCTCAGGAAAAAGTAATATATCTGATGCGGTAAGGTGGGTGCTTGGTGAACAGAGTGCAAAACAGTTAAGAGGCTCAAAAATGGAAGATGTCATATTTTCCGGTACTGAAACAAGAAAGCCTCAGGGCTCTGCATATGTGGCAATAACACTTGATAATTCAGACCATAAGCTTCCTATTGATTATAATGAAGTGACTGTAGCAAGAAGAGTATATGCTTCAGGTGAGAGCGAATACCTGATAAACGGTACGGTAAGCCGTCTTAAGGACGTAAACAGACTGTTTTTTGACACGGGTATAGGAAAAGAAGGTTATTCAATAATCGGACAGGGACAGATTGAAAAGATTTTAAGCGGAAAGCCTGAGGAAAGGCGTGAGCTTTTTGATGAGGCTGCAGGTATAGTAAAATATAAGAAAAATAAGCTTGCTTCAGAGAAGGCCCTGGAATCTGAAAGACAGAATTTATACAGAGTAAATGATATTTTAAGGGAGCTGGAAAAACAGGCGGGACCTCTTAAAGAACAGTCGGAAACCGCAAGAAAATATCTTATTTTTAAAGAAGAACTTAAAAAACTTGAAGTAAATTCATTTCTTTTGGAAGCCGAAAAAACAAGGGAAAAACTTTCTGAATATGAAGAAAGGAAAAACGAAACGGAAATAAATTCAGAAAGGTTAAAAAAGGAATTTGAATTTACCAGAACGGAATATGACAGACTTGAAGCCGAAATGGAAAAATTGAATTCCGATATTGAAAAGGTAAAGAACGAAATACACGAAAAAAAGCTTGCAAATGAGCGTTTTGAAGGTGAAATTAATGTCGTTTCAGAGCAGATTTCTTCTTACAAAAAAAGCGAGCAGACAGTATATGACAGAATAGCCGTATTGGATGAGGACATAAAATCTGTACATACTGAACTTAAAGATTTATATACAAGAAAGAATACTTTGGACGAACAGCTTGACAATGCCGATGATGTAATAGATGAAGCCAAAGGAAAAGCAGTGGAAATTGAAAATACCATTCAGGAAAAAGAAAACGATATAGAAAAAGCAAAAGGTGATATCATTGATTTTCTGAATGAGGGAGGTACTCTCAAGGCAAAGGTCGGAAGATACGACACAATGCTTGAAAATATAACCAAAAGAAAGACAGAGCTTAACCAGAGACTTCTGCAGGCAAAAAGTGAAGAATTAAAAAACAGGGAAGAGTATGACAGGTTAAATCAGACTCTTTCTGAAACGGATGAAAATATAAAGACTTCCAATGCTTCACTTTCTAAATGTGAGGCTGACCTCAGGTCAAATATAGACAGAAGCAATGCATTAAAAAATGAAACTGCCAGATTAAACCAGCTCCTTTTAAGCTTAAAGTCCAAAAAAGAGGCTTTAAGAAACATTACAGAGCGTTATGACGGTTACGGAAACAGTATCAGACGTGTTATGGAGAAAAAAGATACGAATTCCAAAATCATAGGAGTTGTGGCGGATATTATGACAGTTGAAAAAGAATATGAGACTGCCATAGAAACGGCTCTGGGCGGAAGTATACAGAATATAGTTACGGAAGATGAAAAGACAGCTCAGGAAATGATTGCATTTCTTAAACAGAATAAAGCGGGAAGAGCCACATTTCTTCCGATAAATCAGGTTACAGGTAAGATTACGGCAAACGAAGAAGCACTTAAAGAAGATGGTGTGCTTGGAATTGCTTCACAGCTTGTAAAATGTGAGGAAAAGTATAAAAACATCATAAATAATCTTCTGGGAAGAAGTATTGTAGTAGATAATATTGATAATGCAGTAAGAATAGCAAGAAAGTACAGGCAGACTTTGAGGCTTGTAACAATAGAAGGTGAGCTCATAAATCCGGGAGGTGCCATGACAGGTGGTGCCTTTAAGAACACCAGCAATCTTCTGGGAAGAAAGAGGGAACTTGATGAACTTAATGAGGAAATAGGAAAAGTAAACACGAAGTTTCTTGAATCTCAGAAAGATGAAACCGAGCTTAAAATGAAGAGGGATGCTCTTAAGGAGCAGAAAGAAAAATTAAGTGAAAAACTGCAAAAGCTTACTCTTGACAGAAATACAGTGTCAATCAGTTTAAGACAGACTGAAGAAGCTCTGCAGAAAGTAATAGAGACATATGCATCTGTTAGGAAAGAAAATTCTGAACTCGATATTCAGGTAAATGACATCAACAAATATAAAGAAGAGCTTTTTGATTCCAACAGACAGCATGAGAATGCCATTAAAGAAAGAGAAAGCATAATTTCAGATTTAGAAAATGAAATTGAAAAGGAAAAAGAAAAGCTTGCAAAACAGAATGAAGAAATTTCCACCCTCATGATTTCCTTTAATACAATTAAACAGCAGGTGGATTTCATCATTGAAAACATAAGAAGAGTTAAGCAGAACGAAAAAAGATATACTGATGAGCAGGAAGAATTAAAATCAAAGCTTGACAGCGAGGGTCTGGAGGTTTTGGAGCTTAACAGAAAAATATCCGAGATACGTAAGTATTTTGATGAAAATTTAAGAATTATTTCTGTAAAGGAGGCCAAGCTTTCCGAATTTACAGAAAAAAGAGATGAGATTAATGTCTCACATAAGGAGTTCTTTGCAAAACGTGAGGAACTTTCTGACAGCATAAATGTCCTTGACAAGACTTTGTTTAAGCTGAATTCATCTATTGAAAAGCTTAAGGAACAGGACGAGAGCATGAATAACTATATGTGGGAGGAATATGAGCTTACATATAAGTCAGCCGAAGAACTTAAAGTAGAAGACTTAAATGACGCATCACAGCTTAAAAAGGAAATATCTGCGGTTAAATCTAAAATAAAGCTTCTGGGTGATGTAAATGTAAATGCCATTGAAGATTATAAATCAGTGTCTGAAAGATATGAATTTTTAAAGACACAGCATGATGATATAGTTAAGGCAGAAGAAAACTTAAAGAATGTTATTGCTGAGCTTGACAGGGCTATGAAGGAGCAGTTTGAAGAGCGCTTTAAGGAAATTAAAATAATGTTTTCTAAAGTATTTAAGGAGCTTTTCGGAGGAGGAAAGGCAGACCTTATACTTGTTGATGACAGTAACATATTGGAATCGGGTATTATTATAAATGCTCAGCCACCGGGTAAAAAATTGCAGAATATGATGCAGCTTTCGGGTGGTGAAAAATCGCTTACGGCAATTTCTCTTTTATTTGCAATTCAGAGCCTTAAGCCTTCACCGTTCTGTCTTCTGGATGAGATTGAAGCTGCTCTTGATGATTCAAATGTAAGAAGATTTGCAAAGTATCTGGATAAACTTACAAAGGATACCCAGTTTATAGTGATTACCCATAGAAAGGGCACAATGGAGGCGGCTGACGTGCTTTACGGAATTACCATGCAGGAAAAAGGAGTATCTACACTGGTTTCCGTAAATATGATTGAGGGAGAATTAACGAATTGAGGTGATTAAATGGGATTTTTCAGTAAATTAAAGGAGGGTCTTTCTAAGACCAGAAATAATATTTCACAAAGTCTCGCAAGCGTATTCAGGGCTTCAAAAATTGATGATGATTTTTACGATGAGCTTGAAGAAACTCTTATGATGGCAGACATGGGCTTTGAAACCACGGAAAAGGTAATAGACGGATTAAAGGCTAAGGTTAAGGAACTTAAGCTTAAGGAGCCTGCAGAATGTAAGGAACTGCTTATAAATATTCTGAGAGACCAGATGTCAGTGGATGATTCAGCTTATGATTTTGAGGATAAAAAGACTGTAATACTTGTAATAGGAGTAAACGGAGTCGGAAAAACTACCTCTATCGGAAAGCTTGCATATCAGTATAAAAAGAGAGGTAAAAAAGTACTTATTGCGGCTGCCGACACATTCAGGGCAGCGGCGATTGACCAGCTTAAAACATGGGCAGAAAGGGCAAATGTTGACATTATTGCACAGGGTGAAGGGGCTGACCCTTCTGCAGTTGTTTATGATGCGGTGTCTGCCGCAAAATCACGTAATACGGATATCCTGCTTATCGATACTGCAGGAAGGCTTCATAATAAGAAAAATCTTATGGACGAACTTGCAAAAATGAGAAGGATTATATCCAGGGAATATCCTGATGCTAATGTGGAATCTCTTATAGTACTGGATGGAACTACGGGTCAGAATGCTCTTGAGCAGGCAAGGCAGTTCAGTAATGTTACGGAAATAAACGGAATAATTATCACTAAGCTTGACGGAACGGCTAAAGGCGGAATAGCCATAGCAATACAGGCAGAGCTTAATGTACCTGTAAAATATATCGGTATCGGTGAAAAACCTGAGGACCTGCAAAAGTTTGACCCGGGAAGTTATGTAACGGCTATATTTGCGGATTTTGACATGAAATCCGATATGGAGATATTAATTGACCAGGGTATTGAAAAGCTTGAGCCTGATGACGACCTTTTTGATATCTAGAAGTAAAGGAGATATATTGTAAATGGACGAACTGACATTAGAGAAATTTGAAGAAGCATATGAAATTGTACAGAAAGTTGTACATCAGACAAATCTCATAGAAAGCGAATACTTCAGTAACATTACGGGAAATAAGGTTTATTTAAAGCCTGAAAACATGCAGCTTACCGGAGCGTATAAAATAAGAGGTGCTTATTATAAGATAAGCACACTTACTGAAGAAGAAAGAGAAAAGGGGCTTATTACTGCGTCTGCCGGTAACCATGCACAGGGAGTTGCCTATGCTGCAAAGGCATATGGAGTAAAAGCGGTTATTGTAATGCCTACAACAACGCCTTTAATAAAAGTAAACAGAACAAAATCCTATGGTGCAGAAGTTGTTTTATACGGAGATGTATATGATGAGGCATGTCAGTATGCTCTTAAGCTGGCTGAGGAAAACGGCTACACTTTCATACATCCTTTTGATGACCTTGAGGTTGCAACAGGACAGAGTACCGTGGCAATGGAAATAATAAAGGAGCTTCCTTTTGCGGATTATATACTTGTACCGATAGGCGGAGGCGGACTTGCCACAGGTGTTTCCACACTTGCAAAAATGCTTAATCCTAATATAAAAGTTATAGGTGTTGAGCCTGCAGGTGCAAACTGTATGCAGGTATCACTTAAAAAGGGAGAGGTGACAACTCTTCCTAATGTGGACACAATAGCTGACGGTACGGCAGTAAAGACACCGGGAAGTAAGATATTCCCTTATATCCAGAAAAATATTGATGATATTATTACAGTTGAGGACAGTGAACTCATTGTTGCATTTCTGGATATTCTGGAAAATCACAAAATGCTTGTGGAAAACAGCGGACTTCTTACGGTTGCCGCATTAAAGCATCTTAAACCTGAAGGAGCAAAGGTAGTAAGTATCTTAAGCGGCGGAAACATGGATATAATTACACTATCTTCAGTAGTACAGCACGGACTCGTGGCAAGAAGCAGAATATTTACAGTTTCCGTACTTTTGCCGGATAAACCGGGCGAGCTTACAAAGGTTTCACAGATTATTGCAGAACTTCAGGGTAATATAATAAAACTTGACCATAACCAGTTCGTATCATTAAACAGAAATTCAGCAGTGGAGCTTGTAATAACCATAGAAGCATTCGGACCTGAACATAAAGAAGAGATTCTTAATGTCCTTAAGAAAAAGGGCTACAGACCGATAGAAAAACGCCCTAAGACAATTTATAACTAAATTATAATTATTATAGAAATAAGAATAATCATGGAAAAACTAAAAGCAGCAATAGACATCGGGACTACGACAGTTGCCGTATGCCTTATAACTGAAAATGGTGAAATCAGGGCAAAGGACGGATTTTTAAACGGACAATCGAGATATGGCAGTGATGTAATATCCAGAATTACCAATTCCGTAAAAGGAAATAATCTCTTGGAAATGAGAAAGCTTATTCTTTCGGATATCGAAAATTGTCTGAAAAAGCTTGCCTTAACGGTTTTTGGAGATGATTTAAAAAATGATTTAAGTAATTATATTTCTGAAATATACATCACGGCTAATACAACAATGGCATCTATCGTTGCAGGATATGAGATAAGGTCATTGGGGATTTATCCTTTTACCATGCCGTTTACCGATATTAAAGAAATAGAAATTCTGGGCGTTACTGCATATGTTTTTCCGGGTGCATCGGCTTTTATCGGTGCAGATGTACTTGCCGGTGCCGTGTATCTTAATCTTTCCGAAGGCGATATTCTGATAGATTTGGGTACTAACGGCGAAATGATTTTAATGAATGATAAAAAATATCATGCCGCCAGTGCCGCATGTGGACCTGCTTTTGAAAACTGCACAAGAGCAAAGAATATTTACGGTGCTACAACATTAAATGCACTGTCCTATCTTATTAAAACCGGAAAAATATCAAAAGACGGCTCTTTTAGCGGAAATTATATAAATCACGGTGATTTTAAAATAACTGATAATATTGTAAGAAGTGTACAGCTTGCTGTTTCTGCACTTTATACAACGCTTACTTTGCTCATGGAAGATGCCGGGCTTACTTTAGAAAATGTGAAGCATTTTTATATTGCCGGAGGATTCGGATTTCATATGAGTCTGAGTGATGCAGTAACTCTGGGGATTATACCCGAAAAGCTCATGCAAAAGGCTGTAATCAGCAGTAACACCTCACTTGAAGGTGCATGTTATATTGCTTTGGATAAAAAAAGGCTTGAGGAATTTAATGAAATAAAGCATAATGTACTTGTCCATCAGTATGGCGGAGATGAAAGATATAATGAAAATTTTATAAAAAACTTATATTTTAAGAAAAGATAGAAAGGGTAATTATGGACTTACTGAGCATAGCAAGCGGAAGCAGCGGAAATTGTATATATGTAGGCGATGATGAAGCTTCAATACTTGTAGATACGGGAATCAGTCTTAAAAGAATAGAACAGGGCTTAAACAGTATAGAACATACGGCACGTGACATATCTGCAATACTTATTACCCATGAGCATATGGACCATGTAAAAGGTCTGGGTGTAATATCAAGGAAATATGAAATACCAATTTATACAACTGAAGCTACATTTGATGCCATAAAGAAAATAAATGCTTTAGGTGAAATAGATGAAGAATTATTCTGCCCTATAAAGCCTGATGAGGAGTTTTATATCCAAAATATAAAGGTGGAGGCACATTCAATCTGGCACGATGCCGCAGACCCCGTGTGCTATTCATTTATGGAAGACGGAAAGAAAATATCCATTGCAACTGATTTCGGCGACTATAATGATTATATGGTGGAATCGCTTAAGGATTCTGATGCTCTTTTAATCGAATCCAATCACGACATACATATGCTTGAAGCAGGACCTTATCCATATGATTTAAAAAGAAGAATACTGGGTAAAAACGGACATCTGTCCAATGAAGCCGCAGGAAAGCTTATAGGAAGGCTTCTTAATAATCATATTAAAACAATAATGCTGGGACATCTGAGCAGGGAAAATAATTTTGCGGAACTGGCATATGAAACAGTTAAATTGGAACTCTCAGATAATGAATATACTGATGATGTAAGAGATTTTAACCTGAATGTTTTATCAAGGACTACATATGGACAGCTTGTGAGCGTTTAGGGCTTATTATATATTTTAAGGAGGAAATTGTTTCCATGAAGAAAACAATAATTACAGTAGTAGGACAAGATAAGGTGGGAATAATTGCAAAGGTTTGTAATTATCTTGCAAGCAACAATATTAACATAATGGATATCGCACAGACTACCGTTCAGGGTTATTTTAATATGATGATGGTAGTGGATGCAAATAATGCAGTTAAATCTCATGATGAAATAGCCTCCGAGCTGGAAAGTGTAGGCAGGGAAATAGGTGTACAGATTAAGGCGCAGAGAGAAGAAATCTTTGATATGATGCATAGAATCTGATGATATTGTTACTAATTAAAACTTTTACAGGAACGGAGTATTCATATGATTAGTATAAATGAAGTAATAGAAACAAATGAAATGATTCGCAGAATGAATCTGGATGTAAGAACAATCACGATGGGCATAAGTCTGCTTGATTGTGTCGGAAAAGATGTAAAGGAAACCTGTGATAAGATATATGATAAAATCACAACTTCTGCAAAAAATCTTGTGTCCGTAGGTAAGGAAATTTCTAAAATGTACGGAATTCCTATCGTAAACAAGAGAATTTCAGTCACCCCCATATCTTTAGTCGGCGGCTCTGTTTGTAAGACTTCAGAGGATTTCGTGGAAATTGCAAAAGCACTTGATAATGCCGCAACAAAAGTAGGAGTCAATTTTATAGGCGGATATTCGGCGCTTGTAAGTAAGGGAATGACTAAGGCTGATGAGCTTCTCATAAGGTCAATTCCACAGGCGCTCAAAGAAACTTCACTTGTGTGCAGCTCCGTAAATTGCGGCTCGACCAAAACGGGTCTTAACATGGATGCAGTTAAAATTTTAGGAGAGATAATTCTTGAAACAGCTGAACTGACAAAAAATCAGGATTCGCTTGGCTGTTGTAAGTTTGTAGTATTTTGTAATGCACCTGATGATAATCCGTTTATGGCAGGCGCTTTTCATGGAGTTACGGAAGCTGATAAGATAATAAATGTCGGTGTCAGCGGTCCGGGTGTTGTTAAATCAGCGCTTGAAGCCGTAAGAGGTGAGAGCTTTGAAGTATTATGTGAGACAATAAAAAAGACAGCTTTTAAAATAACCAGAGTAGGACAGCTTGTTGCAAAAGAAGCTTCTGAAAGACTCGGAGTTCCGTTTGGTATAGTTGACCTTTCACTGGCTCCGACACCTGCGGTAGGTGATTCTGTCGGTGAAATATTAGAGGAAATAGGTCTTGAATATGCAGGAGCGCCGGGTACAACTGCAGCACTTGCACTGCTTAATGACCAGGTAAAGAAGGGCGGTGTTATGGCTTCATCATATGTAGGAGGGCTTTCCGGTGCGTTCATTCCCGTAAGTGAAGACCAGAGAATGATAGATGCCGTTGAGGCAGGTGCACTTACCATAGAAAAGCTTGAAGCCATGACCTGTGTATGTTCCGTAGGACTTGATATGATTGCCATTCCGGGAGATACACCTGCTTCTACAATTTCGGGAATTATAGCAGATGAGATGGCTATAGGTATGGTAAACCAGAAGACTACGGCTGTACGTATAATTCCTGTAATAGGAAAAATCGTTGGTGACAGAGCTGAATTTGGAGGACTTCTCGGATATGCACCAATTATGAGCGTGAATAAATATTCCTGTGAGAATTTCATAAACAGAGGCGGAAGAATTCCGGCTCCAATTCACAGCTTTAAAAACTAATTCGGAGGATTTATGGAAAAGCTTGCATTATCTGACAGGATTCTTATGTCTGTGGAAAAACCTGCCAGATATATAGGTAATGAAGTTAATATGATAAAAAAGGACATATCTAAGGTGGACATCAGGTTTGCAATGTGCTTTCCTGATGTCTATGAAATAGGTATGTCCTATTTGGGTATACAGATTCTTTATGATATGTTTAACAGGAGAGAGGATACCTATTGTGAAAGGGTTTATTCCCCTTGGCCGGACCTTGATAAAAAAATGAGAGAGGAGAACATCCCTCTTTTTACGCTGGAAACTCAGGAGCCTGTTAAAACATGTGATTTTTTAGGGATAACAATTCAGTATGAAATGTGTTATACAAATATCCTTCAGGTAATTGATTTGAGTCAGATACCTATGTATGCGAAGGACAGAAAAAAGGGTGACACAATAGTTATAGGCGGAGGCCCGTGTGTATATAATCCTGAGCCTATAGCTGATTTTTTTGATATGTTTTATATAGGTGAGGGAGAAATAAGTTATGATGCACTTCTTGACCTCTATAAAGAATATAAATACAGTGACATGACAAGAGAGGATTTTCTTATAAAGGCATCACAGATAGACGGGATTTATGTACCTTCTCTTTATGACGTTCAGTATAATGAGGACGGCACAATAAAGTCTGTTAAGCCTTTATATGAAAGTGTACCGAAAACTGTTAAAAAAGTAATAGTAAATGATTTTAACAAAACAACTTATCCAATGAAGCCTGTTGTACCTTATATAAGGGCAACTCAGGACAGAGTGGTTTTGGAAATTATGAGAGGATGCATAAGAGGCTGCAGATTCTGTCAGGCAGGTATGATATACAGACCTACAAGACAGAAAAATGTTAAGTTATTAAAGGAATATGCCCGTACCATGCTTGATAATACCGGTTATGAGGAAATATCCTTAAGCTCCTTAAGCTCAAGTGATTACACGGAACTTCAGGAACTCATTGAATTTCTTATGGATGAGATGAGGAATAATCACGTAAATATATCTCTCCCTTCACTTAGGATAGATGCATTTTCACTTGATGTTATGAGTAAAGTTCAGGATGTGCATAAAGTTTCGCTGACGTTTGCACCCGAAGCAGGCTCGCAGAGACTTAGAAATGTTATAAATAAAGGTCTTACGGAAGAAGATATTATGAATGGAGCAAGGGAAGCTTTTAAAGGCGGATGGAGTAAGGTAAAGCTTTACTTTATGCTCGGACTTCCTACTGAAACTGATGAGGACGCTGAGGGAATAGCGGAGCTTGCCGAAAGAATATCAGAGGAATACTATGACGTTCTTCCAAAGGAAGAAAGGCAGGGGGCGCTCATGATTACGGCTTCAGCTTCATATTTTGTGCCTAAGCCTTTTACACCTTTTCAATGGGCACCTATGATGATGCCTGAAGATTATTTAAAAAGGGCTTATCATGTAAAAGATACCTTTAATAAGCAGAAAAATAAGAAAAGGCTTAAATTCACTTATCATGACCATGAAATATCCATACTTGAAGGAGTTTTTGCACGTGGCGACAGAAGGCTTTCAAAGGTCATATACGATGCATATAAGGCAGGTGCCATATTTGATGCATGGACTGAATTTTTTGACAGAGACAAATATATAGAGGCTTTTCGAAAAAATAATATGGATATGTATTTTTATACGGCAAGGGAAAGGGAAGTCTCTGAAGTGCTCCCCTGGGACCATATAGATTCCGGAGTTTCAAAAAAATTTCTCATAAAGGAATGGGAGAGGGCAAGAGAAGAAAAGACTACTCCTAACTGCCGTATGCAGTGTCAGGGTTGTGGGGTTGCCTCGTTCGGAGGAGGTGTATGTTTTGAAGCTAAGAATTAAATATACCAAAACAGGGGTTTTAAGATTTATAAGCCACCTGGACGTAATGAGATATTTTCAAAAGGCAGTAAGACGTGCAAAACTGGACATATCTTATTCAAAAGGCTTCAGTCCTCATCAGCTTATATCATTTGCGGCACCAATGCCGCTTGGTATGACATCTCTTGGTGAATACTGTGATGCAGATTTTGAAAGCGTAACTGACACTGAGGACATGATGAGGCGCTTTAATTGTGTCTCTACTCCTGATTTGGTGATTACCGATATTGTCCTTCTTCCTGACGGAGCAAAAAATTCCATGTCGGTTGTTGCCGCTTCAGATTATTTAATTGAGCTTTCAGAAGAGGGGAAAAAATGTCCTGAAAATTTTAAGCTTTTTGAAGAAGCTTTAAAGCTATCGGAATATGAAAACCTTATGATATTAAAGAAAACTAAAAAAAGTGAGACTTATACGGATATTAAGCCTCTTATATATGAAATGGAACATAGGGTTTATAACCATGATTACACAGAATACACAGTCCCTTTTTCAAATAAAGAAAATACTGAGTGTCATGAAGGGCTTTACATGATGCTTGCCGCAGGAAGCGTAAATAATCTTAAGCCTGACCTTGTGATTGAAGCATTATTAAGTAAAGCAGGAATGGCTTATGACAGATTTAATTATAAAATAATGAGACTTGAAACCTATATGGAGGACGAAAAAGGATTAGTTCCTCTTTCGTCAGCGGGGCAGAGAATATGAAAGCTGTTTTTCTTATAACGGAATTTAATAATGTAATTACAGGCTTTTTGTTTGAGGATAACAGGCTTACAGAGATATATCCCTTTAACGAAGAAAGTATATTGGGAAATATATATGCAGGAAGAATCACAAATATTGTAAAAAATATTAACGCCGCTTTTGTGGAAGTTGAAAAAGGACTTTCATGTTATTATTCCCTGAATGATAATGAAGGGCATAATATATTTCTCAATAATAAAAAGAATGATAAACCTGTTGTTGGTGATGAACTGCTTGTCCAGGTTACAAGGGAACCTGTTAAATCAAAAAAATATGAGGTAAGTGCGGCCTTAAGTCTGAGAGGCAGGTATACAGTTGTAAATACTACGGGGAAAATAGGAATATCTTCCAAAATACATGATAATAAAAGAAAATCCGAGCTAAAGGATTTATATGTAGAATTTTTTGAAGAAAACAGAGAATATTCGGGATTCGGTGTCATTGGAAGGACTGAATCTGAAAAAGCAGGAAACGAAGATATTATTAAGGAAACCATAACATTATTATGTAAACTAAAAGAGATAATGAGAACTGCTAAATACACCGAATGTCCAAAACTTTTGTATTCTGAAAGCAAAAATTATCTTTCTGAAATTTCTCATATTACCGGATATTCAAAATATGAAAACTTTTCAATAATAACAGATATTGATGATATTCATGAAACACTTATCTCTGAAAATTCCGATAAGGATGCGCCGTATGACATAAAGCTTCATGACGATACTCTGATTTCTTTAAAATCATTATACAGTGTTGAATCAGAAGTTGAAAAAGCACTTAAAAAGAAGGTTTACCTTAAATCCGGTGCCTATCTTGTAATAGAGCCTGCAGAGGCACTCATATCCATTGATGTTAACACAGGTAAAGCTGTTAAAGGAGGCATTCAGGAAGAACACCTTTTAAAAATAAATCTTGAGGCTGCAAAAGAAGCTGCAAGGCAGATACGTTTGAGAAATTTATCCGGTATAATAATAATAGATTTTATCAATATGAAAGATGAAAATAATCTAAAAGTTCTGAAGGACACAATGGAAAGTTATCTTGCCAGGGATTCTGCAAAGGCTTATTTTGTGGATTTTACAGCTTTGGGTCTTATGGAAATAACCAGAAAAAAAATACGAAAACCATTGTATGAGTTGTTTAAATAAGAGTAAAATTCATAACATATATAGTGTGTCTTAAAATATTATAAATTGGAGGATTATATATGTGTACAGCAGCCACTTATAAAACAAATGATTTTTACTTTGGGCGGACCTTAGATTATGAGATGTCATATGGGGAAGAAATTGTAATTACACCGAGAAATTACGGATTTGATTTCAGAAAAACCGAAACTTTGGAAAATCATTATGCAATAATCGGAATGGCACATGTTTCAGATGGATACCCGCTTTATTATGATGCCATGAATGAAAAGGGCTTATGTATGGCAGGGCTCAATTTTGTCGGAAATGCTCATTACAGTGAAGCAGAAGAGGGAAAGGACAATATATCTCAGTTTGAGTTTATTCCGTGGATTTTATCCCGCTGTGCATCCGTGCAGGAGGCTGTGGGGCTTTTAAACAGGATAAACCTTATAAATATACCCTTTAGTAATAAAATGCCCCTTGCAGAGCTTCATTGGCTTATAAGTGATAAAAATAAATCAATAACTGTGGAAGCGGTAAAGGAAGGGATAAATGTGTACGATAATCCTGCCGGAGTACTTACAAATAATCCTACTTTCCCGGAGCAGATGTTTAATTTGAATAATTATATTAATCTTTCACCTAAGGAGCCGGAAAATAAATTTTCCGATAAAATTAATCTGAAAACTTACAGCCGTGGTATGGGAGCAATAGGACTTCCGGGGGACCTTTCTTCACAATCGAGATTTGTAAGGGTAGCTTTTACTAAATTAAATTCAGTTTCAGGAAGCTCGGAAAAAGAAAGTGTAAACCAGTTTTTTCATATTTTAGGCTCTGTGGAACAGCAGAAAGGCTGTTGTGATTTGGGAAACGGCAAATACGAGATTACAATTTATACCTCATGCTGTAATGCAGACAAGGGAATATATTATTACACAACCTATGAAAACCAAAGAATTTCGGGAATTGATATGCACAGGGAAAATCTTAACGGAAAATATTTGATTGAATATCCTCTTGCTACGGAAGATGAGATAAATATATATAATTAATCTGGAAAATACTGAAAAACACCTGATAAACTGCTTGACACGGGTATTTTTAAATGATATATTATTCAAGGTATGCCGCACAATTAGGTAAAAGTGTGCCTATGCACCACCAAAATTGGCGAGTTTTGATAATAGGAGGAAACCAGAATGTACGCAATTATAGCAACAGGCGGAAAACAGTACAAGGTATCTGAAGGTGACGTTATCAGAGTTGAGAAGCTTAATGCTGAAGCAGGAAGCGAAGTTACATTTGACAACGTAATTGCCGTTAATAATGATTCGGATTTACTTTGCGGTGAAAAGTGCGCCAATGCAACAGTTAAAGCTTCCGTTATGAAGGAAGGCAAGGGTAAGAAGGTTGTTGTTTACAAGTACAAGAGAAAGACCGGCTATCACAAGAAGCAGGGACACAGACAGCCATTTACTCAGGTTAAGATTGAAGCTATCAATGCTTAATATTGATTATGATTAAAGCAGTATTTTACAGTGACAAAGACAGTTTATATAAAGGTTTTGCGGTAAATGGTCATGCAAATTATTCCGGTTACGGAACTGATATTATATGCAGTGCAGTTTCGGCACTTGTAATTACGACCGTAAATTCCATTCAGAAGCTGACGGATGATAAGGTTTCAGTTATGGTTACGGAAAATGGGACCATAAAACTTAAGTTTTTGTCAAAAGGCAGTAAAGAAGCACAATTACTTATCAAATCTCTTTCTATAGGACTTATGGGAATATATGAAGAGTACGGTGACAGATATTTGAGATTATACTTCAAGGAGGTGTAAGTTATGTTAAAAATGAATTTACAGTTCTTTGCTCATAAGAAGGGTGTCGGTTCTACTAAGAACGGACGTGATTCAGAATCCAAGAGATTAGGAGCAAAAAGAGCAGACGGACAGTTTGTAAAAGCAGGTAATATATTATACAGACAGCGCGGAACTAAGATTCATCCGGGTGTAAACGTAGGACGTGGCGGAGATGATACTCTCTTCGCACTTAAGGATGGTATCGTAAGATTTGAGAGACTTGGAAGAGACAAGAAGCAGGTTTCAATTTATCCTGTATCTGTAGCTGAATAATTAGTTATACGCGAGGAAACAAAGGAGCTGTTATTTTATATATCAGCTCCTTTTTTGGAATAATAGGAGTTGAAATTATGTTTGCGGACAGAGCGAAAATATATGTAAGGTCAGGTAAAGGCGGAGACGGTCATGTGTCTTTCAGACGTGAGCTCTACGTTCCTGACGGCGGACCTGACGGCGGAGACGGCGGAGACGGCGGAAGTGTTATTTTTGCCGTTGATGAAGGACTTAATACATTGACAGATTTCAGACATGTAAGAAAGTATAAAGCAGGTGACGGTGAAGAGGGCAAAAAGAGAAACTGTCATGGTGCAAACGGACAGGATATTGTTTTAAAGGTCCCGCCGGGAACTGTCATTAAGGATTTTGAGACGGGAAAAGTTATACTTGACATGTCTAATAAAACTGAGCCTGTTGTTCTTTTAAAGGGCGGCAGAGGAGGAAAAGGCAACAGACAGTATGTTACAAGTGTTATGCAGGCGCCAAAATATGCACAGCCGGGACAGCCTGCGAAAGAAATGTGGCTTACCCTGGAGCTTAAAATGATTGCAGATGTAGGTCTCGTGGGATTCCCTAATGTAGGAAAATCAACCATTTTATCAAGAGTTACAAATGCAAGACCAAAGATAGCAAACTACCATTTCACCACATTAAATCCAAATCTTGGTGTAGTTGATTTGGGTGACAAAAATGGTTTTGTCATGGCTGATATTCCGGGAATTATAGAAGGTGCATCAAAGGGAATAGGACTCGGATATGACTTCCTTCGCCACATCGAAAGGACGAAGGTGCTTATTCATGTGGTGGATGCCGCATCAACAGAGGGCAGGGACCCTATAGTTGATATTGAAACAATAAATACAGAGCTTAAAAATTATAATGAGCAGCTTGCATCAAGACCTATGGTAATTGCAGCCAATAAAGCTGACGTACTTTCAGATGAAGATTATGAAACTGTTATGGAAATGCTTAAAGAAGAATATGAGCCGAAGGGCATAAAGGTATTTCCTGTTTCAGCAGTTTCCGGAAAAGGCATTAATGAAATGCTCTGGTATGTAAATGAGCTTGTTAAAAATGCACCGGAGGAAATAATTGAATTTGCACCTGAAATAGATATTGATGAATTTAAGGATGCACCTGAGCTTCCGTTTTATGTTAAGAAGAGCGAAGACATGGAAGGTGTTTATCTTATTGAAGGTCCCCGTGTGGAAAGAATGCTTGGTTATACAAATATAGAGTCTGAAAAGGGCTTCATGTTCTTCCAGAAATTTATGAAGGATAACGGAATATTGGACATGCTTGAAGAGCTGGGCATTCAGGAGGGCGACACTGTAAAGATTTACGGTCTGGAATTTGACTATTATAAGTAGAGAGGAAATAAATTATGACAAGTAAGCAGAGAGCATATCTTAAAGGACTTGCAATGACTATGGAGCCTGTTTTAAGTATAGGAAAAGCGGTAATAACTCCTGAATTTACAGAGGCAGTATCTGAGGCGCTTAATGCACGTGAGCTTATAAAAATTAATGTGCTTAAGAATTGTGCCGACACTCCCGATAATATTGCCGCTATTCTTGCAGAGAGAACTAAATCACAGGTAGTACAGGTGATAGGACGTAAAATAGTACTTTATAAACCGGATAAAAAGAAACCTAAGATAAAACTTCCTGATTAATCATTATATTTTTTAAAAATTACAGGTGGTGTTTTTAGCATGGAAAAAAACATAGCAATTTTAGGCGGCTCATTTAATCCTGTCCATAAGGGACATATAATGCTTGCAAAAGCTGCATATGAAGAATATTCTTTTGATAAGGTATATATCATGCCTAACTGCATTACTTATTATAAAAAAGCAGACAATGTAATTCCTGATTTTCACAGGGAGGCTATGATAAAACTGGCAATAAGACCATATGATTATATGGAATATTCTGATATGGAGCTGAAAAGGGGAGGAATAACCTATACGGTAGATACTTTAAAGGAGTTTAAAGAAAAATACCCTGATACGGCTGTAAGCTTTATTATGGGCGGTGACTCCCTCAAAAATTTTCATACATGGAAAGATTCGAAAACACTGGTTGAGCTTGCGGATTATCTGGTTGCGGCAAGAGATGAAGTGGACAGAAATAAAGCCTGTTCCATAATTAATGAATATAACCTGATTTGCGGAAGAAATTGTTTTAAACTCTTAAACACCCCGATGTTAGATATCTCATCTAAAAGTATCAGGAATAAAATAAAAAACGGTTTTGATGTATCAGATATGCTTGAAAATTCAGTTTCTGAGTATATTAATATAAATAATCTATATAAAGAATAGGTATTATATCAGGTTTTGTCAGAGGTATAAATATGACACGTGAACAAATATTAAACAAGCTGAGTAAAAAGCTGAATCCTAAAAGATATGAACATTCTCTCGGAGTGGAATATACTGCTGCCTGCATGGCAATGGTGCACGGAGCGGATATAAGAAAGGCAAGACTTGCCGGAATACTGCATGATTGTGCCAAAAATATCCCTACAAAAGAAAAACTTGCATTAGCTGAAAAGCTGGGACTTAGCATTAATAAAAGTGAAAGGGCAAATCCCGACCTTTTACATGGAAAGCTGGGTGCATATTATGCAAAAGAAAAATATCATGTTGACGATGAAGAAATTTTAGATGCCATTTCCTACCATACCACCGGAAGACCGGATATGACACTTCTGGGGAAAATTATATTTACGGCAGATTATATTGAGCCAAACAGGAAGAAGATATTTGAACTTGATATTATCAGGAAAGAAGCATTTACGGATTTGGATAAATGTGTAATTCATATTTTAAAAAATACATTGGAATATCTGGGTGAAACAACTCTTGAAGTTGACGAGATGACTAAACGTACCTATGAGTTTTATATTAAAAACAGAAAACAGGAGGATAAAGAATGACATCAACTGACATGATTAAGACAGCCGTTAATTCTCTCGAAGATAAAAAGGCATTTGATATAAGGATTTTAGATATAAGAAAGGTATCTTCCATAACTGATTATTTCATTATTGCAAGCGGCTCAAACAAAAACCAGCTTCAGGCAATGTGTGACAGTGTGGAGGAAGATATGCACAAATCCGGCTTCAATTTAAAAAACCGTGAAGGTTATGCTCAAGGAGGATGGATTTTATTAGATTATTATGATATAATTATCCATATATTTACGGATGAGATGCGTCAGTTTTATGACCTTGACCATACATGGCGTGACGGTATATCCCTATCAGGAGAGGATTTAGGTTAGTATCTATGGAAAAAGAGAAGCAGCTACAGGAAAATTATTCACAAATAAACAGAATTTCAGTTAAGTGCATGAGAATAGTCATTTATCTTTTGCTTATTTATTATGTGCTTCTTTTTTTTAACAAAAAATATGATATTTTTATATTAACAATTACCTTTGTAATATGCATTGTTGTTGCAATAATACCTAATATTGTGGTTGGTCTTCTTAAAATAGATAAATCCGGGGCAACCAAATATGTTATTCTTGTTTCTACGGTTGTAATAACCATAATTCTTATAACACAGCTTGGCTCTGTGGCATATCCTTTTATGCTTTTCCCTATTCTCATTGCATCACTTTATTACAACAGAACTCTTGTCCTTGTGACATCTCTTTTGATGAGTATAGGGTTATTTGCCTCTGCTGTTTTTCAGGTTAAAGCCGGAGATGTTATTTTACACCATGAATATTCAGATGTAGCCGAAGCACTTACGGATATGGCAGTACCGAATATGGTAATAGTAATGTGTATGTCTTTTGTTGCTTATTTTATTGTTGACAGAAATGCAATGATGATAAACCAAAGTATAGACACGGCAATAACCATGGTAAACAACCAGAAAGGTCTGATATATTCTTTTGCTGAAATAAGTGAAAGTAAATCAAAATTTACGGGTGAACATATAAAAAGAGTTGCTGAATATATGAGAGTTCTTGGGAAAGCCTCCGGTTTTGATGATGACTATGTAGATAAACTGGCAACGGCTTCCATGATGCATGATATAGGAAAACTTATGATTAGTGAAGAAATTCTTGATAAACCTTCAAAACTTACGGATGAAGAATATCAGATTATGAAAAATCATGTTCTTTACGGAGATGCACTGCTTGAAAAATGTCCCGGAGAAATGATGCATCTTGCGAGAATTCTTGCAAAGGAGCACCACGAAAGATGGGACGGCTCGGGATATCTCGGCATGAAGGGAGAGGAAATTTCGTACATAGCAAGACTTATGGCGGTTTGTGATGTGTTTGACGCACTTACTTCTGACAGATACTATAAAAAGGGGTGGTCTTTGGAAGATACATATAATGAAATTATAAGACTGAGCGGAAAACATTTTGACCCTAAGGTAGTAAGACTTTTTATTAAAAATTTTGATAAATTCAAAGAAATTCACGATAATATACCTGATAAGCAGAAATATTAGAAAGGAATCTGATGTTTACAGTATTAAATGAGTATTTAAGCAGGATGCACATTCTGACTGACGAAAAAATATATAATAAAATCAATGAATGTATCACAAAAACGGAAGGTATATCCAAGGTATGCATAAATGTGAATTTGAACAGATATCTGGTGGATATAAAGCTATCTGAATATTCTGTTGAGAATGCAGATTTGTATTTTAAAAAATTCATTAAATCTGTTGCATATCCTTATTCATTATTTTATTTAAGATATAATGAAGGTAAGCTTGTGCGATATAAGTTTGCTACCTGCAGAGAAGATAAAACAGGATTTTATTGTGAACTTATGTACTCATAATCTATATTTAATCTTATGATTTTTAAAGGGGGTATGAAATATGGCAGATTGGCTTAAAGATGCTGTCTTTTATGAAATTTATCCACAGTCCTTTATGGATAGTGACGGAGACGGTATTGGTGATTTTAAAGGAATAGGAGAAAAACTCGATTACGTAAAGCAACTTGGCTGTAATGCCATATGGCTTAATCCTTGTTTCGACAGCCCTTTTATGGATGCAGGATATGATGTGAAAAATTATAAAAAATGTGCTGAAAGATACGGAACAAATGAAGATTTAAAGGAACTTTTTATACTTGCACACAGTAAAGGAATCCGTGTAATTCTGGATTTAGTTCCCGGACATACATCAGATACTCATGAATGGTTTAAGGAGAGTAAAAAACCTGAAAAAAATGAGTTTTCAAACAGATACATATGGACAAATAATGTCTGGGATGCGCCTTATGGTTACCGTTTTGTTTGCGGAACTACTGACAGGAACGGGAATTATATGGTTAATTTTTTCAGCTCACAGCCTGCGCTTAATTATGGTTTTAATAAAATTACCCATTCATGGCAGCTTCCCGTGAATCATCCCGATTGTATTGCTACAAGGGAAGCAATGAAGGATGTAATGAAATTCTGGCTTGAAATGGGATGTGACGGTTTCAGGGTTGACATGGCAGATTCACTTGTAAAAAATGATGATGATAAAACCGCTACAATGCAGGTATGGAAAAATATTACCGATGAAATTCATAAGTTATATCCCGAGGCAGTTCTTGTAAGTGAATGGAGCTGTCCTAAAAAAGCTTTAAAATGCGGATTTGACATGGATTTTTATCTGGACCATGAAGGACATGGTTATCATTCATTGTTCCGTGAAGTTACGGAAACAGGAGAAAATAACAGCTTTTTCTCTAAACAGGGAAATGGCGATGCAAAAGGCTTTCTTGATGAATACTTAGATGATTTTAATGAGACTAAGAATTATGGTTATATATCTTTTATAACCTGCAATCATGATACACCAAGAATGTCAAAGTGGATGGATGAGAGAGAATTAAAACTTGCATATTCAATGATATTTACCATGCCCGGAGTTCCGTTTTTATATTACGGAGATGAAATCGGGATGCCTTTTATGGAGGGGCTTATCAGTAAAGAGGGAGGTTTTTCAAGAACAGGAAGCCGTACCCCTATGCAGTGGAACAGTGACAAAAACTGCGGCTTTTCGGTTTCTGACACACCATATCTTCCTACAGGCTGTCCAGGAAATACGGTCTGTGTAGAAAGCGAAGAGAAAAGAGAAGATTCTCTGTATAATACCGTAAAAAACATTATTTCTCTGAGGCATAAATATAGGGATTTGCAGGCTGACGGGGATTTTAGTGTATTATATGTAAAAAAAGGAGAATATCCGCTTATATATAAGCGTGGCAGCATTGTTATAATGGTAAATCCATCCCTTAATCCGGCAGAGGCGGAACTTCCTGAAGAAATAGACATGAAAGAAGTTATTTTTAAAATAGGTGATGCGACATTAAATGGTAAAAAGGTAGTGATGTCTCCGCAGAGTTCTATAATTTACTTATAAAAGAGATGAATAAAACAGCCGGCACTTTAGAATTTTTTATCAAAGTGCCGGCTTGATATTTATAAAATTATATTGTTCGGAAGAGTCCGATTACCCTTCCGACTATGGAAAGATTATCTACTATAATCGGCTCCATGAAGTCATTTTCAGGCTGAAGTCTGTAGTGGCCGTTTTCTTTAAAATATCTTTTTACGGTTGCAGAATCATCAACTAATGCAACAACAATTTCGTTATTAGCTGCGGTAGGTGTTTCTTCAACAAGAATCATATCACCGTCCAAAATACCTGCGTTAATCATACTTTCACCCTTTACTTTGAGCATAAAGGTCTGTTTATTATGAAGATATTCAGGAGGAACAGGGAAGTAGCCGTCTATATTTTCTACTGCAAGAATAGGCTGTCCGGCTGTAACAGTACCAATAATTGGGACATTTACAAGTTCTCGGCGCCCAAGGTTATAAAAATCATCATCCAGAATTTCTATTGCTCTTGGTTTGGTAGGGTCCCTTCTGATATATCCGTTTGTTTCAAGTGTTTCAAGGTGTGCATGTACGGATGAAGTGGATTTTAATTTAACTGCTTCGCAAATCTCACGAACTGCAGGCGGATATCCTTTATTTAAAATACATTCCTTGATATAATCAAGGATTTCCTGCTGTTTTGCAGAAATCTTTCCTTTACTCATATTTTACCTCCGTTAGATATATACTGATATGATTATAGCATACATTTTTTAATAATGCAAAACAAATGTTCTGATTTTTTTAAAGAATATTTAAATTTCTGATTGATAAGTTTGGATATTTGGCTTATTATGTAATTACCTGTGTAGATTAATGATAAATATGTGACTACACGGATTTTAAATAATATATGATAAAGTAAGGAGAAAAAAGATGAAGGAAAGACTGCTTCATACCCCGGAAGGTGTAAGGGATATCTATAATTCGGAATTAAAGAAAAAGATGAGAGTTGTAGAACATATCCATCATGTTCTGGAGATGTACAGCTATAATGATATAGAAACTCCTGCATTTGAATATTTTGATATTTTTAATATGGACAAAGGCTCTGCGCCTTCCAATGAAATGTATAAGTTTTTTGACAGGAATAATAATACGCTTGTCTTAAGACCGGATATAACTCCGAGCATTGCCAGATGTGTGGCAAAATATTTTCCTGATGAGGAGCTGCCCATAAGATTATGTTATAAAGGAAATACCTTTACCAATGCGCATCAGCATCAGGGAAAATTGAGTGAGTCTACACAGATTGGCTGTGAGCTTATAAATGATGACAGTTCTGCCGCAGATGCAGAAATAATTGCCTGTGTAATAGAATGTCTTTTATCAACGGGTCTTAAGGAATTTGAAATAGAAATTGGCGAGGTAGAATATTTTAAAGGACTCATTGAAGAGGCAGGTGTTGATGCGGATACGGAACAGCAAATCCGTGAATACATAAGAATAAAGAATTTTTTCGGACTTCAGGAGTTTGTGAAAGGACTTGATATTTCCGAAGACATGAAAACTGCATTATCGTGCTTTGATACTCTTTTCGGAGGCCTTGAAATGCTCGATAAGGCGGCAGGTCTTACAAAAAACAAAAAGGCACTTGAAGCAATTCAAAGAATGAAAAAAATATATAATGTACTTACTTATTACGGATATGAATCATATGTAGGATTTGATTTAAGTATGCTTAACAGGTATAATTACTATACCGGAGTGGTTTTCAGGGCTTATACACATGGTACCGGAGATGCCGTGGTAAAGGGCGGAAGATATAACAATCTTTTGAAAAAATTTGGAAAAGATGCTCCGTCAATAGGGTTTGCAATATTTGTAGACGAACTTATGATGGCGATATCCAGGCAAAATATAGATATAGATACTGATATAAAGAATACATTGATATTATATAATATCGAAAATCAGAAAAATGCCGTAATTCTGGCTGCAAAATTACGGAAAAACGGCTCAGTGACAGAACTTGTAAGAAAATCAAGGAAGCATGACCTGAATAATTATATAGATTATGCAAAAAGAGAGCATATAAGCGGAATTTATTATTTTGAAAATGATGAAACCGTAATTGCAATTTCACTGGTGGATGAAACAAGGCAGACGGTAAATTACAGTGAACTTTAATTAGTAACCGGGAGGAAAAAATGAGATATTTAACATTTGCTTTGGCAAAGGGGCGTCTCGCAAAGAAAACATTATCTCTGTTTGAACAGATAGGGATAACCTGCGAGGAAATGAAAGAGCCCGATACAAGAAAGCTTATATTTACAAACGAAGAATATAAAATGAGATTTTTCCTTGCAAAAGCAGGAGATGTACCTACATATGTTGAGTATGGCGCGGCTGATATAGGAGTTGTAGGAAAAGACACCATTCTTGAGGAAGGAAGAAATCTTTATGAAGTAATGGATTTGGGCTTTGGCAAATGCCGTATGTGTGTATGCGGTCCTGAAAGTGCTAAAGAAATACTTAAAAGAAACGAAATAATAAGGGTGGCGAGCAAATATCCCAATATAGCCAAGGATTATTTTAATAACAAGAAAAACCAGACCGTAGAAATCATTAAATTAAACGGCTCTGTGGAACTGGCTCCGATAGTCGGTTTGGCAGATGTAATTGTGGATATAGTTGAAACAGGAAGTACATTAAGGGAAAACGGGCTTTCCGTGCTGGAAGAAATATGTCCGCTTTCAGCAAGAGTAGTTGTAAACCAGGTTAGCCTCAGAATGGAGCATAACAGAATAAGAAATCTTCTGGCTGATTTAAACAAGGTTATGTGAAAGGAGAAATAAGATGAGAATTATTAAACTTACGGATGAGACCAAAAAAGATATATTAAATAATCTTCTTAAGAGAAGTCCTGATAATTACGGTGAATACGAGGCAACGGTCAAGGAAATAGTAGAAAATGTACATAAGAATAAAGATTCTGCACTTTTTGAATATACAAAGAAATTTGATAAGGCAGATATAAATGCTGACAATGTAAAGGTAACAGATGAGGAGATTGAAGCCGCATACAAAGAGGTGGATGAAAAGCTTCTCAGCGTAATAAGAAAATCAATAAAGAATATTCGTGCTTATCATGAAAAGCAGAAGAGGACAAGCTGGATAGAAACAGAAGACACCGGAATTATACTCGGCCAGAAAATGTCTCCTATTGAATCTGTTGGTGTATATGTGCCGGGCGGAAAGGCAGCTTATCCTTCTTCAGTACTGATGAATATTATACCTGCACATGTGGCAGGAGTTAAAAATATAATAATGACAACTCCTTGCAACAGCGAAGGAAAGGTTTATTCGATGACACTGGTTGCAGCGAAGGAAGCCGGAGCAACAGAAGTTTATAAGGCAGGAGGCGCTCAGGCAATAGCAGCGCTGGCATTTGGTACGGAGTCAGTTCCAAAGGTAGATAAAATTGTAGGACCGGGAAATATATTTGTAGCGCTTGCTAAAAGGCTTGTATATGGTCACGTAAGCATAGATTCCATAGCAGGTCCGAGTGAAGTGCTTGTTCTGGCTGATAAGACGGCTAATCCGCGTTATGCTGCCGCTGACCTTTTGTCACAGGCTGAGCATGACGAGCTTGCATCTGCAATAATGGTGACTGACAGCATGGAACTTGCAGAAAGGGTTTCTGAAGAAGTAGAAAAGTTTGTTCCTAAGCTCTCAAGAAAGGATATTATAAGAAAGTCTCTGGATAATTTCGGATATATTCTGGTAACGGAAAACTTAAAAGAAGCAATAGAAATCACAAATGAAATTGCACCTGAGCATCTGGAAATACTTACGGCAAATCCTTTTGAAGTAATGACAAAAATCAAAAATGCAGGGGCAATTTTCCTCGGTGAATATTCATCAGAGCCGCTGGGAGATTATTTTGCAGGTCCTAATCATGTACTTCCTACAAACGGAACGGCAAAATTTTTCTCGCCTCTTAATGTGGATGATTTTGTTAAAAAGTCAAGTATTATATATTATTCCGAAGAAGCACTCTTTAGTGCACATGAGGATATAGAAGCATTTGCAGAATCAGAACAGCTTACTGCACACGCTAATTCAATAAAGGTTAGATTTGAAGATAATAAATAATTATGGTATTATGAAGGGAGAAAAACATGGCAGAAAGAAAAGTATCTCTTACAAGAAAAACAAGTGAAACAGATATAAATTTGTCATTTAACATTGACGGAACAGGTGTATCGGAAGTTGATACAGGTATAGGTTTTTTTGACCATATGCTTAAAAGCTTTGCAAAACATGGCTTTTTTGATTTAAATGTTTCGGTTAAGGGAGATTTGGAAGTTGACTCTCATCATACGATAGAAGATACAGGTATTGTCCTTGGACAGGCAATCAAAGAAGCCTTAGGAGATAAAAAAGGTATAAAGCGTTATGGCTCATTTGTAATGCCTATGGATGAAACCTTAGTGCTTTGTTCCCTTGATTTATCAGGAAGACCATATCTGGGATTTGATTTAAATCTTACGGTACCACAGGTAGGCGCCATGGATTCTGAAATGGTAAAAGAATTCTTTTACGCCGTTTCATATTCATCAGGAATGAATTTATTTATTAAGCAGCTTGAAGGAAAAAATAATCACCATATTATAGAAGCATCCTTTAAAGCATTCGCAAATGCGTTGGATGAGGCAACAAAAATTGACCCAAGGCTTGAAGGGGAAATTCTTTCCACAAAAGGAACATTATAGGGGGTAATATTTATGATGTACAAAAAGATAATACCATGTGTTACAATGAATAATCCTGTGGCGGAAGCCAAGTTTTATAATGACGCAGGTGCTGACGAAGTAGCTTTTTTTGACAGTACGGCTACCAGAGAGGGACTGGAAAAAAATATTCCTATAATTAAAGAGATTACCAGAACTATTGATATACCCCTTATTGCATGTGGTGGCGTAAGAAGACTTGAGGATGTAAAAAAACTTCTGTATGCAGGTGCATCCAAGGTATGTATGAAATCAGCGCCTATGAATGATATAGGTATTGTTACAGAAGCGTCAGACAGATTTGGCTCCGAAAGAATTATTGTAACGATTGACCTTACTGAGGTAACAGATTATTTGGATTATGCAAAAAAATTAAAAGAAGCAGGAGCAGGAGAACTTTTACTTCTCCATTACAATAAGGTACCTGATTATATTGAAATTGTAAAAAGAGTAAGAAAGGAAGTAGGACTTCCGGTCACCGTTTCATCTTACTCAACGGACGGAAAGGAAATTGCAAGTCTCCTTAATGATACAAATGCAGAATGCGTAAGCCTTTATAATCTTGCAGAACATGATGTAATGTCAATTAAGCAGGAATGTAAGAAATATAACGTCCCTGTAAATCTTTTTGAGAGCTCACTGGATTTTAAGGAGTTTAAACTAAATTCAGAAGGTCTTATTCCATGTATAGCACAGGATTATAAGACAGGCGAAGTTCTTATGCTTGCATATATGAATGAGGAGTCCTTTAATAAAACAGTTGAATCGGGAAGAATGACATATTACAGCAGAAGCAGACAGACCATATGGACCAAGGGTGAGACTTCAGGACATTTTCAGTTCGTAAAGGCACTTGTCTTAGACTGTGACAGAGATACAATACTGGCAAAGGTTTCACAGGTAGGACCTGCCTGCCATACGGGAAATCCGACATGTTTCTTTACACCGCTTGTAACTAAGGAATATGATGACACCAATCCTCTGACGGTATTTTCTGATGTATATAATATAATATATGACAGAAAGAAAAATCCTAAAGATGGCTCATATACAAATTACCTTTTTGATAAAGGAATTGACAAGATACTTAAGAAGGTAGGAGAAGAGGCTACGGAAATAATTATTGCAGCCAAAAATCCTGATCCTGAAGAAATGAAATATGAAATATCCGATTTCCTGTATCACCTTATGGTGCTTATGGTAGAAAGAGGAATGACATGGGAAGATGTCATAAAAGAGCTTGCTGAAAGAAGATAAACTAAACCACAACAGGAGGTCATAAATCGTGGAAAAATACGGAGTAAACCAATTAAGAGAAATGTTTCTCTCTTATTTTGAAAAGAAGAATGGTCATTTAAGATTAAAGAGTTTTTCTCTAATTCCCCATAATGACAACAGTCTTCTTCTTATAAATTCAGGAATGGCACCGCTTAAGCCATATTTTACAGGACAGGAAATACCACCCAGAACAAGGGTAACTACCTGTCAGAAGTGTATTCGTACGGGTGATATTGAAAATGTAGGAAAGACGGCAAGGCATGGTACCTTTTTTGAAATGCTCGGTAATTTTTCTTTTGGAGATTATTTTAAAGACGAAGCAATTAAGTGGACATGGGAATTTCTGACCGATGTAGTGGGACTTGACCCTGACAGACTTTATCCTTCAGTTTATTTGGAAGATGATGAAGCCTTTGATATCTGGAATAAAAAGATAGGTATTCCAAAAGAAAGAATATACAGATTCGGAAAAGAAGATAATTTCTGGGAGCACGGAGCAGGTCCTTGCGGTCCGTGTTCTGAAGTGTATTATGACAGGGGCGAAAAGTACGGCTGTGGAAAGCCGGGTTGTACGGTAGGCTGTGACTGTGACAGATACATGGAGGTATGGAATAACGTATTTACCCAGTTTGATAATGACGGACACAACAATTATACTGAGCTTGAGCATAAAAATATTGATACGGGAATGGGGCTTGAGCGTCTTGCCGTAGTTGTTCAGGATGTAGATTCCATTTTTGATGTTGATACAATTAAGGCTTTAAGAGATAAGGTCTGCGAAATGGCAGGTGTAAAATATAAGGAAAATGAAAAGAATGATATTTCCATAAGACTTATTACCGACCATATCCGTTCCGTTACATTTATGACAAGCGACGGAATTCTTCCTTCAAATGAAGGAAGAGGCTATGTTTTAAGAAGACTTTTGAGAAGGGCTGCAAGACACGGAAGACTTCTCGGAATAAAGGGTAAGTTTCTTGCAGAGCTTTCAAATACCGTAATTGAGGTATCAAAGGACGCTTATCCTGAGCTTCTGGAAAAGAAGGAGCATATTTTCTCATGCCTTAATAAGGAAGAAGAAAACTTTAACAGAACGATTGACCAGGGACTTTCAATCTTAAAGGAATATACAGACGAGATGAAGGAGAATAATCAGACTGTTCTTGACGGCGAAAAGGCATTTAAGCTTTATGATACCTATGGATTCCCTCTTGACCTGACAAAAGAAATTCTTGAAGAAAGCGGTATGGAAGTTGACGAAGAAAAGTTTGCCGAATGTATGGAAGTACAGCGTACAACTGCCAGAAAGGCACGTAAGGTTACAAATTATATGGGTGCCGATGCAACCGTATATGAAAAACTTGATACTGATATGACAACTGAGTTTGTCGGATATGACAACTTATCATATGAATCTAAAATAATAGCTGTTACAACAGATACAGATGTTGTTGATACAGTATCGGAGGGGGCACAGGCTTCAATATTTACGGCTGAGACACCGTTTTATGCAACAATGGGCGGACAGACGGGTGACACCGGAATTATTAAGACTCCTAACGGAACATTTGTTGTTCAGGACACAATTAAGGTTGTAGGAGGAAAAACTGCCCATATAGGATATGTTGAATCAGGAGAAATAAATGTTTCTGATAATGCGATGCTTACGGTGGATGCGGACAGAAGAAAGCTTATCTGTAACAACCATTCAGCAACACACCTTCTCCAGAAGGCTCTTAAAATGGTTTTAGGAGCTCATGTAGAACAGGCAGGCTCTTTAGTTACACCTGACAGGCTCAGATTTGACTTTACTCATATTAAACCTATGACAAAGGAAGAAATAGCTGAAGTTGAGGCTATTGTAAATAAAGAAATAGCTGAAAACTTAAAGGTTGAAACCAATATTATGAGCCTTGAAGATGCTAAAAAGACGGGCGCCATGGCTCTTTTCGGTGAAAAGTATGGAGATACTGTAAGAGTAGTAACAATGGGAGACTTTTCAAAGGAGCTTTGCGGAGGTACCCATGTACCTGAGACAGGCGTTATAAGCACATTTAAGATTGTTTCAGAACAGGGTATAGCGGCAGGTGTAAGAAGAATTGAAGCTTTAACATCCAAAGGTGCTTTCGATTATTATAATGAGATTGAAAACGAGCTTAATCTGGCGGCAAAGACAGCGAAAACAGAGCCTCACAGACTCGTTGAAAAGATTGAAAGCCTGATGTCTGAAATAAAATCACTTCATTCTGAAAATGAAAAGCTTAAAAGTAAGCTTGCCAAGGACAGTATGGGTGATGCTGCTTCCAATGCGGAGGATTATAAAGGCATTAAACTTCTTTCTGTAAAGGTTAAGGGAGTTGACATGAATTCCCTGAGAAATCTTGGAGATGAGCTGAAAGATAAGCTTAAAACCGCAGTCGTTGTACTTGCATCTGATATGGGTGATAAGGTAAATCTTATTGTTATGGCAACTGATGATGCCGTGGCAAAGGGTGCACACGCCGGAAATATAATAAAGAAAATTGCTCCTATCGTAGGCGGTGGCGGCGGCGGACGTCCAAACATGGCTCAGGCGGGAGGGAAAAATCCTGCTGAGATAGACAAAGCTCTATCTGAGGCGGTTTCTTTCATAAAAGAAGAGATAAAATAATCAGCAGAAACCAGCCTGAAATTAGTGAATACGATAATTTTCACCAAAGTATTATGTGCATAATTTATGCATTTTCAATAAATATTTACATTTATGTAATATTTGTGAATTTTTTTGTTGACGAATTTATATATTATGCTATAATCATACTTGTGCAATTTGGTAATACCCAAACAGTTGTTTTTAGGCACAGTAAAGTTTACAACTGGAGGGAGGTTAGGGAAAATATGTCAAGCGTTACAGTTAAAGAAAATGAGACTTTAGACAGCGCTCTCCGCAGATTTAAGAGAAACTGCGCAAAAGCAGGCATTCAGCAGGAGATTCGTAAAAGAGAACATTACGAAAAGCCAAGCGTTAAGCGTAAGAAGAAGTCAGAAGCCGCTAGAAAACGCAAATATAAGTAAGATTATATAATTTTTATATTAAGGAAAGAAATTTTAATTTCTATCCCGAAAAGGTGCAGGACAATAAGTCCTGCATTTTTTATTTGAATATTTGAAAAATGGAATAATACATGCTCTCTTTAGAATAGATTAATATAAAAGGCCGGGAGCTTATAACTGATGAGTAAAAATCTTGCGTATGGTCTTTCCATGCCTTTGGATGTGACAAAGGGAAATACAATAATAACAATACATTCACGCAGAAAAGTTATAATTGATAATTATAAAAGCATTATATCATATGATAATAACCAGATTATCATAAGAGGAAATGATTTTATTGTAAAAATTACCGGTGAAAATCTTTCTATAAAATACTTTACTAATTGTGATATGCAGATTACAGGTAAAGTTAATAATATTAATTGGAGCTGAGATATGATTATTTCTTTATATCTTAATTTTATAGGATATGTACGGGTTATTGTGTCCGGATGTAACGCAGGCAGATTTATAACTCTCTGTACCAATAAGGATTTTTACATCTGGAATCTTACAGCATGCGAATGTACGGATCAGGGAATACCTGTGTATGAATTCAATATTGCTGTCAGGGATTTTTTCAGGATTAAGAGTCTGCTTGTTAAGACCGGGACAAGAGTACATATTAAGGAAAGGCATGGAATAAGATTTATAATATACAGATACAGGCATAGAAAATGCTTTTTATTAGGAGCAATAATGGCATGGACCCTTATATATCTTTCCACACTTTTTATATGGGATATAAATGTTTCAGGAGAGTCAGCATATACGAATTCACAGCTTATAAAAGAAATAAAAGAAAATTATGTTACGGCAGGTACGTTAAAAAAGAATGTTGACTGTGCTGAGCTTGAGAAGACTTTAAGAAATGAATATGATAAGATAGCATGGATTAGCTGTGATATTACAGGCACACAGCTTAATATTGTATTTACGGAGACTGTGGAAACAGATAAAATTGAGCAGCCTGATGAGCCCTGTGATATAATAGCCGCAAAAGATGCCGTAATTTATGAAATAGTAACCAGAAGCGGAACGCCTGTGGTACATGCAAAGCAGGAGGTAAAAAAAGGAGACGTACTTATTTCGGGAACAATAGAAATTTTAAGTGATTATGATGAGCTTATGGACTTGAGCTTTGTATATGCAGACGGTGATGTATACGGAATTGTAGAATATGAGTATTACGATGAATTTAATATGACAACAAACGAAAAAATATATACGGGAGAGAAAAAGAAGTATTACAGTATAAGTGTTATGGATAATATATTTACTCCGTATAAACCGGGAATTTCTTATGAAAATTATGATATTGTAACTGAACAGAATAAATTAAAATTGGGCAGGACATTTTATCTTCCAATATCAGTAAATAAATCAAGTATTAATGAATATACGGTAAATTTGGTTACGTATACGGAAGAAGAGGCATATGAAAAGGCAGAAAAACGCCTTACTCAATATTTAACAAATTTAAAGGAAAAAAAGGTGGAAATACTTGAAAATAATGTTACAATAAATATTGATGGAGATGTCTGTACGGTTTCGGGAACAATTACTGCTCTTGAGCCTGTTGGTGTTCCAAGTGAAATCAATATAGAAGAAAAGAAGGCAGAATATATTGATAAAACATCAGAGAATAATGCAGACTGAAACTTAAATATACATTATGCAGGGAGAATATTAAATGAGTTCATTACAAAAAGCAATAATTATACCCGAAAAACATATTCAGAATGTTTTCGGACAGATGGACATAAACATGAAAAAAATTGAGCGTGCATTTAATGTTTCGATAGTTTTGAGGGATGAACAGCTTAGGATTTCCGGAGAGGAAGCATATGTGGATAAGGCTGAAAAAGTAATAAATGAGCTTTTGTCTCTTTCGGAAAGAGGAGAAGTAATAACAGAACAGAACGTAGAATATGCCATATCACTTTCCTTTAAAAATGAAACAGAAAAAATGGCTGAAATTGACAGGGAAATAATCTGCCACACAGTAAACGGAAAGCCTGTAAAGGCAAAAACCCTTGGGCAGAAAAAATATATCTCGGCAATAGATAATAATATGATAGTTTTCGGAATAGGTCCTGCCGGAACGGGAAAGACTTATCTGGCAATGGCAAAGGCAATAACTGCCTTTAAATCCAATGAAGTAAACAGAATAATACTGACAAGACCTGCAATAGAAGCAGGAGAAAAACTGGGATTTCTTCCCGGTGACCTGCAGAGCAAGGTAGACCCTTATTTAAGACCTCTATATGATGCTCTGTATGAAATTATGGGCGCAGAAGCATTTTTAAAAAATATGGAAAAGGGACTTATAGAAGTAGCACCGCTTGCATATATGAGAGGCAGGACTCTTGACAATGCTTATATAGTTTTGGACGAGGCACAGAATACTACTCCTGCACAGATGAAGATGTTTCTTACACGTATAGGCTTTGGCTCAAAGGTTATTGTAACCGGTGATTTATCACAGAAGGATTTGGCAAAGGACATGCAGTCGGGTCTTGAAGTTGCACTTAAGGTTATTAAGGATATTGAGGGGATATCCGTATGTAAGCTTACCAGTGAGGATGTTGTAAGACATCCACTGGTACAAAAGATTGTGTCTGCTTATGATGAATATGACGAGAAAATCAGGAAAAACAAGGCACAGGTGCAGAGGAAAAGGAAGGTTTAAATTATGAGTACATTTCATGTAGAATTAAAAAAAGTAGTAGATGACAGCTATGACATAGAAATCGGATTTGAGCTGGAAGAAAAGCTTATTTCTGATATTAAGAACGGCATGGTTGGAAAAATCCATAAATTTGCCGTTATTACAGACAGCATAGTGAAGGATTTATACGGAGAAAAAATATACAAAATGCTTCTTGATGCAGGTTATGATGCGGATTTATTTGTTTTCCCTGAAGGTGAAAAGAGCAAAACCCGTAAAACAAAAGAAGAAATAGAGGATGCCATGCTTTCCAAGGGTTATCGCAGAGATTGCTGTATAATAGCCGTAGGAGGCGGTGTTGTAACAGATTTAGCAGGATTTTTGGCAGGCACATACGGAAGAGGAGTACCTTTCATTAATTATGCGACCACCTTACTGGCAGCCGCTGATGCTTCAATAGGAGGAAAAACTGCCGTAGATACTCCGCTTGCAACAAATTTAATCGGATTATTTAATCAGCCGGAAAAGGTATATATAGATATAGCAACATGGAAAACACTGCCTGAAAACCAGATAATAAGCGGTATGGCGGAAACCATTAAGCACGCAGTCATGGCTGATAAGGAATTTTTTAATTATTTAAATGATAACATGGATAAAATCTTAAGTATAGAAAAAGAAGCATGTGAACACATTGCCAGGGTGAACTGTGACATAAAATATAATGTGGTAATGAAGGATGAAAGAGAGAGCGGGCTTCGTGAAATTTTAAACCTCGGACATACCGTAGGGCGTGCCATAGAAACCGTAAGCGATTACAGACTTCTGCATGGTGAAGCCGTATCAATCGGACTTGTCGCAGAAGCAGACCTTGCATTAAAGCTGGGATATGTTACAGAAGAAGAAAGAGATGCGGTAGTTTCTTTACTTAATAAAGCAGGACTTCCTACACAAATACCTGATTATATTGACCGTGAAGCACTTGTAAAAAAGCTTTATACCGATAAAAAGGTAAGGGACGGAAAACTGAGATTCGTTATCCAAAAGGGTATAGGTAATGTTGTTGAGTTTGAGGACGGTGTATTTGCTACACCTATAGAAGAAAGTGTAGCAAGAGAAGTTATTATGCAGATGAAATAATCTCTTATCCCTTTAAACTTGATATAATTTACATTTTATTGTATACTAAATTTTTGTAGGACATATTTAAATTCTCAGGAGTTTTTATGAGTATATATATTACAAATGAATATAATAAAAAATATCCGCCTGAATATGAATCAATAGTAAAGGATATTATTGAATTTTCCATTGATTATATGAAATGCCCGTACGAATGTGAAATTAGCGTTCTTTTTACGGATAATTATGGTATTCATGAAATTAATAAAGAGACCAGAGGGATTGATAATCCTACAGATGTTTTATCATTTCCCATGATTGATTTTTATGAGCCGGGAAGCTTTGATTTTCTTGAAGAAAACGGTGAAGAATATTTTAATTCCGATACGGGTGAGCTTTTACTCGGAGATATAGTAATTTCACTGGATAAGGTTTTAAGCCAGGCTGAAGAGTACGGACACAGTCCTAAAAGAGAAATTGCATTTCTTACCGCTCACAGTATGCTTCATCTTTTCGGCCATGACCATATGAAAGATGAGGAAAGACAGGAAATGGAAAGACTTCAGGAGGATATACTAAACAGGAAAGGATATACAAGAGATTATGAATAGAAAAAAGAAAGCTGCCATTATTATTTCTATGGCTATGGGGTTTTCACTCCTTTCAGGATGTGGAAATGGCAGTTCAGAAGAAAACACATATGAAATTAATTTAAACAGTACATCAATGATAGAATCTGCAAATGATGTGGAATTTTCGCGCGAAGGAATGGTGTTAAACGATTTAACGGGTGAGTGGGTTGACGAATCTTTTGCAAATAAAAGACCGGTTGCAATAATGATTAATAACCTGAGTGCCGCAATGCCTCAGTCGGGAATAGGACAGGCAGACATAATTTATGAAATGCTTGTAGAGGGCGGAATAACAAGGCTTATGGCAATATATACGGATTATTCGGGACTTGAAAAAATCGGACCCGTAAGAAGTGCCAGACATTATTACGACAGAAAGGCAATGGAATTTGATGCCATTTATGCACATGTAGGACAGTCTGTTTATGCGGAGGCTGATTTCTCTGCTTATTCCCAACTTGATAATCTGAATGGATTATACGGCGTTGGTAATGTCATGTTTTATCGTGACAGTTCCAGAAAAGCACCTCATAACTGCTATACTTCAGCAGATGGAATTGATGCAGGTATCGAATATGAGGGATATGACACAACGCATGATGAGAATTTCAGAAAGATGTTCAGTTTTAACTCAAGCGTTCAGAGCTTAGACGGAAATCCTGCAAATAAAATCACTACTGCATATAACAGCAGCAGGCAGCCGTATTTTGAATATAATTCAGAAGATGGACTTTATTACAGATATCAGTACGGCGGACCGCAGATTGACGACCAGACAGATGAACAGCTTAAGTTTCAGAATGTTATAATTCAGTTTGCACCGCATTCTCCACTTGAAGCCGAGCTTATTGATATTAACTGGGTTGGAAGCGGAGAAGGCTACTATGCATCGAACGGAACAATAATACCTATTACATGGAGTAAGAGCTCGGATAATTCCGTTACCCGTTATTATACAATAGACGGTGAGGAACTCCGTTTAAATCCGGGTAAGACGTGGATAACGGTATTCCCTGATAATCAGAAAGACGGCATAATAATTGAATAATATTGAATAAATAATAATATTTACGGAAATAATTTCTTCAAGGAGGATTTACCATGAAGAAATTATTTTTGTATATATCGTTTGCAATTTTGATTTTCCTCATTGCCTATGGAATAGGTTTTACAATTTACAGTGACAGAGAACAAGAGATAAATTCTGAAGAATTAGATGTTTCAACCGAAAATGTTAACACGGAAGATTTTATAAATGCTGAATCAGACAGCAGTACTGATGAGGATAAACCGGCTGAAGTAAATGATGAAGAGTCTGCAGGAGTATTAAGTAATGCCGCCGGGGCAAATAATACACATGAGTATTATATAGTTACGGTTGCTGATGATTATGTGATTATAATGTCGGATGAAAATACTGTATATGACTATACTGATATAGAAACAGAACTTTTACCTGAAGATACCGTAAATAATCTTATTCGTGGAATATATTTTTATGATATAATGCAGATGTACAATTATCTGGAATCACTTTCGAGCTGAATATAAACTGATAAATATAACGGAGATTTTTATGAGAAATACTGAGGATAATGTAATTTATGATGTCTGCATTATCGGTGCGGGTATGTCGGGAATGATAGCTGCAATAGAAGCTGCTAAGAAGGGGCTTAAAGTAATCATTTGCGACAGAAATAAAAAATACGGAACAAAGCTTTATGCAACCGGAAACGGCAGGTGTAATCTTGCCAATACATATCTTGATGAAAAATCTTATTATAATAATTCCTTTGCCCTAAATGTCCTGGGAGTAAATCCTTGTGAATTTACAAGAGAATATTTTATAAATCTTGGAATAATGACATATGACAAACAAGGGTATGTCTATCCTAAATCAAATCAGGCGTCATCAGTTGTGTGGGCACTTACTGATATGCTTAAAAGCTTAAATGTATCGGTAAGGTTTAATACAGAAATCGTTTCGATAAAGCATATCGGAAAAAACTTTGCTATTTCATCAAAATCAGATAATATACATGCAAAAAATATAATTCTTGCGGCAGGAGGCGTATCACAGAAAAAACTTGGTGTACCTGAGGAAAATACTTTATACATGCTTTATGATTCCCTGGGACTTAAATATAACACTTTTAAACCATCTCTTACTGCCTTGGAAACAAATCGGTTTTTTTCTAAAATTTCAGGTGTCAGAGTTTCAGCTTCAGCAGAGATTTTTATTGATGGCATTATGAAAGACAGAGAAAAAGGTGAACTGCAGATTACGGAATCAGGTCTTTCAGGCATTATGATATTTAATCTTTCACATTATTTTGAAACAGATAAAACGTGTATGGTAAAAATTAATCTTATAGAAGATATAAATAAAGAAGATATAACAGGTATTTATAACGATATGCTTAAGGAAGCGCCGGAAAAGAAGCTTAAAGCCTTTTTGAACGGATTCATTAATGATAAATTAGCTGAGTTTTTCATAGAAGATACTCTCGGACAGGAAAATATAAATATAACACTTAAAGAGACAAATATTAATCTGATAAAAAAAATAATTGATAAAATGTCTTCATGGAATATAGAAATATCAGGCGCGGCAGGTTTTGATAAATCGCAGGTATCAAAAGGCGGAATTATTACAGATATTATTTCAAAAGATACTATGGAAATAAAGAATAAAAAGGGCATATATGCAGTAGGTGAGACAGTTGATACGGACGGTAAATGCGGAGGATATAATCTGATGTGGGCTGTTAAAACCGGCTATCTGGCAGGAAGAGCGGTGAAATAACATGATTAGAATAAATCAGATAAAATTAAGAGTAGGTTATGAAGTTTCAGAACTTGAAGCAAAGATAAAAAAGGCTCTTAAGGGTACTGAAATAAAATCATTTAAAATTGTCAGAAAATCGATTGATGCAAGGGATAAAAATAATGTGCTTGAAATTGTTTCAGTAGATGTTATACTTTACCCTAATATTAATGAAGAGCTTCTTATCAAAAAACTTAACAATAACAATATTATGTCAACTAATGAAACTGAATATAGATTTCCTTACACGGCAGATATGAAACAGGGAGAAAATATACCTGAAAAATACCGCCCTGTGATAATTGGTGCAGGTCCTGCGGGATATTTCTGTGCATTAAAGCTTGCTGAGGCAGGTTTCAGACCTGTTTTATTTGAAAGAGGTAAGTGTGTAGAGGAAAGAAACACAGATGTGGAAAATTTCTGGTCAACCGGAAAGCTCAATACTGAAAGTAATGTATCATTCGGAGAAGGCGGCGCAGGTACATTTTCTGACGGAAAGCTTTTCACGGGAATCAAGGATAAATCCGGAAGAATAAGAGAAGTTTTAAAGGTTTTTTATGAAAATGGTGCAAAGGAAGATATCTTATATAATGCCAAGCCTCATATAGGAACTGACATACTTAAAAATGTAATGAAAAACATGAGAAACAGGATAAAAGAATACGGCGGTGAAATACATTTTAACTGCTGCCTTAAGGATATAAATACCACTTCAAATTCGGAGTATTTATATGAGCTTTTATTTTTGAATACTGAAAACCATGAAGAATTTAAACTTAACGCGAATATCCTCATACTCGCAATAGGTCACAGTGCAGGAGATACATTTAAGATGCTCTATGAAAAGCATTTTAATATGGAGCCAAAGCCTTTTGCCGTAGGACTCAGAATTGAACATAAAAGAAAAATGATAGACGAAAACCAGTACGGACCTAAGTTTGCAGAATTACTGCCTGCTGCGGATTATAAAATGACGCACAAAACCCCTGACGGACGTTCAGTATTTTCCTTCTGTATGTGTCCGGGAGGATTTGTCGTAAATGCCTCAAGTGAAGAAGGACGCATGGTTGTAAATGGAATGAGTAACAATGCAAGAAATGAGGAAAATTCCAACAGTGCGATTGTATGCAGTGTAACTCCTGAGGATTTCCCCGGTGAAAGCCCCATGGATGCCCTGAAATTCCAAAAAAGCCTTGAAGAGCGCTTTTACAAGGCCGGAGAAGGGAATATTCCCGTCCAGACCTTCGGAGATTTTAAGAAAAACGTAAAGACAACTGTATTTGGTGAAATAAAGCCCAATACGAAGGGAAAATACTCGCCTGCTAATTTGAGAGAATGTTTGCCTGATTATATTTCAAGTGCTATAATTAGCAGTATAATGAGTTTTGATGATAAAATTAAGGGCTTTGCATCAGATGACGCAATATTATCTGGTATAGAGTCAAGAACTTCATCTCCGGTAAGGATTTTAAGGGATGAAAATCATATGAGTAATTTTGAAGGGATATTTTTGTGCGGTGAAGGTGCAGGATATGCCGGAGGTATTACTTCATCTGCGGTTGACGGAATTAAAACTGCTGAAAAGGCAGCTTATTATATAATAAATAAAAGATAATATCTGGAAAGGATAATTATAAAGGAACTGAAAAATGAATTACAGAGAAATGCTTAAGGATAAGAAAAGGATTGTATTTAAGATAGGCTCATCTTCACTTATACATAGTGAAACCGGCGGAATTGATTATATAAAAATGGAAAAGCTGGTAAGGATTTTAAGTGACCTTAAAAATCAGAATAAGGACGTTATTCTGGTGTCCTCAGGAGCAATAGGTGTAGGATTTAAAACACTCGGACTGGAGGAAAGGCCAAAGACAATATCAATGAAACAGGCATGTGCCGCAGTCGGTCAGGGCCAGCTGCTTATGACATATCAGAAGCTTTTTATGGAATATGGTCATATGTCCGCTCAGGTACTACTTACATTTGATGCTATTACAAATGATGAACGCAGACAAAATGCGGTAAATACACTTAATGAGCTTCTAAATCTGGATATTATACCCGTTGTAAACGAGAATGATACGGTTGCTACGGAAGAAATTGAGTTTGGAGATAACGATACCCTTTCTGCAATAGTTTCTTCTCTGGTAGGTGCCGATTTACTTGTGATTTTAACCGATATTGACGGCTTTTATACCAATGACCCAAGGACAAATCCTGATGCGGTAAGGCTCTCTGTAATAGAAAAGATAGATGACAGTCTTAAAAAAATGGCAAAGGGAGCAAAGACCGAGTACGGCACAGGCGGTATGTCCACAAAGATTGCCGCAGCAAGAATTGCCACTGATACAGGAGCTGATATGGCAATTTTAAATGGTGGAGATTTAAGTGTAATTGATGATTTTTTTGAAGGAAAAAATGTAGGTACTCTTTTCATCAATCATGAACAGGAGGATTTTGACACTCTTGATTTCATTATTAATAAAAAATACATGGAGTAAGGAGAAAAAGAATGAGTTTAACAGAAACAAAATTTACTGGCTCAAAAACATACGTTGCCTCAGAGGAATTAATGACAGCCGTAGATGTTGCAATGGCACTTCAGAAACCCCTTCTTATAAAAGGAGAGCCGGGCACGGGAAAAACCATGCTTGCAGAGGCTATAAGTGATGCTCTCGGAAAGAAACTTTTTATCTGGAATATAAAATCTACAACTAAGGCTCAGGATGGACTTTATGTATATGACACAATTCAGAGACTTTATGACAGCCAGTTCGGAGTAGAAGGCGTGGATGATATAGCAAAGTACATTAAACTTGGAAAGCTTGGAGAAGCATTTAAGGAAGAAGAGCAGGTTGTGCTTCTTATTGATGAGATAGATAAGGCAGACCTGGAATTCCCAAATGACCTTCTCTGGGAGTTGGATAAAATGGAGTTTTATATACATGAAACCCACGAAACAGTAAAAGCAAAGACAAGACCTATCGTAATAATTACATCTAATGCTGAAAAAGAACTCCCTGATGCTTTTTTAAGAAGATGTATATTCCATTACATCGCTTTTCCTGAAAAAGAAGAAATGGAAGAAATAGTAAATGTACATTTTGATAATCTTGAGGAAAATCTTCTTAAACAGGCTATGGATACATTTTACTGGATAAGAAGTATAAAGGACGTAAGGAAAAAACCAAGTACATCAGAGCTTATTGACTGGCTTCAGGCACTTGTATTGGGAGGCATAGAGCCTGACACGATTTATGACAAACTTCCATACCTGGGTGTACTTGTTAAGAAAGATGAAGATTTAGAGGCCATTAAGAAAATGAGGAGATAAGTATATTGTTTACAGAGTTTTTCTATGTATTAAAGGATAAAGGTCTTGAAGTATCACTTACTGAATGGATTACCTTTATGGAAGCTCTTGATAAGGGACTTGCAGATTCCAGTCTGGACAGGCTTTATTATCTGGGGCGTATGATACTTGTTAAAACCGAATCCGACTATGATAAATATGACCTTGCCTTTATGGAATATTTTAAAAATATTAAGCATGAAGATGAAATTCCTGCTGAAATAATGAAGTTCCTTGATAAAGAGGGAATGGAGCAGGATAAACAAAATATAGATGTCTATTCATACGAACAAAAGAGGGATATGAATGAGACAAAGAGAATGATGAGAGAGCGTATCTCGGAGCAGAAGAGTGAGCATAACGGCGGAAATTACTGGATAGGAACAAGCGGAGGCTCGGCTTTCGGACATTCAGGAAGAAATAAGGGTGGTATCAGACTTGGAGGAAAATCAGGAATGAGAAGTGCCTTTCAGGTAAACGGAGAACGTAAATACGTGGATTTCCGTCATGATAAAACTTTGGATATAAGGCAGTTCCAGGTGGCATTTCGCAAACTGAGACAGTTTTCTTCAAAAATTGATATTCCACGTACTGAGCTGGATTTGGATAAAACTATAGATTCCACATGTAATAACGGAGGATATCTGAAACTTGAATTTGATAAACCTAGAAAAAACACTGTAAAACTGCTTCTTCTTTTTGACTGCGGAGGAACAATGTATCCTTTTATGGAACTCTGCAATTCGCTTTTTCAGGCAGTCCATAAGGCAAATCATTTTAAAGATGTTAAGACTTATTATTTCCATAACTGCATATATAGTAAAGTATATAAGACCGCAGAATGTGAATATGGAGACTGGCTGGATTTAGAGGAGCTTTTCAGAATGACAGACAAGGATTATAAGGTAATAATCGTTGGAGACGCTCAGATGGCGCCTGAGGAGCTTTTTGACGTAAATGGAAATTACAGAGGACCTAATGACGGGAAAAGCGGCTATGAGTGGAATATAATGTTCAGCAAAAAGTATAAAAAGATTATATGGCTTAATCCACGTCGTCACGCTACATTGTCAGGCTCACTTGCCTGGATGGAGGCTGAAGATACTCTTGCAGGTATATATAATATGTATCCACTCACCGTCGACGGACTTAAGGCAGGAATAACAAAGCTTATGGCTCCAAGATAAAGCCCTGTAGGATTATTTTTCTGTGGTTATTAATAAAATAAAGGTGTGATATTTATGGAAAAGGATTATGGAAAAATGACCGGACTTGTATTAAACGGGGGCGGAGGAAAAGGCGCATATCAGATTGGCGTTTTAAAGGCTCTTAAAGAAAAAGGTTATTTAGATGACGTCGGAGCAATATCGGGTGTATCAATCGGTACAGTTAACTCCATTATATATGCCATGGGAGACATTGATCTGGGATATAAAATATGGGACGACATCGATATGCTTACCATTTTTGATTTAGACATTAATATGCTTAGAAACGGTGAATATTATTTCTCAAGAGATGAAATGATTAAGCTGATGGATAAGTATGTTGATTTTGATAAAATTTCAAATTCACCTTTTGAAATTTTCAGCGCAATATGCAATAATGAAGATAATAATTATCATGTGGAATACAGAAAATTAAACGGTGAAAGTGCTGACTATATAAGAAATATCATGCTTGCATCTACGGCAATGCCGATAGTTTATGCACCGGTTGAAATTGACGGGAAAAGCTACAGAGACGGGGGTATATGTGATAACGAGCCTGTAAAACCGCTTTATGACCTGGGAATAAAACGAATTATTGTCATAGGAATGACTGAAGGAAAAATATTTAATTATAAAAAATTTCCTGATGCTGAAATAATTGCGATTTACCCTAGCTTTGATTTGGGAGATACGTTCAGCGGGACACTGAATTTTACGGACAAAGCGATTGAATTCAGAGAAATGCTTGGATATAAAGACGGATTAAGAGCAATAAACACAAAGTTTAAGAAGGATTCTCTATACATAAAACTCGAAAAAGAGCTGGCAATTAATGACTATAATGAAATAATGAATCAGCTTAAGGTAAATAAAGCCATTGATAATATAGAAACAAATATTGCAGCTAAAATTGATAAAATCAATAAAATGGCGGAATATTATGATAAGTTTTAAATAAGGAGGTACTTTATTATGGGAAAGAAAATTATAACAATAGGAAGACAGTTTGGCAGCGGCGGAAGAGCAATAGGTAAAGGTATTGCTGAAAAATTAAACATTCCTTTCTATGATAAGGAACTTTTAAAGGAGGCCGCAAAACATTCAGGGGTTTGTGAGGAACTTCTTCACCAGTTGGATGAAAAGCCTAGTAAAAGCCTGCTTTATTCAATCGTTATGGACCCGTATGCATTTGCATATAATGCGCCGAGTTACAATATGAATCTAAATCAGCAGGCATTTAAAGCTACATATGATACAATTAAAAAGATTGCAGATGAAGGCTCATGTGTTATTGTCGGACGTTGTTCTGATTATATTTTAAGGGACAATGACCGTATGGTTAGTGCCTTTATATATTCTCCAAAGGATGTACGTATTAAAAATGTAATGAGCCGCTATGACCTTACGGAATCAAAAGCTAAGGCTCAGATAGATAAGGAAGATAAGGGAAGAGCATCTTATTATAATTATTATACTTCAAAAAAATGGGGCGCAATGGAAAGCTATGATATATGCTTTAACAGCAGTCTCCTGAGCCAGGAAGACTCTGTGGATTACCTTGTAAGCCTTATAAATAAGATTTTAGATTAAACAGATAAAATACATAAAGCAACCGCATGAATAAAAAATAAATTTTAAACGTGCGGTTGCTTTTTTAATTTCAAATTTAATTTCAAATATTAATTGTGTTTATATCATTTAGTCTGTATCTGTGTTTTCCCTTAATGTGACTACATTGCGGGCCTTACGACGCTTCATTTCATCCATGTCCGCGTAATGCTTTTTGGTGGTATTAACATCCTTATGACCCAACACATCGGCAACAAGATAGATATCACCGGTTTCCTGATAAAGTTCAGTACCATAAGTACTTCTTAATTTATGTGGGGTGATATGTTTTGTTGGAGTAGTGACCTGGGCATATTTTTTGACCATTTTTTCAACTGTACGCACACCTATTCGTTTTCTTTGGGATGATAAAAATAAAGCATCTTCATGACCTTCAACAGGTATAATTTTTTTACGTTCCTCCAGATATTTTTTAAGTTCGGCTTCAGCTTCGTCGCTGAAATATACAAAGGCTTCGTAGCCGCCTTTACGGGTTACTTTAATACAGTCATTATTAAAATCGACGTCGTTTATATTTAAACCGACACATTCAGAGACACGGATTCCCGTGCTTAACATAAGGGTTAAAAGGGCTAAATCACGCGTTTTTGTTTTTTCATGAAATACTTGTTGGTGCTTGGTAAGCTTATTCCCATATTCTACATTATCAAGAAAATCGGCGACTTCATTTACATCCATACGAATTATTGCTTTTTCCCTTATTTTGGGCATATCGACCTTTTCAACGACATTACTTGAAATCATGTCCCTTTTATACATATATGAAAAGAAAACCCTTAAAGCAGATAATTTACGTTTCTTGGCACGCTCATTATTTGAGCATATACGGCCGTTTATTTCATAATAGGATAAATAATCCATGTATTCCTCAATATCCAGGGCATTAAGCTTATCTATATCATTTAATGATATATCTTTTAAAGGCTTATTTTTAAATAAAGAATTATTATTTTGTAAATATATAAAAAAAGTTTTAATGTCATATGCATATGCAAGACGTGTTCTTGGCGCCGAAGTATTTTCAATGGCTCTGAAAAACATTTTAACATATGGCGGAAGTTCATTTGTAACTTCACGAAGACGTAAAACTGTTTTTTGTTCATTTTGTTTGGAATAACTTTGTTCAGGCATAATCAATTCAACTCCTTATAAATAATTCGCAAAACCTGAGTTTCACGAATAAATATATCTGTAAAGAATATACTATTCATTTCTCTAAATGTCAAATCTTATTCAGTATATTTTTAAATTCCTCTGAAGGCTCTGACTCAAATTCCATATATTTTCCTGTTATCGGGTGTACAAATCCCAAAACACCCGCATGAAGCATTTGTCCGCTTAAATTAAACGGTGAATTCTTCGGACCATATAAGGGGTCACCCAAAAGCGGATGATTTATGCTTGCCATATGTACCCTTATCTGATGAGTTCTTCCTGTCTCAAGTACACATTCTATAAGCGTAAAATTCGATTTAAGACGTTTAATCACTTTATAATGTGTTACTGCTCTTCGTCCGTTAGAATCCACGGCAATTTTTTTTCTGTCAGTTTTGCTTCTGGCAAGAGGTTTATTAATTGTACCTTCTTCGTTGGAAAAATTATTATATACGATTGCAAGATATTTTCTGGTAATAGAATGAATTTTGAATTGTTCCGCAAGCCCCAGATGAGCCGGATTACTTTTACATGCAACCAGAAGTCCTGTGGTATCTCTGTCTATTCTATGAACTATACCAGGACGAAGCACACCATTTATGGAGGAAAGCGAATCCCCACAGTGATACATAAGTGCATTTACAAGAGTTCCGGTATAATGGCCTGCAGCGGGATGCACAACCATACCCTTAGGTTTATTTATTACTATTAAATCATTATCTTCATAAACAACGTCAAGGGGAATGTTTTCAGGTAATATATCAACTGTAACAGGCTCAGGAAATGAAATTTCTATAATGTCACCTGATTTTACTTTATAATTTTTAGTTACCGGTATATCATTAATTAAAACATACTTGTCATCAATAAGTTTCTGAATATATGCTCTTGAATAGTCTTTAATGTTTTCAGAAATATATTTGTCTATCCTTACAGAACGAACATCTTCAGGAACAATAAGGCTGAATGGCATATTTAATTCGTTATCCGTATCTGTAATATCCATGTCCATTTTAAGGACATCCTCCTTTTTTATCACCTATCATAATATCAAAATCAGAATTATTATATTTAAAAATAATTAGAATAAGTATTCCTAAAAGGCTTATGGTTACAAATATATCAGCCAGATTAAATACAGGAAAATCAATAAGCTTAAAATATAAGTAATCTATTACATAACCCAGACGGATTCTGTCAATCATATTTCCGACTGCTCCGCCAATAAGTATGACAAGACATATGCGCATAGGTTTATATTTTGGGATATCAATAATATTATTATAAACATACCCGGAAACCAAAAAAACAATCAATGTCATTATAAGAAGAAATGTGGTTTTTCCTGCAAGAATTCCCCATGCCGAGCCGGTATTTCTGATATAAGTAATTTCAAAAACACCCTCTATAATAGGAATATTATCATACAAATCGATATTCTTTACTACAATAAATTTAATAATTTGGTCTGCCAAAGCCAAAATGGCAATTATAATAATTGGCAATATTATTTTTCTGGATTTCATTATTAATTTACTTAATCCTTTTATTATTTTATTCTTCAACAAATTCAAATGTAGAATCCTCTGATTCTCCATCTCCAATCATAACTTTACCTGAAGATTTAGCTGTTTCAACATCTCCTGCAAAAGAATCCTTCTCAGTTTTCTTTGCAGTTTCTTTGACAACAGCTTTTGATGCTTCTTTTTCTTCATTTTTTATATCTGATGAAGGTTTGGAATACCTTGACGGACGAACTTTTTCACGTTCGTTTGCCATCTTTAAACCGCTTGATTTATCAGATGCTTTACTTTTTACATTAGCGTCCGATTTTGAATTTGATAAAACTTTAAAAGGGTCAACACCATCATCTCCACCAAGCTTTGAGCCATAAACCGAAATAGTTGAACTCACTGCTTTTTCCTTTGGTAATATGGTTTCTCCGCCACCAAGAGTTGATTGCTCTCGCATTTGAGGGTCGCTGGAAAAATCAAATTGAGTTTCCCTCATATTACTTCCTGAAGAGTGTGCGCCTGAAGATTTAGAGGCAGCATAATTAGGGTCTATTAAAGCATCAGGGTCAAAATCATTTATCTCAAGGATTTTCATCTGTTCCTTTACTATTGAATAAAAACCCGATTTATATTCAGCATATCTTGATTCAAGCTCAGTCATTTTTTGTTCTAATTCTGCAAGTTCAGTATACGCATGACTTACAATTTCATTGGCACGGTTTTTTGCTTCCAGCTCTATTGCTTTTGCTTCTCTTGCAGCATTTGATTTGGATTCCTGTGAATTTTTTTCTGCCAGCATAAGTGATTTCTGAAGAGAATCTTCAGTAGACTTATAATGTTGCAGGGCATCATTCAATGTTATTACTTTATCCTTTAATTCGGCATTGGAACGATAAAGTTCCTCATAACTTTTTGAAACTTCTTTAAAAAAAGTAATTACATCCTTTTTGTCATATCCTATACCAATCTTAAACTTTTTTTGCTGAATATCAACCGGTGTAAGCATGATACTCCCCCTTATCAATAAATAATAGTATAGTTAATATCTTCCCAATTGAGGAGACAGGTTTGAATCCGTAAAAATTTCTTCTCTTAAATCTCCGGAGACTTCAATATTATCAGGTGCAGCAATGAAAATATTACTTGAGATGGCACTTAATTCTCCACCAATGCCATAGCATGCTCCTCCTATAAAATCTATAATTCTCTGGGCAGGGTCAAGTTGTACACCTTCCATATTTATTACTATTGTTTTACCTGATTTAAGGAAATCAGCAACTGTCTGTGCATCATCAAAAGCAACCGGTTTAATTACATATACTTCACTGGTAGCTTTATAATTAGATTGTCTCTTTTGGCTATCTATTGATACCAGCTTGTTTGTATCATTTTGCGTTGTTTTTTGAGGTTTTTTATAGTTATTCTGGGTATAATTATTACCCTGATACGATGACTGATACTGGTTTGTGGTGTATGAGGAATTCGAAGCTGATGTGTTTTTTGAATAAGATGGCTTCGAAGACTGCTGGTAAGATGAAGTTGCAGAATAATTCTGCTTACTTTTGGCTTTCTGATTATTGCTTACCAGGTCATCATCGTCATAATCATCATCGTCATCGTCAAAAAAGTCGTCATCATAATCATCATCAGAATCTTTTACATTGAAAAAGTCTAAAAATCTTCTCTTTTTTGAATCCTTACTCATAATAATCTCCTATCTATTATAATTACGTTCTCCGAAAATTCCGGTACCTACCCGTACCATTGTTGCACCTTCTTCGACGGCTACAATATAATCATTTGTCATTCCCATAGACAAAATATCCATATGAACATTATCAATGTTTTTAGATTTTATGTCAAGCAGTAATTGGTACATTTTTCTAAAGTATACCCTGTTTTCTTCAGGATTTTCTACAAACGGAGCAATGGTCATAAGTCCCTTTACTCTGATATTTGAATAATCTTTTATTTTATTAAGCATATCCTCTAAGTCATCTTCTGTTATTCCAAATTTTGATTCTTCATGTGCAATATTTACTTCAATAAGTATATAGGCAATTAAGTTTCTCTTTGCCGCTTCTTTATTTATTGCTTCTGCAAGATGAACTGAATCTACAGAATGAATAAGGCACGCTTTATCAATAATATATTTTATCTTATTCGTCTGTAAATGTCCAATCATATGAAAATTAACAGGCTTTGATACATTTTGGAACTTTTCTGACAGCTCCTGAGCCTTATTTTCGCCAAATTCTGTCACTCCGTAATTAATTAAAGTTTCAATATCAGAAAGTGGTTTTGTCTTACTTACGGCAATAAGGGTCACTTCTTCAGGATTTCTTCCTGATTTGATACAGGCCTCTGTAATATTATCCTGAACTTTCTTATAGTTTTCTTCCAACATGTAAATACACCTTCATTTCTCTAATATATAATCTGATTTTCTATAATTCCGTCGGAATTTAAAATAATATTATCAAACTCCCTGAGTTTATCATTATCACTTATTATGGAAAATTCATCTCCTGTTTTAGTTATATTTATCATAACAAAATCAGCAGTTCCCTTATTCGCTAAATAGACTCCGGTAATGACGTCCGTTGATAACAGAGACACACTTATTGTGTTATTTGTTTCAAGCTGAACTATAACATCTGATTCGGAGAAATCATTTGGGTCCACATAGTAAAATTCATCATCTGATTTATATATATCAGGCTCCACTGCTTTTGTTGTTACTTCACCATTTTCAAGGACATCCTGTACATATACCACAGAAGTGGATGACTGGTTTGCACCCTGAGCCATATATTCCACGGGTATTTTGTATACAGTTTTTTCAGTGATTGATGTGTTAGGAATTTTTAAGCCTTCATATTGGTCAAGTATTATTTCAATATTTAAATATCGTTCACTAACGTAATTTGTCATATATTTTTTTAGTGATATATTAATATATGTACAGTCATCACCCTGTATCAGTTCATAAGGTGCAGATATCTGATAATTAGAATTGTTAATTATAAATTTTAAATTTGAATTTTCAGGAAGAAGTTCAGCCTGTTCATTAGTAATCATACAAACAATATTCCAATTTTCATCTGCAATGATTTTAAATACAGCTGTATTTGCCGTTACAACTTCTCCTGTTTTCAAGGTGGTTTTTTCATACGTGGTTTTGTCAAAATCCTCTTTTGTAACGGTTGAAGGTGTTAAATTTTCCATACCGTCAACATAATAAGTAATTATACCGCTTTCGGATGCAGTTATTGAATCAAGACCTGCCTGAACTGAATTATCGGAAGTTGCCTGCTGCATAAGTATTTCATTGGAAAGCTCAAGTACTTTATTATCAATACTGTTTTTAAAATTATAAATATTTATAAATTCCTCATCAGAATAATCCATTTTATAAAGCGATATGGTGTCTCTTATGTTTTTATAATCTTCATCCGTAAAAACAACTGTATCTGCTACAGATTCTGAAATAAGTTCAAGGGTATTTCCGCTTTCATCAACAGTACATACAGTCTTATTACGGCTGATTCTCTCTCCGTCCCTGACATAATAAGATACATATCCTGACTTGTCTGTAGTTATAATATTTTCAGACCTGATTGCAATGCCTGTACAAGAAATATTATTATTTATGTTGCTCTTACTTACTTTATAAGTGGTAATAGGCTCTTTCCTTAACGATAAAAATATACTTATTATTACATAAACAAGAATCACAGCAAAAATAATGACAGCAGCGTTTATTTTTACTGTCTGATTCATCTTTATAACTTTACCGTTACGTCTTTTTTTGCCGTTCATTTTTATCAACTCCTGACGTACTAAGTCATTATCTGTTAAAGTGATTTTACGACCATGTCTTTAAATTTTTCAGGCATTTCTTCATCAGATATAGAAAGACTGAGTACAAAATCAACTCCAAAATTATCTGATAAAAATTGTAAATCATCTAAAACATTTTCTAAAGTTTCACTGTGAGATTTGCTGAGAATTTTAAAATTATCAAGGAAAATCTTATCTAAATCATGGTCTGAAGAAATAATACCAAGAATAAATCCGAAAAACATTTCCGTGCTTTCTATTTTGTAATCCTGAAGATTTACAAAACGAATTCTGTTGCTAAGTTCATAAATATGCTTGTTGTTCTGGTCTATATAAAGTATAGTGCCTACACTCCTTTTTACATCATTGTTTGCCTGTTCAAGAAGTACTTTTGTTTTTCCTTTACCTTTTTCACCCGTAATAATTTCAAGCATCTTTAATTCCTCCCGTATATTAAAATAATATTTATAATCAATTTATTTACTGTGTAAGATTAAACATTATAGCAATTAAATTATATAAATCGCCGCTTGAATCTTTGTCAGCAACTACAATTGTATATTCTTTATCTGAAATGGTTGCCTGCATGGTCATACAATACCCTGCCATTTTTGTTGTGCCGGTTTTCCATGTATTTATTTTTATGTTTGAAGGAAGTTCAGCCCTGTCAGATAAAAATGCATTAGTAGGAGTTATGTCAACCGGTACGTCGTTGTTATTTGCATCTTTATATACATAAGAATAATTTTCGTATGAGTCAATTTGATTAATCAAATCATGTTTGCCGGCTTCATTTATAATCAGATACATATCATATGCTGTTATATAATGATTATCATCGTGAAGTCCGTGAGAATTTACAAAATGAGAATTTGTAGCACCTATTTCATAGGCTTTACGATTCATCATATCTGCAAAACCTGCTTCCGTTCCTGCTATATATTCAGCAAGAATTACCCCATAATCATTGTAAGACCTTATAAGCAATCCATAAAGAAGATTACGTACAGTAATTTTACATCCTGCTTCAAGTTGGCTTGCCGTTACATTTGTGTCAGTAAACACAATTTTTCTGTTGACTGTAACTTCATCATCAAGACTGATATTTCCGGACTCTATCTGCTCACACACGATAATAGCTGTCATGAGCTTAGTCATGCTTGCAGGATAAATTCTGCTGTGCGCATTGTAAGCAACAATACATTCATTATCGGTATTGTTAATAAGAGGTGCTGCATATGAAGTGTCATCAAATAAGTCATAGTTAATATTCTGTTGATTTTTAATTACTGCATATTCACCGGAAAAACCGGAAAGCTCATAATCCGGTATATCATTTGTATAGGTTACATTAACCTTCTTTTCAAAATCATATTCATTATCATAATTTGTTCCCAGAAAATAAAGGATATAAAATGTAAGTACTGTACAAATTGTAAGCGATAAATAATAAATAACTCCCTTTAACATAAGGTACTCCCTAATGCTTATATAATTCTCTCCAATCCAAATCACCCCGTTCAAGAGCCTTAATCATAAGCTCCGCCGAAGCAAGGTTTGTTGCAAGTGGAATGTTATGAATATCACACAGTGTAAAAATATTATTTACATCAGGCTCATGACTTTTTCTTGTAGTCGGGTCCCTCAGAAAAATAACCAGGTCAATCTGATTATTTTCAATCTGTGTTCCAATCTGCTGTTCACCACCGAGATGACCTGCCAGAAATTTTCTTACCGGGAGTCCCGATGCTTCTTCCACTAATCTTCCTGTTGTATTGGTTGCATATAATGTGTGTTTGTTAAGAATACCTCTGTATGCAATACATAAGTTTTGCATAAGCTTCTTCTTGGAATCGTGTGCTATCAATGCGATGTTCATTGGCAACCTCCCCTAGTATTTTTTACGCTGCAGACTGACATTTAATACCATACCTATCCCCATAGCTGAACTCATAAGAGAGCTTAGTCCGTAGCTGATAAAAGGAAGCGGAATTCCTGTATTTGGTAAAAGTGCTGTTGCTACACCGATGTTAATAAATGATTGGTATCCAATAAGGCATCCGACACCTGCTGCAATGAGCATTCCCATAACGTCCTGAGACCTTCTGGCTACCCTTATACATTGTAACACTATAAGCAGTAATAATGCAATAATAATTACACTTCCGGTGAAGCCTAATTCTTCTCCGATGACAGAAAAAATAAAATCTGTCTGCTGCTCAGATATGAAGTTTGCATCCTTAACAGTGGCTATTGTAGAAGTATTTAACCCCTTTCCACTAAGCTGTCCTGAGCCAATCGCCATAACGGAATTAAGCTGTTGTGCATTTTCTTCTGCATACCTGCTCGGATAAATAAATGACATGATTCTTTGCACCTGGTGCGGATAAAGTAATTTTTGGTCCGGCTGCTGTATATACCATATGAATCCTCCCGCCAGAGGTATACATATTAAAAGCAGAAGTCCAATTATTTTATAACTTAAGCCTGCCATATAAAGCATGGTACATAATACCATTATAATACACAACGTGGTTGAGAGGTCAGGCTGTCTCAGTATAAGTATCATCGGTGGTATCAGTGTAAAAGCGAAAACCAGCAAGCCCTTCCATGAATTTATAAGCTCTTTTTCGTTTAATTTCCACAGCAGTGTTGCCATAAAAATAATCATAATTATTTTTGTTAGCTCTGAAGGCTGAAAAGTAATGCCAAATATTGTAAACCATCTGGTTGCATTATTTACCTCCTTGCCAAATAATAATACTGATAATAAAAGTGCAATATTTAATAAATATAGAGGCACAAAAAACTTACTGATAAAATGATAATCAATCAGTGACAGCACAATCATAATAAAAAAGCTCATTACTATTCCAAATGTCTGTCTAAACGTAAAAGAGCTGTCGGCACTGTTTATTACCACCACTCCGATAATCATTGCTGCAATTACCAATATAAAAAGTTTGAAATTATAATCCCTGAGATTGTACTTTTGTAACATTCTTATCCTTCTTTTTAAATAGATTAAAGAATCTGAAACTGTTAAATTCCAGAAATTCCACTTCTTCTCCTGTTATTCTTCTGGCAATATTCATATAAGCCCGTCCGGACTGAGTGTTTCCTCCTGCTACCGGCTCGCCCCTGTTACTTGTAACTACTATATCTTCGTTATCAGGAACAATTCCGATAAGGTTTACTGCCAAGATATCGCATATGTCACTTACGGTCATCATCTCACCGCGCCTTACCATATCAAGTCTTACCTTATTTACTATAAGGTCAGTTCTTTTCATTTCATTGGCATCTAAAATGCCTATTATTCTGTCCGCATCCCTGATTGCAGAAACCTCAGGTGTTGTAACGACTATTGCCCTGTCTGCTGCCGCTATTGCATTTTTAAAACCCTGTTCTATACCTGCCGGGCAGTCAAGTATTATGTAATCAAAATCGTCTTTTACATTTTCCACAAGTTTTATCATCTGTTCGGGTGAAACTGCTGACTTATCTCTGGTCTGGGCTGAAGGCATGAGATGAAGATTCGGATATTTTTTATCTCTTATCATCGCCTGTTTAGGCCGGCAGCTTCCTTCTATTACATCTACAAGATTATATACAATCCTGTTTTCAAGTCCCAGCACGACATCAAGATTTCTCAGTCCTATATCGGTATCTATGACAAGAACTTTGTATTCAAGCCGGGCAAGTCCTATACCTACGTTGGCAGTTGTTGTAGTTTTACCAACGCCTCCTTTTCCTGATGTAATTACTATTACCTCGCACATAATCTAAATCCTCCGCATGAACATATTACCATCTTCCGTATATGCCATGGCGGGCGTGTTATCTTCTAAAGAAAAACCACCCTCCGTGTTATCATTAGAGTAGATTATATCATGTATCCTAAGCTTATTTGGTTTCATTGTAAGTGCCGTGATTTTAGAATCTAAAGCACCGTTTACTCCGGCATAGGCGAATCCGTATAGTCCGCCTATAATTGTAATACTTCCGTTAGACATAACCGTTGCGCCATTAAGAACATCACCTATAACAATAATGCTCTTTTTGACTCTTAGGACTTGTCCGTTTCTTAATGTACCTCTGTAAAACAGACCATCTTTTATTTCGGTATCGTTTTTTTCATCAGTACATTCTCTCGATGAAACTTTATGAGAATGGTCAAGGCTGTCAATAATATCACTTATTAAAAGACCATACTTTTTGAATAAAGATACAATATTATCTATTTCGGTATTATTCAGTTCTCTTCCCTGTATTGTAAGTGCAAATTCAGCAAATTTCTCATAATGTCCTGATACAGTTTGGAGTTTTCTGTCAAGGTCCTTTAAAATCAAATTATAATCTTCCGTATCACTTAAAACAAGAACAATCCCTGACTTATTGCCCTTAATTATTACAGGATTATCCATTTTTCACTCCTCAATCATAATTTGCAGTATGTTGATTAAACATAGTATTAAATTATTATATTTACATCAGTCAGATACCTGTGTGTCACCTGATATCTCAGCATCTTCCAGTAATTCAGGATTATACATATAAGCATATATGAAGCCTGCAAGCTCTACTGCATTACCTGAAGAGTAACCATTTTGAATAACAACAGTAACTGACACTTCCGGATTTTCATATGGTGCATATGATATAAAAAGCGCATGGTTAGGTCTGTTTTCACTTTCCTGCGCCGTACCTGTCTTACCGGCTACATTTACACTCAGACTGTTAAGCAGTGTATTGCTTCTGAAGTGATCTGATACTACAAGTCTCATTCCCGAATGAACTGTATCCCACAGTGCGCCATCAATCGAAACTGTTGAAGATATGGTGTGCTGGTTTGTAAAAAGGGTTGTCCCATCATAGCTTGTAACCTTATCTATAAGGCTTAAATTATAACAAGTACCGCTGTTTGCAATGGTAGATACATATTTTGAAAGCTGAGTAGGTGTAAATGCATTTGTACCCTGACCAATTGCAGAAACAACAGCATCATTATCTGATATATGCGGAGCAGTTTCCTGAAGTTCGATTCCGGATGTATCATTGAGCCCGAACATGGTTGCATATTTCTGCAGAAGACTTATTCCCAATGAATCACTGTATGTTCCCTGTAATGTTGCCAGTCTGTAACCTACTTCATAGAAAAAGTAATTACACGAATCGTTAAGCGCCTGTGCAATGCCTACTGTTCCATGTGAGCCCGGATAAATCCAGCATTTTGGCTGTGTATATACTTCCGTAAACTGCCCTTTGTCAAAAATCTGAGTATCGATGTTAATTGCACCCTCAGAGACACCGGCAATAGATGATATAATCTTAAACGTAGAGCCGGGTGCGGTAAGCTGTCTGCACGACCTGTTGTAAAGAGGATTTGTTTTGTCATTTAGAAGCATATTGTAGTATTCCGAATCAACAGTATTTGTCAGATAGTTATTGTCATAACTCGGATAACTTACAAGTGCTCTTACCTCTCCTGTATTTACATCTGTAACAACAACGGAACCGGAACACGGGTCAAGTGCAAGCATTGCAGGTGTAATTTCCAGTTTCTCGATTTTAATTCTCATAAACTCATATGCATTAAATTCTGCATTTTTAAATGCAGCGTAGTCAGCATCACCTTCAGCATCAAGTACTCCCTGGTCATATATGAGATTTACCACATTACTTCCCGTTATTTCACCTGATTGTATCATTATTTTTATCATAAGTTTGTCGAATTCGGTATCTGAGCTAAGATAATTTATGATATAATCACAAAGTAAATTGTAGATTTCCTCCGAATCGTAATATGTGCTGTCGGCTTCTATGGCAGAAATATCTATTGCTTCAACACTTATTGCGTATTTAAGATATTCGGCAAGAGAAATCTGATTGTTTGTATACTGGATAAACATGTCATCTGTTCTCTCGATTTTTGAGGAATCAAATATATCTTCTGCCGCCAGCATTTCACATATATATTCCATATAATCCTGATACTCTGTACTGAGTGAGTAAAGAGGCGTAAATTCAGTTTTGAGTATACTTTCAAGTCTTGCTATTGTTTCAGTCTGTTTATTCTGATACAGTGAATAAATACTTTTTTCAAGTTCAGTGGCATCGTCTTCAGTCATTTCATCCAATGAAAGCTGATTATTATTAAACATAGCAAAATATACATCAGTAATAGGTATTATATTGTCTTCATTATCTTCCGGAGCATACTGGTCAGGAGTTATATTGGCCAGAAGGATTGACGCAATCTCTTTTTCAAGCATATCATAGCAGTATATCTCTAAATCCCTGTCAATGGTAAGATATACGTCATTTCCTGCTTCGGCAGGTGTTTCGCTTATAACTTCGAGAACTTTTCCGAGGTTATCCACATACATTTCAGTTTCACCGTCAGTTCCCCTTAGTTCAGATTCGTATACTCTCTCAATTCCCGTTTTACCTACCATGTCACTGCTTGTATATTCCATTTCTTCTTCAACATCCGCATTAAGCTGCTCAAGGTCCTCTGCTGATGCATAACCGATATAACCTATAATATGAGCAAAATATTTAGCATCATTATATACCCTAAGCGACTTGACTTCTATGTCTATTCCGATAAGCTCATCCTGATGTTCCTTTATTTCCGCATTACTTTCTTCACTTATATCTTCCGCTATATTTACCGGCACATACTGCTGGTATCTGTTAAGCCATAATTCATATCGGCAGCTCATGATTTTAAGTGCTTCTTCATCAGTATAATCGGAAGAAATATCAAAATTTCTATTCGATTTACTTCCGTATCTGAGATAATTAAATACATCTTCTGCAGTAGAATTTTTCTGTTCATCGGAAAGCTCTTCATATGAAGATTTTGCATAAACATCTTTCAGAAAATTGTTAAGGGTAGAGCCTGAAACAGTGAATGAAAAGGCCCCGTCCGAAAGAGAAATCGGAAAATCCGTGGAAAGGCTGTCACCATGTTTTTCCAAAATTAAAATAGTATCATAAACTATTTTGTTCTTTAATTCATTTTCTGAGACACCCTTTTCTTCAGCAACATTTGCAAGATTTGTATCATTTGCAAACGTTACATTATATGAAAGTTTATTATATGCCAGCAGATTTCCGTTCACGTCATATATGTTTCCTCTTACGGAATCAACCGTAAGGGTTTTCTTTGATTTATATATGAAATTTTCGCTGTGCTCTTCTCCTTCTACAATCTGAATATTAAATAATTTATTCACAAGAAGGCAGAACATCACAACAATAAGCACGGTAACCGGAAACAGCCTGCTTTTCACATAGTCTAATATGATGTCTTTTAATGCCAATAAAAATTCTTTGAATGTATTCATATTTAATCCTTCGCCTTTTTCTTAAGATATTTGTTTATTCTTACAAATATTCTGTACAAAATAATTGTTGCCAGTAATGTATAAAGTATCTGAGGAAGAATGACCTTCGTCAGATAAAATGTAAAGTCCAGGCGGTTTCTCAGTACAAAGCTAAATACATAAACAAGCAGGTTAAATACTATCTCATCAAGCACTATAATTATTACAGGAAGCATAACATCTTCAACCTGATAATTTTTGTGGAAAAATCCATTTACATATCCCGTAAACATATATAAAAGCATATATGGTCCAATTAGCGTCCCCAAAAAGCAGTCGTATAAAAAACCACAGAAAAATCCTACAAGCATTCCCTCTTTTCTGCCCCTCATGAGCCCGAATGACATCGTGAGAACAAGCATAAGATTAGGGGCACTGCCTGTAATATCATGAAATGAAAAAACTGTGGTCTGGAGTAAAAAGCATAATATAATTAATATAAAAAGAGTTATTACACGTCTCATTTAATATGTCACTTCCTGTTTTTTATCAGTAATTACAAGTACATCGTGTATATTGCTGAAATCAACTGCCGGAATCAGTTTAGCCGTTTTTGTAAGATTATTTGAATCATTTGTAATTTCCGAAACATATCCTATAGTAATACCATACATATATCTGTCTGAAATATGTGAGGTAATTACCTTGTCTCCAACAGATATGGCGGCATCCTTATCAATATCAGTAACGAGGAGATAACCGCTTTCCATATTGTTAAGACTGCCTTCTACAGTGCATATGGCATTTGAAGGTGTAATTGCGGCACTTATATTTGAACGGTCATCAATAACTGCTCTGACTTTAGCGTAATCCGAATAAACTTCCGTAACTATTCCTGCCAGTCCTCCGCCGCAAAGTACATTACAGCCTTCTGAGATTCCGTCATTAAGCCCCTTATCTATATAAAATTCACTAAACCATCCGGTGGTATTAGTAGAAAAAACCCTTGCCGCAGTCATATTATATTCAGGATATTGTGAGTCCAACTCATATAAATCCCTTAGCTCCTGAAGTTCTGAAAGTTCCTGTTGGTACATGGTTATATCTTCCTTATAAGATTCTATTTGTGCCTTTAACTCTTCATTTTCTGCTCTTAATTCCTTTACATCTCCAAATACTTCAAATCTGTCAGTTACCCACTCGCCAATGGAGTTTACGCCATCCTGCATGGGTGTAATAAGCTTTCCCGTATATTCTTTTACAGGCTGCATAAAATCTGCAAAAAAAGCAGAAATAAATAAAAATATGAGACTTATTATCGATAATGCCAAAAGCAGATATTTTGGATTTATATCCTTTTTTCTATCAAATTTCATAACTAAATTAATCCTCTTTCCAACATACTGACATAGCATTTGTCTCCTACTATGATATGGTCTAAAAGGCAAATACCAAGCATTATTCCCGATTCTCTGATATTTCTGGTGGAAGCAATATCTGAAGCACTGGGCTCAGGATTTCCTGATGGGTGATTATGTAAAAGCACAACTCCTGCCGCATCATGGCGCAGCGCTTCTAAGAAAAGTTCTCTTGGAGAAATTATTGCCTTATTTACAGTTCCTTCGGAAATAATCACTTCTCCTATCAATAAATTTGCAGAATTAAACATCAATGCATATATTCTTTCCTTTGTAAGATAGCGTAAACTTTCCATAAAATAATCAGCTATGGACGAGGGATTGTTAAAGCTTATCCCCGTTTTGAATTTATCTCTCGATATTCTTTTGGAAATTTCCGCTATTGCAAGAAGCTGGAATGCCTTAACCTTCCCTACACCTCTTATTTTTAATAAATCTTCCAAGGAAAGATAATTAAGTCCGACAAGCCCTTTGTTTACGGGATGTGCATTAAGAATACTCTGAGCGAGGTCGAGTGAACTGATCTCTCTCGTTCCACATCTTAAAACAAGAGCTAAAAGTTCGGAATCACTAAGCATTTCTATTCCAAACTGCAATGCCTTTTCATAAGGTCTTTGATTTAATGCAAGGTCCTTAATTCTTAAATTACTCATAAAATCCTCCTTTATATGCCTCTCCGGTGCAATATAAAGGATACTTTAATTCATTATAAGAGCTTAAAAATAATAATACTTAAAATAATACCAATGATACTGGCTATGTTGATTGTAATAACAAGTCCAAAAGTAATTACAATTATACCCAAATCCAAAACTACAGGAGATGAGAGTCCGAAACTCTGTCCGTAATTAAGCCAGCTGAGCCATGAAATATCACGACAGAGATACCCTACAAAGCCTCCAAGCACAAGACCTGCCAAAAGTATTATTAAAAATGTCCAGCCGTTTTTATTTGCAATTTTCCCTGACATAATTTCCTCCAAAATAAAAATATCATTCCGTTTAGTCTACCATACAAGCAGCTTTTTTTCTACTATTTTCTGTAATGACATCATGATGCCGAATTTTGCATGAGGATATGTAAGTCCTCCCTGAAAATATACGGCATAAGGCTCTTTCATGGGAGCGTCTGCAGAAAGCTCTATGGAGGAGCCCGAGACAAATGCTCCTGCCGCCATTATTACATCACTGTCATACCCCGGCATTTCCCACGGAATAGGTGTAACAAAACTGTCAACCGGTGCCGCCGCCTGTATTCCTTCACAAAATGCTTTAACAAGCTCGGGATTTCCGAATTCCACTGACTGTATTATATCAGCCCTTTCTTCTCTGGCTCCCGGTATTGTTTTAAATCCAAGACTTTCATAAATTTCAGAGGCAAACAGCGCACCCTTTAAGGCTGCTGCCGTAACTGTCGGAGCAAGAAACAGTCCCTGCGCAAACTGTCTTGTTATGCCGAGAGAAGCCCCAACCTCTTTTCCGAGACCCGGAGTTGTAAGTCTTACAGCGGCATTTTCTACACATTCCTTTGTTCCGCATATATAACCGCCTATCGGGGCAAGCCCTCCTCCCGGATTTTTTATAAGAGAGCCTACAACCATATCAGCACCGACATCAGAAGGCTCTAAGGTTTCCACAAATTCACCATAGCAGTTATCTACCATGCAGATAACATCAGGTTTTATTGATTTGACGTATTTTATTATATCACCTATTGCTTCTACGGGCAGAGAGCGCCTCACGTCATATCCCTTGGAGCGTTGTATCTCAATAATTTTTGTTTTTTCATTTATGGCATTTTTTATTCCCTCATAATCCCATGAGCCGTCAGGAAGGAGGTCCACCTGCCTGTAAGTAATTCCATATTCATAAAGAGAGCCTTTCTCTTCTCTCACACCGATTACTCCTAAAAGTGTATCATATACCTTTCCTGCCACAGAAAGTATCTCATCTCCTGGACGTAAATTCCCTGCCAAAGCTATATACAGTGCATGGGTACCGCAGGTTATCTGCTGTCTTACAAGTGCGTCCTCAGTATGAAATACATTTGCATATATCTTTTCAAGGGTATCCCTGCCTAAATCATTATATCCATAACCGGTGGAGCCATATAAATGACTTTCTGCAAAGCCCGCATCCTGCATGGCTTTTATTACTTTAATTTGATTCATTTCTGCAATGCGGTCAGCTTTTTCAAAGCGTTTTTTCAGTTTTTCTTCCGCAGCCTCGCAGTAATCAAATACCTTTTCATCAATTCCCAAATCTATATAATAATTCTTCAGTATACTGTTATTCATGATAAATTCCTCTGTCCTTTAGTTCGTTAAGCATATAATCTAAAATTTCATCATCAGACTTGAAATTTTCTTTATCTATCATAAGAACTTCCCTCTCACGTCTAAACCATGTGAGCTGTCTTTTTGCAAAATGTCTGGTATCCCTTTTTAATATTCTTACCGCTTCGTCATAAGAAATTTCACCATCCAGATAACTTAAAATTTCTTTATAGCCAAGTCCCTGCATGGATACCATATCCCGGGTCATGCCTGCATTTTTTAAGGCTTTTACCTCGTCCAGAAGCCCTTCCGAAAGCATCTTGTCAACACGTCTGTCTATACGTTCATAAAGCACCTGTCTGTCTGTATTAAGTACAAAATATGCAGCGTTATAATACGGCTCTTTTTGCCTTTCATCCTTGTTATGTGAGGAAATTTTTCTTCCCGTACTGTGATAAAATTCTAAGGCCCTTATAATTCTTTTTGTGTTATTTTTATGTATAAGTTCCGCAGATTCAGGGTCCTTTTCTTTTAAAATGTCATAAAGCATATCCCTGCCTTCTTCTGATTTGGCAAGGTCTTCTAATTTTTTTCTTGTACCGTCATCTTCTTCATATGAAAAATCCACATTGTAGAGAAGTGCCTGTATATAAAACCCAGTGCCTCCGGTTAATACCGGAACTTTTCCTCTTTTAATTATATCATCACAGGCTTTCTTTGCCGCTTCTTTAAAGCGGACTACATTAAATTCTTCATCAGGCTCAATAATGTCAATCAGGTGATGTCTTATTCCCTGCATTTCACTTTCGGTTATCTTTGCAGTGCCTATATCCATGCCACGGTAAACCTGCATGGAATCTGCCGAAACGATCTCACCGTTAATTTTTTGTGCCAGTTTTATGGATAAAGCGGTTTTACCGACTGCAGTGGGTCCTGTAAGAATTACAAGCGGAGCTTTTTTTTGTTCTGAATTAACTTCACACATCATACAATCCTCTTAAATTTTTTCTCAAGCTCAGTCTTACTCATGGATATAATTGTTGGTCTTCCGTGAGGACAGGTATATGGGTTTTCCAGCTTAAGAAGCTCGTTTATAAGAGCGTCAGCCTCCTGAAAGGTAATATGCTGATTTCCCTTTATTGCGGCCTTACAAGCCATTGTGGAAAGCTTTTTAACAAACATATCCTCGGTTACGCCTGATGTCCCTTCAGAAAGGTCTGAAATAAACTCCAGAAAAGCTTCTCTGCCGTTAATTCCATATAAATTCACAGGCATGGCGTTAATTTTAATTTCATTTCCTCCGAAGTCTTCTATTTCAAATCCGGTTTTATCAAAAAATTCCAAATTATCAAAACACAGTGCCTTTTCACTGCCTGATAAGGAAATTATTTCAGGCGGGAAAAGTGCCTGTGACACTACGGCCTTGTTTTTCATCTCCCTGATAAACCGCTCATAATTAACTTTTTCATGAGCAGCGTGCTGGTCCATGATATATAATTTATCTTCATATTCCATGAGCCAGTATGTATCAAACACCTGACCTATAAGTCTGTGCCGTGGCCTTGCGGCTTCCGAAAGAAACTTCTCTGTGTCCGATACCTGATATAAAGGAGCATTCTCATATAATACATTATCATTGTGAATTTTTAATGGTGATTCTGTTATTTTTACCTCTGTATCAGGTTTTAACTGAACATGTACATCTGATTCTGCCTTAGCTTTGGCTTCGGCCTCGGCCTTTTTCAGATTTTCCAGAATTTTATATGAAGGACTTAATGAAGTTTTTCTTATCGGAACACCCTCTTTTTTTTCTGATAAAGCTTTAAGTCTTTCTTTACTTTCATTATGTTCTTCTTTTTTTCGTTCAGCTTCCGTATCATAAGTAGTTTCTATAATAAGTTCAGGCTCTTTTAATGCATTTTTAACAGAGTGCATTACTGCAGTAAAAAGCTCCTGTTCCCTATTGTAACGAAATTCCATTTTTGTAGGATGCACATTCACATCGCACATATCCGGAGAAAGTTCGATATACAGCACTGTAAAAGGAAATTTATGCTGCATTATAAAAGTCTTATAACCTTCCTCTATAGCTTTGTTTATTATTCTGCTTTTTATGTATCTGTTATTTATAAAATAATTTTCAAAGCTTCTGTTACCCTTTGAAATATGCGGTTTGCCTATAAATCCTGTAATTTTAATTCCGTTTTCTTCGGAATTTATCTCAATCAGGTTATTGATTATATCTCTTCCGTAAAGGCTGTAAATTACCTCTTTTTTCCCTCCGGTACCCGGAGTATCAATCTGGGTTTTACCGTTTGCCATAAGCCTGAACGAAATGTCGGGTCTTGAAAGTGCAAGGTGAGTAATCAAATCGTTAATATACGAGCCTTCAGTTGTATTTGTTTTAAGAAACTTTAAACGGGCAGGTGTGTTGAAAAATATATTTCTGGCAACAATGGTTGTGCCGTCAGGTGCACCTATTTCTCTATATTCTATTTCCTTTCCACCATGAATCACATATTTTATTCCCGTAACCGTGTCAGCCTTTTTTGTAATCATTTCAGTCTGCGAAACGGCTGCTATGGTTGAAAGTGCTTCACCTCTGAAGCCTAGTGTCATTACTCCCGATAAATCTTCTGCAGAATTGATTTTACTAGTGGCATGAGGCATATATGCCAGTCTTACATCATCCTTATCTATACCGCTTCCATTATCGGTAACTCTAATCATTGAAGTTCCGCCGTCTTTTATCTCAATAGTTATCTGGGTAGCACCTGCGTCAATTGAATTTTCAACAAGCTCTTTTACTATTGAAGACGGACGTTCTATAACTTCACCGGCAGCTATTTTATCCACGGTATTTCTGTCTAAAATTTTTATCATGCGTTTAATCTCTCCTTTAATTCCTGAAGATAAAGCATTGCCTTCATCGGTGTCATATTATTTAAATCCATTGTCTTAAGTTCTGCAGCTATACTCATCTCAACAGGAGACGAAAACAGAGAAAGCTGTGCTTCAGGCTCTTTCTTTTTCTGCTTTCCATTATCACCTTTACTCTGTTTTACGGTGATGTTTTTTACATTTCCGGTAATATCCTGTTCCAGAAGCTCATTTAAGATTTCCCCGGCTCTATTAATAACGGGCTCAGGCACACCTGCGAGCTTTGCCACCTGTATTCCATAGCTTCTGTCAGCTCCGCCTTTTATGATTTTTCTTAAAAATACAATGGAATCTCCCTGTTCTTTTATTGCAATACAATAGTTATTAACAGAAGAAAGTTTTCCCTCCAGCTCTGTAAGCTCATGATAATGTGTGGCAAATAATGTTTTTGCACCCAGTATTTCACTGTCTGCTATGTACTCGACTACCGCCCATGCAATACTCAGTCCGTCAAATGTCGACGTACCTCTGCCGATTTCATCTAATATAATAAGTGACTTCTTTGTTGCATTTCTAAGTATATTTGCAACCTCGCTCATCTCTACCATAAATGTGGACTGGCCTGAAGCAAGGTCATCACTGGCACCTACCCTTGTGAATATCCTGTCACAAAGACCTATATCCGCCGAATCCGCAGGAACAAACGAGCCTATCTGTGCCATGAGTACAATCAATGCAGTCTGCCTCATATATGTGGACTTACCTGCCATATTAGGTCCGGTAATTATGGAAATTCTGCTTTCCACATTATTTAAGTAAGTATCATTAGGAACAAAACTGTCATTTGCAAGCATTTTTTCCACAACAGGATGTCTGCCGTTTTTAATGTCTATAATACCCTGTTCATTAATTGAAGGCCTTACATAATGATTTTTAACGGAGACATAGGAAAGTGATGCCAATGCATCAAGCTCCGATATACATGCTGCTGTTTTTTGTACCCTTTCAATATTTTCACCTATGGCATCTCTTAAGTTTACATAGGTTTCATATTCCAGGGCATAAAGCTTATCCTCTGCTCCCAAAATGTAACCTGAAAGCTCGTCCAGTCTGTCCGTAGTATATCTTTCGGCGTTTGCAAGCGTCTGCTTTCTTATAAAATAATCAGGGACCAGTGACTGATAAGAATTTGTAACCTCAAAATAATATCCGAAAACTTTATTATATTTGATTTTTAAATTCTTAATGCCGGTTTTTTCTTTTTCAGAGGCTTCCAGCTCAGCAAGCCATTTTTTGCAGTTTCCCTTGGAGTTTTTGAGATTATCTATCTCCTCCATATATCCTGTCTTAAAAATACCGCCTTCTTTTACAGTGACAGGAGCTTCCTCATCTATTGCAGCCTCCAGTAATTCATATAAATCATTTAAGACATCAAAATCCTCGTATATTTTTTTGAATTTTTTTGAATCAAGTTCTTTTAAAAGATTCCTGATGTCAGGAAGATATCTGACAGAGTTTTTAAAAGAAAGCATGTCCCTTGGATTTGCAGTCTTTATGGAAATACGTGTCATAAGTCTTTCCAAATCATATATGGAACTTAAATATTCACGCATTTCATCCCTTGTAATGGAATTGTTATTCAGACACTCTATGGCATCCAGACGTTCTTCAATCGGCTCTTTTTTTAAAAGAGGCTGTTCTGTATATTCACGCAGCTTTCTGGCACCCATTGCTGTTTTTGTTTTATCCAGTATCCACAGAAGAGAGCCTTTCTTCTGCTTATCCCTTAAGGTTTCACATATTTCCAGATTTCTTCTTGTTGCAGAATCTATTATCATGTATTCATTTACCGAATAATATTTTACGGTATTTATCTGATTTAATGCGGTCATCTGCGTATCGTAGATATACTGAAGCAGTGCACCGGATGCGGTTATGGCATTGGGATAATCTTTTAATCCAAGCCCCTCAAGACTTCCGGTTTTAAACTGTCTCATAAGTACATCTTCACAGACAGAAATGTCAAAGTAATGATAAGGTGCTTCACTTTTTGCAATCTTAAGTTTTTCACAGATATATTCTATATCTGTTCCCGACATTCCGAAGGATTCCTGATATATTATTTCTTTTGGCTCATATTTGTTTATTTCATCTATTATTTTATTGCCGTCATCCAGACAGCTTGTCATAAAAACACCTGTTGTTATATCAGTTACGGCTATACCATACTTATCTCCCGAATAAGAAATACACATGAGATAGCTGTTCTTTGTATCTTCAAGCCCTTCCGAAGACATGTTTGTGCCCGGAGTTACAATCCTGATTACTTTTCTTTCAACCAGTCCCTTTGCCAGTTTTGGGTCTTCCACCTGCTCACATATGGCAACCTTATACCCTCTGTCAATAAGTCTTGAAATATAAATATCCGCGGCATGAAAAGGTACACCACACATAGGAGCCCTTTCCTCAAGTCCGCATTCTTTACCGGTCAGGGTAAGTTCCAGTTCCTTAGATACGAGTAATGCATCATCAAAAAACATTTCATAAAAATCTCCGAGTCTGTAAAAAAGTATACAGTCCTTATACTCTTCTTTAGTTTTTAAATAGTGCTCCATCATCGGAGATAATTTTTCTTTTGCCATTTATATAACCTCACCCATATAGTAAAAACCTTTACATTCATTAAGCTTAACTTTTATAATTTGTCCTATTAACGACCTGTCGCCCGGAAAATGGACCATAAGATTATTATCCGTTCTTCCGGATAATAAGTTTTCATCCTTTTGGTTTATTTCTTCTACAAGGACTTCTTTAATTTCTCCGTTAAACCGCTCTGCTCTTTCGGCAGAAATCCTATTTACGGTTTTAAGAAGTCTGTCAAACCTGTCTTTTATAACTTCAGGAGAAATCTGATTTTCCATTGCAGCGGCAGGTGTTGCGGTACGTTTTGAATAAATAAAAGTGAATGCCTGGTCGTATCTGACTTTCTCTACAACATCCAGTGTGTCGAGAAAATCCTCTTCCGTTTCACCCGGAAAGCCTACAATTATATCTGTAGTAAGTGATATATCAGGTATATTATTCTGAATTCTCTCTACCAATGAAATATACTGCTCCTTCGTGTATCTTCTGTTCATTCTTTTTAATATTTCCGTGGAGCCTGACTGAACAGGAAGATGCAGGTGTCTGCATACCTTTTTATTATCAGCCATAACCTGTATAAGTTCATCCGATAAATCCTTAGGATGACTGGTCATAAAACGGACTCTCTCTATTCCCGGGATATTACATACATCATTAAGAAGCTGAGGAAAACCATAATCAGGATTTCTGTTTATTATTTCACTTTCACCGATAAAAGCTGTGCCGTAAGAATTTACATTCTGTCCAAGAAGCATGATTTCTTTTACTCCGTCTTCTGCCAGACAGTTTATTTCCCGAAGTATTTCTTCAGGCGTCCTGCTTCTTTCTCTGCCTCTGACATAAGGTACAATACAATAGCTGCAGAAATTATTACAGCCATACATGATGTTTACACCTGATTTAAAACTGTATTTTCTTTTTGTAGGCAGGGCCTCTACAGTGTTGACAGGTGCTTCAAGTACCTCTATGACAGGCTTATCATTAGAAAGTCTTTTATATATAAGTTCAGCAAGCTCATAAATATTATGAGTTCCGAAAACTATGTCTACATATGAATAAGAATTCTTTATTTTTTCCACCACATGCTTTTCCTGCATCATACAGCCGCACAGACAGACAATCATGTTTTCATTTGTATTCTTTGCCTTTTTTAAGTGCCCTAAATGTCCATAAAGCTTCTGATTTGCATTTTCTCTGATTGTGCATGTATTGTAGATTACAAAATCGGAAATTTCATCATCAGATTCTGTATAACCTATTTTGTCCAGTATGCCTTTAAGCTTTTCTGAATCATGTGCATTCATCTGGCAGCCAAAAGTGATTACGGAATATTTAAGAGGTCTGCCAAGTTCTTTTGTTTTTAGTTTAACAAACTGACTGCATAAGTCTATAAAATATAATTGTCTTTCCGGCTCCGAAGAAGGAGCCGCATTATATACTTCATCCGTGTATTTCATAGTTCAAAAAATCCTCTGCTTTTTATTTTTCATCATTATAATCAGGCAGTGTAACGACTGTCATTTCATGGGATACATATGGAAGATACTTTTCAATTACATCCTTTGTTTTCAGCTTGAGACTGGAAGTTGATACACAAGGGTGACATCCTATATACTCTCCCTCAAGTACATCCTTATCTATAAGAAGCCGTACATGGTTTTCTGTATCATTCATAAGCCCCATAATACTCACGGCACCCGGTCTGATATTCAGATATTTTTCCATATATTCAGCGTCTGCAAATGAAAACCTTGCAGTATTTATTTGTGATGACAAATCTTTTGTTTTAAATTTCTTCTTCCCAGGCATCATGAGCAGATAAAAATCAGTCTTCTGTCTGTTACATAAAAACAAATTCTTACAGATAGTAACACCAAGTATATTGTCAATTTCATAACATGCTTCCATTGTATTTACTTCACTGTGGTCTGTTCTGTAATATTCTATACCGAGACTGTCTAAAAGGTCATATACCTTTATTTCCCTATCCTCACGTCCTGTAACCTCCTCAGGTCTTCCCTTGTAAAGTTCCATAATTTATCAAAATTTCCTTTCAAATCTGTACTCAATTTTCCATTAAATAATATAGCACAGTCATGGGAAGTATAGCAAATAAATATATTGAAAATTTAAAGAAAAATAATAGGAGGCATTTGGCTGCCTCCTTTTCAAATCCTACAAATAATTTAACATTCTATAATATATACAACACTATATATAATACCATTTACAACTTATCTGTATACAGGTATAACAAGTGTTGCACCCGCATCTATTCTGTCGCCTCTAAGGTTATTTATATGCTTAACTTCATCAATAAAGGCATTGTATGTTTCAAACTCAACAGTTGCATACTCTTCTGCTATACTCCAGAGTGTATCTCCGTCACTTATGTCAATACATGTAAAATACTTTTCCTTTACAGTTGAAGCATTTGCATCCTTTGCATCTTTTCCTCCAAAAAGAAGTATACCGATGAAAGCAAGGACTAAGAAAAGAATAAATATAGTTTTATAATGTCTATTTATAAATGTACTCATAATTAAAACCTCCTGAACATCCGTTCTCTATGAATAGATAATACCGAATATTCGTTCGGTTGTCAAGAGGTTTTCGAAAATTTGTTCGATTTTTTGTTCGGTTTATGTTCGGTTATTCTTTTTCTTCACCGTTCTCTGCTTTTATTGCCGACTTTGATATAAAATATATAAAAAAGAAGCCTATAACAACTGCCGCAAGGCAGGCAATAATCATAAGTCCTGATGGAATTCCCGGAAACAGCTCAGGTAAAGAGCCAAGAATAAATCCCAGAATAATCATGTATATTTCCATAGGATATCTGGCAATTAAAAGTTCAATTACTTTTGCAGTAAGTATTGTTCCAACTACAAGTCCCACTCCAAGAGGTATCAGAGGAATAATGTTAAATTCACTGATGTTTTTCATTATTTCATCATAGATACCCAGCATATAAAGCATCTGGGATGCACTTATACCCGGAAGCACAAGGGCTACTGCTATTATAAATCCTCCCACAAACTGGAGGAGCATTCCTGATACTCCCTGTGCGGCAGATGCAGAAAACACACCGTCCGGGAGCAAAGAAAGCAGGAATATAAAAAGCACACCCAAAAGTAAAAATATTATCACTCTGGAATTTATTTTTTTGATTTTAGCTTCGCTGAAAATTAAAGGTATGCCTCCTGCCACTGCGCCAAAAAAGAAATATCTCACGATAAACCCGGCAGTTTCCATCTCTAAAAGCCATGTCATAAGCTTCGCAAGAAGAATTATTCCGACACCCCCGCCTAAGGCAAATTCCAGAAGAAAAAGGAAGTTTTCCTTTGGCTTTTTAAAAAAGGAGCTTACTGAGGATATCAGTCTGTCATATACCCCCATTATTATTGCCTGCGTTCCTCCTGAAACGCCCGGTACGGTCATGGTACCGCCTACCCAAAAGCCTTTAAGAAAGGTAATCAAGGCATTAATCATAAAAAAACTCCTTTCGCACGTTTAAAATTTTAATCCAATCACGAATTATATCATTATGAAATGCTCACAACAATCTTTTATAATTTAAATTCATGTAAAAAAATATATAAAATTCAAGAAATATTCCTTAAGAATTTTTCATAACAACCATCTGTGCCACATCAGCAACGTGCTCACATGAGTCGATACATCTTTCAAGATAATTATATATGTCAGACCATACAATAATTTCTACAGGATTATTTCTGCACTCTACATAAAGAGTATGCATGTTTTCAATGAATAATGCATCTCCGTCTTCCTCTAAATCATTTATCTTAATTACATAATCATTAATCTTTTTTGACTTTTTAAAATCATGAAATTCATCCATGACAAGCTTTAAGGTTTCACAGCATTCAGATGCAACCTTTGCAACCTTTAAAGCCTCAGGTCTTATCTTGTCCACATCACCTATATAAACCCTCATAAGAATATCATCTATACAGTCGGCAATGTTATCCAGATATTCACTTAATTGTATGATATCTTCGCTTTCAATAGGAGTTATAAATGCTCTGTTAAGGGCATGTATGATGTCATGCTTAATTGAATCCGCTTCATTTTCAATTTTATGAACTTCATCAATTTTAGTCTTGATATCCTCTTTGGAGTAATTCTCAAGAACATCACAAATTATATCCATGCCTCTGCATGAACATTCCACACTTTTCATAAAACAATCGAAATAAAATTCATCACTCTTCTTTGACATATTTTTTCTCCTTTATCAAAATATAAACATAAAAAGCTTTGCCATTAAAAATCCTATTATTCCGCACCCCGGGAAGGTAAGTATCCATGTAAGTACCATGTCAGAAACGACCTTATAATTTATGGCAGACATTCTTTTTACTGCACCAACGCCCATTATGGCTGTTGTTTTTGTATGTGTTGTGCTGACAGGAATTCCAAACAATGTAGACATGAGCAGGCATATGGATGCTGCCACGTCTGCTGAAAACCCCTGATATTTTTCAAGCTTTACCATATCCATTCCGACTGATTTAATTATCTTTTTTCCGCCGACGGAAGTTCCGAGACCCATAACAATGGAACATGTAAGCATCATCCAGAAAGGAATGGCGGCTCCTTCGGTACTGTCAATATCGTTTACAAGATAAAGTCCGAGAAGAAGAACTCCCATGAATTTCTGACCGTCCTGTGCACCATGCATAAATGAGGTTAAAGCTCCTCCCACTATCTGACCACCTTTAAAAAAGGTGTTTGCTTTTCTTCTGTCCAGATTATGACATATAATCGTAACTAACTTACAAATAACGAAACCAAGGAAAAATCCGATTATTGTGGAAAGGACCAGTCCGTAAATAACTTTTATCCATTCTTCACCATTAATTCCCGAAATACCTCCCTGAAGAGCTATTGCCGCACCGGAAAGCCCCGCAATAAGCGCATGACTTTCACTGGTAGGTATGCCGAAATACCAGGCTGCTACCGCCCATGTTACTATGGCAAACAGCGCTGCACAAAGAGCTATAAGGGCATCTTCATTATTTCCGTTAAAATTTACCATATTTTTTATAGTCATGGCAACGGTAGAATTTATCATTGTCATGACAAAAACACCAAGGAAATTAAATACTGCAGACATTAGAATTGCAGGCTTTGCATCCATACATCTTGTAGTAACGCAGGTTGCAATAGCATTGGGAGCATCCGTCCATCCGTTTACAAAAATAACACCGAGAGTAAGAATTACTGAAACAAGAAGCATGTTATTATTTGTCATCTGCTCCAAAAAATACGAAAAAGATACATTCATTTTAAATATTCTTCCTTTCTGTAGTTAAAAAATACGGTATGTATTTTTACTGACATCTTTTCCCTTTTTTGAATTATTAAATTCATGTAAAAATTATGTTAAAACTCTGCAAAGGGCACTAATCACAATTTTACATAAAATGACAAATAATGCAAGAAGAAAATACAATTTTAAACATAATTTAAAGCATCATATAATAGATTTTTTTCACATCATCCTCTCCCAAAGGCACAAAACCACCCACGGTTCCTTTATTTACGTCTCCATAGCATGCGGTGTGTGCAAGCTTTGGTATATCTTCTTCTTTAGCTCCTAAAGTTTCAAAATTATAAGGCATTCCGATACTGATAAGGAAATCCCTTAGTCTTTCAATCCCCTCAAGAGCTGTATTCTCAGGATTATAAAAATCCATACTGCATCCCCATACTCTTACTGCCAACTGTGCAAACCTGTTTATATCATGTTTTAAATTGTATTTAAATACTGCAGGCATAACCACGGCAAGACCTGCCCCATGAGCACAGTCATAGAGGGCTGACAGTTCGTGCTCTATTTTATGGCTTGCCCAGTCCTGGCTTCTTCCTACCCCACAGGAATTATTGTGAGCCATCATTCCCGCCCACGCAAGATTTGCCCTTGCATCATAATTATCAGGATTCTTAACCACACGAGGTCCCTCATGAATTATTGTAAGCATAAGTGCTTCAATAAGCCTGTCCGTTACCTCTACTTCTTTGGTATTTGTAAGATATCTCTCATAGAGATGAGCAAGCATGTCCGTAATACCGCAGGCTGTCTGATAAGCAGGCAGTGTCTTCTGTAAATCAGGATTAATAATCGAGAATTTAGGGCGCAGACAGTCACCTTTTGCACCTCTTTTATACATTCCGTTCTCATTTGTTATTACTGTATTTCCCGAGCCTTCACTCCCTGCTGCAGATATTGTAAGGACCGTGCCTATTGGAAGGGCCTCCGTAACAGGGGTATTCTGATAGAAATCCCAAAAATCACCTGAATAAAGTGCTCCTGCGGCGATGGCTTTTGCAGAATCTATGACACTGCCTCCGCCTACGGCAAGTATAAAATCTATATTTTTATCTTTACAGATTTCAATTCCTTCATATACAAGTCCGCTTCTCGGATTAGGCTTTACTCCGCCAAGTAAATGATACTCTGTTTTTTCACTGTCAAGCGATGCCTTTATTCTGTCTAAGAGTCCTGATTTTATAACCGAGCCTCCACCATAATGAATAAGCACCCTGTTCCCGTTAAATTTTTTAATATATTCAGAAACATTATTTTCCTCGTCTTTGCCAAATACAAAATACGTAGGACTGTAAAATGTAAAATTATCCATGAATTATCTCCTCCTCCGGCTTGAGTTTTTCAACTTCGTCAATCCAAAGCTTAAAAGAAGCGTCGCTCGGCATCCTCCAGTCACCTCTCGGTGAGAGGCATACACTACCCACTTTTACCGAATCAGGCATACAGCTTCTCTTAAACTGCTGGGTGAAAAATCTCTGATAAAATGTCTTAAGCCATTTTAAAATAGTTGCATTATCATAAGTATCATGAAATACCTTCTTTGCCATGTAGAAAATCTTTGAAGGTGAAAATCCATATCTCATAATATAATACAAAAAGAAATCATGCAACTCATAAGGTCCTATACTGTCTTCTGTTTTCTGTGAAATCTCACCGAATTCATCAGGAGGAAGAAGCTCAGGGCTTATAGGTGTATCGATTATATCACGAAGCACAACCGTACTGTCCTTAAACATCTGGTTTTCAACCACACTTTCTATCATCCATTTTACAAGTGTTTTCGGTATACTTGCATTTACACCGTACATGCTCATCTGGTCTGCATTATAGGTACACCATCCAAGCGCAAGCTCACTTAAATCTCCCGTTCCGACTACAATTCCACCTACTTTATTTGCATAATCCATAAGCACCTGTGTACGCTCTCTTGCCTGGGTGTTTTCATAGGTGATATCCTTTATACTCTCATCATGTCCGATGTCTTTAAAATGCTGCAAACAGGCATCCTTTATCGGAATTGTAACAAGCTCTGCCCCAAGACTTTTGATAAGTAATAATGCATTATTATAAGTCCTGTCCGTTGTTCCAAAGGCAGGCATGGTTATGCCAATCAGGTCAGTTGACGGTTTGTTCAGTTTTTTAAGAGTTTCGGCACAGACAAGAAGTGCAAGCGTAGAGTCCATTCCTCCCGATACACCTACCACAAGCTTTCCTCCGGTAACGGAAAGCCTTTTTGCAAGTCCGCCAACCTGCATGTCAAATATATCACGGCATCTTTTGACTCTCTTTGCTTTTGAAGCAGGAATAAAAGGACGGGAAGATATTATATAATACTTTCCGTCTGACTCAGGTTTTACATCCGAATCAATATAAACCGTTACCATATCGGAAATCCTGTCCTTATAAAGACCTGCCGTGTCCTTAAATGTCTTTCCCTTTATCCTGTCGCTTCTTATCCTGCCTAAATCCATATCTGCAAGCATAATATAATCGTTTGCTATAAAATCCTTGTTTTCATTTAATACCGTTCCGTTTTCGCATAGTATACTGTGACCTGAAAAGATTAAATCCTGTGTAGATTCACTGCTTCCTGCAGAAACATAAAGATATTCACATAAATTTGAAGCAGAAGCATTTTTTACAAGGCTTCTTCTGTAATCTCGTTTTGCGATTGTTTCATTACTTGCGGAGAGATTTACCATTACCTCAGCACCCGCAAGAGTCTGCCATACTCCCGGTGGTAAAGGCGACCAGAGGTCCTCACAGATTTCAACACCGAATTTAAACTCTCCTGCGTAGTCATATATAATATTATTCCCAAGAAGAACTAAATAATCATCCTCCGACGGAATACCCAAATCTGACATATTAAGATTAAAATTATTTCCCGGAATATCTGATGCTGATGAAAACCATCTCTTTTCATAAAATTCATTATAATTAGGGAGAAAGGTTTTGATATTAACTCCTCTTATTTTACCGTTTACCATAACAACAGCCGTATTATAAAGCTGTCCGGAAACAAAAAGAGGCGTACCTATAATAATTGCCGCATTTATCTCACACGTTTCATCAAGTATATCTTTTAAGGCAGTTTTTACAGACTTAATAAGATTATCCTGAAAAAAGAGGTCTCCGCAGGTATATCCCGTAAGTGCAAGTTCAGGAAACGCAATAAGATTTGCTCCGTTTTCATATGCAAGCTTAACTTTTTTTAATATACTTTCTTTGTTATAAATGACGTCTCCTACTTTTAAGTCAGGCACACAGGTTGCTACTCTGTAAAAATCAAACATATTTATTCCTCCTTATCACGTTCTTCCAAATCCCGCTCAAGCCCTTTCAGATAATGAACTATGGCACCGCCTTCAGACTTAAGGAAATATTCATCATCCAGTTCAAGATATTTGAAATTTTTCGGATGACCGGACAAAGACCTGTCCACATATTTTTTTAGTTCTTTAAATCTCATATAATAAAAGTCATTTCTTTCGGCAAAATATATGATAATAAATGAAATCCCGTTTTGAGCCTCAAATTCTTCCATAAACTTAAACTGATGACTGTGTATGTTTTGTAAGGGGAATGTATCTTTCGCACATTCCTTTGCATCGAAACAAACAGGAATTCCCTGTACCACACCTATATAATCAACAGTAGAATCTTTTTCAAAGTATGCCTTTGTAATAAGTCTTGTTTCACTGTCAAAATTAAGCGGTGTTATTGGTGTAGGAATTTTTTGTACCAGTGCCAGTTTTTTTTCTCTGTATACTTCATTTGTGGCATTAATCAGCTCCTCAAGTGTAGAGCCTCTCAAACCTCTGGAATTCCATGTAGCCATTACTTTGCCTTTCTAAATTTATTTTAAAGACTCTCCCATACCCTGTTAAACATTTCGGGAGGGTCCACCTTAAAGCTCTTTCCCATAAATTCAAACTTTTCCCTGCTGTCTGCCTTTGGAAAATCTATTTCTCCCGCATGGAGAAGATGGTGTTTAAGACCGAATCTTTCTTTGAAAGTTAAATTCAAATTTACGTTTCCGTATTTATTATCACCTATAATAGGATATCCCAGATATCCGAGATGAGCTCTTATCTGATGAGCCTTTCCTGTAACCAGCTTTATTTTAAGCAGTGTATAAGTCTTCTTAAATTCAACAGGCTCATAATAAGCCTCTGTCCTTACATAATTCTTAGGCTCATTCAGCTTCTTATACATTTCTTCACTTATTACCTCTACTTTATTTGTGCCTTCATGCTTATAAAGATAAGCGGTAAAGTGCATCTCTCTTTCAAATATTTTATGTACTATTGCATAATAATACTTGTCAATTTTTCTCTCCTTGAGCATTTTGGAAAGAATTCTGCTTCCGTCAAGTGATATTCCGGCGAGAAGAAGACCTGACGTGTTTCTGTCAAGCCTGTTGCATACGGAAGGTTTAAAGGTTTCAAGCTGCTTTTTGTCAATCTTACCTTCTAACAGACAGTAATCAACTATCATTTCATTCATAGTGTAATCATCTTCTTTTGCCTTTTGTGAAAGAATACCGTAAGGCTTATTAACTATAATGATATCACTATCTTCATATACTACATCCAGTTCACTCTTATCCATCATAACCACCTCATAATTAACATTATTTTTAAACTTTGCAATAGTTTCATCAGAAAGATAAAATTTTATACTGTCCCCTGTTTTTAAAATTTCATCTCCTGCTGCTTTTTTATCATTTAAAACAATATTCTTTTTTCTTAACATTTTATAAATAAAAGAAACAGGCGCCTGATTGAGATATTTCAGGCAGAGCTTTCTTAACTTCTGTCCCGCTTCATTATCCTTAACGGTAATTTCAACCATATCCTATACTCCCATATCTAAAAGTCTTTCTTTAATATGCCTGTCAATAAGGAGCGTGGTTTCGTCAGGTGATTTTATTTTATCAAGCTCCTTTTTGTATTTATTAACTGAAGATGTAATTACAACCCTGTATTTATATTTAGTGCCTTTACATACATCTTCCAGAAAGCTTTTATATTCTTTAAGTTTGTCATTAGTATCTGCCTTTGGACACAATGCAATCATGTTATTATTTTTTATGGAAACAGCCGGAAAAAACCTCATGCCCTCAGTCCGCGAAATGGAAGCATCATAGACAGTTATGGCATTATTCTTTTCCGAAATTTCATTTACTCTCTCATATTCTTCTTTTTTGAGAGGGGTAAATTTTATGCACATGATATATGCTATGAGAAACTTTGCAAACGGCAGAGAAAGAAGACAAGCCACAACAATAAATATTGTGTTTCTTGTCTGAAATACAATGAGCGTCATTATGACATCAATAAGTATAAACAGAAAAAATACAATAGTTCCTGTCAGTTTTCTGTTTTTATAATTTTTAGCGTAACCGTAAGTTCCTTTTTCCTTAAACATATTATTTATTACCTCACATCATCCGCCATCCCGGAAGATATTTATTTTTTATAATATTATTTTTTGACTTGCCCCAGCCGAGCGGATAACCGCTTACACATATAAGCACATAACCGTCTGATAATTTTTCATCCGAATAATATACTTCTATTGTTTCTCCTTTAAGATATCTTACCACTCTTTCATCATCTGCAGAAAGACTTAAACAATTATCATAATCTTTCATGTCAAGTGACATTGCAAGAGCCTGAGAGGGCTCAAACCTGTTTTTCTTCATTTCTCCAAGAAAAAGCCCATTCCTTAATATCCTTAAGCCGTCTGTATCAGGGCATCCTACAGGTAAATAATATAACTTTTCATTATTTACTTCAACTCTGCCTAAATCTAATTTTAATTTAAGCTTTTCCAAAAATTCTTTGGCTTCGGCAGTTATTTTGGAGTTCTTTATAATATGTGCACTGTGATATGTTTCCGTGCTTACTTCCGTGTTTTTAATAAGCGCCGCAAAATGTCCTTCTCCTTCTATCCTGTGCGGAAAAAGCCTTGCACATTTAATTAAATCAGGATTTTTTGTTTCCGAAAACTCAGGATATCCGTCCTTAAAGCCTTTTTCCTTTTTTATATCAATGACTTCAAGTGAAGAATCAAGTGAAAGCAGATATTCGACTGATTTTTCATCCTCCAGTGGGGAAAAAGTACATGTGGAATAAAGTATAATTCCTCCCGGTTTAAGCATTTTGACAGCTTCATTAAGTATTCCTCTTTGTATACCGGCAAACATCTCATTTCCGTTCTGCTCCCATGCAGTTATCATGGCAGAAGATTTTCTGAACATCCCCTCACCGGAACACGGAGCATCTATAAGTATTTTATCGAAATACTTTTCAAATTTTTTTGACAGGCCGTTTGGTGCCTCGCATGTGACAATCACATTTTCCGTACCGAAAAGCTCAAGATTTTTAAGTAAAGCTTTGGCTCTCGAGGCACTTATGTCGTTTGAAACAAGTATTCCCGTACCGTTCAGCTTAGATGCAAGCTCCGTGGATTTTCCTCCGGGAGCGGCACACATATCCAGTACCCTGTCTTCAGGCTCTATAGGAAGTGCCGAAGCAGGAAGCATTGCGCTCGGCTCCTGAAGATAATAAAGTCCTGCATAGTAATACGGGTGCTTGGAAGGCTTGTAAATATTTTCATCATAATAAAAACCGTTACTGCACCACGGAACAGGTTTTAAATTAAAAGGACTTATTTTAAGAAAATCCTCCACACTTATTTTTCTTGTATTTATTCTTAAACCATGTTTTAAATGCTTGTCCATGCACTCTAAATAATCATTAAATTCATCGCCAAGCAGTTTTTTCATGGCTTCAATATACTTTTCAGGCAGTTTCATGCTCTTTTTCCTTTTGTTTGTTTTTAAATATCAAATGAATTTTCAATGTATGCCTTAATAAATATTCCGTCATCACGGTATTCCTCTGACAGCAGTGTTCCGTATTTTCTTATTTTATTAACAGTTCCTGCTTCATTATAAGGTACCGTAATTTCTATATATTTTCTTTGGCTGTTAATAATATTCTGAACGGCATCTTTAAGCTCAGTAAAATCTCCTCCCTGCTTTGCGGAAATATAAAGCATCATTTCTGCTTTTAAATCCTTAATTACAGGAAGCTCCTCAACCTTATCACATTTATTAAACACTGTGATTACAGGCTTATTCATAATTCCCAGGTCGGAAAGAGTCTTATATACTGCCGCCATTTTATCATCACAGTCAGGGTCGGAAATATCCACCACATGAATTATTATATCGGCATACTTTGCTTCTTCAAGTGTTGAACGGAAAGCATTTATAAGGTGGTGAGGAAGTTTTCTTATAAATCCGACCGTGTCAGTCAGTATTATTTCCTGACGGCTGTCAAGAAGAAGCCTCCTTGAAGTAGGGTCAAGTGTTGCAAACAATTTATCTTCTTCCAATACACCTGCCCCTGTTAAGGCATTGAGAAGAGTAGACTTTCCGGCATTTGTATAACCGACAATCGCACATACCGGAGTATCTCCCTCAAGTCTCTTTTTTCTCATTACGCTTCTGTGCATTTTTACATTTTCAAGCTCCCGGTTTAACTGACCGATTCTGTTTCTTATAACTCTCCTGTCAGTTTCCAGCTTTTTTTCACCGGGACCTCTGGTACCTATTCCGCCTCCCAGTCTTGAAAGCTGATTATTTGAGCCTATAAGTCTTGTAGAGCGGTATTTAAGCTGAGCAAGCTCAACCTGAAGTTTTCCTTCACCTGTTGTAGCATGTTTTGCAAATATATCCAGAATTACCGTAGTCCTGTCAAGGACCTTTACATCTAATATATCCTCAAGATTTTTCTGTTGTATGGGAGAAAGCTCATCATCACATACAATGCAGTCAGCTTCATATATTGCAATAAGATTTTTCAGTTCTTCCACCTTTCCCCTGCCTATATATGTGGCATTGTCAAAGGCTTCTTTATTTTGAATTAAAGTGGCAACAGTTTCTGCTCCTGCTGTTTTTACAAGCTCGGAAAGCTCGTTAAGAAGTGCCTCCGTATCTTCATCATTTACGGAAGCCGCAACAAGTACAGCCCTTTCTTTTTTTTCGGTATTATCAATCATTAACTAAATACTCCTTGTAAGGATTATATATTTTAACTGCCGGATGAATCGACGGATGTTTCACTGTCATTTTCTTCTTCCGGCTCAATATGTACCGGCGTAGGGTCTATATTTACTCTTGTATATAAAAAGTCATACTCAGCCTGCCCTACTGAATTATCAGGATATTCAGATATAAACTCCTGGGCTTTCAGAAATGCCGTATTATAATCCGATATTTTTTCATAATATATAATTTCATTTAATTTGACTTCTTCAAGGTATACGGTATCATTGCAGGAAAGTCCCTGGTCAATATATGATTTTGCGGAAGACAGATTAATGTCAGTATCCATATAATATGAAGAAAGCTGATAAGCTATGTATGTATTTATGGAATTTGAAGCAAGATAAGCATTATAACATGACATCATGCTTTCATAATCGCCAAGCTTTTCATGGCATGCACCTAAATACATATTCATTTCCGTATATCCGTTTTCCACTGCCGCCGTCAGTCCCGGTACTGCCTCCTCGTAGCTTCCGCTTTGCACAAAGATAAGCGCCTGTGAAAGATCAATCAGTTCGTTTACTTTATCAGTGTCTGTATATTCTGCGTAATCCTCCAGTATTTTTACATAAGTATCATATGCCTCCTGATACATATTGAGTTTCATATATGAATCGCCTGTATACATAAGGATATCCGCATCCATTTCGTCCGTAAACCACTGATCTTCATCATATGCTTTTCTAAAGCTTTCAAGTGCCTCCTGATATTGTCCGTTATTATATTCAGAAATCCCACGGTTTCTTAAATCTTCCTTATCACTGACCATTCTCGAAAACAAAAACACGCATATTGCAATTATTATAAGTGTTGCTTCTATATGTCTTCTTAAAAGCTGGGCTTTTCGCCTTTTAATTGAATTCTTATTTTTTTCTGCCATATAAAGAACTCCCGCCAAATTTACATATTGAAAAATATGCACAGCACGTGATTATAATCGCTTCGCGGCGGCGCTGTGCGTCATCCCAACCCTTGCGGATTGAGAGCATATAGTGAAATAATACCATAAAAAGTATAAAATATCCACATATTATTGTTTTTAATCAGGAAGTGAATCTGCCAGACATAGAGCACCCCAGCCTACATAAGGATTTGGATAAGATGAAAATGCAGGAAGACTTCTTGCTCCTCTTATAAGGTTTGCCTTCACTTTTTCTCCGTACATATATATGTCATTTCCTCTTATTATTCCCCATTCCATCATGAGTGCCGCACTTCCTGTTACAAAAGGCGCTGCCATTGATGTACCGCTTCTTAATTCAAAACCTGTACCGACTGACGGAACAAGTATGTCTACTCCCGGTGCCGCAATATCCGGCTTTATGTTGTTATCTGCCGTATAACCTCTGCCTGAAAATGCTGCATATGAATCATTTAACTGATTATATGCAGATACACTTATTATTCTTTTTGCCGTTGACGGTATTGTAAGTGTTGTAAATTCACCCGGCCTTAAGAAATATACATTACCTGAGGTGGAGCCCGATACAGGAAGCCAGATATTATATCGTCCGTCAGTAATTGATTTAGGATTAAGCCTGATTTTCCAGAGTCCTGCTTCAATATATGTATTATCCGGAATTATTGATATAAAGGTTTCCTGCATTACATTAAAAGGTGACGGCATACCGTTAATTACAGCTATCAAATCATTTCCGGTATCAAACCTCATTGTGTCAGAATAATTGTTAAACGGACCTATTTCTTTATTAGATGGCGTAATAAGAAATATATCAACAATATCCGAATAATTACGCCATACCTGAATGTTTATGCCTGTTTCAAAATCCGACACCATAAACTCATGTACGACATACGAGGTGTTTCCCAAAAGCCCCTGTGCATGTCTGCCCGATGCGCCGTCATTTCCTGTACCAGTAATAAGTGTTGCCCTTGCCGATATCGAAATACTGTCTATATAAGTTTCGAGTATAGAATTAGATGCATGGTCACCGTAGTTATTTCCAAAGCTTAAGTTTATGGCTACAGGTGTTTCATTATTTATAGAATATTTTATCGAAAAATCTATACCTTCCATAAGTTCAGTAGTTCTTGGGAAAGAATTTCTTCTTTGTTCTGCCAGCTTCACAATAAGCAATTTTGATTTATCTGCAACAGAGGCGGCAATTCCCGCAACTGCTGTTCCGTGACCGCTTCTGTCGAAACTCCTTACAAGGTTTTCAGGCGGATTATCGCCGTACTCATTAAGCAGTAAATTAATTTCCTCTTCTGTATAATAATGTCCCATGTTATATCCTTCCGGTGGATCACCCTGAGCGCTTTGGTCCCAGAATCCTGCTATTTTGGTACTTCCATCTGCATTTCTGAACTCACTTCTGAATATGTCTGCTCCTGAATCAATTATGGCAATGGTAATTCCTTCTCCGGAAAGGTTTAACGGATTTACCTTTACTCTCGGTATACATGATATGCGCATGGCAGTAAATATTTCCGTAATCATTGTATTAGGTTTTTCTATCCATATTATGTTAGGATGGTTGGATAATTCATTTATATATTCCTGATTTATTCTTATAACCGCATAACCGTTTAAAAGCTCAGTATATGTAATCGGAATTTCTTTTGCAACATCAGAAAGGCTTCTTATATATCTTATTATGAGTTCCCATTCCCCGCTTCTTTCATCAAAACCAACATTCAGGTCATTAGACTTTTCTCTTACTTTTTCATCAAGATCAAGCGCCAGCCTGAATTCTGTATCAATTTTACCTGCATCCTGCTCCATAATACCTCCTTCAAAATTTATGTTATAAACAACTTAAAAACCTGTTATCCACTTTATATAAATATATGCTTAAAGCTAAAAATCTGTCTTGTCGAAAGTTGAATTAATTATTTGCAGTCTGAGTACATGGTTTGACGTAATTTTCATCCTTAAGCTTCTATAATGCATAAGTGAATTAAAACAGGAGGTGACCATGTACTATACGGTATATGCAGATGTAATGCTTATAACCGGAATGCTCTTAAATATACTTGTGCTTTACACGGCCGGCCTGTTCATGAAAGTAAAGCCAAAAATTTTAAGAGTTCTTTCAGCATCATTTATAGGAAGTATCATAAACATAGCAGATTATATGCTTTTATATGATAAAAATGCATTTATACAAATAATATCCTATGCTGCGGTTTTTGTTCTTATGACACTGATAACATTTGACTCAAAAAACGCAAACGACAGAAGAATGATATATAAATCTACCATATTGTCGGCACTTCTTATAGGAGGTCTGCTTACGATATTATTAAAAAAGCCAAAGTCACTATTTCCTTATATAGTTATAGTTATATCGGCATGGCTTATATTAAGGCTTATATTTAACTCACTGAAAAATGACAAAGAACATGCAGGATATCTGCATAATGTAAGAATATATTACAACGAGAAATATTACGACTATATAGGCTTTATGGATTCCGGTAATATGCTGAAAAATCCATACACGGGAACAGGAGTTATTATTGCAGATAAAAGTGTAATAAAAGAACTGCTACCTCCCTGTTTTGACAATTTTATAAAAACATATCTTAAGTCGGGATATATTAATTATCAGGAACTGATTAAGATAAATTCACCGCATAGTATTATGCCCATTACATATAGCTGTATAAACAGTAAAAGTGAAACAATGCCGGCAGTAATATGCGAAAAAATTATAATTGACAACGGAGTACGCGAACTGTTTAAAATCCCCATATGCTTCAGCAGAATGGCTTTTGGTGGAAGATACAGCATGCTCCTTAGTTCAGATTTAGTATAAGAATATCGAGAGGAGAATTCAAATGATTAGTATTATAAGTAATAACAAAATATCCTTTAACATAAAAAGTATTGCAAATCTTATTATGTATCCGAAAAATGATGTACATTATATCGGCGGCTCGGAAGTTCTTCCTCCTCCTCTGTCACAGGAGGAAGAAATGATTATGATAGAACGCCTTGAAAACGAGGACGATTCCGAAGTAAGAAGCATACTGATAGAGCATAATTTAAGGCTTGTAGTGTACATTGCAAAAAAATTTGACAATACAGGCGTCGGTGTGGAGGATTTAATATCCATTGGAACAATCGGTCTTATTAAGGCAATTAACACATTTAAATCAGATAAAAATATAAAACTGGCTACATATGCTTCCAGATGTATAGAAAATGAAATTCTTATGCATTTAAGAAGAAGCAGCCGCACAAGAGTTGAAGTTTCCATTGATGAGCCGTTAAATGTTGATTGGGACGGCAATGAACTGCTTCTCTCTGATATTCTTGGTACGGATGATGATATGGTTTACAAGGATATCGAAGATGAAATAGATAAGAATCTTTTGGAAAAAGCCATGAATATTTTAAGTGACCGGGAAAGAATGATAATTGAACTCAGATTCGGCATAGGTCATGACGATGAAGAGATGACACAAAAGGAGGTGGCTGATCTACTTGGTATATCCCAGTCATATATTTCCAGACTGGAAAAGAAAATAATAAAAAGGCTCAAACGTGAAATGATACGTTTGAGCTGAAAAATTTAGTGGTGATATCCTTCCATCTTTGTGGAATAATAATCCACCTTACTTTTTACTTTTGCATAGTCCTTGTCATTTAAGTCCCCGCTTTCATGAAGGTCTTCCACGGTCTTCTTTAAATCCTTAAGCGCACTTATGGCAAGGTCTTTGTAATTATTTTCAAGATTAATTGTTAGTTCATTAAATTTAATGTCCAGTATCTTCTTGATTTTTCTATTTATCATGACATACCTCCAAAATTAAAGTAAGACAGTAAAATTACCATAATATTTTCTTGCATATTTTTTTTAAATCTGTTAATATATACGAGTGCTTTAAACACATGCCGCTGTGGCGGAATTGGCAGACGCACTTGACTCAAAATCAAGCGGAGACAATCCGTGCCGGTTCGAGTCCGGCCAGCGGCATCACTCAATTTTCTTTGCAACAATCACAAATCTTCCCTCATCAGTATGATATGAACAGGTAGACAGCGTAATCAGTTTATCACCATACTCTGCCGTTACAGGTATTTCATATGGCGTAAGAGCTTTTACATTATCTATAAAATAATTAAACTCTTCTTCATTTTCTGCATCAAAAAACTGATAATATTTAAATCCGTCATCATCAGCCGCCTTTATATTAGTTCTGAATGCGGCAATTATTTCATATGTTCCGTCACCATAAATGGTATTAAATTCAATGTACTTATGTTCCTTATAATAATCCTCATCATCATATTCCAGTAAATCATGGAACATGGTGCCGGCTTTCATATTATGACCGTAAATTAATATATTGTCAGACGGCTTTTCTATGTCTGATGAAGTATCGACAAAAACTGTTCCCGCAGTACTCTTGTTTCCGTCAAAATCCCTTCTTAGATAATATTCCTCATCCTCCGGAGTCTGTACAACAGGATAATCTATGCCTGTACCTTCTATCTTTATCCATGCTACAAAACTATTGTTTCTGTTATATAAGTTCAGATATTTAGCCTGAATTTTCTTCCCGTCCACCTCTACAAACGCAGGCACCTCGTTACCTTCGTCATCATATGCAGGCTCTCCGGTATTATCTTCAATAATAAGATTTCTCAGTTCGTCATATTTATCCTCACTCTTTTTATTTTCAAGATAATAATCCGCAAGATAATATATACAGTAACATGCTATGCCGGCAAACACTAACATAAGTATTGTATATACAAATTTAGGCATTCCCTTTTTCTTTTCATTACTCTCTTTATTACTCATCTTATTCTCCTATAACAGAGATGACCTGATGAATATATCATCAGGTCATCTCTGCTTAAAAATACTTCTTACTTCCCCACAGATTTCCCTGCTTCAGAGCCATATATTCGCCATAAGCCTGTTCCAGAATCTGTTTTTCGTTCGGGAATTTCAGAAGGTGATATGCCTCATGGTACTTGTAGTAACCTGAGTCCAAAAAATACTCTTCTCTCTGAGGCTTACTGTAATAGCTGTCAGCCATCATAAGATACCAGTGAACATCCTTGTTCACAACGTCATATGAAGTATTAAATGTATAATTGCTTTTTCCTACATACTTAATAATCTGTGCACTTACACCTGTTTCTTCTTTTACCTCTCTCAGCGCAGTTTCGTTATATTCCTCATTTTTTTCTACTGTACCCTTGGGTAAAACCCATCCTTCATACTTGTTTTTGTAATTTTTGTAAAGTAATAATATCTTACCTCTATAGATTACCACACCACCACAGCTCGTTGCTTCTATCATTGCAATTCCTCCTGCAATCTGAAAATAGATAGGTGTGTTCTAACATTGGATAAAGTATAACAATAAATAAGACTTTTTTCAACAGTTAATTATAGTAGGCATCAAATATTTTTTTAGCTACACTTACGCCCGACGTTCTGTTAGAAGTATAATCCTCAACCACGATGCTCACTGCTATGTCAGGGTCATCTACGTTTGAAAATCCGATAAACCATGAGTTACAGTTCCCCTGGTTATCATATTCTGCAGTTCCGGTTTTTCCGGCAACCGAATATGAAACATTTGCAAAATAATCAGCAGCAGTTCCGCTTGTACATACTTCTGTCAGGTATTCCGTAAGAATTTCCGCTTCAGAAGGCTCCATAATTGATTTATAAGATTTACTTTTGTATTTTTTAACAACTGCACCGTCCGCATTTTCAATGGAATCCACAAGATATGGCTTCATCACAACGCCTCCGTTTGCAATTGCAGATATAATAAGTGCATTATGAAGAGGAGTAATCTGAGTTTTTCCCTGACCTATAACCGTCTGCGGTATTTCACTTATATCAGAATTTTCATCCAGAACAAAGCTTGACCTTGAATATGTTCCCTCATAAGGAAGTTCTGAATTATACATAAAATCCTCACACAGATTGTTAAATTTTTCCATATCCAGAGTTACGCCCATGTTTACAAATGAAGTATTACAGGATTTTGCAAGTGACTGTGCCACATCTACTACTCCATGCACCCTGTCGCTTGCACAATGAATGGAAACATTATTAAATACTCCACTGCTTGTACATTCATACGAATAATTTTCGTAATCAGGATTTTCCCTCATATATTCCAGAAGTGTCAGGATTTTAAAAGTTGAGCCCGGTGCATAAAGTCCCTGCACGGCTCTGTTAAGAAGCACAGTACTTGTAGAGCCTTCCTCCGAATGCACTTCTTCCCACACTTCATCAATATTGTTTGGGTCATATGCAGGCTTTGAAACCATTGCGAGAATTTTTCCCGTATCAGGCTCTATAACTATAACTGCACCGTTATTATCTCCCAATGCATCATATGCGGCCTTTTGAAGTTCATAGTTTATAGTTGATATTACATTATCTCCCGGATTTTTTTCTTCCCTCAGTTCATTTTTTACACGTTCAAAAATATTAATATTAGAGCGCAACATATAAAAATTCATACTGAGTTCAAGTCCGGTACGGCCATAACTGTTATATCCTACTACATGGGCAAACATATCCTTATAAGGATAGTTTCTGGTTTCATTTCCTTCACTGTCAACAAGTGTTTCGGCAATCACCACTCCGTCGCTGGTTTCTATATTTCCCCGCACGATTTTTTCTTCAAAAGCATCCTGCCTTTTGTTTCCTGAATTTGCTATAACGCGGTCTGCATCCACTACCATAAAGTAAATGATATAGCAAAAAAGCCCGAGAAACATAAAAACCATTACATATGTTGTGAATATTATGGGTTTATTCTTTATTTTGTTTTTTTCTTCTTTTTCACGTTCTTTTTTAAGGAACTCATTCTCCGGCAACTTCTGCGCGGATTCTTGCTTTTTCTTTTTCAACCTTATCAGCCTCTTTATTTACAATAATATAGGTGTATTGGACTACTGAAAACATAATCAGTGTACTTAACACAGAGCTTACACCATAGCTTACCAGAGGGAGCGTTACTCCTGTTGACGGTATAAACTTTGTAACCCCTCCTATGTTCAAAAGTACCTGGAATATATAGCACACAGCTATTCCAAAGGTAACATATTTATTAAACGGCTTCTTACATTTCATTGCAATATTTGTCATTGCTATAAAACTGCTTACAAAAATGAGAATCAGCGCCAGTCCGAAAATAACACCAAGTTCTTCACATATTGCAGAAAAAATGAAGTCACTTTCGTCGACCGGTATAAGATAAGGCATTCCCTCTGTAAGTCCCGAGCCGGTAAAGCCACCCGTACCTATGGCAAAGAGCGACTGTGTAATCTGGTACCCTCCGGAATCCTGATACTGAAAAGGATTAAGCCATGCATTTACCCTCACCATTACATGGGAAAACAATGTATCCTTAAACAAGGCATAGCCTAATACTATTGCACCTGCTCCAAGTCCTACCCCGCCTATAAAAAATATAATACGGGATGTGGCAAGATAAACCATCATAACATAACATATATAGAAAAGCACCATTGCACCTAAATCTCTTTCCAGTACAAGCACCAGCATAAAAGCAAGAGCTATAGCCGCATTTACTATTATATCCTTTAAAGTAACTGCTTTGACAAGACCTGCAGCGACAAAAAATATAAACAGTATCTTTACAAATTCCATAGGCTGCATGGTAAAGCTTCCAATCTGAATCCAGTTTCGTGAGCCATATCTGCTTATTCCAAGTCCCGGAATAAACACGGTAATTAAAAGCGCAAGACCGGCTATTCCGTAAAACACACTCCAGTTCTTAAGATTTTTAATCTTAAGAAGAATTGCAGGAATAAAAGACGTAACAATAAGTCCTGCGGTTGCAAATGCAAACTGCTTAACTGCCAGTGAAAAATCGATTCTCGTAAGCATAATATATCCTACCAGAAGCAAAAATGAGATATTGTTTGTAATCAGTCTTGATGCATCCTTATATATCGAATGAAATATGAGAATATAAAGTATTGCAACAAAAATCTGGGCAGCATAAAAAATAAGTATCCTCATCTGCTGAAGCCTGAGAAACATTATCATATAGCAGAAAAAATGAATTAAAAATATATAAACTATCTGCTTATTCAGATTTTTGTCACGGGATTTCTTATCCTTTGCAGTAAAATAAGAAAAGCATTTTATGGTATATAATGCCATAAAAATAAGAACAAAATATTTAGATAATTCACAAATAATATTAATCATATCTACTCTATTCCTCTGTTAAAATGTCCGGTTGTATATTTGCAGGACGGAGTCAGTTTTACATCATTAAAAAGTGCCTGCCTGAACTCTTTTATAAGCCTTAAAACAGTACTTTTATCCTCTGTTGTAAAATCCAGCCTGTATCTTTTTATATTATCTTCTTTATTGCGTATATTAAGAGGCAGTCCATTATAAATAACATTATAACATAATCTGCAATAAGACGAGCAGATAAATTTATTATTCATGTCATCAGTAAGATATACACTGCGGTTTTCATAAAGACCGCATCCTGCCTCATTTTTATTTATACACTGTGCCGTAACCATAAGAGCCTCATATCCGTATATTCCAAGTTCTGCTTCAGAATCTCCGGGATATGACATGTCCTGAATCTCTCTTCTGTTAAGCTCTTTGGATATGTCAAATATAACCCTCGCATTTTTATTTAACAGTTCACTGTAAAAATGCCCTGCAGCTTCATTATTCATACAATATAAAGAGGATGCAAGTATTACGGTAAAATCATCTTTTATTATATTATTTTTAACTATGCTTTTGTTTATCAGATATGCATAGGTATCAATGCTTTTAATATTAACACCATCCGATACCTCAAGCATTCTTTCAAAATCATTGTAAAATCTAATATTTCTCTCTGAAACTATCTGTGGTGATGAGGCTATTACCTTTCTTCCGGATTTTCTTACAAGCTCTGCGGCCTTTTTATATAAATCAAGGTCAAAGCAGGCAGTATCGATATATACTTCTCTTATACTGTCAGAAGAAATTAAGGCTTCAAGCTGGGTTATATTCTGCACAGATGCGGTAAGTATGATATTCTGATTACCATTTATTTCACTGTCATAAGAATACATGCTGATACTAACATCAGATTTTTCTTCCGGTCTTTCCTTTTTTCTATTAAAAGTATTATTACATTCCTCAATAAGCATTTTAACGGCTTTTCTTTTCAAATTGTTGATTGAAGACATAGGAATAAAGGTGTTTTCAGAAAGATTAATATTTGCTTCTTCAAGCTCAAAGCATGTATCTCCGAGCTTTGAAAGTTTTTCATAAACAGAAGCCTCATCCGTTGGTCTTTGCAACGCATCCAGAGACTTATCACCATATACAGATACTGAAATATATCTTCCCAAAGTATTGAATCCTAATTTCAGATTAATCTCTTCATCAGGGTTAGCCGTGAATTTACAATCTATTTTAACCTTTTTATCATTATTTATGATTTCATCCCTTATATCTCCCAAAAGCTTATTGCATCTGGTCCTATAAACGTCTGCTCCGGGCTTAATCTGTCTTATCTTTGGTGAATTAAGTTTAATTTTACTTCCTGCGGAAGCGTTTATATTAGATGTAAGCTCTACAGCATCAGTATCACTTAACTTTATTTCTAAAACATCCATTCTGAAAATATTCTGAGAGGTATTTATTATTACGGCACCGCCTTCGGTTGATTTTACCACGCCTACTTTAACGCCTTTATTGTTAGGTCTTTCGGTATCAATCATACTCTTTCCGTTCTGCATAAAAAAATAACCGTCCGAAAAACCGCCTCTGTTATAGATGTTCGCAAGCCTGTATGCATATTTTTCTGCCTTTTCTTCCGAAAAGCATCCGTTTAAATAATCATCGCGCATACATCTGTATGCATCTACCGCAGATGCAGTATAATATTCATTTTTCATTCTTCCTTCAATTTTAAGTGAATCAATTCCAGCCTCAATAAACTTTGGAACATGCTTAAGGGTACACATATCCTTCATGGAAAGCTTGTAACTTCCATTGTAGCATTTCCTGCACGGTTGGGCGCACCTTCCCCTGTTTCCGCTTCTTCCACCTGCCAGAGAACTCATGAGGCATCTTCCGCTAAACGAAAAGCACATGGCACCGTGTACAAATGTTTCTATCTCAATGTCAGTATGTTCTCTTATACTTTGTATTTCTTTAAGAGAAAGTTCTCTTGCTGAAACAATTCTCGATGCACCAAGTTTCTTTGCATATATTGCTCCTTCATGTGAACAGATATTCATTTGTGTACTGCAATGAATTGCCATGTCGGGAAATTCTTTTCTGATAAATTTAAGAACTCCCATATCCTGAACAATAACCGCATCGAGTCCATTTTCATAATAAGGGAGAACATAATCATATAATTCTTTTATTTCACTGTTTTTTAAAAGTGTATTTAAGGCAAGATATACCCTGACATTTTTTAAATGAGCCTCATGTATGATGTCTATAAGCTCATTTTCATCAAAATTATCCGCATACGCTCTTGCACCGAAGCTTTTACCTGCCAGATAACAGGCATCACATCCGGCATTTACGGCAGCACGGAATGCATCCCTGTTTCCACACGGGGCAAGAATTTCTGTAATTTTATCCTTCTTTTCTGCCATTTTTTGTCTCACTTCTGTTTATTTCAGCCTCGAGCTGAACTATCTTTCTCTGCAGGGCATTTACCTGTTCTTTATATTCTTCTACCATCTTAAGAGCAGCCTCATGCTTAATCTGAGCTTCAATAACTTCATGTCTTAAATCATATACCTGCTGTTCCTTTTCGCTGTCCTCATGAGCCACTTCATCGGCACGTGCTTTAGCTTTAAAATAATCATCTGCAATATTTAAAGCAAGAAGTACCCCCTGATATTCCACATTCATACGTCTGTATTGTTCTGATGTTTTACATTCGGAAATTTTACCGTTAATATATGTAGCTACATTCTGAAGGTATTCTTCACCTTCATATCCGCTCAAGGTATAAACTTTTCCGTTAATTACTACAGGTATATCTACTTTCTGTGCCATGCCGCATACTCCTTTTTTCCTTTAGTTATCGTTAATAAATGCATTTAATCCTAAATGCCTGTAACAATTATCAGTTACTACTCTTCCCCTCGGAGTCCTGTTAATAAAACCGTTTTTTATAAGAAACGGTTCATAGACCTCTTCTATGGTACCCGGGTCTTCTCCTATTGCCGCAGCCAGTGTATCAAGACCTACAGGTCCTCCGTCAAACTTATTTATCATGGTTTCCAAAATGTTTCTATCCGTCTCATCAAGCCCTGCACTGTCTACCTCAAGCCTGTCCAATGCAGTCTTTGCAACCTCGTAATCAATCATACCTTTATTTTCAACCTGTGCAAAATCCCTTACACGCTTAAGAAGTCTGTTTGCAAGTCTGGGCGTTCCTCTGGAACGCTTTGCAATCTCCAAAGCTCCTTCATCATCTATTTTTACGTTTAATACGGATGCACTTCTTAAAATAATCTGCATAAGCTCTACCAGATTATAAAATTCCAGTCTGTTTACCACACCGAATCTGTCACGCAAAGGAGCCGTAAGCATACCGGCTCTTGTAGTAGCACCAATAAGTGTAAATTTAGGAAGGTCAAGTCTTATGGACCTTGCCCCCTGACCTTTGCCGATTACTATATCTATTGCAAAATCCTCCATTGCAGGATATAAAACTTCTTCAACCTGTTTATTTAAACGATGTATCTCATCAATGAAAAGCACATCATTTTCAGACAGATTATTTAATATTGCCGCAAGCTCTCCGGGTTTTTCAATGGCAGGTCCTGAAGTTACTTTTATATTGACCCCCATTTCCTGTGCCACAATTCCGGCAAGGGTTGTCTTTCCAAGCCCCGGAGGTCCGTATAAAAGAACATGGTCCAGACTTTCACCTCTGCTTTTTGCCGCTTCAATGAATATTCTTAAGTTGTTTTTTACCCTTTCCTGACCTATGTATTCATTCAGACTTAAAGGTCTTAATCCCTGTTCATTTCTGTCCTCTTCCGGGATTATATCTGTTGTTATAATTCTGTTCGCCATAATAACTCCGAATTGTTAAGTAATGCTCCTTTTACGGCATATCACTACTTAAATAAAAACTCCTTTTATTATACACTATTAGACATAAATAAGCAATGAATGTTAAATAATTTATATTCTCTTAAGAGCTGCCTTTAAAAGCTCTTCTACATTCATTTCTTTGTAATTTTCTACTTTCTTTATTGCCCTTAATGCTTCTGCGTTTGAATATCCAAGACTTGTAAGAGCCATAGCGGCCTCTTTTACCGCATCCATATCGGAATCTGTAACATTTGCATCAGGTGATTCAAAAGGCAGTTCTCCATATATATCTTCCAGTTTTAACTTATCTTTTAATTCTATAATAATTCTCTGTGCTGTTTTTGAACCTATTCCGTTTGCCCTTGATATAGCCTTAGAATCCTCGGAAAGTACAGCCATATGCAGTTCTTCCACATTCAGAGCCGTAAGCACGGACAGGGCAGCCTTAGGGCCTACTCCGCTTATGCCTATAAGCAGCTCAAAAACACTCAGCTCATCTTTCTTAAGGAAACCATATAAGGTCATTTCATCTTCACGAACATATAAATATGTATAAACCGTTACCATTTCATGCATTTGCGTAAGTCTGTTTATTACACTGCCTGATGTTTTAATTTCATAACCTATATTTCCGTTTTCAATTACAATATAATCTTCGCCTTTATATTCCAGTGTACCTTTTATATATGAAAACACAACAAACCTCCGTCTGATTCTTATAATTTTAAAAAGAGTGCCGCTTTTGCAGCACTCTTAAAATTTTAAAGAAATTCAAAGTCTACATCGTCATCTTCTTCGCCATCACCAATCATCATCTTGTTGCGCTTTCTGTTGTCTTCAATTTCTCCGACAAAGATTTCATCGTCATCATCTCCGCCAATCGGCGCCTCTTCTTCAGCTTTCTTAAAGAATTCTGATGCGGCAGATTTCTTTTCCTGTGTACTTTCTGTCTTTAAGCTGACTTTATCTTCTTCAAAATGATTTCCCGTATCAGCTTTTCCTTTTGCCGCATTAACAATCTTGTCGCTTTCTTCTTTTGCCTTCGCAATAATTTCTGCAGCATTTTTCTTAGCTTCAGCAACTATATCCCTTGACTTTTTCACATCTAAAGGGTCATCATAATTTGAAACATTTTCTGCCTTCTGTAATTTATTTTCAAGCTCAAAAATCTTTAATCTGCCTTCCTCTAAAGATTTATTTAACTTTTCAAGCTTATCGGCAAGGTCTGCATTTTCATTATATAGCTCTTCGTATGCTCTGTATACTGTATCTACGAAAGTATTAACATCACTTGTTTTATAACCAAATAATCCCTTCTTGAATGACTGTGTTTTAATATCTAATGGTTGTATCATATTTTTACTTTGCCCTCCAAATAAAGTTTTTCGAGAAAAAAGATTGCTACACTCTTATTCACGAATTTTTTCATTCAACATACATTATATATGTACCAACTGTATATAATTATATCATATTTTGTAATTCTTTCAACACTAATTCTAATTTTTTTGCTTTGGCCCGCTGAGACAAATCATCAAAAATCCATCTACCCTTCATTTTAAATCTGTGCTAAAATCATTCCATGATAAAAAAATATTAAATGAACAGGGTAGATAAAATGCTTATTTTCAAGGAAAAAGTAAAAGAAAACAGTCTGATTGCCATTTCAGAATATTATAATCCAAATGAAATAATATTTTTTGATATTGAAACCACAGGGCTTTCGGCAGAGCGTTCCATGCTTTATATTATTGGATATAATTACTATGAAAACGGCTCATGGTATATAGTACAGCTTTTTAATGACGACGGAAATTCCGAATACGAAATGCTTGAATATTTTATGGATACACTTACGTCATATAAATATATTATACATTTTAACGGAGACATGTTTGATATACCCTATGTAACAAAAAGAATTGAGAAACTATGCACGGAATCTGCCATTACAAACCGCTTCAGAGAGCTTATTAGCATAGACCTGTACAAAACCTTCAGACCATTTAAGAAAGCTCTTGGCATGGACAGTCTTAAACAGAAATCATTTGAAAAATATCTGGGAGTAAACAGGGATGATATTTATTCGGGAGGAGAGCTTATCCAGATATACTTCTCATATTTAAGGATTAAATCCGAAGAAAACCGCAGACTCCTCTTGCTCCATAACAGAGATGATATGGAGGGTATGCTCTTTATCACTTCACTGATGTCTTTGATTTCACTTAAAAACGGAGAATTTTCTCTGGAAGATATATCTGTTTCGGATTCATTTAACGGCTCCGAAAATATGAAAATTAATTTTAAAATATCTCTTAAACATTCTTTTCCAAAGAATATTTATATGAAATTAAATGATATTAAAATGAATATATCTTCAAATAATGCCATTATAAGCATTCCCGTAATAAGTGGAGAAATGAAGTATTATTATGAGGATTACAAGGAATATTATTATATTCCTGATGAAGACACAGCCATACATAAAAGTGCCGCAGAATTTATAGACCGTTCAAGAAAGGTCAAAGCTACTAAAGCCACCTGTTATATAAGAAGAGCCGGATATTTTATTACACAGCTTGACAGAAAAAATACGGACAGTTTTAAAACCGATATAAAATCCAAAGAAAGCTATATTGAAATAAGTGATGATTTTCTGGGGAAAAAGAGCCTGATTGAAGACTATCTTAAATATATGGTAAAAAAGCTTCTTTCAGGCTGATAACTTATCTTTAATCTTATGGAGATAATTCCATACCGATTTATTTTTTGTTATTATAAGGATAATTCCATATACAAGTACCGATATTATAATGCCTGAAACAGTTCTTATAAATATATTGCTTATATATTCTTTAACTGCCAGACATATTCCGATAATCCCGATACATCCGGTTATAACAGTTACTATGTTCCTTAAATCAAACTGTATCTTAATCAGCTTCCGCGCATAAACAAAGCAAATCAGCATTACCGTAAACTCGGCCAGAACTGTAGTAAAAGCTGCCGCATCCTGCTTATATTCAGGAATAAGAAAGAAATTGAATATAATATTTACAGCAGCACTGATTACAGTTGATACCAGTACAATCATATCCTTTTTCATTGGTATAAGTATGCAGTTTGCAAACATATTGCCAAATACCGCAAATAAAAGAGCTATGCTTAAAAGTTTAAGCGATGTATCAGCTTCAATATATGATTCACCTGACATAAGTAATATAATTTCTTCACTAAGACAGAACAAACCTGTCAAAGCAGGCAGACACAGTATAAATAAAGCATCATTCATTTTGGCAATCAGGTTTTTATATCCGCTTATATCTCCTGTCCCGGCATAAAGAGCCGCTCTCGGTATTACAACCACAACCACAGCGTTAAGAAGCTGCTTTACAACTTTATAAATATTTGATGCAGCGCTGTAAATTCCGACACTGTAATCCCCCGTCATATATCCTAACATGGTGGTATCGGCACTAACATAAATGGTAACAGCAATATTAAGGGAAAACAGTATAAGTATCGGTTTAATGTGATTTTTAAAGTCCGGCTTTAATTTAAATCTTATATCACAGAATTTTTTTCCGTAAAACCAATAAATAATATTAGGCCCCATATTGGCAAGTATAATTATCGATACATAAATATTTATATCTTCAGGACCTTTTACAAAAATAAAAAGGAGTATCATGGATACTGCCTGAAAAATAAAGCTTACAAGAGTAATAATCCCATATTCCTCAAATATATTATAAACCCAGTTTATACCTATGGTAGTAAGTATCATGCCTGCGCTTATTATAAGCAGAAGAACTGTATAACCCTGTGCTTTTGTACTAAAGAAAATATAAGATAAAAGAAGAAGATATGCAAATATTGTAGCATATATATTGATACTGAAAATATCATTTGCAAATTCATTGAACTTTGCCCTGTCTTTTCTAAAAGCAATACCCTCTCTTATTGCATATGCAGAAATTCCAAGAGCAGCTATAAGTGAAAAATAACTTACGACTGAAGCCGCAAAATTATATCTGCCCAACTCATAAGGCTGTAATACTCTGGATACATAAGGAAATGTAACAAGAGGAAAAACTACAGTCATGAGGGTCCGCATTGTATTTAAAACCGCATTTTTTCCTATGGATTTTTCGGTCATGTTAAAATCCTCATTTCCTTACCTCTATAATGGAGCTGGCGGGAATCGAACCCGCGTCCGAAAATTCTTCCATTACGGCATCTCCCATCACAGTCAGTACTTTATAATTCCCGAAGACATCTCACCTACTGACAGGTTAGACGCTCCGGTAGCTTCATAATTCTTCCTATGCCTCAAAGCTTTGGCACAGAAGTTCTCCGCTAAGTCGATGCCTTATCCCGTGATGCGGAAATCACAGGTAAGACAGCTGCCATAATTAGGCAGCTAACGCTACTCTATCGTCTGCGTTTATATTTAATTCTAAGTTTTTACGTGGTCCTAGTCCACGGATGGCTTCCGTAATTTCTAAATCCCCGTCGAAACCGGTACAACCCCTGATTTAATTTTATTCTGAATCTGATACGCCTGTATCAGATTCAGCATCTGAAGATGAAGCATCTGATACAGATGCTCCTTCACTGTCACTTGATGTATCAAATGATACTAATGTTGAATAATTTGCATTGTAGTAATTATTAAACCAATCGTCAAAATACAATGCCGATATCGTCCTGTTTGCTCTTTCACGTTCGGTAACATAGTCATAATATCTTTTTCCGACAGTTACGCCTAATACTCCGCCGATTGCCAAAGCAAGTACAAAAATAGTAACAACCTTTCTTATTTTTTTCCGTTTGAGCATCTTATCTCTGTTTTTCTTTTCTTTCTTATATTTATCAACTTTAGCCTGACTCATGCCTTCACCTCTGGTAACTTATTGAATTTATAGAACTACACTATTGTAAATCATAATATATGTCTAAATCAAGTCTAATTTGAGTAAATTAAGTAAAATATTACTAATCCGCTCTTATCTTTACTTTAAATTCTCTTTCAGCTTCACGCTTCATATCTTTTTTGGCAATATCCTGACGTTTGTCATATAGTTTCTTACCTTTTGCAAGTCCTATTTCAAGCTTTACAAGGCTGTCTTTAAAATACACCTTAAGAGGCACTATGGTATATCCCTTTTCCTTTTGTCTTCCGATAAGTTTATTTATTTCATATTTATGAAGAAGCAGTTTCCTTGTTCTTAATGGGTCCTTATTAAAAATATTCCCTTTTTCATAAGGATTTATATGCATATGATGAATATAAATTTCACCATTATCTATTCCTATAAATGATTCTTTTATACTGCAGTTCCCCATTCGGAGTGATTTAACCTCAGTTCCTGCAAGTGCTATGCCTGCCTCATATGTCTCTTCTATAAAATAATCATGGTATGCCTTTTTATTATTTGCAATTATTCTGCTTCCTTTTTCCTTTGGCAATTTTCTCACCTCTCATTTAAACAAACTCGAAATCTATCCTCTTTTCAATCTTATCGCAGGCTGTGACACGAACTCTCACTCTGTCTCCCAAAGCGTAGGTTTTTCCTGTTCTTTCACCTATTATAGCATACTTTGCTTCATCATAATCATAATAATCGTCGGTAAGTGATGCTATATTTACGGCTCCTTCGACAGTATTTTCAAGCTCCACAAAAACATTTCTGTAAGTAACTCCTGAAATGACTCCGTCAAACTCTTCACCTATATGCTCTGACATATATTCTATCTGTTTCAGTTTGACAACATCACGTTCCGCGTCTTCTGCACGCCTTTCCTTAACGGAATTATCCTCTGCCACCTTAGGAAGAATTCTCCTGTAATGCTTTATCCTTTTTTCGTCCATTTCTCCATGCAGATTTTCTTTTATAATCCTGTGAATCTGTAAATCAGGATAACGTCTTATAGGCGAAGTAAAATGACAGTAATATTTGCATGCCAGTCCGAAATGTCCTGTACATTCCGTAGAATATCTCGCCTGTTTCATGGAACGGAGCGTCATTTTACTTATCATCTGTTCATATGGCTGTCCTTCTATCTTAGCAAGGAGTTTTTGTACTTCCATAGGATGAATTTTATCTCTGCTTACCTTAAAATAAAGTCCGAAGTTTTTCATAAAATGCGAAAGTATTTCGATTTTATCATCATCCGGTGTATCATGAGTCCTGTATTCAAACGGTATCTCCTGCCAGAAATAATCCTCTGCCACGGTTTCATTTGCCATAAGCATAAAATCTTCAATGATTTTAGAAGCTGAATTTCTGTCATATTCACTTATTTCAACAGGTTTATGATTTTTATCAAGTATAATCTTAGTTTCTGCAAAATCAAAGTCAATCGAGCCTCTTTTATGTCTGGCTTCCCTTATTATATCAGAGAGTTCCTTCATAAGCATAAACATCGGTACAAGTTTTTTATATCTCTCATATGGTGCATCACTTTCTCCGTCTATAATAGCCGCAACATCAGTATAGGTCATTCTTTCATCTACCCTTATTACGCCCTCACATATTTCATGGTCAATGACTTTTCCTGACTTATCAATCTTCATGACACAGGACAGAGTGAGTCTGTCCGTTCCTGCATTAAGCGAGCATATACCGTTTGAAAGCTTATGCGGAAGCATAGGGATTACCTTGTCAATAAGATAAACACTGGTCCCCCTTTTAAGCGCCTCTCTGTCAAGCGGTGATTTTTCTTTTACATAATGAGATACGTCTGCAATATGAACTCCAAGCGTATATATGCCATTTTCATAAGAAAGAGTAATGGCATCATCCAAATCCTTTGCATCTTCACCGTCTATTGTAACAGTATCAAGATTTCTGAAATCACGTCTTTTAGATGACTCATCAGGGTCTACTTCATCCGGAATATCATTTAAGGCTTCCATTACCTGTTCAGGATAGTCCACAGGAATATCATATGCTCTTACAACAGACATGATATCAGAGCCCGGGTCATTTATATGCCCTATAATCTCAATTACACGTCCTTCAGGTGACTTATCCTTGCTGCCGTAATTTAAAATCTGGCATACTACCTTATGACCTGTTACGGCACCCATGGAAAACTTGTATTTTATAAAAATATCATCAGCTATCTTTTTATTATCGGGTATTACAAATCCGAAGCTTTCATTTCTCTGAAATGTTCCTACTACGGTTTTTATACTGTGGTCTATAATTTTTATTACTTCAGCTTCTTTTCTCGGACCGCTCTTTTTATTATCAGTTTTTATTAAAACCTTATCTCCGTTAAAGGCATTCATGGATTTACTCTCATGTACAAAGAAGTCCTCCTCCATATCAGGAACTTTAACGAATCCAAAGCCCCTTTTATTGCCTATATACTCACCTACCATTACATCAGGGCTCTGTAACATATATCTGCCCTTGTTTGTTCTTACAATTTTATATTCATTGAGAAGTTCGTCTATAACTTCCGTGAAAATACTTTTATCCTCTTCTTTTACCTGAAGTATATAGCAGAGTTCCTTAAATTTCATGGGCCTGTATTCTTTATCAGACATAAAATCAAGTATAAGATTTTTCTTTTCTTCATGCAGAGAAGTGTCATTATAAATTTCGTCTGTATTTTCGATATCTTTAACCATATTTCCCCCTGTTTATAGAAAAAAAGTGCTTTGAAAAAACTTCAAAGCACCGACTTTATTATATCCATTTAGAACTGAGCAGAATGGCAAGTACAATAAAAATAACACCCAATACAGTAGTTATCTTTACCATAACTGCATCCTTGGAACGACCTTTATTTTTGCTCCAGTAGGTATCACCGCCGGCTCCCGAAATAGACCCGGAAAGTCCCTGGTTTTTTCCCTCCTGCATCAAAACAACTATTGTCAGTGCAACACAAACTATAATAAATATTATTGAAAGAGCCGTTTTCAATTTAATAACCTCCTGAAATAAAAACACATAAAAACAATCATGTGATATCAAACACACCTTGATAATATAACATAACAATAGTTATTAATCAACAGTTTTTTTATCATTTTTTCTTATTAATACAATAGGTGTACATTTATTACCCTGACCTGCCGGATTATCCTTAATCACTGCAAGAAGCTGTCTTTCCGTAAATCTCTTTTTAAGAGTCGGTGAATAGCCCAAAAGCTCCTGGCCTAAGTCATTTGCGTCAACAAGCATGCATGGAATACCTGTCTTTTCTTCAATTTCCTTACATACTTCAAAAGGATGTTCAGGATTTTCAATTCCGTAATTTCCATATTCCTTAAAGACATTAGGATAAAATCCGTCAAGACCAGATACATCCTGACCTACAATCTCATAAAAAACTCCGCGTTTTCTGAAAAGCTTTCCCAATCCGCCTCTGACTGCCGCATAAATAGTTTTTGGAAGTCCTGCTTTTTTTATACAGTAAGCCATTTTAAGTTCGCTGTTTACACCGATTCCATGAGTGCTTTTTGATGCGAACTTTGAAAGGAACTTTGCCCAGAATCCTACCTTTAAGTCACTTTTATATACAATCCTTTTCTGGCAGAGAGCTATGATTTTTTCGCTTATGCTTATAAAATCGCCCTCTTCATACAGAGGCTTTACATATTTTTCGATTATATCTATATATGACTCACCTATTTTAACAAAATGAGTCTGAATGGTATGCCTCATATATATATCGCCGTCAACTTCTATATTTACATTTTTCCCGTTTACATTTTGAAATTCCATGAATATTCCTCCACCCGAATCCAGTCTCACATTAAATTATTCTCAGATTCCCGTTTATTTTATTCTATTTTACGTGATAATTCAAGTAGCAGTATTATATTTAAATTATCATTTTTTATTTAAACTTATAAAATATCTGATTACGTCTTTTCTTGTTACGATTCCAATAAAAATATCCCTGTCATCCACAACAGGTACAAAGTTCTGATTCATCGCCTTGTCCAAAAGTTCTTCCATAGTGGTATCTATTTTTACGGAAGGATATTTTCTCCTGAAACTCATGTCTGATATTTTTAAATCCTCCAAAACCTGTGGAGATTTTTCCGTAATTTCTTTTTTTCCAAAATTACATATTCTCCATAAAAAATCCCCTTCGCTGATAGTACCAAGATACTTATTTTCTTTAGATAAAACAGGTATAGCCGTATATCCGTAATACTTCATTTTTTCAAGCCCCTGTCTCAGTGAATAATCCTCATAAAGATAAGCCACATCAATCTTTGGCTGAATAAAAAAAGATATATTCATTTGTGTCCCCCTATGTATACATTATTTTTTATACTCATTATACTTAAAATTTATTATATCATGTTATCACCAATCCGAAGGATTGATGATGCACGCACAGCGCCATCGCGAAGCGATTTAAATACGCTGTGCTCATTATATCACACAATTGTGAAAATGATATGATTTTTACTATTAAATAACGCATTTTAAGAAATCCTTAATATTTTTTGATTTGATAAAATGCGTTATTTTAATTTAAAATAATATAAATTTACCTTTCGGTACAAATTTCATGTTCGATTCTTAACAGGCGGTTATATTTTGCAACTCTTTCACTTCTGCACGGAGCTCCGGTTTTGATAAGTTCAGTACCAAAACCTACTGATAAGTCTGCTATCGTTGTGTCTTCTGTCTCTCCGCTTCTGTGGGAAAGTATTGTCTTATAACCGTTTTCCTTTGCAAGTCTTATGGCATCTTTAGTTTCGCTAAGTGTTCCTATCTGGTTTGGTTTTATTAAAATTGCATTTCCGGCTCCTATTTCTATTCCATGTCTTAATCTTTCCGAATTAGTGACAAATAAATCATCTCCGACCAGAAGCACTTTATCGCCTATTTTAGCTGTAAGTTTTTTCCAACCGTCCCAGTCCTCTTCATCGAGAGGGTCTTCAATCGAATATATCGGATATTTCTTTATCATCTCGCTCCAGTGCTCTATAAGTTCATCAGTGGTGTATTCAATACACTTTTTAGGCAGCTTATATTTTTCACCGTTTTTCCATTCACTTGCCGCAACATCCAAAGAAATCATAAAGTTTTTATCTTTTCCTGCCGTATAACCCGCCTTTTCAATCGACTCGAGTATAATTTCAATGGCCTGCTCTTCTGATTCAAGATTCGGAGCAAAACCGCCTTCATCCCCCACTCCTGTGGCAAAACCTCTGTCTTTTAAAACACTTTTAAGAGTATGATAGACCTCACAGCACCATCTTAAGCCCTCTTTAAAGCATGGAGCTCCAAGAGGAAGAATCATGAATTCCTGCACATCCAGACTGTTTGCCGCATGTGCTCCTCCGTTTATAATATTCATCATCGGTACAGGAAGCCTGTCTGCGTTTAGTCCTCCTATATATCTGTAAAGCGGAAGACCTACTGATTTTGAAGCCGCCTTTGCTGTTGCCAGTGAAGTGCCTAAAATTGCATTAGCTCCCAGTTTCTGCTTGTTGGATGTTCCGTCAACATTTATCATTTCCCTGTCAATTCTTGTCTGGTCAAGTACGCTGAAGTCATGAAGTTTGTCATTAATTGTGGTATTTACATTACCAACCGCCTTACTTACACCTTTGCCGAAATATTTATTACTTTCTCCGTCCCTAAGCTCATAAGCTTCAAACTGTCCGGTGGAAGCACCTGACGGTACTCCTGCCTTACCCGTAATTCCGCATTCGGTTTTTACAACCACTTCAACTGTTGGATTTCCTCTGGAATCAATGATTTCCAATGCACTGATTTTACTTATTCCGTTTTTCTTTGAGCCCATATAATTACCTCCTGTTTTTAACTATGTTCATTCATATTTATTCTTTACAAATCGGGAGGTAATATACAAAATGCCGCAATTTTTATAAAATCGCGGCACTTTATATTATATTAAATTTTATATTATTGTACAGCTGAATACTCTATTGAAGTAACACTGTCTCCGTCAAAAATAATGGTAAGTCTTGACTGGTCCTTTGTGTATACAAGTGCAGAGCCTGATTCTTCTCCTGCACCATAAGCAGTGGTTACATCACTTTTTGATGAACCGATTGCAATACCTTCAGGTGTCTGTACCGTATCATCCCTAAGACTTACTGAAAGAACATAATCCACATCATTTTCAGGATATGTCTTTATTATAAAGCTGTTATAAGTATAAGTCTTGTCCATTCCCTGGTAAGCGCATGATTCAGATTCAAAATACTGAACAGGCTCCCCGAGAGATGAAAGCACATCTTCCATTTTCTGGTTTACATAAATATTTGTGCCTCCGGTTGCAAAGTAATAGCCCGATAAGCTTTCAGCCTTATCAATCTGACCCGTCTGGGCATTATTACCTGTGTCACTTCCTGAATCACCGCCACAGCCAACAGCTGTAAATGCCATCATGCAGGCACATACTGCAGTTAAAATTACTTTTTTAAAACTTTTCTTCATTTCCTTTTATCTTCCTTTCCTTAAGCAGTTTAATCTTCAATGGCTTCTGCACCGAAGCTTATAAGCTTTCCGTAGGTTTCAAGCTCATAATACTGCTGTTCTTTCATATCATTATAAAAATCTATCTTTTCCTGATAAACTTTGCATAATTCTTCGTCATTTCTGTGGTCTTCCAAATCGTAATTTTCAACCAGATATTCACCGAAATATTTTGACAGTTTTTCGGCGCCCGACAAATTAAGATGAAGTCCTGCATCATAAGTATCAGTAGAATAATCCAGACCGATTTCATCTGCAAGTTCTATCATATTGATATATACAAGGTCATTTTCCTCGGCATATTCTACCATCTGCTCGTCCCATTCCGGATACCAGTAAGGCCACTTTATGGGAGCTTTTATAAGTATGAGTTCAATGCCGTTTTCTTTGCAGAGCTCAGTCATTTTATCCAGATATGACATGGCATTTTCACCAAAGGTGTAATCTGCCAGTATGTCAGGCTCCGGAAAATCTCCCTCGGGTTTTACATCCACTCTCATATAATAGCCATTGTGCGTTACTTTTTCACTGCTAAACATGTATTTAAAATCATCAGCAGTAAGGTCAAGTATTCTTGAGTGGTATCTTAAAAGCGGAAACATATATTCAATCATGCTTTCATCTTCTGTCATAGATGCTTTTATTGCATTATATTTGGAAGATGACCATCTCATGCTGTCTATATTCATTCTGTTATATGATTCGCTCTGAGGCTCATTGTATTTAAGTGAGAGCACATTAAATACAACTATTTCCGGTGTTTCATACCTTAGAGTATCCTCTAGCTGGTAATATGACTGCCACACAAGCTGTTGGGCTCCGCCTCTGATATAGCTTGTAATTCCATATTCCTGCCAGAGAGTTATAGGTGAAAAGTTTTCATATACCTCACAGTCTCCGATGAATATGACATCGTGATCCGTAGTTTCTTCATAGTATTCAGCAGCAAATGCCCCTTCAACTATTCCTTTGTTATATTTTGGTACTACCAGCCTCTGCAGAAGCCACATTGAAACTATGGTAAAGACCAGAAACAATGCAATTATAATTCTTATTTTCCTTTTCTTCATCAAGACAAGCCTCCCTAGAACTGATTATAAATAAACTGTGCGGAATCGTATCCTATACTGTACGCTCCGAAAAGCACTATGGATATAAGGAGAAGCCATGTAACAAAACAGTTTAATACTGCAGGCTTATCCCATAACCTCTCTCTTACCGCTTTTCGTCTTTGCAGCATACTTACAGTAAATAATATTATAAGTCCTGCAAAGAGAATAATGTAATCAGCTATATCCAGTCCTAAATTAAGCATGGTACTACTCCAAAGAGAACTTATCCTAAAATCCGTAACCATGTTCCATACCATTTTAAATGTCAGCGGTACATCACGGTATACATCAAACATTCTTATGGCACTCATAAGAAGCACTGTTCTTATAACCTGAAATCCGTCATACCACCTTTTTCCGTCAACATTAAATCTGTTATGAAAGCGCACATAAAGCGGTTTAAGCTCCTGACTTATCATGATTACGACAAAGTTCATAAGTCCCCAGACTATAAAGTTCCAGCTTGCTCCATGCCATAGTCCAGTGGTAAACCATACAACAAATGCGGAAAGATATACAGGCACTCTCTTTCCTATCACTTCACCAAGATGCTTTCTGGAAGCTTTTGAAAGCTTAAGCATCGGCTTGCATACGGAAATAGGATAAAAGATATAGTCCGTAAACCATGTTCCCATTGTAATGTGCCATCTGTTCCAGTATTCTTTTATATTTTTTGAAAAGAACGGTCTGTTAAAGTTTTCGGCAACAGTAATTCCCATTGCTTCCGCCACACCAATGGTAATATCTATACCACCCGTAAAATCAGCATAGAGCTGGAATGCATAAAACATCATAAGAACAAACACATATGCTCCGCCATACTGTTCAGGATTATCCTTAAGTATATTTATTGCTACAACTATTCTGTCAGCAATAACCAGCTTCTTAAAGAAGCCCCAGAGTATTCTCTGTACTCCGAAGGTAAATACCTTTATGTCAAATTTATGCTCAGCATAGAGTGTTTTCGACAAATCATTAAATCTGCTTATAGGACCCTGCACAAGCTGAGGGAAGAAAGATACAAACAAAGCAAACTTAAATATGTTTCTTTCCGGTTTATATGTGCCTCTGTATACATCTATGATATATCCCATACTCTGGAAAGTGTAAAAGGATATTCCCATAGGTATTATTATATCAACAAATCCTATAGTATTGTCTGAGCCAAAGGCATGCATTATGCCGTTAATGTTGTTTATTGTAAAATTGGTATACTTTATTACTGCAAGTATTCCTATATTAAGCACAAGGCACATAAGAATAAGCCGGAAACGTTTTTTCTTCATTCCCGCCTTATAGATTTTTTTGTCTTCCTTGCTTAGTTCCTTTTTATGCTCTTTTATATATTCATCCTGCCTTACGTTTACCTTATCTATCGCAATTCCGAAAAGATAAGTTGAAACGGAGGTAACTGTTATAAATATCAGATATCTCCAGTCGCACAAAAAATAAAAAAGATAACTTGCAAAAAGTAAAAGCGGCCACTGCCCTTTCTTAGGAATAATATAGTAAAGCAGAAAGAGCAGCGAAATAAACGCTATAAAGCTGTATGATGTAAATAACATTTTACTTTTTAATCCTCATCTGAGAGACGCTCGATTAATTCATAAAGCGCCTGTGCTGAATTAAAGTTTTCAGGTATAATGTCCTCGGCAGGTATTGTAACATCATACTGCTCACTTATTTCTGAGATTATTGACACAATATCAAATGAATCCAGTATCTTATCATCAATAAGTGTATCACAGGTATCATAATCCACCTCAGGATGAAGGTCTCTAAGTATCTCTAATAATTCTTCCATAATTTTCTCTCCTTATTTACTCTTATTATTTTCGTATTCGGCCTGAAGCTTCTTTCTGTCCAGCTTTCCGTTTGGAGTAAGAGGCATATTATCAAGCTTAATTACTTTATTTGGTATCATATATCTCGGAAGCTTGTCCTTTAACATGGAAACAAGCTCAGGTGATTCTATATCTCCTGCATAATAAAGAACAATTTTTTCCTTTTTCTTATCATATATTGCACCACAGGAGGTGATTCCGTCAAGCATATTCACATTAAATTCAATTTCTCCGAGCTCAATTCTGTGTCCCATATGTTTAATCTGGTAATCTTTTCTAGAAACAAACATAAGCTCGCCTCTTGAATTTAACTTTCCGATATCGCCTGTCCTGTAAATAAGCTCGGGATATCTGTCATTTAAAGGATTCTGGACAAAGACTTCATTTGTTTTTTCAAAATCTCTGTAATATCCCAGAGTAAGGGATGTTCCCCTTACACAGATTTCACCTTCTTCACCTTCTCCTGCAAGCGTATTATCATCCTTTAAAAGCAGTATTTCAGTATTTTTAAAAGGTCCTCCGACAGGAATATGCTCATCTAACTCAAACTCCCTGTTTACTTCATAATAACAACACATACCCGTGCATTCAGTAGGTCCGTAGAGATTTATAAATCTTGCCTCAGGCAGTACTTCCTTCCACTTTCTGAACTGCTTAATAGGAAATACCTCACTTCCGAAAGCTATGGTATGAAGGTACTTAGGAGTAACCGTCTTAAATGTATTAAAGGCAGATATCATTGTAAGTGCCGAAACAACCCAGCAGACAGTGTTTATTTTCTTCTCGTTCAGAAATTCTACAAGCTTTACAGGGAACATAAAATAACTCTTAGGAACAAGGTAAGTTGTTGCTCCGAATTTAAGTGTCGGATAAAGTTCCTTAAGACATGCATCAAAATAAAGCGGCGTCTGGTTGGCAAATACCGTCTCACTATTAAACTTAAGAACATCTGAAAGATTTTCAATGTAATCTATAACAGACCTGTGACACGCTACAACGCCCTTAGGCATACCTGTTGAGCCTGATGTAAACACGATATATATAGGGTCAGTATCAAGTGCCTTAAGTCTTATATCTGAAAGTATATTATCGTCCGGCTCTGTATCTGCTATATCGTCATATTTATATATTTTTCCTTCAAATGAAAAACTCTGTGCCTGTTCATATGTTGTGTCATCACATATGATTACCCTTGGAGTAAGCTTCTTGAAAATAAGCTCAATCCTTGTTTCAGGCATTTCGGCATCTATAGGCACATAATAACATCCGCCGTAAACCGTACCAAAGAACGCCGTTATCATCTTAGGATGTTTTTCCATAAAAATAACTACCGGCTCATGTGTATATCCGTTATTAAATAAAAATGTACCTATACCTCTGCTCTGCTTATATACCTCACTGAAGGTCATCTCAAAATCTTCATTTGCAAAAGCAGTTTTATCAGGGTATTTTTTTATGGTTTCATCAAAATATTCCAAAATATTTGTCTGCTGCATAATCTTTTCCTTCCCTTACCTCGTAATAAGGCTTTCATATTCAGGCCGTAAATCTTTTCCCGCCGCAAGAATTATTTCTCTTGCCAGAACTTCCATTGCGTCAATATATCCTGTCCACAGACCGTACTCTCTTTTAACGAGAGAAAGTTCCGTACAGCCGAGAATTATAACTTCTGCACCTTTTTCTCTGAGCTCACCTGATACGCTGTAAAAGTTTTCTATATTTATTTTTTTGCCGGCTTTAACATTTTTATATATTATATCCATAATTTTCTTCTGTGAATCCTTTTCCGGTACAATAACATTAATGCCCGCTTCCTCCATAATCTTTTGAAAAAGTCCGCATTTTATTGTCCCGTCAGTCGCAGTAAGCCCGGCAGTTTTTATGCCTCTTTCAGAAAGATATGAGGCAGTGCTTTTTATCATATTAATAAGCCTTATGTCTCCGATACCCTGTTCTATTTCCTCATGAAAATAATGGGCTGTAATACATGGCATGGCCATTGTTTTAACACCAAGTTTTTTCATTTCCTGTCCCGCCTTAATTATATACGGCACAGGATTTTCTTTTGTATTGTCCAATATATATTCAGTCCTGTCAGGTATCTGAGGACAATTATTAATAAGCATCGGAATATGGTCCTGGTCCTTTTTTGCATCTGTCATGTTTATAACAAGCTCCATAAGATATGCTGTTGCAAGAGGTCCAAGACCGCCTATTATTCCAATATCCATTACATTACTTCCTATCTGTTTAAATTAAGTATATCAGGAGAATCCATGTCAAATTCCGTCTCAGGCGTGGCAGGATAAAGAGATTTGTCACGGTTATGGCTTTCATTATGGCTTGCTGAATAATCATCCAGCTCTGCATCCGTAACCATAAAGAATATGGCTCCTGAAGCAAAGTTTGTCGTATCATAATGATACCAGCCCGTACCCACGTTTATCATACTCCAGTAATGCCTGCTGTGTGACGTATCCTGTTTTTCAACATCTATATTTTCAATTCCTGCTGCGGTAAGAAGTGCCTTAGCAGTTGAAAAGAAAATATAGCAGTCTCCTCTTCTCTCCGTAAAGCCTATATAAGCTCCTCCTGTCCACGATTCCTTATATTCAGACTGGGCATATCCGATATTTCCCCTTACCCATCTGTATATTGCCTGTGCCGCCTCTGCCTGATTCATATCATCCGTAAGAATTGAATCGAGAATTTCATTTGCCATTTCAAGCACTACATCAGGCTCTACATAGCCTTCAGGCTTTTCTTCAATTACCAGTTTAGCTTCGGCAGTTGAGGTATTTCCGGCAGCATCTGTTGCCTTGTAAATTATGGTATATTCTCCTGTTTCATTTAGATTTACTGCTGAATTATCTACTTCAAGTGAAGCATTTTCATCCATATTGTCTGTAACCGTTATGCCTTCCTTATAAGATACGCTGTCACCCAGATAAGCATGTATATCTGAAACACCGTTAATTACAGGAGGCTCGGTATCTGAATAAAGTGTAACAGAAGATTTAATTTCCGTTACATTACCACTTTCATCTGTCAGAGTCACAGTTACATCCTGTGTTCCGTCTTTGGAAAAATCAGGAGTATTTTTATATTTTACAGTTACTTCTGATTCATCTGATATATTCGTCACAAATTTAGAAGCATCTATTTCCGTTCCTGTTGCGGACCTTACTTCTACCGCTTCTCCATAAGGAGGATTTTTATCTTCGACTACAACAAAAGCCTTGTGACTGATTCCCATTGACTTTACGGTAACAGGATATTCACCCGCTTTAGTGTAATCCACACTTTCAGCACCATCTGTTATTTCACAGCTTAAAAAAGAAATATTCGCAAAGTCCTCACCTGAAACAGGATTAGTTGTGTTTATGTCTACATAAACCCTGTTCTTCACACTGTTGGTAAAAAGCACAACCACAAGAATTATAAGAAGAACAGCCGCGGCGATTATGCTTCTGAGTATCATAACCTTTCTGCGTCTCTTTTTCCTTGCAAGTTCAGCCTTTTTTCTTCTCCTTGCAGCCTCTGCCCTGGCATTTGAAGCATTTGAATGCTGAGCCTGTGTCCGCTGTACAGAACTACTGCTGTTTCTGTTTGAATATGGTCTCTGACCCGCGTTACCGCCTCCGTTTGGGCGGGGTCTTTGTACCGGGCGGTCACTGCTTCCGTTTACGCGAGGTCTCTGCGTACCGGAAGAATTTACTTTTCCATTTGAATATCTTCTGTCATTTTCGTTCATAAAACTTCCCCATTTTTTGCTGTTTCATATTTATAAACCACTGTATATTTTATCATGTTATCACCAATCCGAAGGATTGATGATGCACGCACAGCGCACATCGCCGCAAGGCTCATTATATCATCTCGACTAACGTCTCGATGTTTTTTTCGCCTTATGTCGATGTCCGCAAGCGCGCATCGCCGCAAGGCTCATTATATCACAAAAACAGAAATACAGCATTAAATAGACATAATCTTAATAATAAATTAATAATTACTTTTTAATTAAAAGTGATTTTCCTGTCATTTCCTTTGGCTGAGGAATTTCCATAATCTCAAGAAGGGTTGGTGCTATGTCTGCAAGACATCCGCCCTCTCTTAAAGTATATCCCTCATCATAATTATAAAGAATGAACGGTACAGGATTTGTTGTGTGTGCAGTATGAGGCTGTTTGGTCTCATAGTTTATCATCTGCTCTGCATTTCCGTGGTCTGCACAGACAAAAAGTACACCATTCATTTCTTTAACTGCGTCTCTTGCAGCGCCTACACACTGGTCTATTCTTTCTACTGCCTTAACTGCGGCAGGTATAACACCCGTATGTCCTACCATGTCAGGATTTGCAAAATTTATAATTATTACGTCATACTCACCTGAGGTAATTGCGGCATTTAATTTTTCTCCGACTTCCGGTGCACTCATTTCAGGCTTCAGGTCATAAGTTGCAACTGCAGGAGACTTAACAAGTATTCTTTCTTCATCCTTATTTGGCTCCTCAACTCCTCCGTTAAAGAAGAATGTTACATGAGCATACTTCTCGGTTTCTGCCAGTCTAAGCTGCTTAAGACCGAGTGATGCAATATATTCACCGAAAGTATTTTCTATTGTTTCTTTCTTAAATGCCACAAGCTTATTTCCGATTGTTTCATCATAATCAGTAAAGCATACATAGGTAAGAGGCATGAATCCGTTTGCTCTTTCAAATCCGTCAAAATCCTCCTGGCAGAATGCTCTTGTTAATTCTCTTGCCCTGTCAGGTCTGAAATTAAAGAATATAACTGAATCATTAGGCTTAACCACTGATACAGGAGTTCCGTCATCATTTACTATAACAGTCGGAAGTACGAATTCGTCATAAACTTCCTTGTCATATGAATCCTGCATAGCCTGTACAGGGTCTTTTGCGATAACACCCTCTCCCTTAACAAGAGAGTCATAAGCAAGCTTTACTCTGTCCCATCTGTTATCTCTGTCCATTGCATAATAACGTCCTGAAAGTGATGCAACCTTACCAACGCCTATCTCATCAGTCTTTTTGATGAGCTCTTCAAGATATCCCTTTCCTGATGCAGGAGGTGTATCTCTTCCGTCAAAGAACGGATGAATATATACATTGGAAACTCCCTCTCTTTTGCATAATTCAAGAAGTCCGTAAAGGTGGGTGTTATGACTGTGCACACCGCCGTCTGACAGAAGTCCCCATAAATGAAGATCTGAATTATTTTCCTTTACGTTCTTTATTGCAGCAAGCAGGGCTTCATTTTCAAAGAAATCACCGTCTTCTATGGATTTTGTAATTCTTGTTAATTCCTGATATATAATTCTTCCTGCTCCTATATTCATATGACCTACTTCGGAATTTCCCATCTGTCCGTCAGGAAGTCCCACGGCAAGTCCTGAAGCATTTCCTTTTACAAAAGGACACTCAGCCATCAGAGAATCCATAACAGGAGTATTTGCCATTTTTATGGCATTTCCCTCCTCAATATCTGTAATTCCATATCCGTCAAGTACCATTAAAACCACAGGTTTTCTTCTCATAATATCTTATCCTTTCTATATATTAAAATTATATTTTTTATAAATTGCCAAAATTATTCTATTACATAAAATATATTATTTCAACCTAAAATTTTACTATGTATTAAAATCTAAATTTTTTCACATTAATTAAAATTACTGCATATAATAATCCAAATACTTATATAGGAGAAGCTATGTGCGGAATAGCAGGTTTTTTTAATTCTTACGAAAACTATAATGACAAAAGAGAATATTACCTCGAATTTTTACATAACATGATTAAATCAATGCAGCACAGAGGTCCTGATGAGCACGGCACATATCTTACCGGGCACTGCGGTCTGGCTCATGCAAGACTTTCAATCATAGACTTATATACAGGTCACCAGCCTATCTCATGTACTGTTTCAGGCAGAAAATACCACATAATTTATAATGGCGAGCTTTACAATATGCATGAATTAAAAAATGATCTGATAAACAGAGGATTTACCTTTGATACCACATCTGATACAGAGGTCATATTAAAGATGTACATATGTTACGGAATTGATTTTTTAAAAGAGCTTAACGGAATTTATGCGTTCTGTATATATGATGAAGAAAAAGATTTGATTTATCTTGTAAGAGACCATTTTGGAGTAAAACCGCTCTATTATTCAGTAAAAGACCAAACTGTATATTTTGCCTCCGAAATAGATACACTTTTTACAAACGCCGCGATTAAGCCCGAAATAGATAATAATTCCCTTAATGAAATATTTACACTAGGTCCTTCCAAAACTTACGGAAGGGGTGTTTTTAAAAACATATTTGAAGTACGTCCCGGAGAAGTGATAACCGTAAGCCACGGCACACTGGATAAAAAATACTATTACAGACTGACTTCACGTATACATGAAGATTCCTATGAGCAAACCGTGGAAAAGACAAGATATCTTTTAATTGACAGTATCAAACGGCAGATGCTTTCTGATGTTCCGGTAGCCACTTTTTTATCAGGTGGTATAGATTCCTCAATAGTATCTTCGGTTGCCGCTTCTGTATGCAAAGAAAACGGTGTTCAGCTTGATACTTATTCCTTTGACTATACGGATAACAACAAATATTTTACGGCTAATTTCTTCCAGCCTGCAGCAGACAGACCATTTGTGGATATTATGGTGCATTACCTTAAAACAAATCACACTTACCTGTGGTGCGATTATCAGGAACTTGCTCACATGCTATATCCGTCTGTTGATTCCAGGTCTCTTCCTACCATGGCTGATGTGGATTCCTCTCTTTTATTTTTCTGCGGGGAGGTAAAAAAGCACCATAAGGTTGTCCTGACAGGTGAATGTGCTGATGAAATATTCGGAGGCTATCCGTGGTTTTACAGGGAGGACCTTCTTTCAGCCGAATATTTTCCGTGGATTCAGAACTTTGAATTTAAAAAGAGTCTGCTTGATAAAGAATTTGCCGAATCTCTTCATATGGAGGAATATCTGAAAAATACATATTATAAAAGCATAAGTGAAATAAATCTTCTTCCTGATGAAAATGAGGATGAAACAAAAAGAAGGCAGATATCTTATTTAAACATAAGATGGTTTATGCAGACACTTCTTGACAGAATGGACAGAACTTCCATGAGGAACGGACTGGAGGCCAGAGTTCCGTTTGCAGACCACAGAATAATCGACTATGTCTTTAATGTTCCGTGGGATTTTAAGTACAGGGAAAACACCGAAAAGCATCTTTTAAGAACTGCTGCAAAGGGGCTTGTCCCTGACGAAATACTGTTCAGAAAGAAAAGCCCATATCCAAAGACTTATCATCCTGAATATGAGCATATACTTTCAGAAGAACTTAAAAATGTTATACGAGAGCCACAGTCACCTGTGGTAAAGTATCTTAACACAGAAAATGTTTTAAAGTTTCTTGAAGCACCTAAAGACTATGGCAAACCGTGGTATGGCCAGCTTATGGCAGGTCCTCAGATGATTGCATATCTTCTTCAGATAAACTATTGGCTTTCAAAATATAACCTTTAACACATTAAACTTCATGATATGAAAGAAGAGGCTGCATCTGTTTTCCTTCCAGTGCGGCCTCTATTGTATCTTCTATAAGAGAGAGGTCTGCCACCATCGAATTAGGCTTTAATTTATAATTATCCTGACCAAACGGAACAAAATATATATTTTTAATAATCATAAGCTTTCCGACATTCTGAAAATTAATTCCTAATGCATCGTTAGTAGAAACTGCAATAATAAGAGGTCTTAAATTTCTCATATGCGACTTTGCCGCCATAAGTACGGGAGTATCTGTTATTCCATTTACAAGCTTTGCCATTGTATTTCCCGTACATGGTGCAATTATCATTGCATCAAACATTTTTTTCGGTCCTACAGGCTCTGCCTCCTGAATGGTCCTTATTCCGGAACTTCCGGTAATTTCCTTTATCTCCGACATAAAATCCTCTGCATTGCCGAATCTTGTGTCCAGATTCTGTGTATTATATGAATAAATGGGTGTAACTTTTGCGCCATTTTCTACTAGAGATTTTATTTGAGGCTTTATCTTATCAAAAGTACAAAATGAGCCGGTAACTGCAAAACCAATACTTAAGCCTGATAATTTCATGGTTTAACTCCTTAAATTTAGTTACGCAGGGAGTTTATTTATCTTCTGTAATCACATCGGCTATTATAAATCCGGCTTCCTTAGGATAATGTCTGCCCGGAATACCAAGCGAAAGAAGCGTATATATATCATGTTTTTTACAGTAATCAAAGTCGGTGCCGCCGGGTTTTGATGCTATATCAAAAATCATTACATTTGAAGAAAGTGTTTTTATGGCTTTTTCATCCAAAACCAGAGCAGGGACCGTATTAAATACATAGCTGTATTTGTTCATACCGGAAAGCTTAATATCATCTGACATATTAAACATATATAAAGGAGTGTAGCCTTCCTCTTCCACTGACTTGTACATGATGCTTCTTCTTACCATCACATCTACATCGGCATTTTCTTTTTTTAAATATTCGGCAAGAGCCTTACCGCAATGCCCGAAACCTATAACAAGACACTTGCTTTTACAAATCACGGCTCCTGCATCCTCCGCTTCCTTAATTATCCCTTTTGCTGTAAGAACGGCATTTTTACTTGTAAGTTCCTCATTTTTCATATAATCACGGCAGACTATACCATTATTTTTGCAATAGTCAGATATTTCTGCCGGCACCATACCGCCGTAAATCTTCATGCCGGGTCTAAGATGTGATAAAAAATCCTCTATTATATTTTCCGTACCTGATATTTTAACCCCGTCTTTTGTAACGGGTACAGGCAACAGTACATAATCTGCATTATTTATGGCATCATAATTATAAAAAGGGATAAAACCCCTGCTTTCAAGTTTTTCTCCCGTATATTTGAGCCGCTTGTCATCGCCGAGTATTAGAATTTTTTTGGACATATTATAAATCCTCCCTACGATACTTTATTATATGATTATTTTCAAAAGGCGTGATAAAGCACTTAGGTTTTTAAATTACTCAATTAAAAAATAACTTTTGATCGTATATTTTAAAAAGTATTTAAAATCAATTCTTTTTACCCCTTCTGATGCATATATGTATGTTTTAGCATAGGGATGCCCGTTTATATATATTTCCAGCGTCCCTACCTTCTCTCCTTCTGTCACAGGTGCTTCCAATGTATGGGGAAGAGTCTCTATTATTTCGACATCTTCATTTTCACTGATAAGAAGCTCCAAATCATAATCTATATATGTAGAAATTCTGTCTTTTTCAATTCCGTCCGTTATTTCTATATCACCTGTTTTATATGTGCTGTCAATTATCTTCCTGTAGCTGTAATTATCAATTCCGTACTGCATGAGTTTTTTTGTATCGGACCATTTATAGTTTTTGTTATTGGGCCATCCGCATCCAAGGAGTGCTACTATAAATGTCTTTCCGTCTCTTTCCAATGCACCTACATAGCAGTAACCTGCATCACAGGTAAATCCTGTTTTACCGCTTATGGCGCCCTCCATCATATCTAAAAATTTATTTTTATTTGACACTGTAAAACTTCTGCTGCCTGATATATCAGTAAATGAATGGCTCCTTGTCTGTGTTATTTTTAAAAACTCCTCGTTTTTAGGTGAATCCATAACACAATATTTCATTATTTGTGCAAGCTCTGCGGCAGTTGTGGAATGTACTCCGTTTTCATCTTTTGCATCCAGTCCGTTAGGCGTGATAAAATATGTATTTTCAAGTCCGAGCTCCGCTGCCTTCTCATTCATCATATCAGCAAAGCCCTGAACACTCCCTCCCACATGCTCTGCTATGGCACAAGCCGTATCATTATGGCTTTCCAGCATAAGAGAATAATATAAATCATATATTCTATACTTCTCACCTTCATTTATATTTAACTGTACATCCGGCATTTTAGAAGCATAGGAAGAAACTTCCACTATCTCATCATCGCTTGTGTTTTCTAATGCAACAATGAGTGTCATTATCTTTGTTGTACTGGCCATAGGTCTTTTTTCAAAAGCATTTTTCTCAAATAAAATACGACCGCTGTCACCGTCTATAAGCACTGCGGAAAGGGCATAAAGAGATAAATCAGAAGCATAAACCTCTTTGTTACCTGCAAAAGACGAAAGAACAACCGCCGTAATAATAAAAAAGGAATATATTATTTTTTTTACTCTCATAATCATTTCTGCCAACATCTAATCTATACAGTATACGCAGAAAAGTGACATATTATGTATCTATTTCCACATTCAGCTCTTCCATTGCCTCCTGCCTGAAATCTTCTATTTTGTCAGGAGATATTACCGGAAGTTCATCAGTAGATGATACTCCGAAGCTTCTTAAAAAATCTTCTGTGGTGCCGAAAAGTATAGGTTTTCCCACTGCATCAAGTCTTCCGACTTCTGTAACCAGATTATACTCTATCAGCCTGTTTATGGCGTGTGTACAGGATACCCCTCTTATAGACTCTACCTCCTGTCTTGTAACAGGCTGCTTATAAGCAATGATTGACAGGGTTTCCAGGAGCACATCAGTGAGAACATGCTTTTTTGGCATATTAATAACTCTTGAGAGTACGTCATAATACTCATTCTTTGTACATAACTGGAAAGCTCCGTTAAGTTCTATTATCCTTATACCACGGTCTTCCTTTTCATACTTATCTGACATGTTTCTTATTATTTTTGTCAGAGTATCCTTATCCGTTTCAACTGCCTGTGCCAGCCTTTCAACCTCCACAGACTCACCTACTGCAAAAAGCACAGCCTCAACTGCAGCTTCTGTTTTATTTATATTATCCATTTTAAACTCCCAAATTCCTAAGTGTTTTATTCAAGAGAATCAATCACAATATCTCCAAAAATCTTATCCTGTCTTATGGTAATATCTCCTGTTTTCATAAGCTCAAGTATTGCCAGAAAGGATACTATTACATTCATCTTCCCTCGTTTTGCATCAAGCAGTGTTTTAAAATTTATGCCCTTAAGACCTCTTATCTTTTCCCTTATTTCAAGCATTTTGTCCTCGATTTTTATTTCCTCTTTTGTAATCGTTCCGAATTTACTTCTTACGGGGTCGATTTTATTTACCTGTCTTTTCATAATCTGATTAAAAATTTCATTAAGCTGCGACAGGGTAACCCCGGACAAAACTTCATCAGTATTTATCTCTTCCTTATATTCCTTTACCTCCTGAGGAATGGTGGGCTGTTTATAGTAAGACTTTTCAGCATCAATCTGCATATCCTTAAGCTCAAATGATGCATATTTATACATCTTATATTCCAGAAGCTTTCTTACAAGCTCATCCCTCGGGTCCTCTTCTTCCTCAGATTCCTCTTCATCTTTAGGGAGCAGCATTTTTGCCTTAATACTTATTAAGGTTGCAGCCATAAGAAGAAATTCGCTCATGACATCCAAGTCTTCCTCTTCCATGGCATCCAGATATTCCAGATACTGATTTGTTATTTCTACTATCGGAATATCAAAAATATTAAATTTATTTTTTTCTATCAAATGCAGAAGAAGGTCAAGAGGTCCTTCAAACACATTCAGTTTTACATCAATACTGCTCATATAAGCCACCTTAAAAATTTATCGCTAATTAGTATACATTAAATTTTTAATATTAACAAGTGTAAGTCTTACTTTATATAATTATGCAGACCATTCCGCCGTTTGAATCATTTACTATTTTTTCCATAGTGTCCTGAAGCTTCTGCTGGCTTTCCTGATTTATCTTATTTACTTTTGAATTCATTCCGTCATCCACAAGCTGCTTTATGGTTTTGCCAAAAATATTTACCGACCATATACTCTCATTTTTCTCTTCGGTTTCTTCTTTTATATACTTTATAAGGTCCTGTGCCTGCTGCTCGGAGCCGACAATCGGCGCAATTTCAGTTGTAACATTTGCTTTTATAAGGTGAATGGACGGTGCAACAGCCTTTATTTTTACTCCATACTTATTGCCGGATTTTATTATTTCCGGCTCTGCAAGGGTTATATCTTCCTGTTCAGGAGTAACTGAGCCGTAACCCGAAGCAAGCACGGATGAAAGTGCTCCGCTTATCTTTTTACATTCCGACTTTGTCTGCGAAAGCTCTTTTATTTCTTTCATGAAGTCATATTCATTATTTATATCTGTATTAAAAAGTCCGCTCAGCATTTCATAATAATATTTATCATAGAGCTTATATGTAATATGTACAACACCGTCTGCCATTGAAATTGAGCTTACAAACAGCTTTTCTATGTAATCATCAGACGGATAATTTTTATTTCTTACATCCCTAATCTGGTTTATGTCCGAGAATATTTCTTTTGCACTGTCAATAAGACGTGCTCTTACCGGACTGTCGGCAGGAAGTGCCATAGTCCACTTAGGAACATCAAAACATACTTCGGTTACAGGGAAATCCAGAAGCATATTTTCAAATATGGTATTTACATCCTGCTCTTTGAGCTGGTCACAGTTAACCGGAATTACAGTTGCACCATATTCTTCTGACATCTTTTTTGCAAGTTCTTTTGTTTCTGCACTTCCCGGTCTTATGCTGTTTAATATGACTACAAACGGCTTACCTAAATTTTTAAGCTCGTCAATTGTACGCTTTTCAGGCTCAATATAATTTTCTCTGTCAATATCAGTGATTGAGCCGTCATTGGTTACTACTATTCCCAGAGTTGAATGCTCACTTATTACTTTTCTTGTTCCTATTTCTGCCGCCTTTGTAAACGGGATATCATAGTCATACCACGGAGTTTTTACCAGTCTTTCCTTTCCGTCCTCCATATGACCTTCTGCACCGCTTACCATATAACCAACGCAGTCAATCATCCTCACTTTCATATTTACTCCGTCGCCAAGAGAAACCGTAACTGCCTCCTTAGGTATAAACTTTGGCTCGGTAGTCATAACGGTCTTTCCTGCCGAAGCCTGAGGAAGTTCATCAACTGCACGTGACTTATTATTTACATCGGTAATGGCAGGAATAACCATAAGCTCCATAAATCTTTTTATAAATGTGGATTTTCCTGTTCTGACCGGTCCGACTACACCGATATATATTTCACCGTTTGTTCTTGCCTTTATATCATTATAAAGATTATATGTATATTTGTTATCCATTAAAAAACCTCCTGCCTTTATGCATTTTATACATTGTATGACAGAAGGTTTTTTATTATGATATAAAAATTTTTATATTAGCCCGTTACTCTTTCATATGTGTGGAGCCTGATATATTTTATGATTCTCTTACAATAATCTGCATTACAGTGCTTACCGTCTGCAGACGCTTCTTCAGGAAGGTATCCCTCCGAATCTGAAACACTTGATGCTACGTCCAGATAAATTACATCTCCTCTTTCTACGCACATATTATAGAGTGAATCATTAAATTTCTTTACATTTTCAATATTAAACACACTATCAGTATCAGAAACAGTCTTTGTTACCGGAAGAATATTGGAAACATATACATTTGCATCAGGATTATGTTCATAAATCACATCAATAAGTGTGCTTATATCTTCCGCAAATTTATCCACATATATCCATCCAAGCTCATTTATACCAAACTGTATATAATAATTGTCATAGTTTGTCTTTTCTATAGCTTCGGCAACAGTATATCTGACACCGTCAATATTAATGCATTTTTCAGTGTTTATCTTATCTACGGAGAGTCCTTTATAACTGAAAGATTTTAAATTGTTCTGACCTCCGTAAAGAGTAAGCCCTTCAGTTCTGGAATCTCCTATAAAAATGGTACTGTCAAAATAGGAATCGCCCACCTCATGTACATCACGAGATTTATATAAATCACTATTGTACCAGTCATTGCCCTCTATGGTTTCAACGTCAGGCAGGGAAGTTTCAGGCACCTGGAAATTTGTGTTTTCCTCTGTATTATCTTCTGTACTGACTTCCGTACTCTCATTCGAACTGTTTTCTTCCGTACCGGATTCTGAAGATAATTTGTCATCAGGCTCGTCTGCGTCTGTTTTAGACGCAATATTATTTTCTTCATTATCAGGATTTTCATTATCTAGGTCACTTTCTGAAGATGCATCTGAATTTGTGGCAGCCAATTCAGAATTACCATCACCTTTCCAGCCTGCTCCAATACTATATATATTAAACAGCACGGCAGAAGCGGTAAATATTCCGAATATCATAATCATAGCCACTATGGTCCATATTTTTTTACTTTTCACTCTATTTAAAAGCCTTATTTCGGCACTGATAATTGTCCTCTTGCTCATATCTTAAGTCACTCCCGAACTTTAATTCCATGAAAGACTTGTCACTTCGCTTGTTCTGTCTCTTCCAAGCAAATCCTTTACAGCCTCTCTGGCAGGATAATTTTCAAATAAAATTTTATTTACTGCTTCAACTATAGGCATTGATACATCATATTTTTTTGCAAGTTCCAAAGCAGCCTTTGCTGAATATACACCTTCAACAACCATTTTAACCTCATCCATTGCTTCCTGACAGGTTTTTCCCTGTCCCATAAGGAAACCTGCCTTACGGTTTCTTGAATGTACGGAAGCACACGTTACAATCAGGTCACCGGTCCCTGAAAGGCCTGAAAATGTCTCAGGATGACCTCCCATTTTTACTCCCAGCTTTTTTATTTCTACTATTCCTCTGGTAATAAGTGCAGCTTTTGCATTATCGCCACAGCCGAGTCCGTCCGCTATTCCTGCTGCAAGAGCTATGACATTTTTTAAAGCTCCACCCAGTTCTATACCTGTTACGTCAGGACTTATGTAAACTCTAAAGAAATCCGACATAAATACATCCTGTATGGTTTCAGCCACAGCCTTATCACTGCTTCCTACAACCACTGTGGTAGGCATACATTTTCCTACTTCTTCAGCATGGCTTGGACCTGATAAGACGGCAACGGAAGCCTTAGGGATTTCCTGTTCAATCACTTCTGAAAGAGTCATAAGAGTACCTTCCTCAATACCTTTGGAAACACATACAATAATCTGCCCTTCTTTAATATAAGGTGCGGCCTGCTTTGACGTATTTCTTATAAAAGGTGAAGGTACCGCCATTACAATAAGTTCTTTTTCCTCTATGGCACTCTGTATATCAGTAGTAAAATCAACAATGCCTGAAAGTATCACTCCCGGAAGTTTCTGCTTATGTTCATGATATTCATTAAGCATTGCAATTTCCTCAGCATCTACAGACCACATTGTTACTTCATGTTTATTTAATGTAAGAAGCTTGGCAATGGCTGTTCCCCAGCTTCCCGCTCCAAGAATCCCGATTTTCATAAAACATATCTCCTATCAGTATTTGTTCTATTCTTCTTCAAAAGCCTCTTCTTCAGCTCTTAATTCTTCAATACTTTCCTTTTTCTTTTCGCCGATTTTACTCTCTTCATGCTTAACCAGCCTGACAATATTTGCCTTATGTCTGTAAATCGCAAGAAATGCAAAAAGAACAGCAATTACTATACTCTCATACATGGCATTTCTGGAATTTGCATTGTTTATGTCAAAACAAAAACGACCATTAAATGCAAACACAATATATTCTGCCACAAATCCAAGCATAAGAAGTATTGAGCCGAGAGAAACATATCTTGTTATTGCAACTACAACCACAAAGAGAATAAGTAAAGTCACAATCATTACAGGGTCTAAAAGACCTGCAATAGTTCCTGCCGTTGCAGCTATACCCTTACCACCTTTAAATTTAAGATAAAACGGAAAATTATGTCCAAGTACAACTCCAAATCCCGAATATAAAACATATAAGAGATAGGTATCAGGAGCCATATCCTTCATTATCAGTCTCACAACAATACACGGAATAAAGGCTTTCAAAAAATCACCTAAAAATACTACAAGCCCTGCCTTTTTCCCCAGCACCCTGAGCGCATTTGTAGTACCGGAATTACCGCTCCCATGCTTTCTAATGTCAATTCCGTTCATTTTACCGTACAAGTATCCGGTTTCCAATAATCCACACATGTATCCTGCTAAAAGACAGATAATTCTTGCAGCCATTTTATTTTTCTTTCCTTTCTCTTATTATAAATTTAAGAGGTGTTCCTTTAAATCCAAATGCCTCACGAATTTTATTTTCAATATATCTTGTATATGAAAAATGCATGAGTTCTTTATCATTTACAAATATTACAAACGTAGGCGGCTTTACTGATACCTGAGTAATATAATAAAGTCTCAGTCTCTTTCCCTTATCAGATGGAGGCTGGTTTAATGCCACCGCCTCTGCCATAATTTCATTTAAAACTCCTGTTGCAATTCGGAGAGCATGATTTTCAATTACGGCATCTATGGTTTCAAAAAGTTTATTTAACCTCTGTCCCGTCTTTGCGGATATAAACATAAGCTCCGCATAAGGCATGTAAGAAAGCTTATTCCTTATTTTTTCCGTATACTCATTTACGGTTTTATTATTTTTCTCAATCGCATCCCATTTATTTACGGCAATAATCATGCCTTTTCCACGCTCATGAGCTATTCCGGCAATTTTTGTATCCTGGTCTGTAATTCCTTCCTCAGCATCAATTACAAGGACCGCAACATTACAGCGCTCTACTGCTGATACAGTTCTGATTATACTGTAACGCTCGATTTCTTCTTTAATTTTACTCTTGCGTCTTAAACCTGCCGTATCAATAAAAATATATTCTTTACCATTTCTTATGATTTCTGTGTCGACAGCATCCCTTGTTGTGCCGGCTATATCAGAAACAATAACCCTGTCTTCTCCTAAAAGTTTATTTATAATAGATGATTTACCTACATTAGGCTTACCTATTATGGCAATACGGGGTCTGTCATCTTCTTCATCTTCTTCTGCACTTTCATCAAAATGTGATACGACATTATCAAGCATGTCACCCATTCCAAGCATGGATGCGGCAGAAACAGGATTAGGGTCTCCAAGTCCTAAATTATAAAATTCATATACATCAGGCATGAATTTTTCAAAGCTGTCCACCTTATTCACAACAAGCACCACAGGTTTTCCCGACCTTCTCAGCATATCCGCAACCTTATTGTCTGCATCTACAAGGCCCTGTCTCACGTCTGTAATAAACATTATTACGTCAGCGGTATCAATGGCAATCTGTGCCTGCTCACGCATGCTTTTTAAAATTATATCATTAGATTCAGGCTCTATACCACCGGTATCTACAATGGTAAAATTGTGGTTAAGCCACTCTACATCGGCGTAAATCCTGTCCCTTGTCACGCCCGGTGTATCCTGAACTATAGAAATTTTATCTCCTGCCAGAGCATTAAACAACGTAGACTTTCCCACGTTCGGTCTTCCCACTATGGCAACTAACGGTTTTCCCATTTTTTATACTCCTATTATGCTTCTTAAATAATCCATTCCGTTAGATTTTACAATAATCGTTTTCACTTGTAAAGTCCTTTGAAGTTCATCAACTGTCATGTCATCCAGAAAAATATCCTCGTCTGCCTTAAGGCAGCTTCCCGGAATTATAAGCGCATCGCCAAGATTTTTACCCTTTAACTGTTCGCAAATATCTCTTCCTGTTAAAAGTCCTGTCACAGTTATTTTATCACCGAAAAAATTATTTTCAATCGGATATACGTTAAAAGTTATATCAGGTCTTATTCGTTTTAATTCGTTAAATATATATTCCTTTAATCCGTATGCAAGCTTTCCCGTAATGGTCGAAACCACCCTGTTTTTATTTTCAGTAAGGCATGCTTTATAGAGCTTTTCTTCAGCAGTAAGTCTTATAAAATGTTTAAAAAAGCCTTTCCGCTCTAAATAATCGGAAAACTCACAGACATCCGAAACTGCATCATGAAATTCATTTAACATAAGCCTTACCATTCCCACGCCGTTTTCAATCTGGATATAACCGTCATATGTCTCTTCACCGGGAATTTCATATCCTGCATTTATATACCATTCATCACTGGCATGCACAAAATGTATACCATGCTTTTCTAAAGCAATTTTCTGGAAGCGCTCTACTGTCTCAATAACCTCTTTTGCATCTTCACCTGTAAACGGGTCAAGTTTTACAAGTCCTTCCCTGTAATTTGTAAGACCTACCGGAACTATGGAAAGACTGGCAAGTACCGGTGCATATTTAAGCAAATCTCCTATAGTTCTTTCCAGTTCTTCTTTATCGTTATATCCCTTACAAAGTACAATCTGTGCATTCATAGGAATATTTGCCTGATAAAGCTCATCTATATATTTAAGTACGTTTCCTGCAAACCTGTTGTTTAGCATCTGACACCTTAATTCAGGATTTGTGGTATGAACTGAAATATTTATCGGCGCCAGTTTATAATCAATAATTCTCTTTATATCGCTTTCTTTCATGTTTGTTAATGTGATATAATTTCCCTGTAAAAAAGAAAGTCTGGAATCATCATCCTTAAAATATATTGTTTCTCTCATTCCCGGCGGATTCTGGTCAATAAAACAGAATATACATTTGTTGTAGCATGACCTGTAATTATCCATAAGGGATTCTTTAAAGATAAGCCCCAAAGGCTCGTCCTCTTCCTTATCCACGGAAAGGCAGACTTCTTCTCCTGATTCCTTTTTTATCTTTATTTCAATATGCTCATCCTCTGAAAGAAAATGGAAATCAAATATATCTTCAATTTTTTTATTATTTATTTCTAATAGTACATCTCCCGGTTTTATTCCGAGCCCGCTTGCAATACTGTCTCTTTCAACACCGGTAATTACATGTTCTTTCATTATATTGTCCTATTCCCTGTTTAAATGTACATTAAGCATTATAACTGCAGCAAGATTTCCCCTCATTCCACCCGTCTTTCTGTGTGAAAACAAAAGGCTGTCATTACAGCAGGTACAAATATCCGTCACTGCAATATTTTCAGGTACTGCTCCTCCTGCAATAAAATTATATCTGCATGCTTTATGAAGGTCAAGCAGGTATTTGCCGTCGTTTTTTTCTTCTATCATATCCTCAAACTGTTCTTTTGTATATTTATTTCTGAATTCATCTGCAACGTCTTCTGATACTTCATAGCAGTTTTTGCATATGGAAGGTCCGATTCCGCATATTACTTCTTCGGGTCTTACACCATATACCTCTTTCATTTTAAGAAGCACCTTTGTACCTATTCCTGCAACCGTGCCGCGCCATCCCGAATGAGCAAGTGCCACCACTCTTTTTTCATGGCTGTAAAAATATAAAGGTACACAGTCCGCATAAAATGTTATCAGAGGCAGTCCCGGAACATCCGTTATCAATGCATCAGTCTCTTTTATATCACTTTCTCTAATTATACCTTTTCCCGCATCTTCTTCAGTGCATATTCTTATATTGGTTTTATGTACCTGGTCCGAAAATACGAGTTTTTTGTAATCATAACCCATGCAATCTGCAAGTCTCATATGATTAGTCATTACATTTTCTGTTTTGTCACCTCTGGAAAAACTCAAATTGAGACTTGAAAGATGTCCTGTACTCACTCCTCCAAGCCTTGTGGAAAAGCCGTGAATCAGTTCATTTTCATATTTTGAAAAAAGTTTAAGTCTTATTATCGGAACAGCATCATTTAAATTTATTTCTGTTGACCTTTCATTATTTATATATTTAATATCCTTCATAAATAAAAGTCTCCGATTAAATCACTTTATTTATAATACAAACGAAAAAGCATTTTCAATATGCTCGATTTTATCTCCGGTTATTCCTATTACGTCAAATCTTATGGATGTATTTTCCGGTGATATTTTATTTTTATTCATATAAAAGAAAGCCGCCCTGCAAATTTTACGCTGTTTTCTAAAATCTACCGTCTCAAAAGGATGTCCCGAATTGCCGTTTTTGCGGTATTTTACTTCCACAAAAACTATAGCCGTACCGTCTCTTGCAATAATGTCAATCTCCGCCTGACGCACCCGGAAATTTTTCTCTATTATGAACATGCCTTTTCTTTCAAGATAATGAGCCGCTTTTTCTTCATATAATGCACCCGTACATCTTGTATTTTCCATATACTCCTCTTAATCAAACGAAATTTTTTATAAAGCTTCTTCTGTGCAAATCACACGGTCCGTATTTTTTCAGAGCCGCTATATGTGAGGCTGAGCCATATCCTACATTGCTTTTAAATCCGTATTCGGGATAAAGGCTGTCATATTCGTGCATAATCCTGTCTCTTGTTACCTTTGCAATTATGCTTGCAGCTGCTATGGAAACCGATTTTGCATCTCCCTTTATTATGGCTTCCTGAGGAATGTCTGTATCAGGTATTGTTTCTGCGTCTACCAGAAGCATATCAGGCTTTACGGAAAGTTTTGATATAGCCTCTTTCATGGCAGTATAATTCGCATTTTTTATTCCGATTTCATCAATAACTTTTTCTGAAGAGCTTCCTATACCCACGGCTATTGCCTTATCCATAATTATATCATAAAGCTCATCACGCTTTTTTTCAGGTACCTGCTTTGAATCATTAAGATAAAGAATAATAAAATCTTTAGGAAGTATGACGGCAGCAGTCACGACAGGTCCTGCGAGTGGTCCTCTTCCTACCTCATCTATCCCACATATATATTCATATTCAGAATACTTATGCTCAAACTCCATCATACCTTGTACACGTTTTTCCTCAGCCAGCAGTTCATTCTTCTTTTTTTCAGCCTGTGTAATCACTGAAATAACACCTGTCCTTAAATCATCTTTATTATCGTTAATAAATAAATCCAGGGCAGATATAAAATCGGGATATTCATCATATTTTTTATTTATAATATCTTTATATTCCTGACGTAATTTACCTATTGTCATTTTCTTCCTCCGTAATTAATAAAAAATACCCCGCAGCAAGCCGCGAGGTATACTGATAATCCAAAACGAAATATCAAATAATCATGATTATTACAATCAATCAATTAAACCTATTTTATTTAGTGGTGATAATCTGAACACTGCCTTGCCTATAATATCGTCCCGATGAACATTTCCTACATCTGCCCACCTGCTGTCTCTGCTGTTATTTCTGTTATCTCCCAGCACAAAATACTCATCCTCACCAAGAACAATATCCTGCCCGGCTATACCTATCATACTTGGCGTTATCTGTTCCAAACCGTAAGACTCATCAAGTATTTCACCATTTATATATATATAACCATTCTGGTCAATCCGCACAGTTTCTCCCGGAAGTCCTATAATCCTCTTTATATAATATACATCGCTTCCCTGATAAGGAAATACTATCACATCAAATCTTTTAGGGTCGGACACCCTGTAAACCAGTTTATCAATCCACAGGTTATCACCTTCATGTAGTGTAGGCTCCATAGACTGTCCGTGCACCGTCGTCCTTTGTCCGACAAAGGTAATAACAACATAACAAAGGAGAATAACTATACCTATGTAAACTATGAGATTTAAAAGTTCTTTTACAATATTTACATTAGGATTTCTTTCCCTTTTTCTTTTTCTCTTTAAAAATCTTCTGAGTTTTTCCGGTTTATCAGTTTTTTCAGATTCTTCCAATATTTCAGATTCGTCTGATATTTCAGGTTTTTCCGTCTTTGCTGCTTTTTTTTCTTCTTTTTTTCTTTGTTTTTCAGCTTTATTTAAAAGTCTTGCCTCTTCTTTATCGTTTGCATCATCGGCATCTATAAGGCTCTCAATACCTTTCTTTTCTTCATCAGTATCAAAAGAATCCTTATTTAATTTATTATCTTCCACTGCTGCACCTCAATTTTCTTCGTATAGAATTCTCATGTATTAAGTCCGTTACTCCGATACTTCGGGTACTTCAAGAGATATTCTTCCGAGTCTTCCGCTCCTGAAATCATCCAGAAGCAATTTTGCCGCTTTTTCGATATCCGGCTCATTACCTTTTAATCTGCATTGTCTGATATCGGCAATGTGCGCGAGTACCTCATGGCACGATAAATTCTCCTTAATTTTATACCTATCTATAAGATTATTGCAATAGTTATTTTGTAAATATTTTGTGAGCAACATTGCAAGCTCTGTCCTGTTTAGTATTTCATCATTTATGGAGCCTATAAATGCCAGTCTTTCACCAACTGACTTATCATCAAATTTCGGCCACAAAATACCCGGCGTATCAAGAAGCTCGATATTTTTTGAAATCCTTATCCATTGCTTTCCCTTTGTTACACCCGGCTTATTACCTACCTTTGTACAGGCCTTTTTTGCATAGGAATTTATAAATGTGGATTTACCGACATTAGGTATACCTACTATCATTGCTCTTATAGGTCTGTTAATTATGCCCCTTTTTCTGTCTCGCTCAATTTTTTCTTTGCATGCCTGCTGAACAACACTTGTTACAACCTTAATCTGGGATGTGTTTCGAGAATCCAGCTTAACGACAAAAAAGCCTTTTTTCTTATAATATTCCTCCCAAAGCTTAGTAACTTTGTCATCAGCAAGGTCTGCCTTATTAAGTATTATCAGTCTGTATTTATTATTTGCGAGTGAATCAATATCAGGATTTTTACTGCTGAAAGGAACTCTTGCATCCAAAAGCTCAATTACTATGTCAATAAGCTTAATGTCTTCCTGCATCATCCGCTTTGCCTTGGTCATATGACCGGGATACCACTGTATGTCCATAATTTCACCTACTCAATTTTTCCTCTGCTTCCTGCCGGGCTTATCCTGTAAAATACCTTGCCCTTTATCTCTGAAGAAAGCACGGTCCCGACATTCACATATCTCGAATCTTCACTGTTATTTACGTTATCTCCCATAACGAAATACTCACCGTCACCTAAAGTAATGGGATTTTCGGCAAGTCCTGCCGCCATGATTTTATCATCATATGGAAGGCCGTCAATTTCCTCGCCATCCACAAATACGCTTCCCCCTATTATCTGAATGGTTTCTCCGGGAAGTGCTATTACTCTCTTTATATCAAAATATCCATCGTTATCCATCAGTTTTAAGGCAACTATGTCATATCTTTCAATGTCCGAAAAAACATATGCCGCCTTATTTACCAGCACAATATCACCATTTTTCAGTGTGCCCTCCATTGAAGGCCCAACCACATGCATGGACTGGATTATAAATGTAGAAAATCCGTAACCTAAAATTACAGTTATGAATATTGCCAAAAACCAGTTTCTTATACCCTTAAGAAGCTTTCTTCTGTCAAGCTTCCTTCTGCCGAATTTTCCGTCATCAAAGTTTATTCCCTGAGATTTTCTGCGTCTTCTCTTTCCCATTTTATTTCCTTTACAACAAATAAAACATTGTACCGTTAAGAAAAATGACCGGAGCAGACTTTACTCCGGTCACAAATTCTACTACTATTTTACAAGCTCTTTAACCTTAGCCTTCTTACCAACTCTGTCACGAAGATAATTAAGCTTAGCTCTTCTTACCTTACCTCTTCTAACTACCTCAATCTTCTCGATTGTAGGGGAATGAAGCGGCCAAGTCTTTTCAACTCCTACACCGTTTGAATTCTTTCTTACGGTAAAGGTTTCTCTGCAGCTGCCACCCTGTCTCTTTAAAACTGTACCTTCAAAAACCTGAATTCTTTCTCTGTTACCTTCTTTAATCTTAGCTGATACTCTTACAGTATCACCAACATTAAAATCAGCAACCTCAGACTTAAGCTGTGCAGCTTCAATGTTTTTAATGATTTCATTATTACTCATCTTTGTGTGACCTCCATTTATATATTAGACGTTCTTACTATCTGTTTCCGCTGAGTACAGCGAAGGGGACATTCTCGGCACCTCGCATAGCGGTTTTAATTGTGCCGTGTCCTTATGATACAGAGGACCATCCATTTCTCACAACCAGTTAAATATATCATAACGTAATTATTAAATCAAGAATTTTTTTATATAAAAATAAATTTTTTAGGCATTTACTTATTTTTATTAATGAGCTATAATTTAGCGTAGTCTAACGGAAAGGAGAAAGTCATGAGTATTAAATTAATTAAACAGCTTCCATCAAGCGATGAAGTAAAAGCACTCTACCCTATGACGCCTGATTTAGTAAAAATCAAACAGGAAAGAGATACGGAAATCAGAAAAATATTTACGGGAGAAGACAAGCGATTTATCTTTATTATCGGTCCGTGTTCAGCAGACAACGAGGACGCTGTACTTGATTACTTAAACAGGTTAGCTAAAGTAGCTGAAAAAGTCAAGGATAAAATTTATGTAATACCTCGTATATATACAGAGAAGCCAAGAACTAACGGCTCAGGCTATAAAGGAATCTTCCATCAGCCAAACCCTCTTATGGGTGAAAACATGATTGAAGGTCTTTATGCAATGCGTAAAATGCAAATCAGGGCAATCAGAGAAACCGGTCTTACTGCCGCTGATGAAATGCTTTATACAGATAACTGGAAATATGTAGATGACATATTATCATATGTTGCAATAGGTGCAAGAAGTGTTGAAGACCAACAGCACAGATTTACGGCTAGCGGTATGGACGTTCCTGTAGGAATGAAAAATCCAACCAGTGGAGATTTCACGGTAATGATGAACTCCTGTGTTGCGGCGCAGAGCCCTCACACATTTTTATATTCAGGTTATGAGGCAGAAAGTACAGGAAATGACCTTACACACTGTATACTTCGTGGCGGCTTAAACAAGCATGGAAATTCCATTCCTAATTATCACTATGATGATATCATGAGACTTGTTGAAAGCTACAAGCAGTATGACCTCAAAAATCCTGCCTGCATAATTGATGCAAATCACAACAATTCAGGCAAGAAATGGGACCAGCAGCCTAGAATCGTCAAGGAAGTGCTCCATTCACGCAAAAATTCAGATGAAATAAATGAACTTGTTAAAGGTGTAATGGTAGAAAGCTACATCGAAGACGGAAATCAGCCTGTAGACGGCGGATGCTACGGTAAGTCAATTACTGATGCATGTCTTGGTTGGGACAAGACAGAAAAGCTTCTGCTTGACGTTGCAGAGCTTCTGTAAAAGCAGTAAATAAAGCGATACTTGATGTAAACGCAAAAAAGAGGTTTGTTCCACAATGTGGGATAAACCTCTTTTATATAATTGTTTCGGATTATGTCCCCTGTTTTTTACCTGAAAATATCAAAAACTTGATATCATTGTAGATTCTTAATTTTAAGATTTTGCACATTTGAAAATCTAATTGAGAATCTGTCTTCTTCATAATCATTAGACAAGCTGCAAAATCCCAATTCCAAATAATTATTATAACTTACTTTTCCTTTTATTTCTTTCTCCATAAATATTTTATATATATATGGACATTTTTTTAATTTTTTGTATATCTCTTGATTTAATTCCATACCTTAAATTTATCAATAAAACTAATTATTGAAAGCTCCTGCAAATTTACTATAAATAACTATTATGATATTTCATTAAAAATAAATTGATTATATATACATTTTCCCTGTCTCTTTTATATCATAATATATGTTTAATAGTCTACTCATATCTTTTATTTTCTTTTCATCATATCTACAATTCTTTAAAGCTTTAATTACCATATGTAAAAGTTCTTTCCACTCACTTACAAATTCATTTTTCGATAAAATAAGATATGAAAACTTATTTAAAAGATTTTCTAAATATCCAACAGTACATTCCCAATGAGAGTATATTTTTACTTCATTTTCTTTCCATTGAATTTTCCAATCACATCTAAAAGTATCCGGGAGCCAATGTATTTCCATTTCTCCACTTTCTTTATTACATAAACTGTACAGCATGTTTAAAATATCATCCATCATATAGCTTATGTCGTATTTATATGATAATGGAATACTAATATAGTTCCATGTCAATATAGCATTTTCTGTATTTAACGGGAAAGAACTTTCAATTGCGTCTGATAAACTTTTATCTGTTATTTCTATGTTATTTTGAAATTTAGGATTACTTACCTGAATACAAAATTTCAAATTATAACCTCCGTTCTTATGTATTATATCTTAAACTTTTTGCAACTTCTCTTATAAATGGAGTTATATAAAAACTATCTTCCAATTCTTCTCCTTCACATGACCAATATTTAATAATATCCTTAAATAATGCATTTTCATTTTTTAAAATTTCTTTCAATTTTTTCGAATAATATGAATTAAAACCTTTTTCTATTACATAATCATTATAGGACTCTAAAAGTATTTTTAATAAAATTATTTTCTCTATTGAATTTAATTTATTATTTATATAGTATCCTAAAAATTCTTCTATTCTGTTTGAATCAGCAGATTCATATTCCCAGTCTTGAGAATGTATATCATATTTTAGATTCAAATTAGCTGCTATTTTTTTAATTGCTTCCTGATATGTATTAGTTAAATTTTCCATATTCCCCTTAATTTTAATTAGCCGAAAACATCTTTAGGCTATTACAATATCCTTTTTTAAACCGCCGCAGGTTGTACAATAAGTTAAATAAAGATACCTGAATATCTGCACTCATATCTGTATCAAGATGCGATTGAAAATTCTGATAAAGGTTATAAAAATTATTTTCCATCACTTAACCCACCAACATAATATATTATAATTTCAATTTTGGCATTTTTAAAAGCAATTTCACAGGATATTTTTGATGAATCCGCCCTAAACACTTCTAATTCTGATACATTTCCTCTAACAATATGTAGCAAAAACTGAATTGGAGTTTCATTATCCCTGTAAACACGCATTTCTATTGGAACACCTGTATTATTCGGAAACTTATCATTTTCTTTCTGTATTATAAATTTTAGCCTCAAATAATAATCTGTATATTCCCTTGAAATTTTAGCCAGATTTATCTGTTTAACAATATCTTCTTTATGTGGAAATTCAGTTGACAACATTTTTTCAAGCCATTCTTTTTCATAGCTGTATAATTCATTATTCTCTATCATGAATATAACACCTCTATTCAATTCAAAACTCCTGCGCTTTTATATTCAAGAGCCATAAATTTAAAATTGCTACCTCAACCTTAGGACATTGCATGGAAAAACGTGATAATAATTAACTTAACGAATCTGATAAGATTTTTAATCCATTTTCAATTACTTCAACAATTTTTTCAATCTCTCCTTCACTCCATACAGGTACAAAGTCTTTTTTGTTTTTCTTTATTGCAGGCAAATTACAACCATAAAACAGCTTATCATAAATTTTCTGAATTTCTTTTGTTTTATAATCTCCTAAAAATGGACAATGTACTGACATTGCTACATCTGACAAGATATTCCAATACGTTAAAACAATATTACAGTCTAATGTTTCTATATCAAGAGTACGAATTGAATCCGATGAGAATGTTACAACTTCATCTACAATTTTAAAACAATAAGTTTGAGCAAAAGTTTCAGCTTCTTCCTTATTTGAAAAAGTGCGGATTTTTTTATTTTCATTTAACAGAAATCCATCAATGTCGTCTGTATACCAAAAAGTAAAATATTGTTTTTTATTTAAAATAAAGTTAATCAAATACAATTGTTCAGGTATAATTTTATTCAAATCCACTGTCATCCCTTTTTCTTTAATTTTATTACACTCAGTTTACCTGATAAAAATCACCCTTTACTTAACCAACATATTCCTTCGTGGAATAAAACCCATATTAGTTTCTCAACAAAAGACACGACTATTATATCCGTTGAATAGAACATTTCACCATAAACCCCAAAAAAATTTTTTACAAAATCATTAATCTGATTCGCATCTACAATAAACGGCCCGCACTTTTTTTCATAACAATAATCTGTTATCACATATAGCGTTCCTCTCATGCAATGTAATTTCTGCAAATACTCTAATGCCTCAAAATCACTTAATTCTGTTTCTTCCCCAAATTGTATTTGCTTGTCAACATTATAATACAATTCATCGACATATTTAAAACTTTTTCCAAAAGTTTCATTCATTTTATTTTCAAATTCAATCCATGGTATATTAATAACGATAATAATCCCACCTTCTATAAAATACTTTTCGACAATACTCCATCCGCCTCATTCATTTCTATGTCTAACAGTTAATGTCTAACAGTTACAAGAGGTCCATCGTTAGTATTTGCATGCTCCTCTGGATTCCACTCAATTTCATCCAGATTTTCCCTATACCCTATGTTATAGATATAGGGATACCTATAGTATTATTTCAAAACTTATTTCAGCATGTCCACTATCATCTTATCAAAATCATGTTATAAAAAATATAAATATTTCAATTTGTAATTATTAAGAACTTTAAATGCATTTTAAAAATATAAGCTTTTATCATTTTCATTATAATTAGATGTATTATTTTTTAAAATATAAGCAGTTTCAATAATCCAATATTTATGTTCTATATTTTTGTCAAACATCCATTTAAAAAAATCAGACTGAATTTTTTCCAATTCAATAATATTATATGGAATTTCAATAATATCTACATATTCAATATCTTCAAATATTATATTTACCTTCATTTAATTAACCTTAATCTTTTATAATTAATTATCAATAATCGAAATATGTCCTTCTATTCCTATATTAAAATGTAAAATACTACTTAAAACTCCCGGCTTATTTTGATGGGTCTCCGGAACATTGCAATAATATAATATTCATTTGCTAAATCATTTAATTTTTTTATCTGGGGTCTGTCGCTTATTTTGAGCATCATTACCATTTTCTATTACGATGAGGTAATACCTAATTTTCTCCTTTTTTCTGTTCATGCCTATCAGTTCATGTCCATATAGCCGTTTAATACTACGTTCTTTGTTGCTATTACTGAAACAACCTCCTGTTTTAGCTTGTATATTTAATATCCCTTATATTTATCAAGAAAATCGATTATTGAAAGCTTCTGTAAATCTAATATAATCTCATTATCATCAAACCACCATGTATCTCCTAAATATATTTTACTTTCCATATATGCCCATGGTAATATTTTTCTCTGTTCCTTCAAAAACTTATCATTATATACATACAAATATATATGTTCGTCCAATACTACTCCAAATTTTGAATTAATTATATACATCCATGTAAAATATAAGCTTTTCTTATTTTCAATAAATTTATCATATTCTTTATATAAAAATTCATATGATAAATTTTTTTCGTTAAATACATTTTTTAATACTTTATCTACGCCCTGCCTATTTAATAAGTTTTTTAAATTTTCATCACCATTTATTTCATAAATAAATCTAGACGAATTTCCTGATGCTATTTCTGTCCTTATAACTATCTTTTCCATTATATTTCCTCCCAGTAATTTGTACTCTAAACCCATATTCTTACTTTACCTGCCACCCATTACTTTAACTTTGGAAATTTATATTTAAAAATTCAATAGCATCCTCTTTTTTTAATTTTGCATAAACAGTTTCTTCTGCTGTTTTTTCCGATTCTTAAATACTTCGATATAGTTAGTTGTCCCTACTGTATGATAGCCTACACTAGAATTGACAAGCTATTTTCTCCTTTTATATAAGAAACATTTATTATAAAATTTTTTTCTCCAACAATACATTCTAAATATTCTTTTAATTTTAACAAACCCAAATTATTATATGATTTTTTAGGATACAAACCTAGTTGTGGCATTAATTTTTGTTGTTCTATATCGAATAGCGCATTACAAGATCTAACTATTTGTTCTTGTAACATATCCAAAATTGTTTCATTAGAATTATAAGCTGTCGTTATTTCTTTTACATATTCAAATAATTTACTATTTATATTCATATTTTGAAGATAATTTTCTAATTCTTTTTTTAGTCTTTCAAATTTTTTTAAATTCTCAATATTTAGTAAATAATTCTCATAATTTTTGTATATGTATTTAGGTACTGTAACAATGATTTGAAAATTGTAAGGTTTAATACCCATTATAATTGATTGAATAACTTCTATTTCCTCTTTAGTAGATGGGTATATGTCACTCATTTCATCTATTTCTAAACCTATTTGAGATACTGTTTTCAAAAAAGGGTAAATAATTATTTTTTCTTTTTTAGTATATCCGCCCCTCAGTAAATCATAGTATGCTTCTTTTCCCCATTTACCCAGTTTTTCTTTGTCTATTATTCAATTAAGATAATCATCTATTTTTCTTTTTAAAATTTCTAAACAATATTCCATCATACATTCCTTTACGAAATGGCAGAAAATTCTACCATTCTATTTTCTAAATAATTCTTCATAACAGAATAATACTTTTTGTCTTACAGTAAATCTAATTATTTAAGGATACACAATCTCCAATATCACCTTTTATTAACTTTTTCAATGCAATCCCAAATTTTTCCAGTAACCCCAATTCACTTTCCACATAAAAGCAGCTCCTGTGTTTGCGAATATCGTTATCTTCAATTTCTACATCAACTTCTATTATCACATGTCCTGAAGATGTAATTTCTACAATTTCCATTGAAAACGAAGGTGTAAAATTACCATTCTTTTTCCCAAACTCTAAGTAACAGTTTTTTTGTAAATATTTTGTACAATTAACAATACTATTACATATATCATGCAAATCAGAAACTTGAATGTAACATGTTTGAATTGCAACAGCAAATTTTGAATCACACTTTATACTTAATTCCAATAAATCATTATCTTGCCATATCTTTTCTATTAAAATATTATCACTCATACCAACACCTTCAACTTGTACCAAATTTTTATTCTAATAATAAAATTTTTACATCTTCATCATTAGTATCTTACTCGCATGTTATAAAGTTTTGTGTTCTCATTATACTGCTGACCCGATTATTCTATTGATTCAAATTAATTTTATTTTTTCAATTTTACAATTTTGCAAATTTGATTTCATGGCACTCAACATAAAAAAATCCCAAGTTTCATTTATATCCATAATTTTTCCTCTCAAAAACATATAGTTTTTTTCTGGATAATAAATGTTTTTGTCACAATTATGTACAATCTCCACCTTGTTTTCGGAGATTTTTGTTATATACTCAACTATACAGTCAAACTCATTAAAATCTTCTTTTTCAAATTCATAAATTACTTTTATATCTTTACTGTAATCAATTAATCTCAATTTTGCATCTTGAAAATAAACTAATGCCTTTTTTTTATTTTCATATAGTCTATAAATGTTAAGTTCTTTTAATTTTTCAAATTCTTGAATTATTTTTTTATAAGCTTTATTCTTTTTACTGATGGTATCAATTTCAAAATTATTTAAGTCCAATTCAAAAAAATTTCCGATATAATCAGATAATATAATATTATTTTGGGTCCAAATATATAATGGTGAAAATATCACATTTTTAAATTTTTCTAAAGTAATTATTTTACTTTCATTTGAATTTAAATTAAAATAGATAAAACAATTATTATCCGGACAAAATAATAATATTTTTTTCCCGTTTTTAAAGGAGCTATATATTAATAAATCTTCAGGTAATTCCAACTTACTTATTTGTTCTAAATTATTATTGTAACATATAAGTCCTGAATAATTGTCATTAATAATTAATATATCTTCTAATATTTCTAAAAAGTACACGTCATTATTTAGTATTTTTATACTATTCATCTTAATTACCGCCTATATTATTTATAATAGTGTATTGACATATAATGTTTTAATAATTATTATACGGTGCAATGATTTAAATATCACCACTCTTTAAACAATAACGTTTTCCATTAACATATTCATGTGTTTGTATTAGTGTCCAAAAAAAGATTCATCAAATATATATAAATCCTCAGGCAAATATTCTTTTCCTTTTATAAACAATTCTAATTTTAACTTAATAACAGCATCTTTTCTGAATTTCCAGTAATTATTAATAAATATTCTTTCACATGAATGAATGTCCCACAAAACATAAATGATATTTTTATATTTTAATATTTCTGTAATATAATTTTGATTAACAATAACAGGATCTTTTAAATAATCCCACAAATATCCCAAATAGCAATATCCATCTTTAAATTTATGCATTGTCATTATTTGTTCTTTATACATTTTGCTATTTACATTTACAAATTTATTAATATAATTAGTTCTGATTTTATCACTTGATTTTTTATCTATTATTTCTATCTTAGTTTTAAATGTCTTTAAATTCATAATTATTTTTCACCTTCCCTTGTATTGATTGGCCCCTCAATCCTTTCTATCATTCCATCTGATTTATTGCAGCCTCAATGTCAACATAAGTAGGGGTATAAAGATTTACATGTAACATTTAAAATACTTTAAAATCAGTATCAGTAATTATTTAATATACCTTGTAAATTTTCTAATTGTTCTCTCCATTTCTTTAATTCTTTAGTGGATATACATTTTAATAGAACGCGATAATTATCCGGACTACTGTAATATTCAAACGGACCCTTTTTATCTGTTTCAGAATAACCTTTATTGATTTCTAACCATGTTTTTTCATCATATTCATAAAGAAATATTCCATAATTTTCAGTACCAATAAATACAGCACTTTCCATGATTTTTATTTCTTGCATATGTCTTTCATTATACTTTGATTTAAAATAGTAATATTCCTGCCATTTGCCCATTTTTCCAAACATAGTTTTGTCATTTAAAATCGTTAAATTATTTAATCTTCCAAGCATTTCCTCCACGAAAACATATAAATAATCTTCATAGATTGTTTTTATTAATCCATATTTAATATATTGGAATTTACAATTTACCAATCTTTCAATATTATTATCATCAAAATCCAACCTAAGTTCCTCATAAGGAGAAATGTATAAATTTAACATTCAATTATCCTCTTTGTATTTTATTTTACATATGATGGACCATCTGGCGAATCATGATAGTCTCTGCTCAATTATCTAAATATCCAATAATATTTTCTAGTTTCTCTTTTTCATTTATATAAATCAATTTATTCTTCGTGTTCCCTACACTCTTTTTCCAACTGCTTTCTTATTCGCTCTGCTATTTCTGCATTTACATTTCTTTCTTTAATACCAAAAGTCCATCCAAATCCGTCTCCAGCATATCTTGGAAAAATATGCATATGATAGTGTCCAATATCATTGAATTCACCGCCATTTTGCATAATGCTGTAACCAATCGGATGATATATTTCTTTTAATGCCTTTACTATCTTCTTTGACACAAGCATCAAATGTGCCACTAATTCATCTGGGATTTCATCCACATCCAAATAATGTTGTTTCGTAACCAATAATATATGTCCTTCATTAATAGGCTCCATATCCATAAACGCCATTACAAACTCATCCTCATACACAAAATCTGTAATAATCTGTTCTTTATGGCAAAATATACATTCTCTCATTACATTCCTTTCTCCGAGTATCGCTCTGAATTATCTCTATCAGATATACTACTAATAAATTAAATATTTTAATATCATTTGGTAAAAAAGCCCCAATTAAAGAATTATGTCCCTGATTCGTTGAGCTACTCTAATGCCAAACCCCATTTCGGTATTAACTAATAATATAATTTGAACTAACAGGAAATTAAATTCCATTATGTAGAATACTCATATTATTATCCATTGCATATACACAAATATTCCTTAAGGCACCTAACTGATCCAATAAATCAGTTTTTTTAAAATAATTTTTCTCATATTTATCTTCATCTAATAAAAAATTTCCTTTCAAAGCTACACAATCTGGAGCCACGTTAAACAATTCAATCCACGCATCCAAAATATGCTTTAATTTTTCCAAATTTTCTCCTTCTATTTTAGTGTAACCATAATAACTCAACCCATTCTTTTTCTTATTCATATTCCCATTCCAGTAAGTTTCTATCCAATATAATGAATCAGTAATATACAAAATCAAGTCATCTGAAATTAACACTGAATTTACACTTTCATCAACAAAATTTATATCACTATTTTTTTCAATTACTTCAAACTCATGAATTAATGCCATACAATCCTCCTTTGTAATTCATCAGTTAAAACAATATCACTATTATTTTTAATAAGCCAAACAACTATGTTATTGGATGTTTTTTCACAGTCATTTACCTTGATAAGATCTCACGTTTCATCATATGTGTGTTTTTTGGTATTAGATTGCTTCTCTTTTTCAATAACATTTTTAAATATTTGCAAAATTTCCTTATATTTTAAACTATCTCCGGCACCCCTAAAAACTCCATCAGATATAACACATCTAATCCAGTCATTATCCCCTTTTTCTTGCATAACTTCATCCATTTGTAAATTTTCATATTGAGTTTCATTTAAGTCAATGTTAACATACCAGCCAGGATTATCTAATGTACCTATTTCAATTCCATATGAATGTTCCCATTCCCCATTGCAATTTTGATGATACCATTTTTGTAACCATTCTATTTCACTCACTTCCTCAGGCCTCCTTATTCTGAATTTGACAATACTGTCAAGTTAGAACTATTATCGCAAATTTGAAAATTGTAATATTTACTGCAATAACTTCAAAACATATGCAGGTTAAAGACTGTTTGATTTCTGTCATCAAATCCCTAAAGCTTAGTTCGACTTTGTCTTGCGACTAATTTGATAAATTTCCAATATTTCATTAAACAATTGCATATCCTATCGCTCCGTCCTTGTAATTATCAAGGTTTTCATCCAACCACATTATTTCCCCCTTATGTATTTTATGAAATCTTATCTCAACACTTTCTTCGTCGCAAGACATAATCATACAAAAATCCGATTCAGGCTCCATTTTTTTTAATTGTATTATCCATACCTCCAATACTATTAAAGCAATTTTAGTTCCAAGTTTCATAGAAATATTATTTTCAAAATAACAATTTATACGAGTTTCTGTATTACTTGCTTCATATCCTGTCTTATCCATGTAAAATTCTATCGCTTTATCAAAAGTTGCTTCCAACTTATCAACAGATTTTTCAGAAATAATTACACAATCGTTTACTCGTTTAAATGGAGGAAACAAAAGCTTATTTAATTGTCCAAAATTCATTTTTAATCCTTCTTCATCCGATGAAACAGATATGCTTTTTAGCAATTCTTCCATTTTGCTATTTGTAATCCAATTAATTATCATTATCATTCTCCTAATATTTTTATCCTTTAGGAATTCATCTTAGGTGTATATTTTATTTTTCCGTCGGTGAGCTTAAATACAAATTCAGTTCCATCAGCCCTTATCAGCCTGAATTTCTGTGAATCAAACGGCTCAAGGGTACTTTCATCAAGTATTACTTCGTTTATATATAAGTCCTGTGGTGTCTGCATCCACTACATAAAGTTCTGAGAAGCTGTGATCTTCCGCCGAGAAAGATGCACTTATGACGAACTCTATCGGATAAAAATCTGAAAAAGCAGCATTGATTACATATACAGTCATAATAGATTTATTATACATTCTTCAAGAGCTTGACCAAATTCTCCCTTCCATACTTTACTTTCTTCCAGCATCTTTTTTAATTCCGTTGCATCTTCATTTTCCTCCCACAATTTTAAAGAATTCAAGTATCTTGCTAAAATATGCGGAGTAATTTCTTTATTATTTTTTTCAGCTATATAGATATGTTCGCTTGCCTTTCTTAAAATCCACCCCTCAAGTTGATTCCCTATTATAACAAATCCCAAATCATCAACTATAAATACTATCGAATGTTTTTGTTTTTCAAAATCAACCGGAAATGAAAATAAAACATCTTCGTTTTCATCATAAATAACAGGCGATACAAATTTAAAATTACTATTATTTTTTTCGGTTAAAAATAAATTTCCTTTATTTCCTGTTTTAATAATATTAGTATATTTTTCAAATAAACCAATCTTTATTTTTCCTACCAAGTTAATAATAGCTGTTTCAAACTCTCCCTCATTATTAAATAATACAGTATCATTGATTTCATACAACCAATTAAAACTTCCTTTAGATTTCAAAATACTTTTTTCAACGTCTGAATAATCACTATATTTTGTAATCCACAATGTTTCTTCAAATAAATACCATTTTACATCGCTGTTATATAAATTGCTAATTTGTTTTTTTTCTATAACCTTCATTTTTTAACGTAATTGTATCGCAGGTGGAAAAGTCCCTCCGCCTGGTTGCATAATTCCATTTATAATATCTTTATGAGTTACAGGCAGTCCCGGGTCTGAAGAACTCCCTCCACTTTTTACAATTACTACATTGTCCCCTTCTGTATACTACATAAAGATAGATGTCCGTTATAGCTCCCTTATCGTCTTCAAGGATGCTCAGCCTATTTAAACGATAACTTCAGTAATTTCGTATATAATAAAGTCTCCTCGTTCAAATACATAATTAATATCTTTAACCAACAGAGAATTCCGTAATTGACTGAACTTCTCAGCTTCTTCATATGTATTAAACAATCCATATTTATTTAATGAAATATCTTTAAATTCTTCAATTCTCCCGGATATTATATCATTTAATATACAAGAATAATAGCTTCCACCAGAATATGCATAATCATAACCTATGACTTCTCCAATTTTACCTAATTCTAATTTTTCCAATTTGGGCAAATTTCTACAGGTGGCACACAATAGAATTCTGTAATCTATTCCTAATTTTTTTGACTCATTAATACATTGTTTAACATAAGATTTATCTGAACAACAATCAACATAATCCAAATCGTACCAGGATTTATATATATTTTCGTCACAAAATTCCTGAAAAAAAGAGTTATTGCTACAATAGTTCAGATACCAATTATCGCCATCTACACCCTTATATTCATAATCAATCTTTCTTTGAACAATATAACCGTTATAATGCAATTTTTTCATTCTAATTTTCTCCTGATATATAAGTCAGATGAATATGCCATTCCATTTTATAAGCTTTTCTGTTTTAATTTTGATGGGCTTAATCGTTATTTTTCCACCACAAATCCGTTTTATATTCATCTGGAATATTATCACAAAAAGGATCATCAATTCCCATTTTCTCAATATCCTCAAACCATTTATTTCTTTTAGAATCAGGCAATTTTTTGCCACACCAAGGACAATATGAAATTACTATATATGATGTTCCTCCATCATTAATTGGAATTCCATATTCGTCAAATTTTGAAGAATAAATAATTATATTATCTGGATCTGCATTATTTTTATCTATGCAAATAAAATTACTCATCATATTACAACATATGTTCATATAAATACTCCTAATATACGATCAAATATTTATTTTTTTATCGATTATTCTTATGATATAATACAACTATATGTCGCCTGATTAATTTAAAAATTATATTTATATGAGTATTACATCAGGTCTGTCCAAAATGGGATTTTCTGTATAAATTTGCAATCTAATTCATACTGCTTCTTATCTCCAAATTCAATTCTCATATAATCATCAATATCTTTCCCATAATATATTATATCCACTCCGCAAATTGAAAGTATGGGATAACCATCAAATTTCCCTAATGGCATATAACGATGCGAGTATATTGGTATCAATTTTGGAGCATTTAATGCTTTATTTTTGATTTCTTCATCCCGCACTTTTTCATCTTCTGGTTCTATACCCCATTCATCACACCAATCTACTTCATTTGTCATGTTACAAATATTTTTAATTGGAAATTCCATACATTTTTTTATAAATTCTACATTCTTTTCATTAAAATCTCTCCAATTATAAAACCCTTTTGAAACAGGTAAAATATTTTCGTAAAAATCTTTTAATGGTGTTGGAAATTCTATATTATAAATTGATTTTATATGTTTAAATTCTTCATCGCTTAATCCGTCTTCTAAAACAATATTTTTATGTTTTAACAATTCTAAAGTTAAATTATTCATTTTTCTATTACTCCTTATTCTATTTTTTTGAATATAGTCTCCATTATTCAAAGATTTAGGATAAGAATAAACGATTACTATCTAATAAACCCACTCATTTGTAATTACTGAATTTAATCTGAATCAAACGCAAATCGCGGTCAGCTTTTAATAACTGTCACCAAATCAGTAAACAAAAGATCAAAAACAAGTACATCCTGTATTTCTTTATATGTAACTTCTATATCTGAAATATGCCGTATTACATCTTCATAATATAATTTCAAATAACCTCTATATCTTAGAGCTGTATCTATGTTTTTTATCAACGTATCAACATCTTGATTTATATATCTCTTATCCAAATTTTTAATATCAAAACTCCATAAAACATTAGTTTCATCATATGTAATTTCTTCAATAAACATATAATAATATTTGTCTAAGATACTTATAAATATTTTTAAATCATATCTTAAACCATTTAATGCTTTCATTAGTTCAGTATCATTATCAAGTATATCCTGATTCTTGTGCAGCAATATAAAATATTCATAACAACAGGCTTCTTCATCCGTAAAATCCACTACTGCATAATCCTTGGATATGTTTTTTAGCAACTTTAATATTTCACTTCCGTCTTTTTCTTGAATTTTCTGTTCTCGCATTTTTTGTTTTTCTAAATATATATCGCTGCCTTTTTTACTTTCTGGTGCATAGTATTTATTTATGCAGCTATTAATATCCAACATTTTATTCCTCATTTATATTAACTTTATTTTCTGTTATAATACTTATATAACATACATAACTCTTTCATTATTTCTTCAAACACATTCATATCTAATTCATATCTACATTTCGGAAAAATAAATCATATTCCATCTTCTTTAAATGTATTTGTATTATCCCACGATATTTCTATCATATTATTATTTCTTACAAAGTATATATCTGCTAAATATGAGCCTGCCCGAGCTGAAAACCAAGAATGTCTAAACATCCATTCTTGCAAAATTTCATATTTCTCAATATTATCTATATCTAACTTAAAACTAACCTCACATTTTTCTGCTGAGGAAGCAGCTGATATTGATAGTGGAAATTTATCATCACTTAATATATATTTCATATTTTCATGTATCCATTCAATGATATCTTGACATTCTTTCCATCTATATGTATATATCTCTCCTCCTTTTTCATATTGCAGAATATCTTTTCCTTGAACATATACAGATAATTGATACGCTGACATATCTTTTCCTAATTCAATACCAAATGTTTTTTTATTTCCTATAAGTTGCATTATCTCTCCTTATACATTAATACCAATCATTTTTATTAATTTGTTATATTCTGTATTAGAAATCGATCCATCTTCTAAGATCTGTTTATAAACATCAGTCACAACTTCTATTGCTGTGTTAAAAACCTTATATGAATGCCATTTTCCAGAGCTACCATTTTTTGAGTTTGGCTTATGACACCATTCTCATTTTAACATAGGAGGCTTTTTATTAAATCCGTACCGTTTCCACTTACACTATTCTCCCCAGCATAGTTGGGAAATTAGATTTTTCATTTATCCGTAAAAGCTTTTTGGCTTTTCTTAATGGATTACGGTTGCCTTTTTTAAACAATTCATTTAAATTTGGATACGATTATAAAATCTGGATTTGATTTATTATATGATTCTGACCAGTCTTTAAAATGTGAATGGCAAATATCTGTTTTATCCATTACTGAGCTATGCTTTTTCTTTGTCTCTATTAAAAACCCTATAATATCCTCTAACTCATTAACACTACATTGCAATGTCACTTCTTCTAATTCTAATAATTCATCACCGTCTTTTTTATATCCATAAAATTTCATAATTATATTAATTTACCTCCCAGGCTTTATTTATTAACCATTATTCAATTTATATATGCCATTATTCACGTCATACACCGTCCTTATTTATTCCATTGTTACGTTATATTCGTTTTATCCACTAGGGCCTCTTAATCCATAAACAGGCAATCAAATACAAATACCTCATTTCATTGACAGACTTAAAAGTGAGTTGTAAGTATGGGAAGCGGTGCGCAACTGGGATGCTGCCAAAACACAATGGTATTTCCAAACCGGGGGAATCCAAAGAAAAGTTGATATCTCTATACCCATCATGTGCGTCGCTAAGGTAATACCTTATTCCCTCCTCACCGCTGTTCATTCTTATAAGCTCATGTTCATATGTATATGTGATTACACTTCCCTCTGTTATCTCATAGAGTACCACATTGTCAGGCTTCCCGTTATGTCGTTTACATACTCCATTCTTTATTACGATTACTGAAACAAGTCTTACTTCGTCATTATAGACACATTCTGTTTTGTTTCCATCCTTATCTTCTGCACTAGTTAATCTTCCCAGAATTTCATATGAATATTTTGTGCTTCCATATTCTGTATATATTTCTTCTGTCGTAAATTATATTATTACTCAATCCAAAATGATTCATCAAATGTTTTATATTCTTTTATCAGAAATAAAGCTTCCTGCTTTATTTCTGATAAAACATCATTTAAGCAATGTGGAATTAAAGAAACAATATCCTCCAACTCACAACCTTTCATAATAAGTTCAATAATATCTTCATTACATCCTTTTGATTTTAATCTGTTTTCCATATGTGGAGAAAATATAAATTTTTCGGCTTCATCTATCGTTATACCACCATTTTTGATAGCTTCTACACTACCAATTATTGTAAGTAATATTATTTTTTCATCCACTTTATCTAAATTATTCTTTAAGCTATTAACTACCATATTTTTAATCACTCCATCCTATCTTCACTTTAACATTAAAAACTTTTCCAGATGGGCTCTGAAAATAATGTATTGAAATCTTGTTTCCAAACATATCATATCCATCTTTATATATTTTTTCCATGGTCCAGATTCAAGTTCTCTTAATTTTCCAATAATTGTTGGTTATTAACTTTGTTACTTTTCGTTCCATTGGTCCTGGCATTAAATCCTTCTGGATAATTTGGCGATTCCTTTATAGAATTATATATTTCATTTAAATCATTATTTTTATTATCCCTTCCGACATAAATATATTATTCCCAACACTCTGCTTTATAGGGAAATCTATTATTATGCCGTTAGGCACGTCCATAGTTCCCGGTATGGTTATCAATATATCTATTCCCTTTATAGGCGGTATCGTTAATATCTCCCATGTCTTCTATACTTTTTTCTGCCCCCTATGGTGTATTTGACGTTGGCTGTGCATATCTCGTTTCTCCTTCAATCAGTATGCATTTTCCAACCCTTCCTACATCATAAAATATAATGTTTTGTCTATACCTCGATACATACTTATACATAACAGGATTTGACACACCTAAAAAGGCAACTATAAATTTATATATTTTTCTTATTAATCATACCAAAAATAGCCTTTATCCATTGTTTATTAAAAACATTCGTATTAAACAACTTTACTTGTTTTTGAGTAATTTCCAATATTTTCATATCTGCATCCTCTGCAGGTTCATATCCGAAAATTATTTTTTCAATTTCATATTTTTGATAAATTTCTAGTAATAAATCTAAAAGAATTATAAATTTTCTTTCTATATTTATACAATTTGAAAAATATTTTTCTTCAAAGTTAATTGTAATATCACAATAATCCTTATCACTTGAAATAATAATTATAGCATTTTCTAATTCAATACCTATTAAAACTTTTCTTAAATATATATTACATGTGCCTGAGGATACAAAATATGATTTAAAATTTTTAATATCCTTATATTCTAAATCTCTTTTCTTTTCTTTATCAAAAAAATGAGACGATATTATATCTATATCATTAAATATTATAAAATCATGAGAAAAATTATCTAGTTGGCATATTTTAATATCTTTAAATATAATTTCTATGTAATTCATCAAAACCTCCAATCTGAAACAAGTACACTATCCCCTATACTCTGCGGTATAGGGAAATCTATTATACCGTTAGGCACATCTACAGTTCCTGGAATGTTTATCATTACATCTGTTCTGTTTTCAGATGGTACCGTCAGTAATTATTTGATTTATCTCACTATTATTTTCAGAGTGATTGGATCTATACACGCAAGCTTTTCTGCGTAGTTTAAGTACACTCGAAATATCTGAAAAACATCTCCCGGCAAAGCTAAAAGCATAGACAATTATTAATTTGGATAATCTTATCTACAATTTTTTATAATACTAATATTAGGTTTCCATTCTGTAATAATCTCAACTATGAAATTTAGTGAAATAACTACATAATGTTTAAGATTTAAATAATCATACAATTCGCCACTTATTTTTCTTGCAAAATTTTCAAATTCTCCACTTATAACTTGATAAATAGTATTATCAAATCCAAAATTTCGAAATTCTCTAGTTTGTTCTTCATTGAATAGTCCATTAAGTACAATTCCTTCATCTAACATTCTAACAGCTGATACTACACCAAAATTAATGATTACATTATATTCAGGTGCCAAAAGTGTGATAACTAAACCCTCCTTTTCTCCATTTTGTAATAACATTTCATATTTTTCTTTTGGTATTTCTCCCTCAAATACCTTTTTCCATGCTTCTATATAAATCGCCTACTTCCATTAATACCTTATTTTATAAACTTTCTTTTTCGAAAGTTATTTTTAATTGCATCCGGTCAATCATTAGGTGTTCTTATTTCAGTTGGTAAACTTTTGGATTTTATATAACCGTTTTAATTCATCATAAAATACACTTCACACATTCCAGAAATATCTACAATACCATTATAACACTCTCTCAATACTTCCTGTTTATTTTCGCATAGTGGCAAATCTTCACAATAAATATCATACCACATTGCAATTTTTATATTATTTTTTAATAATTCATCTATAATGTTATAAAACTCTGTATTTTTAAATTCAATTCCCTTGTTAATCTCCATTTGAGCTTTTGTTAAATAAAAATCTATATCTTTTTCTCCAATTCTAATTGTCCATACTTCATTCTGCCCTCCCCATATTTCAAGCGCCTGTTTTTTTAAAAAATCATCCAACTGAATAGGTATAATTCCATATTTAAATGTATTTGGTTTATGACCTTTACAAATTATAGACTCACTCATACATTTTATTTCCTTATCAAGTCTTTTTAGCTAATTAACTACTTTTGCAAATTTATTTTTTATTTTCAAATAATTGTTCTTAAAACCTTTAAAAAATTGACTTAATCCACTTTTATCTGTAACAAATCTCACTCCTTCGTCAAAACCGTAAATTTCTCCTTTTGTCTGATTACTTACATTTATCCATAATTCAATTTCAATAACATTATCCATAGGAATAGTCTCTAGTTTTAATTCAAAAAAATTTTCGCAACTACTAAAAGCATAAATATATTTTTTTTGATTTTCAAAATAAACCAGGATATCTTTTATCCCTTGAATCAAATTTTCTATTTCGAATATAGTCAGTGTTGCTTTGGCATTTTCCCCAATAGTACTGCATCTATCCGGGATATTTAAGCATAATGTAAACGGAATCCAATTTTCATAATCACTTCTTTCAAATTTGTAATCAAGCATATCATTTTCATTAAGAGATATTTCCAATTCCAGATTTCCTTCTTGGTTTATAATATTGGCCATCGAACTTCTCCTTTAACAATTAATATGGTAGTGTACTATATCCTCCGTTATTATTTAACATTTTAAGAACATCTTTCCGGGTCCTTAAAGATTTTGCGTTTTCTCCAACAGCAGTAATAATTTTGCCATTCGCATTTGTAATTATTGCATTATGTTATCACCAATCCGAAGCGCACAGCACCATCGCGGAGCGATTTACATGCATAATATTCATTAAGATTCAACAGGTATATCGATTATGCCCTGCTCCTCTGAAGCATCTGTTGTGGTAACAGTGTCATCATCGATAGTGGGTAGCTATTGGGTAAACTGAAGCATATTGGTGCCTAATAGCTATAAGGTAGGCCATTTATGCATAAACATCAAATACCACATCCAATTCTAATTTTCCTAAAAAAGATATTACATCTGCCGGTAAATATATTTCAGGCAGGACTGATTCTACACTTTGTATTACAACACATATATACTTTTTTAAATTATACTTCTTACATATTTTCAAAATTTTTTCTTCTCTTCCTTTTATTTTTTCTATGATTTTTCTTACAGGTATTTCTATTTGCTTACATTCATTTTCCCTGTATGATATACTCCATGTGTATCTGGGTTGTAAATTGCTCGGAAGTGATTTATTGTTTTTTATTATAACCGGCCAATCATCAGCCGTTCGTGCTTCATTTGGCAAAATTCCAATTTCCTCAGTCAATTTTTCCAAATCTATCATTTCGCCTTCAATATTGAAACTTACTTCTGTATATGTAACATAAGCCATTTGAAGCATCCCCTTTCTAATAATTAATCAATTAGTTTTGTATATTATTGTTGTAATATCTTAACTAAAAGTGCATGTATTCCTTTTATTTTTTTCAGGTTATTAACTACCGTCATTGCATAACATGCGGAATTACAAATTACATTTACAATATAGTTTGTAAAGTCTGTTGTAATTGTGCTTACATCTCTCTCTATATATATCAGCCACAAGATTCGAAAATACTCTCATTAAATTTTGAATAGGCGGTGCGTTCCCATCATCAACCCTCTCGGGTTGATGACATATGATACATAACAGGATTTCCGCTCGTATAAGTGTATTTATGCAGGCTTGCAGGGTCATATATGCTTCCCTGATATGCGTCCATGCTTATAAATCTTCCCGTGTCAGGGCTCATATATCTTGCCCGCATGTTGTAAAGCTTTGTGCTCTCATCATACTGCTGTCCCAGATACTGCATGCTGTTTTCGCTTTCTCCTGTATGATTTAGCCTTACTCCGTATGCATCATATAGGTAGATGTCCGTTATTATTCCCTTATCGTCTGCAAGAAGTCTTACGTCTGAATGTCCGTCACTGAGGTAATACCTTACTCCCTCCTTTGCACTGTTCATGCTTATAAGCTCATGTCCGTATGTATATGTGGTTACACTTCCCTCTGTTATCTCGCAGAGTACCATTGTCAGACTTCCCGTTATGTCATTTACATACTCAGTTCTTACTGAATCAACCGTCTTTGCCGTCCTGTTTCCTAAGCTGTCATATTCATACGTGGTTACGGTTTTTTCTCCGTTCTTTGTCACTGTTACGGAAATAAGCCTTCCTTCGTCATTATAAGCATATTCTGTACTTTCGTAAGAGCCTGATACACTTATCAGGTTTCCGTTTGAATCATATGTATAAGTAAGTGTATCATTCGGTCTCTTTTCGCTGATTAACTGGTTTAAGCAGTTATACTCATAATAAGTTGTACCGAGTATTAACTCACATTCATCATCTAAGATAGAGATTTGGATAACTGGTATATTCTCATTTTCCTGCTCACTCTCGTCTGATACAGCACCATTTATCATGTACATTTTTCTCTGAAGGATCTGTTGCGGTAGCGGTGTCAGCATCTGTCGGAGTAGCCATTTAAAATTTATACATCTTCATTTTTGCTTTTAAGAAATAACGAAATAATCACATATATTAAATTAATTATACCTTAAAGAATTATTTTTTTCAACGATTAGAAAATCATTATGATATGATTATATCCATTTTTACTCCGCTACAAGTTGTGCATGTGGTTAGAAAAAGATATCTAATTTGGTTTTGATTATTTTCACAAATAAATAAATTTATATCTTCATAACCAATAAATTCAAAGAACTCAAAAAATATTTTTTTACAAGCATTTTTTGAAAATTTATATAGTTTTATTTTAATCAATACTTTTTCGTCCTGATCTAGTTCTATATCATAATGTTTTATTTCCTGACTTCCATTTAAAAATGCTTGAATATCCGCACTCATACCTGTATCAAGATGCGACTCAAAATCATGATACAGTTTATAAAAATTATTATCCATCATTACCTCCGCTAATTTTTTGGAATATAGTTTCCTTTATTCAAAAATTTAGGATATGAATAAACGGTTACTATATTGTCACCCCATTCATTTGTTATTACTGTATTTCCTCGTTTATCTTGATATCTCCATGTTACTTCACCCGTAACTCTATCCACCTCCTTAACACGATTATTATAGTTATTCTCAATTATACTATCAATTTTTTGTGAATCAAATCCTCTTTCATTGGCACGTTTTGCAGCATGTCCTGTATACTGACGTCCTTTTGATGTTTTATCACCCTTTTTAATTTCAGAATTACCATTCTCCGATATAACCACATTATCCCCAAAGTTCTGCGGTATAGGGAAATCTATTATTATGCCGTTAGGCACGTCCACAGTTCCCGGAATGGTTATCATTACATCTGTTCCTTTTGCAGGTGGTACCGTCAGTATCTCCCATACCGGTACCTGTTCAGTTTCAGGGAATATCTCTATATCATTTGCCACCTCCGCCGCAGGGAATATAATAATCATGTCTTCTATACTTTTTTCTGCCCCTGTGATGTATGTGAAGTTGGCTGTGCATACCTCCTTCATATATGTTCCCAGGGTCATTGTTAATTTTGCGGCTGCCATACTTACTGCGTATGTTATTGATGCAACTATTGCTGAAAACATTCCGATTACTACGGCATTATATACTGTTTCTCCTTCAATCAGTATGCATTTTCCTGCCATTCCCACGGCATTAGAGATAAGGTTTTGGCTATACCCAGACACATCCTGATACATAACAGGATTTCCACTTGTATAAGTGTATTTATGCAGGCTTACAGGGTCATATATGCTTCCCTGTTATGCGTCCATACTTATAAAACTTCCCGTGTCAGGGCTCATGTATCTTGCACGCATGTTGTAAAGCTTTGTGCTCTCATCATACTGCTGTCCCAGATACTGCATGCTGTTTTCACTTTCCCCCGTATGATTTAGCCTTACTCCGTATGCATCATAAAGGTAGATGTCCGTTATTATTCCCTTTTCGTCTGCAAGAAGTCTTAAGTCTGAATGTCCGTCACTGAGGTAGTACCTTATTCCCTCATTACCGCTGTTCATGCTTATAAGTTCATGTCCGTATGTATATGTGGTTACACTTCCCTCTGTTATCTCGCAGAGTACCATTGTCAGACTTCCCGTTATGTCATTTACATACTCCGTTCTTACGGAATCAACCGTCTTTGCCGTCCTGTTACCCATGCTGTCATATTCATACGTGGTTACGGTTTTTTCTCCGTTCTTTGTTACGGTTACGGAAATAAGTCTTCCTTCGTCGTTATAAGCATATTCTGTACTTTCGTAAGAGCCTGATACACTTATCAGGTTTCCGTTTGAATCATATGTATAAGTAACTATATGCATTTTCAATCTAATACGGTTGCAATGTCAGGTTTTTATACGCTGTTCACAGTCAGTATTTTCATAACAAACTGTGTCTTTATTGCACATATATAAGTTAAAGTCCTTTTTTAGCCACTAAACTGTATGCCATAGCCCAAAAATCCGTCAATGTTTATAAATTTGTATATAACATACATAACTCTTTCATTATTTCTTCAAACACATTCATATCTAATTCATATCTACCTTTCGGGAAAATAAATCTTATTCCATCTTCTTTAAATGTATTTGTATTATCCCACGATATTTCTATCATATTATTATTTCTTACAAAGAATATATTTGCTAAATATGAACCTGCCCGAGCTGAAAACCAAGAATGTCTAAAAATCCATTCTTGCAAAATTTCATATTTCTCAATATTATCTAAATCTAACTTAAAACTAACTTCACATTTTTCTGCTGAGGAATCAGCCGATATTGATAGTGGAAATTTATCATCACTTAATATATATTTCATATTTTCATGTATCCATTCAATAATATCCTGACATTCGTTCCATCTATATGTATATATCACTCCACCTTTTTCATACTGCAAAATATCTTTTCCTTGAACATATACAGATAATTGATACGCTGACATATCTTTTCCTAATTCAATACCAAATATTTTTTTATTTCCTATCAGTTGCATTTTCTCTCCTTATATATTAATACCAATTATTTTTTATTAATTTGTTATAATCTGTATTAGAAATCAATCCATCTTCTAACATCTGTCTATAAACATCAGTCGGCACTTCTATTGCTGTGTTAGAAACCTTATATGCATGCCATTCTCCAGAGCTACCATCTGGTTGAAATTTAATTATATCCCCATCATAAAGATTGTATAGTTGCTTATTTTTTTCAGATGAATACGCAGTATTTAATAGTTCTTGCCCAACTTTGTCGTTAGGAATAGGATTTTCGCTTCCCCATCCCCCCTGTACCTTATGTTTTGGACTAGGAGCATAAATGCGTTCTTTTCCACTTCCATCCTGAGAAATAAGTATATTCCCCCCTATACTCTGCGGTATAGATATTGGGAAATCTATTATTATGCCTACAGGTACCTCTACCGTTCCTGGTATAGTTATCAATACATCTGGTCCTTTTTACAGGCGGTACCGTTAATATTTCCCATACCCGTACTTGTTCAGTTGCAGAAACTGTCTCTAGCTCGTTCGCTACCTCTATTGCAGGAAATATTATTATTAAATCTTTTACATCGTTAATGACTAATATTATTTCAAAACCTAATTCAGCAAATCTAATACCAAAATAATATTTATAAACAATCAAAATATACTAGGCTGTAATTGTTAATAACTTTAAAAATATAAACTTTTATCATTTTCATTATAATTAGATGTATTGCTTTTTAAAATATATGCTTTTTCATTATTATCTCTTAAAATTGTATCGTTTAGCCAATCTATAAAAGCATCCGTTCCATAACTACAATACTTTTTTTCACCGTTTTCAATAATCCAATATTTATGATTTATATTTTTGTCAAATATCCATTTAAAAAAATCAGATTGAATTTTTTCCAATTCAAAAATATTATATGGCACTTCGATAATATCTACACATTCACTATCTTCAAATATTACATTTACTTTCATTTAATTCACCTCAATTTTTTATTTTTAATTACTAATAATTGGAATATGTCCTATTTTTCCTATATGAATATGTAAAATATTACTTGCAACTCCTGGTCTATTTGGATGAATCTCTGGACCATGCGCCATAAGATTATATTCATTTGCCCATTCTAAAAGTATATTAGCCTCATCTAATAATATTCCTCCTTTTCGTTTATATTCCTTTGCTAAATCAATCAATATTTTTTGGTCTGGAGTATGTCTCTTATTCTGACTATCACTCCTATTCTCCGACATAATCACATTTCCCCCAAAACTCTGCGGTATAGGGAAATCTATTATTATACCGTTAGGCACATCCACAGTTCCCGGAATGGTTATCATTACATCTGTTCCTTTTGCAGGTGGTACCGTCAGTATCTCCCATACCGGTACCTGTTCAGTTTCAGGGAATATCTCTATATCATTT
>CALWPY010000002.1 GCA_944383545.1 uncultured Lachnospiraceae bacterium | reverse complement strand
AGGGCAAAAACAAGGGCAAACAGATAAGGTTTGAACGGAAAACAGGCGTGAAGCCTTGAAAAATCAATGGTTTTTGAGGATTAGATAGTTAAATTCTAATTTGTCGAATTCGTGGGGCGGCCTTAAAGGTGTTGTCTTTCATTTTTTCTTCCGTATTCCCCACTCCCCAAATTTTGCGGTTTATGGTAGAATATTCGCAGTAGTAAAAAAACCTCGTTCTTACTACGTTTTTACTACGTTTCATGTCCTCAACTTGCCCCGTTTTGCCGCATTTTGCTTATTCTGTGACAAATTTAACAATCTCAGGGCAAAATTTATAGCGGGCAAACTGCGGCAAATCGGGGCAAAATACGGCATTTTAGGAGGATTTTCGTTTATGATAAAAGTATTATTCGTGTGCCACGGCAACATCTGCCGTTCCCCAATGGCGGAATTCGTCCTTAAAGACATGGTGCAAAAAATAAATATGGAAAATGAATTTTACATCGCCTCCGCCGCGACGAGCACTGAGGAAATTGGAAATGACATTCATTACGGAACAAGGCGTAAGCTTAAAGAAATGGGCATTCCGTTTTCGCCCAGAGCTGCCGTGCAGATAAAGGCTTCAGATTATGATAAATATGACTACATAATCGGGATGGATTCCGCAAACATATATAATATAAGGCGTATAATGGGAAATGACCCTGAGAAGAAAATTTACAGGCTTCTGGAATTTGTAGGAATAAATAGAGACATAACAGACCCGTGGTATACAGGGAATTTTGATGAAACATATGAAGATGTTGTTTTGGGGTGCAGAAGCCTGCTTGACATGATTATTAATAAGAAAAAATGACTTAAAAAAGACAGAAAATAATTTTTTATAATTATTTTCTGTCTTTTTCTTATAAAGGTATTGACATTATATAAACATATGAATATAATTACATATGAACAAATGAAAACAATTTAAAAATAATAAAAAATATAAAAACAGAATAGCCGATAACAAAACTGAAACGTACAACGCATATATTATTAGAAGTTTGGCAGTTAAGAGAAAGAAAGGAAGATGAATATGTCAGATATAGAAAACCAGACAAAATTTCTGGCGGTACATGAAGATGTAGTTAAAAAAGTTCTTGATGATATGCCTGAAGATGAAATACTTTATGATTTGGCAGAAAGCTTCAAGGTGTTTGGCGACTCAACAAGAATAAAAATATTGTACGCACTGTTTGAATCCGAAATGTGTGTCGGGGACATTGCAACACTTTTAAACCTTAGCCAGTCCTCTGTAAGCCATCAGCTGAGAATTCTTAAAGATGCAAAGCTGGTAAAATACAGAAGAGAAGGAAAAATAATATTTTATTCACTTAATGATGACCATGTCAGAACTATTATAAGCATGGGTATGGAGCATGTAACCGAATAGATTATTTAAAAGCAGATATTATAGGAGAGTAAAGGAGATTAAACTATGAAAAAGACATATAAAATCGAAGTTGATTGTGCAGCATGTGCCCTTAAGATGGAAGAGGCCGCAAAAAAGACAGAAGGTGTAAATGATGCTCAGGTAAGCTTCATGACACAGAAGATGAAGGTAGAATTTGAAGAAGGAAGAGAAGAAGAGCATGTCATGAAAAATGTACTTAAGGCGTGCAGGAAGGTAGAGCCTGACTGTGAGATATTTATGTAAGCTGTAATATTGATATAAACTAAATTATATCTGTAAACCACACAATTTATAAACCATACCACACATATAATTTAATAAGTTATCAAAATATATCTGATTATATTTAATTCCGTGAAATTAAATTTTACGGAATTAAATTGTACATATTATATGAATACATGAACAAAAATGGATATGATAAGTATAATAAATATAACCATTAAATATATATAAAAACAGTGATTATAGACAGAGGAGAGATTTGAATGAATAAAAAGCAAAAAAGGGTATTATACAGAATCATAATATCCACAATTCTTATAATAGGATTAAGTGTCGTTTTTGAACTGACAGAGGTAAATAAATATCTGCAGGCTGCTTTATATCTTGTGCCATACATTGTAATAGGTTATGACATTTTAAGAAAAGCCGGTCTCGGCATAATTCACAGAGAAGTTTTTGATGAAAACTTCCTAATGGCAGTAGCAACAGTTGGAGCAATGCTTCTTGGTGAATATAGAGAAGGTGTTGCAGTTATGCTTTTCTATCAGATAGGAGAGCTGTTCCAGAGCTATGCCGTGGGAAAGAGCAGAAAAAATATTACTGAGCTTATGGATATCCGTCCTGATTACGCAAATATTGAGGAAGACGGAAAGCTTGTAGAGGTTGACCCTGATGATGTGGAAATTGGAACTGTAATAGTTGTACAGCCCGGTGAGAAGGTGCCTATTGACGGAATAGTGGTTGAGGGAAATTCATCGCTTAATACAAGTGCTCTTACAGGAGAGAGCATACCTGTGGACGTTACATGCGGAGATGAGATAATAAGCGGATGCGTGAATATTTCAGGTCTTATTAAGATTAAGACTACGAAAGAGTTTGGAGAATCAACAGCTTCAAAAATTATTGACCTTGTTGAAAATTCCAGCATGAAAAAGTCCAGGTCTGAGAACTTCATTACAAGATTTGCGCATTATTATACTCCTGCTGTATGCTATGCGGCAGTTGCACTTGCCCTTATCCCTCCGATTTTTAATATCTTAATGGGAAATCCGGCTTTATGGGGACAGTGGATTCAGAGAGCACTTACATTCCTTGTTATAAGCTGTCCTTGTGCACTTGTAATTTCCATACCGCTCAGCTTTTTTGGAGGAATCGGAGCCGCGTCTGCAAGGGGAATTCTTGTCAAAGGCTCAAATTATCTGGAAAAACTGGCGCAGACAAAATATGTTGTATTTGATAAGACCGGAACACTTACAAAAGGAGTTTTTGAGGTGACAGGCATATATCCTGATGCAAGTTTCGGTACAGGTGAAGAGGCAGAAAAAACGCTTCTTAAATATGCCGCATATGCGGAGAGTTATTCAAACCATCCTATCAGCAAGAGTTTAAAAGAAGCTTATGGAAAAGAAATAGATAATGAAGAGGTAAGTGATGTTACTGAGATTGGCGGACATGGTGTAAAGGCCGTGGTTTCTGGAAAAGAAGTAGCCGCAGGAAACATGAAGCTTATGAAACAGATTGGAATTAAGTGTAATGAGCCTGACAAAACAGGTACCATAGTTCATGTGGCCGTAGATAATAAATATGCAGGATGTATTCTTATTGCCGATATAATTAAAGAAAATTCCGTAAAAGCAATAAAAGAACTTAAAAATTCAGGTGTAAAAAAGACCATTATGCTTACAGGAGATTCAAAGAAAGTGGCTTCCGACGTAGGCGGAAAGCTTGGATTAGATGAAGTAAGAAGTGAGCTTCTTCCTGCAGACAAAGTAAATGAAGTAGAAAAAATAATAAATTCTAAAGATAAAAATGAAGTACTGGCATTTGTAGGTGACGGAATAAATGATGCGCCTGTGCTTGCAAGAGCCGATATAGGAATAGCAATGGGAGCAATGGGCTCCGATGCGGCAATAGAAGCAGCTGATATTGTGCTCATGGATGATGACCCTGCAAAAATATCACTTGCAATGAAAATATCCTCAAAAACTTTGAGGATAGTCAGACAAAATATAGTTTTTGCACTTTTGGTAAAGGCTGTATGCCTGATACTTGGTGCGATTGGTATTGCAAACATGTGGATTGCCATTTTTGCAGATGTTGGAGTTATGGTAATTGCTGTTCTAAATGCCATGAGGGCACTTAGAACTAAGAATATGTAAAAATTTAAAAATTATTTTGTATCAGCACTTTTTCGATTTACTCTTTCTACAAGAACTACCTGCAAAATAAGTATCGCAAGTATTATAAAAGGATAAAATGCAATCGAAACATGTTCAGCCAGAATACCGAAAAGCGGAGGCACAAGAGTTGAGCCTGTGTAGGCACAGGCCATCTGCATACCCATTATGGACTGGGAAATATCCGCACCGAAATTTACGGGCGTCTCATGAAGAAGACTTGGATAAATAGGTCCGCAGCCAACACCGACTAAAATAAGACCTATAAGCACAGCAATATTTCCAAGTGGGAGAATGAGAATAATGCATCCAATGAAAAGAATTGCCTGACCGCATCTTACTAAGTTTTTGTCGTTTAGACGGGTTGCTAAAAATCCGCTGATAAGACGGCCTGCTGTTATTCCCAGGTAAAAGAGGGATGCCCATGAGGCAGCAGTGCTTTCACTGATTCCCCTGTAAAGTACCATGTAACTGCTTGCCCACAGGCCTGCAAGAGCCTCAAATGCGCTGTAACAGAAAAATGCAATAAGAAGAGGTTTGGCTTTAGGGAGCTTCAGCAAATCAATGAGCCTGAAAGAATGCTGCTCTGTGACTTGTTCTGAAGCTTCTTTTTCATTTTTCTTCCACATTGGAAGAGATATGATAAGAATTATTGTAAGCGTAATCTGTATCAGAGAAATAACCCTGTATCCGTCATTCCATGTGAGATTATTAGTAAGGCAGAGTCCCATTATATAAGGACCGAGTGTTGCGCCTATGCCCCAGAAACAGTGAAGCCAGCTCATGTGTTTTGATTCATAATGAAGAGCAACATAGTTATTAAGAGCCGCATCAACTGAGCCTGCGCCAAGACCATACGGCACAGCTATAATACAAAGCAGTATAAATGAATTAGAAACTGAAAATCCCATAAGGGCTACAGCAGTCATTCCTACACTGATTGCAGTTACAAGACCTGTGCCGAGCTTTCTTATCAGTTTGTCTGACATAAGGCTTGAAATGATTGTACAAAATGAAATTATCATGGAAATAATTCCCGCATATGAAATGGGAACATTAAGTTCTCCATACATCAAAGGCCATGCAGAACCGAGTATTGAGTCTGGTAGCCCCAGACTTATAAATGAAATATATATAATTACAAGTAAAAGTGAAAACATAATATAAAACCCTCGTTCTTTAAATAATTATTTAACGATAAACTTATAGCACATATAATGAATTAAATAATATTAAACTGAGGTTTTTTATATTAAAATAATGGTACAAATTTTAGTAATATTTGTCTATTTCGCCCAGTCAAATGAGCACTTGACAGCCTTGTGCCAGCCGGAAATTTTTTCATTTCTTTCATTCTCAGTAATATCAGGGGAAAAGGTCTTATCTATGGACCAGTTACTTTTTACATCTTCCCTGCTTTTCCAATACCCTGTTGCAAGACCTGCAAGATAGGCGGCACCCATTGCAGTGGTTTCAATACAGCATGGTCTTAGCACAGTAGCATTTATTATATCCGACTGAGTCTGCATAAGGAAATTGTTTGCACTTGCTCCGCCGTCTACTTTCAGGCTTTTAAGCTTTATTCCTGAATCTGCCTCCATTGCATGAAGTACATCACTTACCTGATATGCAATGGATTCCAGGGTTGCACGGATAATATGGTATTTATTTACACCTCTGGTGATTCCGACTATGGTACCTCTTGCGTACTGATTCCAGTAAGGTGCTCCGAGACCTGTAAATGCAGGTACTACATAACATCCGTTGGTGTCCGGTACCTTGGTTGCCATGTATTCTGAATCCTCAGAAGAATCTATAAGTCTCATTTCATCACGAAGCCATTGTATGGAGGCTCCGGCTATAAATATTGAGCCTTCAAGGGCATAATTAACCTTCCCGTCAAGTCCCCAGGCAATGGTTGTTACAAGTCCGTTATCTGAGTATACAGGCTTATTTCCGGTATTCATAAGCAGGAAACAGCCTGTACCATATGTATTTTTAGCCTCGCCTGCATTAAAACAGGTCTGACCGAAAAGAGCTGCCTGTTGGTCACCTGCGGCACCTGCTATAGGTATCGGATCGCCGAAAAATGAGGAGTCGGTTTCACCATATATTTTACTTGAAGGTACTGCGTGAGGCAGCATACATTCAGGAATATTAAGCTCCTTTAAAATGTCTTTATCCCACTCAAGGGTATTTATATTAAACATCATGGTACGTGAAGCATTGGAATAATCTGTGACATGAACTTTTCCCTTTGTGAGCTTCCATATAAGCCATGTTTCTACCGTTCCGAAAAGAAGCTCGCCTCTTTCTGCACGCTCCCTTACTCCGGGTACATTGTCCAGAATCCATTTTAATTTAGTGGCGGAAAAGTAAGCGTCAATCACAAGCCCTGTTTTCTTTCTGAAAACTTCAGTCAGCCCCTTGTCTTTTAAAGAATCACAGTAAGAAGATGTTCGGCGGCATTGCCATACGATTGCATTATAAACGGGCTCACCAGTTGCCTTATCCCATACGATAGTGGTCTCTCTCTGATTGGTAATTCCTATTGCAGTTATGTCTGAATAGGAAGCGCCTATTTTTTGAACTGCCTCAACTGCAACTCCGAGCTGTGTAGACCAGATTTCATTTGCGTCATGTTCTACCCATCCGGGCTGAGGAAAAATCTGAGTAAATTCCTTTTGTGCGAGTGAGCATATTTCTCCTTTTTCATTAAATAGTATACACCTGTTGCTGGTAGTTCCGGCATCAAGCGCCATGATATATTTCCCCATAAAATACCCCACTTTCAAGTATAGTTTCTAATAGGATAAGTTTACGACAATTTTTGGCTTTTTACAATCCCTCGTTATTCATTTAACGATAAGCCGGAAATTCGGTCCTGAAGTAACCTGAGTATCATGTTGATAAAATCCTGCATAAATGGTAAACTAATACTTTAAAAAGAAGTCTTAAATATAATGATTGAGTAAGAAAAGAAGAAAGATGATGACGAAAGAAAATATTAAAAACGAAAAATATAATACATTAAACGAGTTTGAAAAGGACTATGCCACAGCTCCGTTTCGGGATAAAAAAACCGATGCTGATTTTTTAAGTGGAAAAAATATTCTTGTAATAGGAAAGAGCGGCAATGGTCTGGCTAATGCCGTAACGAATATGCTTATTGCAGGGAATTGCGTGAAAAAGCTTGATATTTCAACGGATTTTGTTGATGTGGACATGTTTGCAAATGATGATTGCTTAGAAAAATGTGAAAAAGAATACGACTATATAATTACCACGGGTTACGCGAATTTCAAACCAAATGATTTTGATATTGAGAATTCTGAAACCATAATAAAAAACATATGTATATCAGCTTCTAAAATCAAAGGGTTAAAACGTATTTTGTATTTTTCCGATTACAGAATTTATGGAAAATCTGAAGACAATATGCGCCTTGCGGAATACGAAAGAATTAATAATAAAGAAAATTTAAGTCCTGAAGGTAAAATGATGATACGTCTTGAGGAACTTATAAAAGAGAAATGCAGAGATAATAATATTGATTATGTGATTTTAAGGCTTGCGGCTGCCTTTGGACCTTATGTAGACTTAGAAAAAAATATCATATACAGACTTGCAGAACTTGTTGCTGAAGGAAAGAGTGCAGAAATATCTGCTGATATGTCGCAGATGTCCTTCATTTATATAAATGATATAATGACTGCAACACTATTTGCCCTAGGTAAAGCATCAGGAAATAAAGTATATAATGCGGCGTCCACCGAGCAACCGGTAAACGTGGAAGAACTTATATGTATGATAAGAAAGGAATTTCCGAAAAACTGCAGGATAACTTTTAAATATGAGTCTGATAAAAATAATAATTTCCCTGTTCCTATGAGCAGCTCCAAGCTTTCACTTCTGGGCTGGAAGCAGAGTGTATCTTTAAGAGACGGTATTATCATACTTATTAAAAGCATGATAAATTCAAATGAAATATTCATATTTGACAATTCATATCAGGGAAAGCTTACAAGTGTTCATAATATTCTGCTTGAATATCTTCTTTATATAGATAAAATATGCAAAAAACACAACATAAAATATTTCCTTGCCGGAGGAACTCTTTTGGGTGCAGTAAGGCATCATGGATTTATTCCGTGGGATGATGATGCAGACGTTATGATGCTTAGAGAAGATTATGACAGATTTTTAGAGGTGATTAAGGACGAACTCCCGAAAAATGTATTTCTTCAGCTTCCTGGTACAGACCCTTTAAATCATCAGCCGTTTATTAAACTTCGTCTTGATGATACGGTGTTTGCAACGAAATTCACCTCAAAATTTCCGGAAATGCATAACGGAATTTTTATAGATATTCTTGCACATGATAAGACATCAGACAGCCGTATCGGACAGAAAAAGCATATATTTATGACACTTCTTACAAGGTCAATGGTATTTAATAAATGGGGAGATACGCCAATTACGCTTGGCGGAAGGCATCCTATTTTGTGCAGGGCAGCAACTTTTTTGAAAAATCATCTTCCTATGAAATTTCTTGAAAAACGTATGTTTAATACATTGGAAAAATATAAAAACAAGGATACTGATTTTCTTTATGACGGAATGGGCAGGAATTTAAGAAGGGGAGTATTCCCTAAAAAATGGCTGGATGAAGCCGTGCTTATGGATTTTGAAGGATATAAGCTTCCTGTTCCTAAAGATTATGATGAATATCTCACATGGCTTTACGGAAATTATATGGAAATGGTATCTGTGAGTGAGAGAAGGACAAGCCACAGCATAGTGTGGATGGATTTGGGAGAATATGCTGATTACAGAGTGGGGGAAAATTTGTTTGACAAATGATTAGGACTTTCTTATTTTTTGACCTGAGATATGTAATATTTTAGTTGGGATAATAATTTTAAGAATTAATATGTAGTTATGTGTATAAATGGCTGTAAATACTAAAAAAATGAATGTTTTAATAAAATTCAAATTTGATTAAAATAATAAACGACTTAACTTTATTAAAAATATATAACTATATCTTAATTTAATAATTTTTTATGGACATTTTACCTAATAAAATGTATACTATAAGTCGGGGTTGTTTAAGCGGAAAACCAAACTGTTCTGCTGTGAGACCTAATCTATAGGATAGAAAAGGAGAAAAAAATGTCATACGTTGATGAAGTAATCAATATGGTTATCGAGAAGAACCCAGCACAGCCGGAATTTCATCAGGCAGTTAAAGAGGTTCTTGAGTCTCTCAGAGTAGTTGTAGAGGCTAACGAGGAAGCATACAGAAAAGATGCTTTACTTGAAAGATTAGTTAATCCTGAGCGTCAGCTCATGTTCAGAGTACCTTGGGTAGATGACAATGGACAGGTACATGTAAATACCGGATTCCGTGTTCAGTTTAACAGTGCAATCGGACCTTACAAAGGAGGTCTTCGTCTTCACCCTTCAGTAAACTTAGGAATTATCAAATTCCTTGGTTTCGAGCAGATTTTCAAGAATTCACTTACAGGACTTCCTATTGGTGGCGGTAAGGGTGGCTCAGATTTTGACCCTAAGGGAAAATCAGACAGAGAAATTATGGCATTCTGTCAGAGTTTCATGACAGAGCTTTGCAAATACATAGGTGCTGACACCGATGTACCTGCAGGTGATATCGGAACAGGCGCTAGAGAAATAGGATACATGTTTGGTCAGTACAAGAAGATTAAAGGTGTATACGAAGGAGTACTTACAGGAAAGGGCCTTTCTTACGGCGGCTCACTTGCAAGAACAGAAGCAACCGGTTACGGACTTTTATATCTTACAGATGAGATGCTTAAGTCAAATGGAATTGACATTGCAGGAAAGACTGTAGTTGTTTCAGGCTCAGGTAATGTTGCCATATATGCAACCCAGAAGGCACAGCAGCTTGGCGCAAAGGTTGTTACGGTTTCTGATTCAACAGGATGGATTTATGATCCGGACGGAATCGATGTAGAGCTTCTTAAGGAAGTTAAGGAAGTTAAGAGAGCAAGACTTACTGAGTACAAGGCAAAGAGACCTAATGCAGAATATCATGAGGGTAAGGGTGTATGGTCAGTTAAGTGTGATATTGCACTTCCTTGCGCAACTCAGAATGAACTTGATATTGAGGATGCAAAGATGCTTGTTGCAAACGGTGTTATAGCTGTTGCAGAGGGTGCAAACATGCCTACTACTATTGAGGCAACTGAGTACCTTCAGGCAAATAAAGTTCTGTTTGCTCCTGGTAAGGCTGCAAATGCAGGTGGTGTTGCTACATCAGCACTTGAGATGAGCCAAAATTCAGAGAGACTCAGCTGGACATTTGAAGAAGTTGATTCAAGATTAAAGACCATTATGGTAAATATCTTCCACAATCTTGATGATGCAGCAAAGCGTTATGGATTTGAAGGCAACTATGTAATCGGAGCTAACATTGCAGGCTTTGAGAAGGTTGCAGATGCCATGACAGCACAGGGAATCGTTTAATCTCACGGATTCTTTAGATATAAGACTATAATGGAGGAGCCCCGGAAAAGAATTTTCGGGGCTTCTTTTTACAAGTATAAATAGATTTATTCTTTCCTTGTGTATATATAATGAATATTTTGTGTAAAATTTCAATAAACTTGTGTTTAGTGGGATATTTTGGTATAATGTCAAATGGAATTTAATGTTATGTTAGTATAAATTGATGTACATGACATCAGGAGGTCGCTCAATGAGCTATAATAATCATGCAGTAAAAAAGAAACAAAAAAATCTTGTTTCAAAAACAGGAAGGAACAAGAGAAAGTTCTTTGTGGGTTTTTTTAAGGTCGTTCTGGTTGTTTTTGTGGTGGCGATTGTGGCACTTGCAGGAGCAGGATTTGGAATGATGAAGGGTATTTTGGATAATGCCCCTGATATCAGTACGATTAATATTCAGCCGAAGGGATTTAAAACTACCATATATAATCAGGACGGGGAAGTTATAGATACACTGTCTACCTATAATTCTAACAGAGTCTATGTTTATTATGACGAAATACCGGAAGTTGTAAGAAATGCATTTGTGGCAATAGAGGATGAGAGATACTGGGAACATAATGGAATTGATATTCAGGGTATTTTCAGAGCATTTGTTCACGGTATACAAAACGGCTTTGATCAGGGCGCAAGTACGATTACGCAGCAGCTTATAAAAAACCAGGTATTTAACGTGGGTCTGGATGAGGTAACCTTCATGGACAGGCTGGAACGTAAGATTCAGGAGCAGTACCTTGCCATAGAACTTGAAAAAATATACAGCAAAGAGGAAATTCTGGAATACTATCTGAATACAATATATCTCGGACAGGGTGTGCATGGAGTTGAAGCTGCCGCTGAGAGATATTTTAATAAATCCGTTGGAGAGCTTACTCTTTCTGAGGCGGCAGTTATTGCCGGAATTACGCAGAATCCGTATAAATATGACCCGGTTTCTTTTTCGGATAACAATGCGGACAGGCGTAAAATGGTACTGGACAAGATGCTTGAGCTGGAATATATTACCCAGAGCGAATATGATGAAGCCATGAACGATGATGTATATTCCAGAATACAAATACTTGAAGAAGAACGTGTATCAAATGATGTTAACTCATATTATACTGATGAAATGATAAGAGCTCTCATTGATGATTTTATGGAGATATACGGAATGACTGAAGAAGAAGCTTCCATGGAGGTATATACCGGAGGTTACAGTGTTTATTCAGTACAGGACCAGGATATACAGGATATTTGCGACAGCGTAATTAATAATTCTGATTATTATCCTTCATCAACTTCCGTTTCGCTTTCCTATCAGCTTACGATACTGGATTCGGATGGAGAGACAAACATAAATTACGGATTGAATTCCTTCCTTAAATATTACAGGGAACAGACCGGAAATTCAAAATACAATAATATTTATCCTGATGAAGAATCGGCGAGAGCGGCGGCAGAAACCTTTAAAGAGGCGATGCTGGATGAGACCGGAGGTACCTTTGTTGCAGAAACCTTCAGTATAGACCTTCAACCTCAGGCTTCATTTGTAATAATGGACCAGCATACAGGATATGTAAAAGCTGTCGTGGGAGGTCGTGGAGAAAAGAAAAGTAATTTGAGCCTCGACAGAGCTACCATGTCCTTAAGACAGCCGGGCTCAACATTTAAAGTTCTGGCGGCATTTCTGCCATATATAGATACGGGAGGCTCTCTTGCCTCTGCATTTGAGGATGCCCCATATTATTATGAAAACGGTGTTCAGGTTACGAACTGGTATGGCGGATACAGAGGAGACTCTTCGATAAGAGACGCAATAAGAAGTTCCATGAATGTTATTGCCGTAAAGGTTATAACGGAGGTAACTCCTGAAGTGGCATATGAATATCTGATTAATCTCGGTTTTACATCTCTGGTAGATGAGAGAGTAGGCAGTGACGGAATGGTATATTCTGATATTACTCAGTCTACGGCACTTGGAGGTCTTACCGACGGTGTATCAAATCTGGAAATAACTGCGGCATATGCGGCTATTGCAAACGGCGGTGTATATAATAAGCCTGTATTTTATTCTCAGGTATATGACCATGACGGAAATCTTATTATAGATAATACAACTCCGGAGTCACATGAAGCCATGAAGGCAACTACTGCATGGATGCTTCTGGATGCGATGAAGGATGTAGTAATTTCGGGAACAGGTACTGCCGCAAGGATGACAAGTGGTGTTACCTGTGCAGGAAAAACAGGAACAACTTCCAGTAACTATGATGTATGGTTTTGCGGAATGACGCCATACTATACAGCATCTATCTGGATGGGATATGATTCAAATGTGGACATGGGCTCCACTCAGGCTCATAAGAAAATGTGGCGTGACATCATGGACCAGATTGCCGTACTGGAAGAGCAGAGCACAAGCGCTGATTTTGAAAGACCTGACGGTATATCTTCCATATCTGTCTGCCAGATAACAGGATTGCTTCCGGGTGAAGGTTGTCCTACATTTACCGATTACTGTGCGGCAGGAACAGGTCCTTCTGAAAGATGCGAGGGACATGAGACAATACTTATTTGTACGGAATCACATGAGATTGCGACAAATACCTGTCCGGAAACCATGTCATTTACCGTAGTATATGACGAAGAAACAGGTGAGAAGACATTAAAGGATGCTGATTTTGAATATACTCAGGACATATTCAATACCACATGTCACATTCATCCTGAGTCTGTTCCGACATATACCATAAGTTCATCTGCAGGAGAAGGTGGAGGAATCTCTTCTTCGGTAACTGTGGATGCGGGCTCAACGGTTACTATGTATATCACGCCTTATGCAGGATATTCTATACAAAATGTAATTGTTGACGGAGTAAGCGTAGGAGTGGTATCAAGCTATACATTTACGGATGTTCAGGCAAATCATTCCATATCCGTAACATTTACGGGAAGTCCGCCGTCGACAGAAACACCGTCAACTTCGGCACCGCCAACGGAGTCGCCGCCGTCAACTGACACTGAGCAGCCTTCGCAGTGATGAGGCTGATTAAGATTAAAAAATTAAAAGTACCCCGGTTAGGAACTAACCGGGGTTTATCTATATAAAAGACAGCTGTCTGTTTACCATTATTATTTTGTCATCTTAGGCTGGAAAATCAGAGAGGTAATGTATGAAAAAATTAATGCAGATGATGTGCCTACGGCAGCCATTTTAAAACCTCCTCTGAAAAGTCCTATGAATCCGTCTTCGTTTACAGCTTCTTTAATACCCTTCCAAAGATTATATCCAAAGCCTGTGAGAGGAACGGAAGCTCCGCCGCCTGCAAACTCAAGAAACGGCTCATACAATCCGATAGCTCCGAGAATGGCTCCTGTACATACAAGAATGACCATGATACGGCCGGGCATTAGTTTTGTGGTGTCCATAAGAATCTGTGCAAGCACACATATAATACCTCCCGTTACAAAGGCAATTACATAATTCATATTATCCCTCCAGTTTACTTATATTTTCATATTTACTTCTGCTCAATAACTACTGCGTGAGCTATTCCGGGAATGGTTTCGCCTTCATTATAGCTTACGGTTGAAAGTAAGGCTCCGGTCGGAACAAAAAGCACACGTCCCCATTTACCGCTGTTTATATTTTGCAGTATATAACCGGCAAGAGTCGAAGCTGAACATCCGCATCCCGAGCCGCCACTGTGAGTATCCTGAGCCTCATTATCATATATCATAAGTCCACAGTCATCATGCTGATGTGAAATGTCATAGCCTTGTTCAAAAAGAAGGTCAATAAGGATTTTCTTTCCTATGCTTCCCAAATCTCCGGTTATTATTTTGTCATAATAATCAGGTCTTACATTGAGGTCTTTAAAATTCTGATAGATTACATCAGCTGCTGCAGGTGCCATACAGGCGCCCATATTAAAGCTGTCCTTTATGCCGTAATCCACAATTTTTCCGGTAGTAACTGCCGTTATGTGAGGACATACGGTTTCACTTTTTGAAGAAACCACAAATGCTCCGCAGCCCGTCACGGTCCATGTTGCTGAAAGCGGGCGTTGGTTTCCGTATTCCAAAGGAAAACGAAATTGTTTTTCAGCGCTTCCGTAATGACTGCTCGTTACAGCAACCGCAGATTTTGCATATTCCGCAGCAACAGTCATGGCAGCAAGAGAGAGGGATTCTCCACAGGTTGAGCAGGCTCCGTAAAGTCCGAAAACCGGCATGTTCATATCCTTAAGTCCAAAGGTTGTACCGATAAGCTGGCCGTTTAAGTCTCCGCCGAAAATATATTTTATATCATATTTTGGTACATTGGATTTTTTTATGGCTTTCTCCACTGTCCGTCTCATCATTTCACTTTCGCCCTTTTCCCAGGAATCCTGACCGAAGGTTGGGTCATCGCATACCTCATCAAAATAAGAAGCAAGAGGACCTTCTCCCTCTTTGGGGCCTACAGTAGATGCAGCTCCGGTAATTGCAGGAGGTTTTTCAAATACTATACTCTGATTTCCAACTGATTCTTTCATTAAAAAGTTCCTCCTTTTATAAAGTTACTATCCAATAAATTAATCCCAGAAGCCAGCTAGTAAATATGCCGAAAAGAATTACGGGACCGGCTATTGTGAAAATTTTTACTCCCTTGCCGAATACCTCGCCTTCTTTCTGGTATTCAATGGTAGGAGAGGCTACAGAGTTTGCAAATCCTGTAATAGGAACAAGGGCACCTGCCCCGCCCCATTTTGCAATTTTTTTATAAAGATTAAAACCTGTTAAAATAACAGACAGAAGTACAAGTATCATGGATGTATAACTTCCTGCATCATCCTTACTGTAGTTAAATACATCTGTCATAAGGCATGTAATACCTTCTCCTATTGTGCATATTACACCGCCGACAATAAATGCTCTGATACAGTTTGCAAAGCAGTTATGCTTTGGCGTGATTTCTGAAACATATTTGTTATAGTTTTCATTACTGATATTTTTATTCATAAATAATACCTCCCTTGATATTTTTTGACTTCCTATATCAAAATACAAAATATTGAATTAAGCTTCCGACTGCTTTTCCGCAGGCAACAGCTATAAGTATATAAGGAAGATGTTTACGGATTTTAAATCGTCTTGATATAATCGGAAAGACGTTTAATACTTCCGCAATGGCACCTGCAAGACAGCCGACAAATATGCCTCCGAAAAGAGTGGTTATAATAAGCCCCACATATCCAAACGGCATTGAAAAGTTATATAAATAAAGAATATTTCCAAAGGTAACCCCTAATATGAGGGCAATTTCTATAATCCAGTAATCTTTAATAATTTTGTATTTTTCCGAAAGTGCAGGAAAAACTCCAAGAAGTGAAATAAAGGCAACAAAGCCGGCAGCGGTTGCACTGCCTGAAAAAACACAAATTATTATATATATAGTGTAATTAAGCCATGTCCACATAAGATACCAACTTTCTCTACTTTACATCCAGTGTTTTATTATTACGTTTACTGTCCGTTATTACTGTCTGATTTACATCCTGTTCGTAAAGACGCATCTGTACCTGAAGAGGGGTAGGGTCATCCGTCAGCTTATGCATTATGCCGTGATTGAAAAATATTATTACTCCTATAAGAAGCCCTATTGAATATGCAAGCATGCCTATAGAAGGACCTGCAGGAGCTTCCCCTATATATAATTCATGAAGATTAGTAAGTAATTCTTCAACGCTGATGTCAGTATTGTATGACATTATGGAAAAACCGGCCCCCAGAAAGGCAACAAGTATAAGAAAGCCTGCTTTTAATTTTGTAGTAATTTTGGATTTGCCTGAGGTATTTTTGTAATATACAATGGTTTCAGGACTGCCAATACTTTCTATGGATACATCTTTAATCTTACATGAAATCAGTTCAATAAGCTTCATTATTGATACAACCTGCTGTTCTTCTTCTCTGTCGGTAAAGCTAAATACCTTTATTTTTTCAGCCTCAAAGCTTATGTCACGATTTGTGCAGAATATTGTGGCTATATCACCAATGGTTATTTCTTTTTTCTGAACAGCTATGCTTTGTTCGAGAGCAATGTATAATGTTTTGTTATCTGACATTATTTTTTGATTAGCTTTGTCCATTTTCTTCTCCTTTGACAGATGTTTAGAAATTTAAAAATAGTATCTCACGCTATTTGGAAAATATATTAGCAAAAAAAGGATATATGATATTAAAAATGTACATGAAGGACATTGAAAGTGACTTGTCGATGTTATATCAGTATGAATAATATTTTCATATAGGATGGTAAATATATGATGTGGACTAAAGATGATAAATTAAAAGTTGCCGAACGTCTGAAGAAAATCAGGAATAAAAGCAGGTTGTCACAGGAAAAAATGGCTGAAATCTTAAATATATCCATATCTGCATATAAAAAAATCGAAAAAGGGGAAAATAATTTAACAATAGCAGAAATAAGAATTTTAAAATAACATTTTAAAATATCTTCGGATTTTTTGCTGTTTGGTGAAGAAGAAAATCCGGAAACAATATGGAATAAAATAAATTCTTATGACGACAGTAAAAAGCTGGATGTCTTGATAAGACTGGTTTTATTATTCGGAAACGGTAAATTATAATGATAAATATTCTTATATTGGAAGATGATGAAAAAAGTATAAGTGAATTAAGAAAAACCATACATAGAATTTCACCGGTTATAAATGTGATGGAAGCTGTCAATGTAATACAGGCATATACTTATGCAACAAGCTATGACATCTCTCTGTTTATATTAGATATTGAGCTTGACAGGTCGGTAAAAAATGATGTATCGGGTCTGGAATTTGCGTGTGAAATAAGAAATATCTTAAAATACAAATTTACTGATATAATATTTACCACGTCGCTTTATGATGCAAAACTTTATGCCTACAGCCGGCTTCACTGTTATTCTTATCTTGAAAAACCGTTTGATTATAACTATCTGGAAAAGCTTGTAAGAGAGATATTGTTAAAGCTGAGCATAAATAAAGAAAGTGAAAAATCAATCTTTCTTAAAACGGGTGGCGTGCTTTATCCTGTAAAAGAAAATGACATTGCATATATTGAGACTCGTGCAAAAAAACTTTCCGTAATCACAAAAGATGAGGTAATAGAAATTAATAATATGAAAATAAATGAGTTCTTTCAAAAGCTTTCAGAAGAAAAATTTATAAGATGCAGCCGTTTTAATATAGTAAACAGGGATTTCATAAAAAATATTGATACGGTATGCAGGATAATTACACTTAAATATAATATTGGATATGTAGAAATAGGAAGGACCATGAAAAAGGATTTTATGAATAAACTGATGAGAATATAATTTACTATTTTCCTTATAAACTTGAATAATAACCGTTATTTTGTTAAAATACAAAAGGGCATACAGAACGGAAAATTCAGGCAGGTAAGGAGGCACAATGGTGATTATAAAAAACGGACATGTTGTGGACCCGTCAACCGGAATTGACGGTGTGATGGATATTGTAATTAAGAACGGAAAAATTGAAAAGGTAATTCCTCAGGGAGAATCTTCTTTTGGGATTGGTATTGATGAAGAAATAGATGCACAGGGATTATATGTCATGCCCGGTTTTATTGACCTTCATGTACATTTGAGAGAGCCGGGACTTACGTATAAGGAAGATATTGAAACCGGTGCTCTGGCTGCGGCAAAAGGCGGTGTTACTACCATATGCGCCATGCCTAATACCAAACCCGTTGTTGATTCTCCTGAAATTTTGCAATACGTTAAAGATACGGCAAAGAAAAAGGCAGTTGTACATGTGGAACAGCTTTCTGCAATGACAAAAGGGCAGGACGGAAAGGAAATCGTAGACGTTAAAGCCATGCTTGAAGCAGGAGCCATAGCTTTTTCGGAGGACGGAAAAAGTGTCATGGATATAAACGTATTCCGCGAGGCTCTGGAGGAAATCGGAAAAGCAGGAGGGGTTGTGATGTCCCACTGTGAGGATAAAAATCTCGTTGGAAAGGGTGTATTAAATAAGGGCGTTGCTTCGGAAAAATTTAATGTACCGGGAATATCAAACTCTGTTGAAGACATAATTTGTGCGAGAGATATATTTATGGCAAATGAGGCAAATGTTAAGCTTCATCTTTGCCACTGTTCAACAAAGGGCTCTGTATATCTTATGAGAATGGCAAAGAGTATGGGCTTTGACGTGACTGCTGAAGTATGTCCTCATCATTTCACGCTTACTGATGCGGATATTCAGGAAGAAGATACAGATTTTAAGATGAATCCGCCGCTCAGGACCGAGGAAGACGTGAAGGCTTTAATCGAAGGTCTTCGTGACGGAACAATGGATGTTATTTCCACTGACCATGCACCGCACAGTAAAGATGATAAGAGTAAAGGATTTATGGAAGCACCGTTTGGAATTGTAGGACTTGAGACAAGTGCGGCAATTACTTATACGGCGCTTGTTGCAACGGGACTTCTCACAATCAGCCAGATGGTTGAAAAAATGAGTACAAATCCGGCAAAGGTAATAGGAATAGAAAATGAAAGAGGTACTTTAAGAGAGGGTGCCAGAGCGGATATTGCAATATTTGACCCTTCATGTGAATGGGAGGTAAATCCTGATGAGTTTTTATCCAAGGGAAAAAATACTCCTTATAAGGGCAAGGTGCTTAAAGGAAAGGTAGTATGCACGATAGCAGACGGTCATGTGGTTTACAGGGAAATATAATAACATTTTTTCAGCATTAAATAATATAGAGGAGTAAAAAAATGATAAATAAGCTTGCAGATAAGATTAAAAAGACAAATGCACCTATAGTGGTAGGACTTGACCCTATGATGAAATTTGTGCCTGAATATATTAAGGAAAAGGCATTCAGTGAGTACGGCGAAACCTTAAAGGGTGCTTCAGAGGCAATTTTTGAATATAACAAGGGAATAATTGACGCAATATATGACCTTGTTCCTGCAGTAAAACCACAGATAGCCATGTATGAGCAGTTTGGCATAGAAGGTCTTATTGCATTTAAGAAGACCGTTGACTATGCAAAGGAAAAGGACCTTGTTGTAATCGGTGATATAAAGAGAGGAGACATAGGCTCTACATCAGAAGCTTACGCAGTAGGACATCTCGGAAAGGTTTCAGTCGGCTCTAATGAGTATTACGGCTTTGATGAAGACTTTGTAACCGTAAATCCTTATCTCGGCTCGGACGGTGTTAAACCTTTTATAGATATATGCAAAAAAGAAAAGAAGGGAATTTTCGTGCTTGTAAAGACATCAAATCCTTCATCAGGTGAATTTCAGGACAGACTTATTGACGGAAAGCCTCTTTATGAAATAGTAGGTGAAATGGTTGATAAGTGGGGAAGCGACTGCATGGGCGATTCCTACAGCTATGTTGGAGCGGTTGTCGGCGCAACCTATCCTGAAATGGGTAAGGTTTTAAGAGAGATTATGCCTAAGGCATATATACTCGTTCCGGGCTACGGAGCTCAGGGAGGAAAGGGTGCAGACCTTGTAAACTTCTTTAATAAGGACGGACTTGGAGCAATCGTAAATTCCTCAAGAGGAATAATTGCGGCATACCAGCAGGAGAAATATAAGAGCTTCGGTGAGAAGTGCTATGCTGACGCTTCAAGACAGGCAGTAATAGATATGGCTGAGGATATCTCGGGTGCGTTGGCTTCCGTGAAGTAAATATTAAATTATATTATAAATGCAATAAGTAAAGTAATTACTCTATGCTGAATAAAAATAAAGGGTGAAAATATATGTCAAAAGTAAAAATAAGAGCAGAGGTAGTAAGCTGTAAGGAAATAGCAGAAGAAATATTTGACCTTGTAATAAAGGCTGAGGAAATTGCAAAAGAGGCAGTCTGCGGACAGTTTGTGTCACTTTATACGAGAGATTCTGCAACGCTTCTTCCTCGTCCGATAAGCCTCTGCGGTATAGATAAGGAAAAGGGCACTTTAAGGCTTGTATACAGAGTTGTGGGTAAAGGTACAAAGGAGTTTTCCGGACTTTCGGAAGGATATTACATAGATGTTTTAGGACCTCTCGGAAACGGATTTGAACTTAATTCCGAAAGACCTGTTATAATGGGCGGCGGAATAGGAATACCTCCTATGCTCCGTCTCACAAAGGAGTTTTCTGAAAAGGGAATAAAGAAAGAAGATATTTCAGTAATTCTCGGTTACAGGGATGAGGCTTTTCTTGCGGATGAATTTTCGGAATATGCCACTGTATATCTTACCAGTGACTCAGGAAAAATCGGACTTAAGGGAAATGTTCTTGATGCCGTAAAAGAATATAAAATATCAGGTGACATGATTTATGCCTGTGGTCCTACACCTATGCTTCGTGCCATTAAAAATTACGCAGAGGAAAATAACGTAAAGGCGCAGATATCTCTCGAGGAGAGAATGGCTTGCGGTATCGGAGCCTGTCTTGCATGTGTGTGTGATTCAAAGGATATTGATGACCATTCCAAGGTAAAGAATAAGAGAATATGTAAGGACGGACCTGTATTTTATGCCGAGGAGGTGGAAATCTGATGAATACCAAAGTAAATATAGCGGGAGTAGAACTTAAAAATCCGGTAACTGTTGCATCGGGTACATTTGGCTCAGGAATGGAATACAGTGAATTTGTAGACTTAAATCTTCTGGGAGCAGTTACAACCAAGGGTGTTGCAAATATTCCGTGGGCAGGAAATCCTGCTCCGAGAATTGCGGAGACCCACGGTGGAATGATGAATGCAATCGGTCTTCAGAATCCGGGAATAGATACATTTTGTGAAAGGGACATACCTTTCCTTAAGACTAAAGATACAAAAATTATTGTAAACGTGTGCGGAAAAAGCACTGAAGATTATATTGAAGTAGTGGAAAAACTTGCAGATTGCCCTGTGGATTTGCTTGAAATAAATGTTTCCTGCCCTAATGTTAAAGAGGGCGGAATTGCTTTCGGACAGGACCCAAAGGCATTATATAATATAACTCAGGCGATAAAGGCTAGGGCAAAACAGCCGGTTATCATGAAGTTAAGCCCTAATGTAACGGACATTACGGTAATGGCAAAGGCGGCAGAGGCAGCAGGTGCGGATGCAATTTCACTTATAAATACACTTACTGGAATGAAGATAGACATTAAGAAAAGGTGCTTTGCCGTGGCAAATAAGACAGCCGGGGTTTCAGGTCCTGCGATTAAGCCGATAGCCGTAAGAATGGTATATCAGGCTTCCCATGCAGTTAAAATTCCGGTAATCGGAATGGGCGGAATCATGTGTGCAGATGATGCCATAGAATTTATTATGGCGGGAGCAACTGCTGTTGCCGTGGGAACTGCAAACTTCCATAACCCATATGTAACAGCTGAAATAATAAAGGGTATTGAGGCTTATATGCAGGAAAACAATGTAGAAGACATAAATTCTCTTATAGGATGTGTTGATTAGTATGAGTATTTTCAGAAAAAAAGGATATAATTTTGCAGATGATATTCTGGCTACCGATACCATAATTTCATTTGTATTTGGAATCCTTTCAATTATTTGTATAATTATAGCTGTGATTTGGGGAATAGCTACTAAGGGAAATGCAGGAGCAATAATTGGCGTGCTTCCTGCCGCATCTCTTATTATGTCCATAACCGGACTTTTGTTTGGATATTTCGGAACAAAGCAGGTAGAGGGTGGAGTAAACAGCAAGCGAGTGGCTATACTTGTGTCCGCTATAGGACTTATACTTACTTTGTTTATATTCTTTGTGGGAAAATTTACATAAATCATTAAATAAGGACACATTTACAGCCATGTGGGTGTTTATGTGTTTTTTTGCATTTTTATAATACAGTTTATGAAAATTCTGTTTGAAACAAAAAGTGGAGGAAAATTATGTACCAGCCTGACGATAGATTAAAAAAACAAATGGATTTTATACTTGAAGCAGACAAAGAAAAAAATATTACAAGACAGACATATATAAATGATGCATCACGTAAAGAAACTGACGCAGAACATGCATTTTCACTTGCGCTCATGGTGTCCGTACTTTCGGAATATTCAGAACGACCGATTGATAAGCTCAGGACCATGGAAATGGTGCTTATACATGACCTGGTTGAGATAGATGCAGGCGATACCTATGCATATGATAATGAAGGGAATTTAACCAAACGGGAAAGAGAGCTTGCGGCAGCAGAAAGAATATTTAATATTTTGCCGGAAGACCAGGCAAAATATTATAGGGAGCTTTGGGATGAATTTGAAGCTGATGAGACTCCTGAAGCACAGTTTGCCCATACACTTGACAGGACACAGCCCGTCATGTTAAATGACCTGACGGACGGAAAGGCATGGCGTGAGCATAATGTAAAAGCAGAGCAGGTATTTAAAAGAAACGAATATACTCACAGAGGCTCTCAAAAAATCTGGGAATATGTGAAGGCGCTGTTTGAGGAAAATATAGATAAGGGAAATATTGAAAAATAATGATTTTTAGAAGGGAAATTTTTGCATAAAATGGAGAATTTAGAAGAAAGATATGAGCTTGCTTTAGAAAGAATAAAAGAAATTAAATGTGAGCCGGAAACGGCAGATGAATATAAGGACTATTTTCAAAAAACGGCGGGATTTTTAACCATGATGTGTGAATATTACGGGGATATGGATAAAATTTGTAGTGAATTTCCGCTTGATAGCCTTAAAAGTTTAAATTATTCTATATATGCTGACATATTGGAAGATAATTACAGTGTAAGCTATGCAAACCCCGAATATGCAGTAAATAAACTTGGAATATACGGTCAGGTGCTTTCATTCTTATATTCCGAAATAAGAGCTCTTTCAGTATATGTATTTGAGAAGAGACTGACGGATATTGTTATAATCATGGAATTATTTATCCAGATATACGATAAATTCATAGATGAAGAAAGGCCCCTTATTAAATATATTAAAGAAGCAATTTATTACCATGAATATGATTATGCTGATGTGACAGTCGCATACAGGATAAAAGAAACCTTAGACCCGTCATTTGATTTTGCAAAAAGAATTGTAATGGACAGCGACCTTTCAGATTTGAGATATCTTTACAGATATGGCGAGTATATCTCAGAGAATGAAACTAAGCTTGCTGAATTTCTTAATAAATTTTCGGAGGAAGAAATAGATAAAATTGCCTCGACCTATACGGAAGGATTTAAGAGAGGCTTTGTTACCATGCGCATAGATATGTCTCCAAAGAAAACAGTGTGCATCAGATATGCTATTGGACAGGAAAGGATTGTAAGGGCAGCAATAAGGCAGTTCAGGGAAATGGGACTTGAAGCAATACTGACAAGATATCCTGTAAGCAGAATTAACAGAAGGATGACACAAAGGCAGGGATATACCGGAACTTCAGCAAACAAGCAGTATGATTATGACCACAGGATGGACGATACTCTTTTTCTGGACAGGGCATTTGCGGAAAGAAAGCTTGAGGTTGCAGAATCAACATATGAGGAACTAAAAGAACTTGCCGCAGTTTATGCAGGACCTGCCGTTATAGAAGTTTTTGGTGAAAATCCGTTTAATCCTGAAATTAAGCAGGATGCCTTAAGCTACACTGAAAAACAGCAGGAACTTTCAGTAGAGCTTCAGACAAAGATGTCACAGCTTGTAAATAAATATATTCCGGGTGATAAATACAGCTTTACAATTATTGCTTATCCGATTCCTGAAATAGGAGAAAAATTTGAGGAAATATTTAATGAAACAGTTAAGGTAAATAATCTGGATAATGCTCTTTACACAAATATTCAGCAGAGCATAATAGACGTTCTGGACAAATCGGAGAAAGTTCTGGTAAAGGGTCGCAGCAATAATGTAACAGATGTGACAGTGATGCTTCATGAACTTAAAAATCCTGAAAAGGAGACCAAGTTTGAAAACTGTGTGGCAGATGTAAATATACCTGTGGGAGAAGTGTTTACTTCACCTGTACTTAAGGGAACTAATGGAACTCTTAACGTGAGTGAGGTTTATCTTAACGGACTGAAATATGTGGATTTAAAAATCACATTTAAGGACGGCATGATAAGTGATTATACATGCTCGAATTTTGACAGTGAAGAAGAAAATAAAAAATATATAAAAGAAAATCTTTTATATAACAGACAGACTCTTCCTATTGGTGAGTTTGCAATCGGAACAAATACGACGGCTTATGTAATGGCGAATAAATACGATATATTATATAAGCTTCCTATTCTTATTGTTGAAAAAACAGGTCCCCATTTTGCGGTGGGAGACACATGCTACAGTCACAGTGAGGATAATGTGATTTTTAATCCTGACGGTAAAGAGATAGTGGCAAAGGAAAATGAATGTTCTGTTTTAAGGCATGAGGATATGTCCAAGGCATATTTCAACTGTCATACGGATATAACCATTCCATATGATGAAATAGGAGAAATCTGTGCCGTAGACGGGAATGGAAATGAGATACCGGTAATAATAAACGGAAGATTTGTGCTTAAAGGTACTGAGCCTTTAAATGAAGTATTTGATAATTGAGGAGTAAAAGAATAAAACTGTATCTTTTATTTTGGAAACTAAGGTGGTGTATTGGTATGAAGAGGAGTATCAGGGTAGCAATATGCGATGATGAGGCTTTGTCTGCGACAAACCTTGAACTCGGTCTTAGGAAATATGAAAGGGAAAAGGGAGAAAAGTTTGAAATAAAAAAATTTGATGACGGAATAGCATTTATGAAAGGCTACAAATGTCAGTATGATATAGTGCTTCTGGATATAATGATGCCTGTTACAAACGGTATAGAGGTAGCAGAGTATATAAGAAAAAGAGATAATAAGGTTATAATTCTCTTTATTACATCTAAGGACAGCTTTATGCTTGAAGGCTACAGTCTGGATATATTTAATTATATTATAAAGCCGGTAAATTACGTTAAGTTTGCTGAAACAATTTCCAAGGCAATTTCTAAGCTTGAGGAAACCGAAGAAAAATATATTATGGTAAAAAATGATAACGGACTCTTTAAAATATATGCCAGGGAAATAAGATATATTGAAACTTATGAAAGAAAACTGCGTATACATACCGGAGGCGGAGAAATTTTATGCTACAAAAAAATGAAAGAGCTGGAAGAAATCTTAGACCCTGAAAAATTCTTCAGATGCCATTCGGGATATATAGTAAATCTCTTTTATGTTAAAGAAGTGAAAGGCGGAGAAGTAATACTTCGTACAGGCGAAGCAATTCTTGTGAGCCAGAATAAAAAGAGCAGTTTTATAGAGGCGTTGTCCGTTTATTTAGGTGAAAACCTGTAATTAATCATTTTAAATCATTATTTAGGCAAAATATATTAACTTTTATCTTAAAGGTGTTAAGATATGTCTGATGTAATTAATTAAATAATTGATATATGTTATGAGGGTTTATTTTATATAACATATTATTTATGCTTACAGCATTTGTACGGTGACATGAATGTTTGTTTTACTGTGGGAGAATTAAAAGATAAACACACTGTGTTTATGTTGTATGGATGATGAAATATGTGGAAGTATCAATTATATTGACGTGAGAAATACATATTACACGTTGCAGGTTATTATGTCAATTTAAAAGGGGAATTATGCTGGTGTCTTGAGAGACAAAGCAAAGTAGCAGGTCATTTATGTGCCTGCTATTATTTTTTTCGTTATATTATTAAGTAATGAATGACCATAAGATATGTTTTTATCGTTGTGGAAAATGTATGATGTTTGAGTTATGATATAATGTACGCGAACACAATGAGCCAAGCGGCTGCGAAGCAGACATTTGGCGAATGTGCGCGAATCATGATGAAGCGGAGCGAAATCATGATATAATGAGCACAGCGCATGAAAATCGCTCCGCGATGGCGCTGTGCGTGCATCATCAATCCTTCGGATTGGTGATATCAATAAGCAGAATAAAAAGATACGGAAAGAAGGAATGGATATGTGGATTCTTTATGCAGCGGGCTCTGCATTTTTTGCAGGAATAACTTCTATTCTTGCTAAATGCGGAATAAGAAAGACAAATTCTACCGTGGCTACAGCTATAAGGACAATGGTGGTTTTGTTGTTTTCCTGGGGGATTGTTTGTTTTACGGGCTCTGTACGGCAGATTTCTTCAATCAGCAGAGAAACGATGATATTTCTTATTCTTTCGGGAGCTGCTACCGGAGCGTCGTGGCTCTGTTATTTCCGTGCACTTCAGACAGGAGATATAAATAAAGTCGTTCCGATTGATAAGTCAAGCACTGTACTCACAATTATTCTGGCGCTGATTTTTTTAAAAGAAGGTATAAGCCTTTCAAAATTGGCTGCTGTGCTTATGATTACTGCAGGGATATTTCTTATGATAGAAAAAAGTGATGTAAAGGAGCATGAAAAAAACAGTCGTTTCGGCTGGATGTTTTATGCTGTGGCTTCCGCAATATTTGCAAGTTTAACTGCGATTCTCGGGAAAATAGGAATTTCAGGAGTAGAGTCAAACCTGGGAACTGCCATTCGTACAGTTGTAGTACTTATCATGGCATGGGGAATGGTATTTATAACCGGAAAACAGCATGAAATAAAGAATATCGATAAAAAGGAATTAATATTTATCTGTCTTTCGGGAATTGCTACCGGGGCTTCATGGCTCTGTTACTACAGAGCACTTCAGGAGGGACCTGCCAGCGTGGTAACTCCAATAGATAAGTTGAGTGTTTTGGTAACAGTAATATTTTCTTACTTTGTCTTTGGAGAAAAACTGAAAGGTAAGGCATTGGTTGGTCTCATATTACTTACAGCAGGTACCGTAGCCATGGCTATAGTTGGATGACTGGTTTCTGTTTAAATAAGCAGAGCTGTAAATTTACATGTAAATATGTTGATTAATTTGCTTAATATGCGTATAATATAATCAATATGAAAATATGAATAAATCAGATTTATTAAAAAGGAGAGATAAATATGCCAAATATTAAACCTATTTCGGATTTAAGAAATTATACAGCAGTCATTAACGAGGTCTCATATGGCAATAGAGTTTATCTTACTCGTAATGGGCATGGACAGTGTGCAATAATAGATATGAAAGAACTGGATGAGCTTGACAGACAGAAGTCATTTTATCAACTGATGAGCAAACTGAATGAAGCGGAAAAATCCATCCGTGAAGAGGGAACAATATCAGCAGATGAACTTGAGAAAGAATTAGGAGTATAGCGTTGAAGCGTCCGATTATTGGGAAGAATGACAGGTATTATATCTAAGAAAATTTTTAGGAGGTGCACTATGAGAGTTATATGGATTATTCTTGACAGTGTAGGAATGGGCGAGCTTCCGGATGCAGAAGCCTTTGGCGATAAGGGTGCTGATACTCTGGGGCATCTGTTCTTAAGATATCCTGACATGAAAATACCTAATATGAGAAAACTTGGCCTTGGTAATATAGATGGAATAAATAACACTTATCCTGTGGAGAAACCGGAGGGGATGTACGGAAGGGCAAAAGAACTCTCAAATGGAAAGGATACCGTGACAGGTCATTGGGAGATGGCAGGAATATATACGGAAGAAGCATTCAGGGTTTATCCCGACGGATTTCCGGAGGATATAATAAATGAATTTATAGAAAAGACCGGATGCGGAGGAGTGCTTGGAAACAAGGTCGCTTCGGGAACGGAAATCATAAAGGAACTTGGAGATGAGCATTATAAAACCGGTTATCCTATTATCTATACATCGGCGGATTCCGTTTTTCAGATTGCAGCATCAAAAGAAGTTACGGGTCTTGAAAAACTCTATGAAATGTGTAAAACGGCGAGAGAAATTCTTACAGGTGACAGAAGTGTGGCAAGAGTTATTGCCAGACCTTTTACGAAAAAAAACGAGGAATATGTGAGGACTCCTGAAAGACGTGACTTCTCAGTTGAGCCTGACAGTGAAAATCTTCTGGTTTATCTTAAAGAGGCGGGAATAGAGGTCTGTGCAATAGGAAAGATATCAGATGTATTTGCAGGAAAGGGAGTTACAAGAGACATCCACACAAAAGACAATATGGACGGGGTTGATAAGACGCTTGAATGTATGAAGGAAATTGAGCATGGTCTTATATTTACAAATTTAGTGGAATTTGATTCTACATGGGGCCACAGAAGAAATCCTGAAGGATATGCAAAAGGTCTGGAGGATTTTGATGCAAGACTTCCCGAAATAATTTCCGCAATGCAGGATGATGATATTTTAATAATTAATGCAGACCACGGATGTGACCCGACATTTAAAGGGACTGACCATACCAGAGAATATATCCCGATATTAGTATACGGCAAGGCCCCCTCCTTACAGTCAATAGAGTCATGCAGGAATATAGGAACAAGGGAAAGCTTTGCGGATATAGGGGCATCAATAGCAAAATTATTTGGTGTGAAGAGCTTAAAAATCGGAGAGAGTTTTTTATAGTGAAATGTGGGGGATTATATGCATATAGTTGATATTATTACAAAGAAAAGGAATGGAGAAAAGCTTAGTAAAGAAGAAATAAAATATTTAGTAAAAGGCTATACAGACGGAACTGTTCCTGACTATCAGATGTCGGCTTTTCTTATGGCAGTGTGGTTTCGTGGAATGGACAAGGAAGAAACCGTGTGCCTTACAAAAGAAATGGCGCAAAGCGGGGATATGATGGATTTGTCACGGATTCATGGTATAAAGGTGGATAAACATTCTACGGGAGGAGTTGGAGATAAAACCACGCTTGTGGTTGCACCTGTTGTTTCTGCACTTGGAATTCCTGTTGCCAAAATGAGCGGAAGAGGGCTCGGGCATACCGGGGGCACAATAGACAAGCTGGAAAGTATAGAAGGATTTCGTACCGATATTCCAGAGGAGCAGTTTATTAACAATATAAATAAAATTAATATTGCCATAGCAGGACAGACGAAAAACATATGTCCTGCGGATAAAAAAATATATGCACTTCGCGATGTTACGGCTACCGTGGATAATTATTCATTGATTGCCTCAAGTATTATGAGTAAAAAGCTGGCATCGGGTGCGGACGCAATAGTTCTCGATGTAAAGTGCGGTAACGGTGCATTTATGCACGATACAGATTCCGCATTAAAACTTGCAAAAACCATGACGAAAATAGGTAATTCAGCAGGAAAGCGTACCGTTGCACTGATAACTGATATGAATGAGCCGCTCGGAAGAATGGTAGGAAACTCACTTGAGGTTATTGAGGCGATAGAGGTGTTGAATGGGAATGGTGAAGAAAGATTAACTGAAGTGTGTATTATGCTTGCTGCAAATATGCTCCTTGTATCAGACAGGGAAGAATATTTTGAGGACTGTCACTCGGATGAGGAAAGAAGAACTAAAGCAACAGAAACAGTTAAAAGCGTCATAAAAAGCGGTGCGGCACTTAAAAAACTTGCTGAGCTGACAAAAGCACAGGGAGGAAATCCTGAATATATTTATAATACTTCACTTTTTAAAACGGCTGCGTATAAAATTCCCGTTAAATATAATAATTCAGGGTATCTTTCTTACTGCGATACAGAAAAAGTGGGAAAGGCATCACTTATCTTAGGAGCAGGCAGGGAAAAGAAGGAAGATAAAATAAATCATTATGTCGGTATAGAGCTTCTTAAAAAACTGGGTGATTATATTGGTAAAGATGAGATTTTGGCTTACCTTTATGCAGATGATAAGGAAAAGGCAGAGGAGGCAGAGAGTATGATTTTATCTGCATATGAAGTTTCTCCTGAAAAGCCTGAAAAAAATAAGCTTATAAAAGGGTTTGTCTGCTGATATATATTGTGCTAAAATAAGCAGTATATGAAAGATTAAGAGGTAATTTAACATGAGAAAAATAGGAATTGTAGGCGGCGGACAGCTTGGAAAGATGATGATACTCGATGCTAAACGTCTGGACTATTATTTCGTAATTATGGACCCTGCGCCTGACTGTCCTGCACACAGTATTGCAGACGAGCATATAGTGGCAGGCTTTGATGACATGGATGCAATGCTTGAGCTTGCTTCAAAGGTGGATGTGGTTACTTTTGAATTTGAGCATATAAATGTTGAGGCGCTTAAGGTAATGGAAAAAGAGGGACACAAGGTATTTCCTTCAAGTGAAACCCTGCTTCACATTCAGAATAAATACGAACAGAAAAAATGGCTTAAGGAACACGGACTTCCTGTTCCTGATTTTCACAAAATAAATAATTTAGAAGAACTTAAGTCTGCGCATGAAAAATACGGTTTTCCTGTAATTCTTAAGACCTGTACAGGAGGTTATGACGGAAAAGGAAATTATGTAATAAATAATTATGATGAATATGAGGCTGCATATAAAGCACTGGGAGCAGGCAGGCTTCCTCTTATGGCAGAGGAATGTATTGATTTTGAAAAAGAAATTTCCGTACTTGTCTGCAGGAGCACAAACGGAGACATAAAAGTTTTTCCTATTGCGGAAAATTATCACAAGAACAGCATACTGGATGAAACGCTTGTGCCTGCGGCAATAACAAAATCACACGAAGAACAGGCGATGGATATTGCAAGACGTGCGGTTAAGGCATTTAATGCATATGGAATGCTCTGCATTGAGCTTTTTGCATGTAAGGATGGAAGGGTGCTTGTGAATGAACTGGCGCCGAGACCTCACAATTCAGGACATTATACAATAGAAGGATGCGTTACAAGCCAGTATGAAAATCATATAAGGGCAATTCTCGGACTGCCTCTCGGAGATACATCACTTATAAAGCCTGTAGTTATGAAAAATATCATAGGAACGGGAAGCTCAGCGGCAAATCTGCACGGACTTACAGAGGCTTATCTCTGCGGAGAAAATGTCAAGGTACATATATACGGAAAGAGTACTGTTTCCAAAGGGAGAAAAATGGGACATATTACTGTTACAGCTGAAACAGTTGAAGCGGCACTTGAAAAGGCAAGAAAAGCACATTCTAAAATATATTTCAGTGATTAAAGGAGGAGAAAAATGGGCGTACAGGTAGGTATAATTATGGGAAGTGATTCGGATCTTCCTGTAATGAGTAAGGCAGCAGAGCTTTTGGATGAACTCGGAGTATCTTATGAGCTTACTATTGTTTCGGCACACAGGACGCCGGACAGGCTTTATGAGTATGCAAAGACTGCAAAAGAAAGAGGATTAAAGGTAATAATTGCCGGAGCGGGTGGAGCTGCTCATCTTCCGGGAATGACGGCAGCCATGACGGAACTTCCGGTAATAGGAGTTCCTGTACAGACAAAGGCACTCGGGGGAGTTGATTCACTTTATTCAATAGTACAGATGCCTCCGGGAATACCGGTAGCTACGGTTGCGATAAACGGAGCACTTAATGCAGGTCTTCTGGCTGCAAAGATTCTCGGCGCATTTGACGAGGATTTAAGCAAAAAGGTGACGGAGTATGCAAAGTCACTTGAGGACATGGTGCTTGTAAAAGCGGAAAAACTCGAAAATATAAAGTATGAGGAATACTTAAAACAGATGTAGATAAATTTATTATCGTTATTTTAAGTGTTGTAATAAAACATATTATAATGGTATAATCACTTTGTTGTATGAAAATTGAAAAAACATTACATAATTTTAAGGAGGAGTAGTATTTATGGGTATATTAACAAGATTTAAAGATATCATGGCGGCAAATATCAATGCATTGCTTGATAAAGCAGAGGACCCTGAGAAGATGATTGACCAGACCATGAGAAATCTCACAAATGATTTAGGTAAGGTCAAGGCTGAGACGGCAGAGGTTATGGCTGATGAGCAGAGATGCAAGAGAGAGCTTGAGGCATGTAATGAAGAAATAGAGAAAATGCAGAAGTATGCTGAAAAAGCAGTGCTTGCAGGAAATGAAGATGATGCAATGAAGTTCCTTCAGGAAAAAAATCAGCTTACTGCCAAGCAGGCCAGTCTTCAGCAGACATATGACGTGGCAGCTGCAAATGCCATGAAGATGAGACAAATGCATGACAAGCTTGTTAATGATATAAATGAACTTAATGCCAGAAGAGATGCAATAAAAGCAAAGATAAAGGTTGCAAAGACACAGGAAAGAATGAACAAGCTTACTTCATCTGTGGGCGATTCGGCTTCAAGTATGGCGGCCTTTGAAAGAATGGAAGCAAAGGCAAACAGCATGCTCGATAAGGCAAATGCAATGTCTGAATTAAATAAATCAGTTGAGGACAGCACAGTAGATGCACTTGCATCAAAGTATGACGCCACTCCTGATGCAGCCGTTCAGGACGAGCTCGAAGCACTTAAAGCAAAGCTTGGAGTTACTTCAAAAGAGTAATGGGAACTCTTAATAAAGAACAAATGGAGGCCTGTTGTTATACCGACGGGCCTCTGCTTATTCTGGCAGGGGCAGGCTCGGGAAAAACAAGGGTTATAACACACAGAATAGCGTATCTTATTGATGAGTTGTCAGTGAATCCGTTTAACATACTGGCGATAACATTTACAAATAAGGCTGCAAAAGAGATGCGTGAAAGAGTGGATGCTTTGGTTGGATTTGGCTCTGAAAGTATATGGGTGAGTACATTTCATTCCATGTGTGTAAGAATACTCAGAAGACACTTCGATGAAATCGGCGGAAAGAATAATTTTACCATATATGATACAAGCGAACAGAAAACCGTAATGAAGGAAGTTTTAAAACTTTTAAATCTTGATGCAAAGATGTATCCTGAGCGTGAAATGCTGAATATAATTTCCAAGGCTAAGGAACAGTACATAGGTCCGGATGAATTTGAAAAACAAAATCCTGCAAATTACAGAAATCAGCAGATTGCCAACATATACCGTGAATATCAGAAGAGATTAAAAAATAATAATACATTGGATTTTGATGACCTTATTTTTAAAACCATTGAGCTTTTTGAACATTCGCCTGAAACACTAAGGATTTATCAGGAAAGATTTAAGTATATAATGGTGGACGAGTATCAGGATACAAACCATACCCAGTTTCTTTTGGTCAAAATGCTGGCTGCACGTTACAGAAATTTATGTGTGGTGGGTGATGATGACCAGTCTATTTATAAGTTCAGGGGTGCAAATATTTATAATATCCTTAATTTTGAGGAAGAATATCCTGATGCAAAGGTTGTAAAGCTGGAACAGAATTATCGTTCAACTGCAAATATTCTCAATGCCGCAAACGGAGTTATAGCAAATAATGAGGGACGCAAGGACAAAAGGCTCTGGACTGATAAAGAAGACGGGGCGAAGCTTCAGTTTACGGAATACGATAATGAATATCAGGAGGCAGAAAGTGTAGTCAGTGACATTGCTTCCAAAAAGAGAATCGGAGTTTCATTAAGTGACATTGCAATTTTATACAGGACAAACAATCAGTCCAGAATACTGGAAGAAAAACTTATTTATGCAAATATTCCTTACAGACTTTATGGGGGAACAAATTTCTATCAGAGGAAGGAAATACAGGACATAATAAGTTACCTCAAGGTGATAAATAATCCGGCAGACGATATAGCTCTTAGAAGAATTATCAATGAGCCGAGAAGAGGAATAGGAGATACTACTGTAAATAAGGCACAGGAATTTGCCATATCAAATGACATGAATCTCTATGATGCGCTTCTTATGGCGGAAGAAATTCCCGGACTTCAGCGTGCTGCTGCAAAGATAAAGGTTTTTACGGACCTTATGGACGAACTAAGGCTTATGGCAGGAAGTAATGACCTTACAGAGCTTTTTGATATGATTCTTGAAAAAACAGGATATAAAATGAATCTGGAAGCAGAAAATACTGATGAAGCAAGGGCAAGGCTGGATAATATTGAAGAATTGAGAAATAAAGTGGTTTCATATGAGGAGGAAGCAGAAAATCCAAATCTTACTGAACTCCTTGAAGAAATAGCACTTGTTGCTGATGCCGCAGATGATGACGGAGATGGAAATCAGGTTACTCTTATGACGCTTCACAGTGCAAAGGGGTTGGAGTTTCCTTATGTCTATATGGTAGGAATGGAAGAAGGTCTTTTCCCGAGCAGCATGGCAACATGTTCTGATGACCCTGATGATTTAGAGGAAGAAAGAAGACTCTGTTACGTGGGAATAACAAGAGCCATGAAGGAACTTAATTTAAGTGCGGCGACAGTAAGGATGCTCAGGGGTACAAAAATGTATTCCAAAGTATCAAGATTTATTGATGAAATTCCTGCAAACCTTATAGAACGTAAAGGAAATGCCATATTAAGACAGGAAAGTACCGGCAGTAAGTATGATGCTCCGTTTTCAATTAAGAAGGAAAAGCCTTATGCAGGTGTATATAAAAAGCCTGCTTATACCATGTCTTCTCCTGAAATATCAAAAGGCATGCCGGGTGATGTTGCCATTAATTATCAGGTAGGAGATACCGTAAAACATATAAAATTTGGTAAGGGCACGGTTAAAGAAATGGTAAAGGGCGGCAAGGATTATGAGGTGACAGTTGACTTTGAAAGAGTCGGTGAGAAAAAAATGTTTGCCTCCCTTGCAAAATTAAAAAAACTTTAACAAAATTAATATAATTTAATCTTTTTTTTGTGGAATAATAACAGTAGGTGTGATATACTAATTACATTAACATACGACACTACGGATTGCCGGATGTTCTAAGTTAGGAAAGGAAGGGTTTGAGTATGAAAGATGAAGTTAAAGTAGTAAAAGACGATGACTGTGTTGAAGGAGCAAAAAATGCGATTCTTTCAGTTGCACTTGTTGTAGGTATAATTACTATAATTGTTGCTATTGCAGTTGCAGTTTATAAGTATCTTACACCTGATTATCTGGATGATTTTGATGATTTTGATGATGATTTTGATGATGATTTCTTTGAAGAAGATCAGGAGATTACAGAGGATGTAAAGCCTGAAACTGCAAGTGAAGAAGCATAGTAGTAATAATATCACGCTGAAGGCATTATAAAAATATGATGCCGGAGTAATACACTTAATGAAAAGGACACTGCCGCACTTGTGGGAGATGTCCTTTTCTTTTTCATAAAATCTTAAGAATTTATTCTCTTTTTTCTTAAGATAAAAATATTAATATGTATTTTAGGGGAAAACAAAACTTCTGAAGGATGGAGAAAATATGTATAATATACTTATTTGTGATGATGATAAAGAAATTGTAGAGGCGATTGGAATTTATCTTGTAACTGAAGGCTATAACGTAATTAAAGCCTATGATGGCATGGAAGCTTTGGAAAAGATGAAGCAGTATCAGATTCATCTTTTGATTATGGATATAATGATGCCGAGGATGGACGGACTGAGAGCAACACTTGCTCTTAGGGAAAAAAGTAATATTCCGGTGATACTCCTTTCTGCAAAATCTGAGGATAATGATAAAATACTGGGACTTAATGTTGGCGCAGATGACTATGTGACCAAGCCGTTTAATCCTCTGGAACTTGTGGCGAGGGTGAAATCCCAGCTCAGGCGTTACACGGAACTCGGAAATATGAAGACGATGGATGAAGATGGTGTTTACATAAACGGCGGACTTGTGATTGATGATAATAAGAAAGAGGTTATGGTTGACGGAGAAATAGTGAAGCTTACTCCCATAGAATATCAGATTTTAAAATTCCTAATGGAAAACAGGGGAAAAGTATTCAGTACCAGTAAGCTTTATGAATCAGTATGGAATGAGGATGCAATCGGGTATGATAATATAATAGCCGTTCATATAAGACATATAAGAGAAAAGATTGAAATAAATCCTAAAGAGCCGAGATATTTAAAGGTTGTATGGGGTCAGGGATATAAGCTTGAAAAATTTGATTAGTATAGAGGAAATACTTACATGAAAAAGAGAAAAACTTTTATTTATTCAAAAGCGCTTAAAGTACTGGCAGGAATTATTTTGTTTGCTTCCATATTTTGTGCGGCAGCGGCATCTGTGATTATTGTATATAAGGATGAGGTTTTTGGCGCAAAAAATATCAGTAATTATGACAGTTATATGATGACGGATGACTTTTCTGAAGTGGTAAGCTATGACATGTTTAGTATGCTTGAGGCAGTTCAGTATTTATACGAAGTACAGCCATATAAAAATATTACATTTGAGTATTATGACAATCATGATACTTACACATACAATCTGAGTAATATTTGTGACTGGTATGGCATAGACCTTTTTGATGTGTTGAATGAGGAGCCGACATATTACTATTATGATGATGTTAATGGCTCTTATGTATATAATAGTGATGAAGCTGCCACAGAAGCATCAGCGACTCAGGATATTATAGAGGCAGATTTATATGATAGCAGTGAAGCATATGATATAGATTACAGTACGGCTGAACTTGAAAGCGAATATGCCTATGAAGAAAGATTTTTATGCGTTACGGCAGAAGAGTTTATGGACATTGTAAATACATATACGCAGGAAAATAATAACGATATATCAATGAATGATTTATACGAAACTTATCTTGTCAATGATTATAACGAACCGAATATCTTAGATACATATATGAATGAGGAAGGTAAGTGGAGATATGATATAACAATTGACAGTGAATTCGGAGATTGTCTGATATATAAATATGAAGACCAGGTTTTTGTTTATTCGTATGATGATGCACTTTTCTATAACAGTAATATGGGCTGGTTTGGCGAGGAAGATATATACAGGTCTGAGTATATATATATTCCGTACAGCTTTATTGAAAATTATGCCAATGGCGATGATACAGAAATGTTTGACCGTGCCATCCTTTTGGCACCACAGTTCCATGACCTTGAGTCTGTTGTAAGATGCCGTTACAGCCAGAATGAGCTGGAATCCCTTATGAATATACAGAACCTTTTTGAGGAGGGGACATATGACTCAACATATTATTTTATTACATTTCCGGTGGAAAATGGCGGAAGCTATGAAAGTCTTACAAATCTGGATGATTACTATCTTCAATATGTTAATAGTGATACCCCGTCATCTTCAGAATATATAACTCTTATGAAAAACAATTTTGATACCGTTGTAGGGTTTAACATAGCCTCTGATTATATAGAAGAAGACAGCTATTATAAGCAGGATGGAAATCTTTATGCATACGGAGAATTTCTATGGGATGATGTTCTTTTTGAGAATTGGAATCTGCCTGCGGGGACAAGGGTATATATAGGATATAATATAATGACCACTGATGGAGGTAATTACTTTTACATCAGGCAGTTTATGTTTAATCTCTGTCAATATTATGAACAGATGAGAACTGTTTTAATTGTTTCAGTAATATTGGCACTTATTTCTGTTATTTATCTGACTCATGTATCAGGCAGAAAGGTAATTAAAGAATATGGAGAAGAAAGTACCGTAAAATATGTCAGTGAAGATATTACTGTGACATGGTTTGACAGAATACCACTAGAATTGATTCTGGCTTTAATAGTAGTAATGATTATATTACCATTTGCAATGGGATATAATCTGACACTTACTGAAATACTGTTAAACAGCTTTATAGTTGTTCCGATAATATCAATATATTCAATTATATTATATATAATTATTCTTATGGCTTATCTGAGCGTGGTTAAGAGATGTAAAAAGCATATTGTAATAAAGGAACTGCTGCTTGTAAGGCTGTTTAATTATATAAAGTGCAGGATACGTTCACTAAGAAAAGTATTAACCGATGCGGGAAGAAAGGGTTGGTTGGAAATATCTAAGTATATAGGAATAATAGCTGCAAATGTCATTCTTGTATCTTTATTTTGGATTGGCTTGCTAAACGGGGTATCGTGGCTTTGCATTATTGTACCGGCAGTAACGATTGCAGGAGATATATTTTTCCTTTTGCCGATTATAAAATATGCTTTAGGTATAGATATTGTTTTAAAGGGAACAAGAAAAATAGCAGCCGGAGAAATAGATACAAAAATTCCTTTGGAAAATCTGGAGGGTAACTGCAGGGATGTAGGTGAATCCGTAAATTCCATAAGAGAAGGTCTCCAAAAAGCAGTCGAAGTGAGCATAAGAGATGAAAGGATGAAGGCGGAGCTTATAACAAACGTGAGTCATGACATAAAAACACCCCTTACTTCCATTATTAATTATGTGGATTTACTTAAGAGGGAAGATATCAGTAATCCTAAGGTTAAGGAATATCTGGATGTCTTAGACCAAAAATCTCACAGATTAAAACAGCTTACGGAAGATCTTGTGGAAGTTTCAAAGGCAAGTACGGGTAACATAGTGCTTGAGTGTATGAACATTGATTTTGCGGAGCTCTTAAATCAGGCGGTTGGTGAGTTTGAGGATAAGTTTTTATCCAGAAACCTTATGCTGATTCAAAATATTCCGGATGAAAGCATAGTTATATATGCTGACGGACGCAGGGTATTCAGGGTTATAGAAAATCTCTTTCAAAATGCCTACAAGTATGCAATGCCCGGAACAAGAATATATATGGATGTTTTTGTAAAGGAAAATAAGGCATATGTAGTAATAAAAAATATAAGCGAAGCGCCGCTTAATATAAGTCCTGATGAGCTTACGGAACGATTTGTAAGGGGAGACACATCTCGTACCACGGAAGGAAGCGGACTGGGACTTTCCATAGCAAAAAATCTCACAGAATTGCATAAAGGCTCCTTTGAACTCTTTATCGAGGGTGACCTGTTTAAGGCAGTTGTAGGATTTCCGCTTGGCGAATCACTTGTTATGAGCGGGGAGGAAAAAGAAGAGGAAGATAAGGAAGAGAAAAGCGAAGAAAATGATATGAGGGAAGATAAAGTAGAATCTGACCCGGAAAGAGAAAATGATACAGAGGGGGTAGAAGAGTAAGAAAAAGGCACAGATTACTGTATTTATGATGCGGTAATCTGTGCTTTTTTAAGCAAAAAAATAAATCAATCAACAGATTGATTTTCAATGATGCGGATGACAGGAATCGAACCTGCACGTCATGGACACTAGAACCTAAATCTAGCGCGTCTGCCAATTCCGCCACATCCGCATAAAAAAAGTGAACCACGCGGGAATCGAACCCGCGACACCTTGATTAAAAGTCAAGTGCTCTACCGACTGAGCTAGTGGTCCATTTTAAATATAAAACTGGGCTAGTTGGATTCGAACCAACGAGATGCAGGAGTCAAAGTCCTGTGCCTTACCGCTTGGCTATAGCCCATTAGGTAAGTATAGACTTAAACCTACAGGGTGGATAGAGGGACTCGAACCCTCGGCCTCCAGAGCCACAATCTGGCGCGCTAGCCAACTGCGCCATACCCACCATAATATAAAGTATAATACAATAAATGTGCCCGAAGGGATTCGAACCCCCGACCCACGGCTTAGAAGGCCGTTGCTCTATCCAGCTGAGCTACGGACACATTTTAAATTTTCGCTATTCTACATAGCGAAAATAAAAAGCGGGTGATGGGAATCGAACCCACGTATCTAGCTTGGAAGGCTAGTGTTCTACCATTGAACTACACCCGCATAATATGCTAATTAGTGTTATGAAAAATAAATTTTCAAGTCGGGGTGACAGGATTCGAACCTGCGACCTCCTGATCCCAAATCAGGCGCTCTAGCCAAGCTGAGCCACACCCCGGAGAGTAGTAATTTCAGGCTATACAAGATGTGAAATTCTTGAGCTTTTGTTGCCCTTTCGCCTGACGCAAAACCTATTATACATAAATGGTTATGTCCTGTCAACAACTTTTTTTAAAAAATTTCAAAAAATGTAATTAGGGTGATTTGATAAAATTTGTATATTTATGGAAAAAAGGGTAATCAGGTGATATAATGAGCACAGCGCATTTAAATCGCTCCGCGATGGCGCTGTGCGTGCATCATCAATCCTTCGGATTGGTGATAACATGATATAATGGTGTAGTTTAAAGTGTAAAAAAGTATAAAGGACGTTATGTGAAGTGGACAATTTTATTTTCAGCGTAAATGTAACCATCCCCATTTTTCTGGTAATTCTCCTGGGATATATATTAAGAAGAATAGGATTTCTGACAGAGGGATTTGTGGAAACTGCAAATAAGTATGTGTTTTCCGTTGCGCTTCCCGTTATGCTTTTTAAGGATATTGCAACATCTGAAATTCTAAATGATATGGACATAAAGTTTGTAATATACTGTATGTCCGTAACCATAGCAATGTTTATACTGGTCTGGATATTTGCTGCAATAACCCTTAAGGATAAAACGATGGTAGGAGCTTATGCTCAGGGTGCAGCCAGAGGAAGTGCGGCAATACTCGGAGTGGCGTTTGTAGAAAACATATGCGGAAATGCGGGAATGGCTCCGCTTATGATAGTATCTGCCGTACCGTTTTTTAATGTGCTTTCCGTTATAATACTTACATTTTCGGCAAATAAGGGTCAGGATGATTTTTCGGAAAAGGGGAAACGTATTAAGAAGGCATGCATTAATATTTTAAAAAATCCAATAATTATAGGTATATTTGTCGGTATACCTTTTGCGATTCTTAATATAGATATACCTGAAATTCCCATGAGGACAATTAATTATGTGGCACAGACGGCTACTCCGATTGCCCTTATCGCAATAGGAGGCGGATTTGACGGTAAGCAGGCGCTTACAAGGCTTAAACCGGCGTTATCAGCCTCATTTATCAAGCTTGTTGCACTTCCTGCCGTATTTTTGCCTCTGGCATGTTATTTAGAGTTTAAACCCAGTGAAATTGTGGCAATACTTATAATGCTTGCATCTCCGACAACCGTAAGCTCTTATATCATGGCAAAGAACATGAAAAATGACGGGGTGCTTGCATCAAATATAGTTGTAATTACGACTCTTGTCTCTTCCGTAACACTTACGGCATGGATTTTTATACTCAGGACTTTAGGTTATATTTAGTTATGGTAAAAAACTGTAAAAAAATCCTTGACATTTATTACCGCTGCCATTATAATTGGAAAAGTGCTGAAAAACACGAATGGAATCTTAGCTCAGCTGGGAGAGCATCTGCCTTACAAGCAGAGGGTCACAGGTTCGAGCCCTGTAGGTTCCATTTTTGGCGGGATAGCTCAGTTGGCTAGAGCATACGGTTCATACCCGTAGTGTCGAGGGTTCAAATCCCCCTCCCGCTACTTTAATAAAGATTAAGAACGCTGTTATATGGTGTTCTTATTTTTTTGTCTATTGAAAAAAGGATTGCATTATCTTATAATTTTACTATGTAAGGAGAAAAAACTCCGTATTTTAAAATTTTAATGATTAGGGAGGATAATTACATGGTAAAGAATTATTTTGATTTAACCGGACAGGTTGCGGTTGTAACAGGATGTTCAACAGGACTTGGAGTACAGATGGCAAAAGCACTTGCAAATCAGGGCGCAAATATAGTGGCTCTTGCCCGCAGACAGAATCTGATTGAACAGGTGGCAAAAGAAATTTCAGAAACCTATGGTGTAAAAACTCTTCCGGTTTCATGCGACATTACGGATACAGAAAAGGTAAAAGAGGCAGTAAAAACTGTTATGGACCATTTCGGACGTATTGATATACTGGTTAATAACGCGGGAACAGGTGCGGTTGCTCCTGCAGAAGATATTACGGACGAGCAGTTTGCAAATGAAATGAACATAGATTTATTCGGAACATTTAAAATGGCCCGTGAAGTTGCAAAGCAGGCAATGATACCGGCAGGATATGGCCGCATTATTAATATATCATCCATGTATGGTCTGGTAGGAAATAAGATTGCACCTTCTTCTCCATATCATGCAGCAAAGGGCGGTGTAGTAAATCTTACAAGGGCACTTGCATGTGAGTGGGGAGAAAAAGGAATTACGGTGAATGCAATCTGTCCGGGATATTTCTATACACCGCTTACAGAGGAAACATTAAACAGTGATTTCTTCAAGGAATATGCAAAAACCATGATTCCGCTTTCACGTTACGGTGAAGAAGGAGAGCTTGACAGTGCTGTGATTTTCCTTTCTTCAACTGCAAGCTCATATGTAAATGGTGTTATAATGCCTGTGGATGGCGGATATACCAGCCTGTAAAATTTGAATATGATATTTTAAACCTTAGCTAACATCTGAAGAAGGTCTGATAAACAGCAACTGAATGTATAATTATTTTTTCCCTTCGGAACTCCGGCTTCATCGTCAAACAGTTCCCGGAAACAATTATACATTCAGTTGTTTTTTATAAAATCAAATGAAAAAATATAATTTTATAAAAACATCTTGACGTATATGTAAAAATATGTATAATAGACCTTGTTTGTTTAGTAAAAGTGAACTTGAAGTTTAGAAATACATTACGCAAAATTTGATAAAATCCTTATTTTGCAAGTGTTTCAGGACGAAGGTGAAAAAATATGGAAATTGGTAAAAAAATTAAAGAACTCCGTGTGATAAAGGGGCTTACCCAGGAGGAGCTTGCTGACAGGGCAGAGCTTTCCAAGGGCTTTATATCACAGGTGGAAAGAGATTTGACATCCCCGTCAATTTCTACACTAATGGACATTCTGCAGTGTCTGGGAACAAATCTTAAGGAGTTTTTCAGTGATGAAGACGACAGTCAGGTAGTATTTAAAAAGACCGATTATTTTGAAAAGACAGATGCAGAGCTAAAAAATACAATAGAGTGGATAATACCCAATGCACAAAAAAACATCATGGAGCCCATACTGCTTACGATAGAAGAAAACGGCAGCACATATCCCGATAATCCTCATGAAGGAGAAGAGTTCGGATATGTCCTTTCGGGAAGTATAGAGATACATCTGGGAGGCAGGGTATTCAAGGCAAAGAAAAATGAGTCGTTTTACTTTGTTCCTAAATATAAGCATTATATTACTTCAAAAAGCGGAGCAAAAATAATATGGGTCAGCTCGCCGCCAAGCTTTTAATTGATACAAATGATTATTAATAATTTATGGAGGAAAAGAAGTCAAAATGAGCGAAAAGGTAATTATTGAACTTAAAGGCCTTACGAAAACCTTTGGCGAACAGCAGGTTTTAAAGGGAATAGACCTGAAATTCTATGAAAATGAATTTCTTACTTTACTTGGCCCGTCAGGATGCGGAAAGACCACAACCTTAAGGATTATAGCCGGTTTTGATGACCCGAGCAGTGGTGAAGTACTTTTTGACGGAGTGGATATTTCAAAAATTCCTCCATATAAGAGGGAAGTTAATACTGTATTTCAGAAATACGCACTTTTTCCATTCTTAAATGTATATGACAATGTTGCGTTTGGTTTGAAAATTAAAAAAACAGATAAAAAGATTATAGAGCATAAGGTTACGGAAGTTCTTAAACTGGTTGGACTTTCAGGATTTGAGAAAAGAGATGTTTCAAGCCTTTCAGGCGGACAGCAGCAGAGAGTTGCCATTGCAAGGGCGCTTGTAAATGAGCCAAAGGTACTGCTCTTGGATGAGCCTCTTGGAGCCCTTGATGCAAAGCTTCGTAAAGAGATGCAGATTGAGCTTAAAAAGATTCAGAAAGAAGTTGGAATTACTTTTATATTTGTAACTCATGACCAGGAAGAGGCACTTTCCATGTCAGATACCGTGGTTGTAATGAATGAAGGGATAATTCAGCAGGTAGGAACACCCGAGGATATCTATAATGAGCCTGAAAACCGTTTCGTTGCAAGCTTTATAGGAGAGTCAAACATAATAGAAGCAGTAATGATAAAGGACCTTCTGGTGGAATTTGACGGTATACAATTTGACTGTGTCGATAAGGGCTTCAAGGAAAACGAGGATGTAGAGGTAGTAATAAGACCGGAGGATATCGATATAGTAAAACATGAGGATGCAAGGTTAAAAGGAGTTGTAAAATCCATTGTGTTTAAGGGTGTTCACCATGAAATTGTAGTAGAAACAGAAAAGAGAGATTATCTGATACACACAACGGATTATTTCGAGCCGGGACTCGAGGTGGGACTTACATTCGGACCGGATGATATTCATGTTATGTACAGGATGGATTGGGAGTAGAAAAAATGAGACATTTTACCAAACTTGCAAGACCTTATATAATCTGGGCAGTAGCAATTATTATAATTCCCCTTTTGCTTATCGTGCTATATTCGGTAACAACGGGAGGAAATGACCTTGTAAACATTCAGTTTACTCTTGATAATTTTAAAAAGATAGCAGAGCCTATTTATCTGTCAGTATTTACTAAGTCTTTCAGACTGGGTGTAATAACAGTTGTAATATGTCTTCTGCTTGGATATACGTTGGCTTATATCATATCAAAATTCAGCGAAAAGGCGCAGAACATACTTATTCTTCTGGTTACGATACCAATGTGGATAAATACTCTGCTCAGGACATATGCATGGATAAGCCTGCTGTCAGATAACGGAATAATAAATACGATGTTAAATAAACTCGGCTTTGATTCAGTCCCTATGATGTATACCGATTTTGCAGTAATAATAGGGCTTGTGAGTGACCTGCTTCCTTTTATGGTCATTCCTATTCATACCTCGTTATGTAAAATTGATAATTCGCTTATAGAAGCTGCAATGGATTTAGGGGCTGACAGATTCCATACTTTCTGGAAGGTTACTTTTAAGCTTTCCATTCCGGGAGTGCTAAACGGAATTATAATGACATTCCTGCTTTCCATTTCAACCTTCGTTATACCAAAGCTTCTGGGCGGAGGTCAGTATATGCTTATCGGAAATCTGATTGAAAATCAGTTCATATCAGTGGGAGACTGGAACTTCGGAAGTGCAATATCACTGCTTCTTGCAGCAGTAATACTTATTGCAATTTCTCTTATGAAGCGTGCGGACCGTGAAGATACAGAGGAGGAGTAGCAATGAAGAAAAAAGGTAAAGCTTTTTCAATAGTTTATATAACAATATGTTTCCTCTTCTTTTATATACCGATAGTGGTTACGATGTTTTTCTCATTTAACTCATCTAAATCACTGACAAAGTTTTCGGGATTTTCTTTAAAATGGTATGAGGAACTGATATCCAGTAATTCCATAATGGAGGCTGTATATGTATCTGTTACAGTAGCCATTTTTGCAACAATAGCTGCAACCATACTGGGGACGCTTACGGCGATAGGTCTTTCAAAAAACAGAAAAATAATTAAAGACCTTGTTTTAAATATAAATAATATTCCGATAATGAATCCCGATATTGTTACGGCAATCGGACTGATGATACTTTTTTCATCAATTAAGATGGAAAAAGGCTATCTCACAATGCTTCTTGCACATATTGCATTTTGTACGCCGTATGTTATTACGAGTGTATATCCGAAGGTAAGAAATCTGGACCCGAATCTTGCAAATGCCGCAATGGATTTGGGAGCAACGCCGTTTCAGGCGCTTACCAAGGTCATTCTTCCGATGTTAAAGGAGGGGATATATGCAGGAATACTTCTTTCATTTACGATGTCATTTGATGACTTTGTAATATCATATTTTGTAACCGGAAACGGAGTACAGAATATATCGATTATTGTTTACAATATGACAAAAAGGACAAATCCTACTATCAATGCGCTGTCTACTTTAGTTATACTGGTTATAATCATAACGCTTATACTGGTAAATACTGTTCCTGCGTTAGTGAAGAGACGCTCAAAGAGGAAAATGGATAAAAGCCTGAACAATTAAAGCTTATTTTAAGGAGGAAAATCATGAAAAAATTTACTTGTGTTTTAATGTGTGCCGTGCTTATGCTTTCTGTTTTGAGCGGTTGTGGCTCAGGGGGCAGTGACAGGACTTTGAAGGTTTACAGCTGGGGTGAATATCTGGATATGGATTTACTTGATGAATTTGAAGAAATGTATGACTGTGAAGTTATCTATGAAACTTATGATTCCAACGAAACCATGTATACAAAGCTTCAGAGCGGTGAAGAGTATGACATTCTGGTGCCTTCAGACTATATGATAGAGAGGCTTATCAAAGAAGATTATCTTCAGGAGGTTGACTGGTCACTTCTTACCAATGCAGACGGACTTTCAGAGGAAGTGCTCGACATGCCTTTTGACCCGGGTAATCAGTATTCAGTGCCTTTCTTCTGCGGAACAGTCGGAATAGTGTATGATTCCACGGTGGTTGATGAAGCAGACTTTGACGCAGGCTGGGAAATATTGAGAAATACAAAGTATGCGGGAAATATATATATGTATGATTCAGAGAGAGATTCATTTATGATAGCATTAAAGGCTCTGGGCTATTCCATGAATACAACGGACAGGGCTGAAATTGATGAAGCATATGAATGGCTTATTAATCAGAGAGATACCATGAATCCTGTTTATGCAGGTGATGACGTAATAGACAACATGATTTCAGGCAACAAAGCAATGGCAGTTGTTTATTCGGGTGACGGCGCTTATATCATGTCAGAAAATGAAAACATGAGATATTTTGAGCCGGAAGAAACTAATGAATGGCAGGATGCAATGGTTATTACCAAAAACTGCGAGGATACCGAGCTTGCTCACGCTTATATGAATTTCATGCTTGACCCTGATAACGCATATGCAAATTCACTTGAGGTTGGATATACCACCCCTGTAACAGAGGCATATAATAAATTAAAAGACGGTGAATATGCAGGAATTGACGCGTATACACCGACCATGGGAAATCCGAATAACGAAGTGTTTGAATATCAGGATACTGAGACAAAGCAGTATTTTGCAGACCTTTGGACAAAGGTTAAGGCTTATTAAATATCAGATATTGTATTTATATAAGACTGACTTAAATAGAATCTCCATGGGAAAGCAGCTGCTTCCTCAGCATAGTCAATATTAATACGAGGACCTTTTAAGATGCAGGCGTCATTAATTTCGATGCCTGCATCTGCTATGTAAAGCTTAGCGCCCGGTGCACACATGTCCACGTCATCAAGAGTTTTATCTATATCCATTGCAATGCACAGCTTCCCCGGACCATTGCATAAATTCTTTATCTTATCGGTTTTTCTAAGCTCCTTCATTATCTTAAGAGAAGTTTTGTCATAAGGATGAATTCCCCTTATCAGCACTGCCTCAGGAATATCTTTCTTATTGGCAACCACATTCATGCAGTAATACATTCCGTAAATCAGATAAACATAAGATGTACCTCCGTCGTGATACATGGTTTCAGTGCGGTTACTTCTCAAACCGCCATAGGCATGTGAGGCTTTATCAATAATGCCCATATATGCTTCGGTTTCCGTGATAATTCCCTTTATTACTCCGTGTTCTGTTTTATGAATTATAACCTTGCCAAGAAGCTCTTTGGCAAGCGTAAGTCCGTCTTTTCTGTAAAAGTTTCTTGTCAGCTTTTTCATGTTCAGCCCCCTGCTTTAAATTGCATTTGATATATAAAAAATTATACATATTACATATTTTTAATCAAGTTTTTAATTTGGATTGCAATTACATATTTTAATATTTTATAATGAAGGCGTCAAAAGGTATATCATTTTTTTAATGATGTTTAAAATATAATTTGCTATAATATTAAGGAGAAGGGTGGGATATTTGTATGTACAGGATACTTATTGTAGAAGATGACAAAGTCATTGCAGGCGCTATGAAAAAATACATAGAAAACTGGGGAAATGAAGTAAGGGTAGTAGATGACTTCAGAAATGTCATGGGCATTTTTTCGGAATACGCTCCACAGCTTGTGCTTATGGATATTTCCCTGCCGTTTTTTAACGGATATTATTTTTGCAGTGAGATTAGAAAAATTTCCAAGGTGCCGATTATATTCATATCATCGGCTGCCGATAATATGAATATTGTTATGGCCGTCAATATGGGAGCTGATGATTTTATAGCAAAGCCTTTTGATTTGGATGTGCTGAATGCCAAGATACAGGCTGCTTTGAGGCGTGCATATGATTTTTCCGGTCAGACGGATATTCTTATGCATAGAGATGCAGTATTAAATTTGTCTGATGCTACTCTTATATTTAATGATGAAAAGATAGAGCTTACGAAAAATGAATTTAAAATACTTTCATGTTTAATGGAAAATAAAGGAAAGGTAATCAGCCGTGACATTCTTATGACAAAGCTTTGGGAAACCGACAGCTATGTTGATGAAAACACTCTTACCGTAAATGTGACAAGACTCAGAAAAAAACTTGAAGCCGTGGGGCTTTCGGACTTCATTACTACAAAAAAAGGAATGGGGTATGTGGTTTTATGAAAAAAAGAATGGTTTGCGTTCACTATTTGAAAGACAGGCTTAAATTTATGCTTGTATTTATTGTGGCTGTCTTAATATTTGCAGTAGTATTTATTCTGTATCAGATACCGCTTGACGCAGTGGCTTATGCTTCTCTTATTTCGTTATTTTTTGGACTTATTGTGATATTTTCAGATTTTAGAAAATATCTTGAAAAGCATAAGAAGCTTACTTTTAAACTCAAAGAGATAAGATATAATATAGAAAATATTCCTGACCCCGCAAATATTTTTGAAGAAGATTATCAAAATCTGATAAATGAAATAAATTCCGATAAGCTTAAAATCATATCGGACAATGACAAAAGAATTCAAAACATGATGGATTACTACTCGATGTGGGTGCATCAGATAAAAATTCCCATTTCTGCAATGAGGCTTCTTTTGCAGCAGGAAGAAGAAACCGAACTAATCAGGGAGCTAAAAATGGAACTTTTCAGGATAGAGCAGTATGTGGAAATGGTGCTTGTGTACTTAAGGCTTGGCTCGGACTTTACTGATTACGTAATAAAAAAATGTAATATGGATAAACTGCTTCGGCAGGCGATAAGAAAATATGCACCTATGTTTATCAGGAAAAAGATTGCTTTGGACTACAGAAGTTGTGAAGGAGTTACTGTTCTCACCGATGAAAAATGGCTTCTTTTTGTAATTGAACAGCTTCTTTCAAATGCCATTAAGTATACTGATAAGGGAAAAATTTCCATATATATGGAAGATACGAAGCTGATAATTGAAGATACGGGAATAGGAATAAATGAATCCGACCTGCCTAGAATATTTGAAAAAGGCTATACGGGTTATAATGGAAGAAAAGAGGAAAAATCCACTGGAATAGGGCTGTATCTTTGTAAAAAGATTACGGATAACCTGAAGAATACCCTTGTTATAGAGTCCTCTCCGGGGAAGGGCACGAAGGTTATTCTGGATTTAATGAAAGACAGGATAGTCGTAGAGTAGATATAAAGGAAAGAATTTACAGGTATAAAAAATATTAAGAAATGAGGTAGTGATATGGATAAAGACCCATTTAAGAAATACCTGAAGGAGTCCGAGCCTGACAAGGTTAGCAAAGGCTACGCATGGAGTACGGCAATCGGATTGCAGAAATTTTGTCGGAAACCGCTTTTTCGTTTTCACCGAATGAATATATCTCTATACATCGTAAACTGTTTCAGGGCATATACAAACATGCGGGTAAAATAAGAAATTACAACATAACGAAAAAAGAGTGGGTTTTAGACGGGAAAACTGTTTTATATGGCAGTGCTTCCGAACTCCAGGCAACTCTGGAGTATGATTTTTCGCAGGAGAGAAACTTCAGTTACAGGGGACTTTCGATGGATGATATTATACGTCATCTTGCGGTATTTGTTTCAAGACTGTGGCAAATCCATATTTTTGGAGAGGGAAATACGAGGACAACTGCGTTTTTTTTATTAAGTATTTAAGGATGCTTGGATTTTCAGCCAATAATGATATTTTTGCAGATAATGCGTGGTATTTCAGAAATGCGCTTGTTCGTGCAAATTATACGAATCTGCAAAAAGGTATTCACGAAACGACAGAGTACCTCGAACTATTCCTGAGAAATTTGCTTTTAAATGAGAAAAATGAACTGAATAATCGGGATATGCATATCAGTGGACTTTTGAAAATGAAAAAAGTAGATATTGGAGAGCAAAAAGTAGACATTGAGAGTATGTATTCGGGAAAAGTGGAAAGTTTTTCAGGAAAAACAATAGCTCATATACAAAAGTTGTTTGAAACATTTGGCTTTAATGGTATATTTGGAAGGGGCGCAGTTTGCGAAATTCTTGGACTAAAAAATTCAAGTGCTTCCAAGCTGATTGCAAAATTGGTAGGCGCAGGAATTATTGAAACGGTATCCGGTTATGGAAAAGGAAAATACAGATTTTTAAAATAATCACCAGAAAAACCCTTTTGACAAATTTATTACATTTGAATATAATATATTTCGGATAAAACGTGCGGCATAATTTGCGTAAGACCGGTTTTGGACTTTTTAAATATTTTATATATTAGGCGTGTGGCTTAAAAGCGTAAATCCAGCTTTTGGATTTGCGCTTTTTTTGTGCGGAAAATATGTTTGCATAAAAAGCGACAAACTGTATGCAAGAGTATCTTTGTTGCATGTAAAAGGCCCATCGCTGTATGTAAAAACAGGAGGTTTAATTATCGTGGAAGAAAAAGTAAACAGTTATCTTAAGGATGAAAGGGTAGAAGTGCTCATGCGTAAGTACTCGATTCCCTGCATTATTTCACTTTTGGTTGCAGCGCTTTATAACATTGTAGACCAGCTCTTTATTGCAAATGCCGATTATCTCGGCTCATACGGAAATGCAGGAAATACTGTGGTCTTTCCCCTTACGGTATTTGCACTGGCAATAGCAGTTTTAATAGGTGACGGCTGTTGTGCGTTTGTAAGTATATGTCTTGCCTCAGACCAAAAGGAAAGAGCTCATAAAAGCATAGGCAATTCAATAATTATATGTATAGCAGTAAGTATTTTGGTTACAGTTATTTACCTTGTGTTTATGGACCCTTTGCTTGAACTTTTTGGCGGTAGGGTAAATGAACAGACATATGAGTGCTCTAAAGAATATTTCTTTTATATTGCGCTTGGATTACCGTTTTATATGTTCGGTCAGGCAATGAATCCTATTATAAGGTCTGACGGAAGTCCTAAATTTGCCATGGTAGCAACTGTTTCGGGAGCAATAGTAAATGTAATTTTTGACCCTGTTTTCATATTCGGTTTTAAATGGGGAATGATGGGAGCCGCGGTTGCAACTGTCATGGGGCAGATACTTACAGCGGTTTTATCAATATGGTATTTATTCCATATGAAAGCAATAAAACTTGAAAAGAAGAGCTTTCCTTTAAGATGGGACCTGATAAAAAAGATACTGCCTTTGGGCGCCACAAGCTTTCTTGCACAGCTTTCTCTTGTGCTTTCCATGCTTGCAGTGCAGAAAATGGTTGTAAAATACGGAGCACTGGATGAGATTTTCGGTCAGAATGAATATGCTCAGATACCACTTGCAGTTATAGGAATTGTAATGAAATTTTTTCAGATAGTAATTTCTGTTGCAATAGGACTTGCGGCAGGCTGTATTCCGATTGTAGGTTATAACATCGGAGCAGGAAGAGAGGACAGGGCAAAGAAGCTGTTTACACTTCTTCTTAAAGTGGAAGCAGTTGTGGGCCTCGTTGCAATAATAATAGCAGAATGTTTTCCGAAACAGCTTGCAAATCTTTTCGGAGCGCAGAACGAAAGCATATATTATACTGAATATGCAGTAAAATGCTTCAGGATTTTCTTATGTACAATGATTCTTGCATGTATAAACAAGGGTACTGTGATTTACCTTCAGGCGCTTGGAAAGGCCTTGATATCTACCATACTTTCAATGCTGAAGGAAATAGTTTTCGGCGTAGGACTTCCAATTTTACTGCCTGTATTCTTTGGATTGGACGGAATTTTATACTTCATGCCTCTTTCGGATATACTGACATTTATTGTGACAGCGGTCGTTATAGCAAAAACGTATAAAGAATTAAATGAAAGAATAGAGAAGAGAAATCTTACAAAATCGTAAGGTAAAAACCGTTATTGTAAGTTGATACTATGGCAGAAAAGCTATATCATATTTATTATGTAATTACACCAGGGGAAAAAGGTCAGAAGCTCATCATCTGCGTTTTACGCAAGTGAGTGCTTCTGACCTTGGGACCCGACAAAATATGAGGAAGAAGTGGGGTAGGGGACCCATGGATTCCGAATATTTTGCAGGATTGTGAGAGCACGGAGTGCGTAACAATCCGTTTGGTGTAATACACGAAAAGACATGAAAAAGTCTGGAAAGGAATATGATTATGGCTATTTTAGAGGTTAATAATTTAAAGAAGGTTTACACAACGAGATTCGGAGGAAACAAGGTACAGGCACTTTCAAATGTAAGCTTTTCCGTAGAGGAGGGAGAGTATGCGGCAATAATGGGCGAGAGCGGAAGCGGTAAAACCACACTCCTTAACATACTTGCAGCTCTCGATAAGCCGACGAGCGGAGAGGTTATACTAAACGGCAGAGATTTAAGCAGTATTAAGGACAAAGAAATATCTGCTTACAGAAGGGACCATCTCGGATTTGTCTTTCAGGATTTTAACCTGCTTGACACATTTTCTTTAAAGGATAATATACTTTTACCTATGGTCCTTGCAGGGAAGAGCTACAAGGAAATGAAGGAAGCCATCTATCCTCTGGCAAAGAAACTGGAAATTTCAGAACTTTTGGAAAAATATCCTTATGAGGTATCAGGAGGTCAGAAACAGCGTGCGGCAGTGGCAAGAGCACTTATAAATAATCCGGAAGTAGTTCTTGCAGACGAGCCGACGGGAGCACTTGATTCAAGGTCTACTGACGAGCTTCTGGCACTGTTTAATAAAATTAATGAGGGAGGACAGACAATTCTTATGGTTACTCATTCCACAAAGGCGGCAAGCCATGCAGGAAGGGTGCTTTTCATAAGAGATGGCGAAGTCTTTCATCAGATATATAAAGGTGGGCGCACAAATGAAGAAATGTATCAGATGATATCAGATACGCTCACACTTCTTGCGACAGGTGGTGAAAGATAATGAAAAGAGGATATTATTTCAAATTTGCAGTAGGAAGCATAAAGAAAAACAAGCAGATATACTTCCCTTATATACTTACCGGAATTATAGCAACAGCCATGTTTTATATAGTTTATTCCATGTCCGTAAGCGATGCAATAAATAATATGAAGGGCGGAGGAACTGTTACCTCCATGCTTGGATTTGGAGTGTATGTAATGATTTTTCTGTCGGCGATTCTTTTGTTTTTCTCCAACAATTTTCTCATGAAGAGGAGAAAAAGCGAGTTCGGACTCTATAACGTGTTGGGAATGGAAAAGAGACATATATTCAGAATCATTCTGATTGAAAATATTATTACGGCATCAGTCGGAACGATTGCAGGAATACTTACTGGAATAATATTTAACAAAGCCGTGTGTCTCCTCCTTGTAAGAATGTTAAAAGAAAGTGTAAGTATTAAGCTTTCCGTATCTGTTCAGTCAGTTACGACAACGGTATTAGTCTTTCTTGCCATATATTTTGTAGTGCTTTTAAACGGCATAAGACAGATAGGATTTTCCAACACCATTGACCTTGTCAGGGGCTCACAGGTGGGAGAAAAAGAGCCTAAAAACAAATGGATTTTAGCTCTCCTCGGTGCCGTAATGCTTGCTTTGGGTTATTGGCTTTCGTTAGGCATTGAGGACCCTGTGCAGGCAGTAGCCGTATTTTTCGTAGCTGTTATGCTTGTAATAGCAGCCACCTACCTTCTTTTTACGGCAGGAAGTATAATGCTCCTTAAAATACTTAAGAAGAATAATAAGTATTATTATAAGACAAATCATTTTATTTCAGTATCAGGTATGATGTACAGAATGAAGCAGAATGCCACAAGTCTTGCAAGCATATGCATACTTTCCACAATGGTACTGGTTACGATATCCGCTACAACCACGCTTTATACGGCGAGCAGTGACACGGTTTACAGAATGCACCCGTCTGAACTGGAGCTTACGGTTTATTCTTATGACGGAAATACCTATGCAGAAGAAAAGTTAAAGGGGCTTCTTAACTCTATCATTGATAAGTATGAAGAAAGAGCCGGAGAAAAATTATATCAGGAAAGTGATGTAAAAGACCTGACATATATACCGGTAGCTGCAGGAATAAACGGTAATGAAATTGATGTAAGTGAAAACTATAATAATGCCAGCCTTTTCACCGAAATCAGCGTGCTTTGTATTATTGAAAAACAGGAATATGAAAGATTTACGGGAAAGACATATGAGTTAGCTGAAAATGAAATTATTGTATATGATGACAATGGTGAGCTGTCATCTGACAATCTGGTTATAGCCGGAAAAACCTATAATGTAAAAGAATATATGAAAGATTTAGGTAATGAAGATATAGATGATGTGCTAAGCACATATGATGTCAGCGGAGTACGAAGAATTGTAGTGCTTGTAAATGACCAGAGTGAGCTAAGGAACATTTATGACGTTATATGTCGTGAATCAGGTTATGTACCGGGTATACAAACATATTACGGTGTTGACATAAGCAGTGAATACAGTGAGGAGATAAGCGACGAATATAAAAGTGAATTTGGAGAATTCTGCGAGAACGACCCGGAATTTGAAAACATACAGTTTGGCTCATCTATAGATACAAGAAGCGGAACACTGGAAGATTACAATGCCCTGTACGGAGGTCTTTATTTTGTAGGTATTTTCTTAAGTATTGTCTTTATGCTTGCAACAATACTTATCATATATTACAAGCAGATTTCGGAGGGATACAGTGACAGAAGAAGATATGAAATCATGCAGAAGGTAGGCCTTACAAGACAGGAAATTAAAAAGAGTATTCATTCGCAGATAATAACGGTATTTTTCCTTCCTCTTATCACGGCAGGAATTCATACTGCATTTGCAGTGCCTATGATAAACAGAGTGCTTACTTTGTTTGGAATGGCAAATACACCGCTTTTCGTGGCAAGCGTTGCGGGAAGCTTTATATTGTTTGCAGTACTCTACATCATTGTATATATGATTACGTCGAAGACATATTATAAGATTGTAAGCACAAAGGAACAGTAAAAATTTGTTGAAAAACTGCCGCCACGATAGTGGCGGTTGTTTTTTTGTCTTTAAAATCTGAAATTAACATGAATAGTAGTAAAAATTAACTATAAAAAGCATATTTTCTATTGATAATACTTATAAAAAATGAGAATATATAAAATGGTAGTAGACTAAGAAATTAGAAACAGAAGATGCAGTCTAAGAAAGAAAAGGAGAAGTATTATGGCAAAAAGAAAAACGCAGTATACCGTTAATTTTTATGCAAGCCCGCAAGAGGTTAACAGTCTTGTAGTTAACTGGCTGAATACAAATAATTTTAAGTATATTGAGAAGGATGGATTAAGATATTACCGCATGGGAAATCCAATGGTTAATACATGCTGGTTTTTTGAATATTATATTCAGGGCGGACAACTGACAATACTTGCATATTTAAAAAGTCCTAAAAAACCATTTCCGCTTGATAATGGAATGGTAGGAATATTACAGACGGCACCTTATGTTTCAAAAATAGAGGAACTGACAAATCTAATAGCACGCTTAGATGCGAAGTATGTACAGCCGACATATATAAACCAGATGCAAAATCAGCCGCAGTATATGCCCCAGCAAAATGCAGGAGAGAAATTTTACAATAATTCTCCGACTTACAATAATGTTCAGTTATACGATACAAACGGAAATCCAATATCGAACTCGATATCCGAAGAAAATGAAAAGAGAAACGAGAAATGTGCAATGTGGGCATTTTTTCTGTCAATCGCATCTTTGGCTGCGGTTTTTGTCGGTATGATTGGTATGCTGGTGATATTTGTTACATTTTGTCTGGCAAACCTCGGGTTAAAATCAAAGAAAAGTATTTTTGCGACTCTTGCCATTGCAATTACCGTACTCAGTTTGGCACTGGGAATATTGTCTTTCATGGGATTGATAAATATAAGTGTACTATCTTAAAAATAAATTTACCAGCCGGAATATATTGTTTGTGGTGAGTAAATAAAGAAAAAGTTATAAATCAGACAATGAAGGGCAGTTTACAAGTTATGAAGTTTCAACTTAGGAGGTTACATATGGGGTGGTATGAGAAACGCAGGAAAAGAATACATTTCATAGTTATTATTTTTAGTGTAGTATTGATATATATGCTGGCAAAGACGAATCTTTTTACGCATGAGGCATTTGTGATTACTGGCAGGGAGGAACTGGAAAGATTTTATGTTTACAGTTTTGCAGGCTATTTGTTTATAAATGACGCCGTATGGAAGATGCTCATTGCCGTGACTGCTCTGCTTGTTTTATCGTACTTTTATTCTTATGTGAATGACAGAGCCGGACTTATTTTGTATAATGCGGCAGTAATTATATTTACAGGTCTGCTTACCGTGTATATGACTTTGGTTATTATAGTTTCCCGTTGTTTTATGTGGATGTTTATCCCTCTTATCATAGCAGTCGGACTTTTGGTTGCGGTAATCTTTCAGGATATAAAGTACTACCTGATGTACAGGGACAGCTTTTATGACGAGAGTAAGCCTGTCAAACTGGTTATTGCTCTTATACTATGTGCAGGCTGGTTTGTATACTGTGCAGTACCGGTTATAAGTCAGATCCCTGCACGATATGTAATTCGTTATAATTATTATATTGAATCAGAACAAGCTAGTATGATACTTGAATTCGGTAATCTGTATGAATTATCTGAGGATAAGATATTTTATACGCAGGTCTGGTTTGTTAATAATTTTAACAATGAGGGAGAGACATATAACATTGATGAGCTTGCAAGTGCGGGAATAAGTCTGATGAATGACGATGGAAAATCATGGTACAGACTGAAGCAGTTTTACGAATCCTATGATGAAGTATGGGAAGATAATTATACAGCCTTCAGTGAGAGGTTTTTAATATTTCACATCCGGCAATGTCATTATCAGGGTTATACAGGGAGTCTGTTACGCCAATGTGTAAACATGTTTTCATTCTGTGTGGAAAGAAGACTTAAAACACAGGGTATTGATTTGGAGGAAGCTAATTACGCGGATATTGATGCAGCATGTGAATATGTAGCTGAGTTATATACTTCGGAAGATAGTTTGGAGGCTGTAGATACTATATCTGTCACAATTGCAGAGCCGAAGCCTGGTGAAAAGCCTGAATTTGATATTAAATATGACGAAGGTAACGGTTATACGGCATATGTAACAGGATGGGACAAGTCAGAAGGTCCTTACCCAGAGGAAGAATTATCAGAACTTACAGAGGATGACGTATTTGAGGATGACAGTAGATATCGTGCATGTATAAAGATTGAGAGGGATATAAATTATAATATATATAATGAAGTCATGGTTGAACTGCCAAATGTTGATTATTACAGGATGGATTATCGCAAGACGTATGCTTTTAACGGCGATACAGGAGATCTTTATATATGGGTTTGGTTTTTGACTGGGGAAGATAGCTCTTCTGATGACAGTAATGTTGCCGAGTAATAATGGAACAGGGTATTATCAGGTAGGAAGAAATTCCTGCCTTTTTAACTATTTGCCTTATAAATAGCTTACATGAGAAGAATGAAAAATACATAGATTTGATGGACGGAAAAATAAGAGCGGTAATTATTGTATTTCTTTATGCGTCTGTGGAATAAGTACAGATAACAGTTCAACAGAATAGGGATGACGTGGAGGAGCTTATAATTATTCTTCGTTCTGATACAGACAGTACAAGGTATGTAATTCATGATATTCGTACTTATGTAAATGGATCTGTAATCCAGCTTATTCAATATAATCCGGGTATGTCGCTTGAACTTTGCGAAAATGGTGCGATAACAGAAACCTGGGGTCTTGGTGGTGATTTCGGTGAATTCTATTATGTGCTTCCGGCCGGAGGCTCTGAGTTGGAAAAAATATATTATATTGTTTGCAGTTATAACGCTGATATTGATGAGACAAGTATTTCTAATAATATAGATGCTTATACATCAGAAAGATTGACTGAAGAAGAATATCAAAGCATTTTAGATTATTATAAAGAAATAACCATAGATTCATATGAGATGAATACTGAAAATATTTCACTGTTAAGGGATGGAACATTGACTGCAAATTGAAGTACCATAGAAAGACAGGCAATTTACAGAAGGTGAGAGCTGAGAAAGCGTCAGATATAAAATATATGGATTGATTTACCGCCCATCAAATGTTAAAATTAATTTAGGAAAAATCGAGTAAGAGTCACATTAAAAATCAATTGGGACGGGTAAAAACATGATATATATAACCATTGCTTTATTTGCAGCACTTATCGTAGCAGTTATTTTTGCAATATTAAATAAAAAGAAAAGAATAGTGTGGATGTGGATATCCGCATTATATGTATTGCTTGCTGCAGGCTCAGTTGCACTGACTGCAACAGATAAGGAGCTTGTGGATATAGACAGGGGATATTACACCATTACGGAGCCTGATAAAACTTCTGACGGCTTATCTGAGACATCAGAAGAGGATGAAAGAGGATACATAAGTATTATAAGTTGGCTTTTAGACGAAGGAGAGACAGATTTGGCACGTACGCTGCTAGATGAGTATAGCGAAAATGCAGAGTATAATGCAGAGTACATGTCACTTGTTGCTGATGTTTATGAGGCAGAGGGAAATGGAGAGAGGGCAGAGCTTATCAGGAACTCACTAAGAGGAACAGCGTTTGAAACCGGAAGCCTTAGTGTGCGTATGGATAAGGATGCAGAAGCTGCCGCAAAGGCATATTATGCCATAAATGAACTTTCATCAGGAACAGATGAAAGTGGCTATTATTATGGCGATTTAGATGTAAATACACTTTATGAATATATAAAAGACTGGGCAGACAGGGACTTCCCCTTTTCTAAGCTGCCTTCAATAAACCGTGCTCTTTTGGCGGCGGAACTCTATCTTCATGATTATACCAATACGGCAAACAATGTTATGACAGATCCCGATGGGGATACACTTATCGTTGCTTCACAGCTTATAAGAAGTGGAAAGCTGGGAGATGATGATATAAGGGATAATTCTTTCATACTTTCCATACAGGCTGATCAGAGAGAAGTCCTTAACCATATAAAGAAAGAGCGTGATAAAAACAATTTTTCAGCAGAAAAAAATGAAATTATTAATAGTGAAATCAGCGTTCTTCAGGAATCCTTAAACGAAGATACAAATATTCTTTATGAATATGTTGCCGATACAATGGAAGCCCAGGCAGAAAGTGGGGATGAGAGTGCGGCAAAGCTTTGTCTTGAGCTTGCTGACATCGCTTACGAAAATGGAGATAATGCAAAGGCAGCTAAATATGTGGAAAAGACTCTTACATATGCAGCAAACTCTTCAGATGCAGAATTTGCTGCCGTAGCAGGACAAATTAATGACATTATACAAAGCAATGATAACGCAGAGGATAGAAAACTTATTACTGACTATGTTGACAGGATGATCGAAAACCGTATGCCGGACGGAATCCCTGATATAGATACAGACATCATGGACGGTATTTCGGGTTACCATCAGGAGGATGAAAGCGGCTCTGGTATTCTTGACGAGTATACGGGAGATAATTTTCTACATAACGGACCGGCGGACGGCAATTCCGAAGAAGAAGCATCAGTAACCTCAGATTTATCATCAGGCGGGGAATTGTCTCTGAACATTAGTGACACAATAAATCAGATGGCAGGCTCCATAAATGTAGTATCTGTTGATACAGATGAATTCCCTTCTCTTTATGCAGTTGTAGCCGTGGATGACAACTATGTTTCTTCCGCGGAAGGCTTTAAGGAAAGCATGCGTGTGACGGATGCAGAAGCAGATATAGAAAACTATGAAGTTGAAAAAATCGAGTATGACGATATAAATATTGTGCTTGTATGTGATGATTCGGGCAGTATGGCTGGCAATCCCCGCGACTGTCTGAGCGACGCGTTAAAGGCATTTGCCGAAAATAAAAGCGATGATGTAAATATTGGCATTGTTCCTTTTTCTGATGGTGTACTTCAGGATATGGTAAGTATGCCTGGCGCTTCAAGGGACGAGATTATTGCAACGGCTGACGGCCTCAGGGCATCCGGGGGAACAAACATCTATGATGCCGTAACCTATGCAAATACAATTTTTCCTGAGGATGATAATTCCCTTAATATAATGATACTTATGAGTGACGGAAACGATACCATGCCCGACGGAGAAGACATGGAAGCAATAAGGGCGGCGTGTGTAAACAGAGATATAGTTATTTATACAGTCGGACTTGGCGGTGATGTAAATGCCGAGCTTTTGGAGGAATATGCATCATACGGAAGCGGAGAATACTTCTATGTGGACACTCCGGAATCAATAGAAGCATTTTATAATTTTATATACAATACAGGTAAGAATCGTTACCGCATAAGCTTTGAGGCTGTGGATACATACAAGATAGACAGGAGACTTGAGGTAAGATACAATACTTCACCTACAATCTACGGAGAACAGTATTATTCCCTGTATTCCAGTGATATTGAGGATAAGCTCAATGATGAGGACATAAGCATTACTGTAAATGATGTAGTTATAAACGGTCTTAAGGAAAAGATGGTTTATTATGCAAACTATTCCCAGAATGTCACCTTACGCGGAGAGGGACTTGAAAAAGATGCTGTGATATCAGTAGAGCTTAAGGGCGGTGCAGGCACATACACATGTACGACTGAATATGTGGATGAAAGCAGCGTTACCGTAACTGTCCCTGCAAAGGTGCCCGTGGGACTTTATGATGTATATGTAACTTATAACGGGAAGAAGGCCGTTTTTGGCAGCAGCTTTATAGTTTCAGGAGGAGAATCAAATGTTGTAAGATTTGGTGAATATGTATTTACCACATCCAACTTAAAACGAAACGGAGATTATGCAGAGCTTTCAGGCGTAGTTACTCTGAACGGCTGGCTCGGATTTACAGACACGGTAACCCTGCAGGGTGATTTGGAAAATGATTACGACATTCAAATGTCGTATGGAAAAACCTATATGCAGTATACGGATGAAAATGCAGGAGGACTTGCGGGGTATTATGCTAAAAAGGGTTACACAACACAGCTTCCGGGCTATGTGACCGTGACGCTTTATAATGACCCTGCGGTTTCAGGCTCATCTGATGATTATCCTGTACAAAATGTGCCTGTAGCCATGTTGGGTGCAGTTGATTTCTTGAGCATAGAGACAGCCGGGCTTGCAATTTATCCTGACAGGGCAAAAATCAACTTCAGGGAATTTACGACAAAACTTCCATTTCAGGATAAAATCATTTCGGCTGCAGGCGGCGAAGTATTCAAGTTTTCCGTGGATTATGAAGCTGAGCTTATTTACAGTAATAACAGCATCGACTGTGTCATAGAGGTAGGATATGAGAATCAGGATCCGGATGTATTCAGTAATACTAAGGTCGGAAATATGTATGCAAACGTGGGAGAGTTCGGAATAAAGTTAGATACAAAGAAGGGAGAGGTCGAACTAAAGGCACTGGCAAATATAGCAATGCTCATAAAAGGTGTAGGCTTTGAAATCGGAATTAAGGATTGGAAGCTGGATAAAATTATGTTTTATGCTGATAAGGATATCACTGTAAGTATAAAGGGGATAAATGTCACCTTCAGTGATTTTGGACTTGGTATTCAGGACATAAGTCAGGCTGTCGGCTCGGAAGACTGGACTGATATATTTAAAGCGGAGATGGTGGGTAAATGTGACGCCTCTCTGGCAAAGATATCCTCATACTTCCCGGGTGTGGAAAAGTATGTAGGCGATGTAAGCATTTTGTCGCTTGATGATGTGACGCTTGCATTCAGACTAAAGGAATTCAGGATAAGGGCGGAGGCAACCGCAAAATGTCTTGGACTTATAGAGGTGGGCAGTGCAAAGCTTCAGCTTGGTATAGGTCTGGAATATAATAATCCGCTGTTTGTACTTCAGGATTCTCCGGACGGATTTATAGGTGAAGTAAGGATCGGGCCGAAAATAGAAACAGATAATTTTAAGCTTCAATATAGTGGAGGGGTTAATGTCGCTCTTACAAATCAGGTCATCGGATTATGGTCATTTGGCGATTTTGAACTTAAGGTAAGTTGGTGGGTATTTGTTGCTGAAGCCAAGTATAACGGGGATGTCTTCTTTGGAGCATATACTCAGCATAACGGAAAGATGGCATTTGGTATTATTGCAGCCTGTGGCGGCACCGGAGGGAATAACATCTCTGTAGTATGGGGGGCGGATGACGCCGCTCTTGCGACACATAAGTTTTAGCCTGAAAGAAGGATTGGAATGGATATTATGAAAGGTATAAAAAAATCATCAATATATATAATTATCTGCGCTGTTATTCTGCCGGTGTTAATTCTTATGTGCTCAATCAGCGCAAGAGGAGAAGAGGCTCCTCTTGTAACTCTGGAGTCGCAAAGAGACATTACGATAATTGTAGGCTATGACAGGGAAAAACCGCGTGTTGCATTTATCTCGCCAAGTGGTACAAGGTATGAAAATCCCGAAGACTTTAACCAGGTTGTAGAAGGAGATAACTGTACTTATTATAACATTGCCCGGGCAGAGAGAGGCGACTGGATAATTGATTATGAAAAGGGAGCCAACAGAGAGGTAACAGTTGACGTTCTTAACTGGCATATGCCGATAACCGCAAATTCCCTGACATTTCAGGAGGTGCAGTCAGAGGAAAATGAACTGCAAAATATAGAGGGATATATAAATGTTACATATGAAAGATATTCATATGAATATATTATCAGTGCGGCAGTAAAGGATTCTTCCGGAAATATCATAAATATGATAGAAATGTATAAGGGCAGCGGGAATCCCGGCAGTGACACTGAATTTAGCATTTATCCGGATATGCTTCCTGACGGAGAATATTACCTTGTGGCAGAGGTTTATGCAGAGGATGATTCCGGAACTGAGGTAAGAGACAGCATAGAAGCGTCAGGAGTATTTACAATTTCAGGAAATACTTCTGAAGGTGATGCGGATTGTCTGGATGTAATATGTAATCTGACAGATAATTATATTGATATAAATTTCAGTATTGAAGGAAAGAATTTTAGCTGTGAGGAATACGCGCTAATTGTGATGCAGGATAAGCTGGACGATTATCTTTCGCTTCAGTCTTATGAGGGCGACGGATTCGCTGATCATATAGTTTTTGACCCTGAAGACGGAAATATAGTAGTTCAGGTCAATGCAAGGTTAAGTGACGGAGGATATATGTCGTGGACAAGGACTATTACTCCTGTCATGCCTGCAAATGTAACCATTGAAACGCAGGAAATATCAAACGACCTTAACGCAGTAATAAGTTTTGATGCAGGAGATGAAACCTATTATGGAAATCTGATACTTGGAGATGCGTCTGAACAGCTCAGGCTTACCGGAAGCAGTAAGATTCAGGTTGGTCTTGAAGCCATGAATGTAAATGAACTGGAATTTCAGGTGGACAGTAATGATGTTACTTATTGTATAACGGGAAGGGTATCTGTTGATAACATGCCTCCTTTACTTGATATCTATGGAGCTTCAGACAGCATGACGACTAAGGAGAAAACTGTCGTATTTGTAGGATGCACGGAGCCGGGAGCGGCACTCAATTGTAATGGTGACAGTATTTCTCCTGAAGCAGATGGCAGCTTTACTATTACTTTAGAACTGGCAGACGGTGAAAATGAGTTTAGATTTGAGTCTGTTGATGATGCGGGAAACAGTACGGTAAGAATTATTCATATAATTAAAACAGATGCCGGAAAAACGGTTTCCGCAGAGAAGGGTAATGGTATAATGACGATATTGACTGCTATTGGTGGAGCGGTGCTTATTACTGCTCTTATTGGTTTAATCGCAGGAGCAGTTACCTCACGCAGGGAGAAAAAGGGTATGAAAAAGAATGCCTTTGGAGCAGTGTTGCTCTCATTTTTCTCAATACTTGCAGTGCTGTTTACAGGTCTTGGCGTATTGCAGCTCATTATGCATTTTATAAGGGACGGTGAGATTTCGGGAGATAATCTTATAAATCTTCTTCAGTCTGCGTCAACCTCTGAAATAGCAGATATTATCCGCGAGCAAAGGGAATATCTTTACAGCTCGTTCATTTCATTTGGTGCAGCACTTATAATTGTCATAGCTTTAATAATTTATGCAATTATCAGAAGGCGTAAAAGAAAAAGCAGGGATAATGGTGATATGAACAGTCGTGATATGAATAATAATTAAACTAATAAAAAGAGCCACTGATTTATATTGGTCAGTGACTCTTTTTAAAATAAGATTACATAATGGTCATAAGACTTCTGACCTGAATCAGATTGTCCACAAACTCTATAATTTCATTAACTTCCTTTGATAAATCAGTATCTTCATACGATATCAGATTAAGCTTTGCTTCAATTGCAAGCTGCTCGGAATCTGAAAAATAAGATCCCAGAATTTCACTCTTCATCATAAGTATAACAATAGTTGCAAGCTCAAGAGAAACATCGGTATAATTGGTTCTCAAAAATTCAGTTCTGATATCTTCTATGATTGCATGCATGGAATCTTCTCTTGAAACGTAGTCATTATTTTTTGTAAACACACCGGCCGTACCGGAATCAACAAGCCCCAGACCTGACATTTCCGTGCTTACGGAATCCTTTAATGTCTCAAATTCCTTACCTGTAATCGAGTGAGTATAAACCTCCAGAATTTGTCTTAAGGAAATTGTGTTTTCCCTGTTTATGAAAGTAAAAAGAGGCTTTAAATACTCTATTTCATAGGGAATGCTTTTAATAACCTTGACGCGTCTCTCGTCAATTTCCACGCAGCCGTTATTTTTAAGCTCAATCAGAGCTGCCGCTACAAGGCATACCCTTCTGTTTACCTGAATATCACTAATCTGACCTCTTTCATCAGCGGCACAGATTGAAAATTTTTGTGTCAGTGACAAATTACCCATTTGATTTCTCCCTTCATAATTAAGATGGCGCTATTGCTTCGAGTATCATTGGCATAATAATGCAACATCAGGGGAGATTAGTCAAGTAAATAAAGAAATGAAATAATTTGACATATATGCATGAGATAAATATAATATTATAGGAATTAAAATTTACCAGACGGATTGATTAAAGAAGGCTTATTATGGAAATTTTAGATATAGTAGATGAAGACGGAAATCCTACCGGAAAAACAGTTGACAGAAAGACGGCTCACGAAAATGGCATACTTCACCGCACTTCCCATTTATGGCTTGTCAGAATGCGCGATGGTGCGGATGATTTTTGTACATGGTGTAAAAATAATACGTATGACAAAGAGTATCTTGATAAAGTTGAAATTCTTATTCAAAAGAGAAGCAAAAATAAGGATTCCCACCCCGGATGTTATGATATATCAAGTGCCGGGCACATACCCTGCGGATGCGGATTTACCGAATCGGCTGTGAGAGAGCTTAAAGAAGAGCTTGGTGTAGAGGCAGAAGAGGATGAATTAATATATATCGGCAGGAGAAAATTTGAATATCAGGAAAAATTTCATGACAGCCTGTTTCATGACAATCAGATAAGCAATGTTTACATGCTTTGGAGAAATGTTCCTGTTTCCGCACTCAGGCTTCAAAAGGAAGAAATAGAGGGCGCGGAGTGGATAGGACTTATGGAATGTATTGATAAGGTTAAAAATAACGCCATAAAGCATTGTATAAGACCGGAAGAACTAAATATGATTAAGAAAGAGATTGAGAAAGAATATGAAAGATATAGCAGTAATTTTTGATTTTAACGGCACAATGTTTTTTGACGGAAATTATCATGATGAAGCATGGAGAACATATATTGAAGAAATGACCTCAAAGCAGGTATCGGATATTGAACTTGTAGCTTATATAAAAGGGAAAACCCCTAGAAACATATTGGAGCATTTTTTGGGGAACGGTCTTTCAGACAACATGATTTATCAGTTTTCACTCGAAAAGGAATGTATATACAGAAATATCCTTGCAAAGCACAGAGAAACGGCAAGGCTTGCTCCGGGACTTGAAAAATATCTGGGATATCTTAAAGACGCAGGCGTTCCCATGGCTATAGCAACCACGGCAGATATGGAAAACATGAAGCTTTATAATGAGATATTCGGTCTGGATAATTGGTTTGAATGGGATAAAATCATATATAATGACGGTAATATAAAATTAAAGCCTGAGCCTGATGCATTTGAACAGGCGATAAAAAGTACAGGTGTTAAGGCATCACACTGTCTTGCTTTTGAAGATTCTGTCATAGGGGTGAATGCCGCAGTAAGAGCAGGAATAAAAAATGTGATAGCTGTTACGGGGGACAGTTGGAATATAAATCTGGCAAATGAAGAATGTGTAATCGCAATGATAAAAGATTTCACGGAGCTTAATGACAGGATAGTAATTAAGGATAATGCATGGAAAACGGAATAACTAAATAATCTGAATAAGATTTGGTACAAAGCATATCGGGGAGGAGGAAATCATATTGGGAGGAAGATGGAATAACAATTATATAAAACAGGGAGCCGTAATAACCGTATCTCTTTGCATAGTAGTACTCTTTGCTCAGCTTTTAGGCAGAATCGGGGTTATTTTTAATATGTTAAGGGCTGTTTTTTCTGCCCTGGGTCCGGTTATAGTGGGATGTATTATAGCCTTTCTTATCAATCCCATAATGATATTTTTTAAAGATGTAACTGCAAAATTATTAGAAAAATATATAATAAAAAATAATCAGGATAAAGTAAGAAAAGTATCAAATATTTTGTCAGTTGTAATATCCGTACTTTTATTTATTGCATTTATTGTTGCGCTCTTATGGATTTTGATTCCTGAACTGGCTGACAGTATTGAAAAGCTGTATTATGAATTTCCAGGATATATAAATAATGTTCAGGATTGGGCAGAAAGGACATTGAGAAAAAATCCTGAGTTTGAAGAACAATTTTCAAACTACATATCAAATCTTCAGGCTGTGGTTATGGATTTTTTAAACAGTAAGGTTATGCCTAACATGGATATTATAATTGCCAGAATTTCCTCGGGACTTATCGGAGGAGTGAGGTTTGTATTTAACTTTCTGATAGGAATCATAGTAGCGGTTTACATACTTATAGGAAAAGATGAGCTGGGTGCACAGGGGAAAAAGATAATTTATGGATTGTTCAGCAAGAAAACGGGAAATAAAGTGCTGGATTCCATAGAATACATAAACAGTGTGTTCAGTGGTTTTATAAATGGTACCATTATTGATTCAATACTGGTAGGAGCCGTATGTGCAGTCTTTTGCAATGCAGTTAATATGCCTTATGCAACTCTTATAAGCGTGGTGGTAGGAGTCACAAACGTGATTCCATTCTTCGGACCGTTTATCGGAGCTATACCAAGTGCACTTCTGATACTTGTTGAGGACCCGATGATGTGTCTTGTTTTTGTTATATTTATACTGATATGGCAGCAGATAGACGGAAATATAATAGCACCTATCATATTGGGAGATTCAACAGGTCTTTCGGGACTGTGGGTGCTTGTGGCGATTCTTGTCGGGGGAGATTTATTCGGCTTCATGGGAATGCTTTTGGGAGTTCCCGTATTCGCCTGCATATATACTTTTATAACAATACTGCTTAGAAACAGACTGAAAAGCAAGGGCATGAGTAATAAAACAGAGCAGTTTCTGAATCTCAGGCGTTATGATGAAATTACGGGCGAGCCTGTATATGGAGAAAAACCTAAGCGGATGAGTTTAAAAAAGCGTAAAAAGTATATGAAGAAAATACATGGACAGCATTTTAATCCGGCAAACCTGCATATAGGAAAAGTAAAAAGAGAAAAAGTTGAGGATGCTGAGAATGTAGAAAAACCTGAAAATATCGGTGATAAGGATAATAAAGATTCCGAATCTGAAGAAAAGATAAAAAAAGAGGACTAAAATAAGTAAAGGAGTGGTAACTATGCCTGATAAGAGAACAGCATATAATAACAAGGAAATGCTTGACTGGACAGCGTATTTTGCAGATTTAATGGAGACAAGCCCTGAAAAAATCAAGCTTATAAATATCTGCGGCAAGGAAAAAAATGTAATTCCTACCATAGAGACACATAAGCGTGTAATCATATTTGCAGATAGTACACATGAAAATCTGTTTTATGATTTATGGGAAAAGGGACTTGGAGATTATGACATCTGGTATGCTGAAGGACTTACTCCGGGAGCGGAGATAAAAAACTCAAAGATTCAGGGTATGGTAAGCCATAAGATAGAAAAGCCGACTGTTATTTTTGTACTTAATGAAAATACCAGAGAGGCTTACAGAATTGGTATTAAAAATGAATTTTTCAGTAAAGGTACCGTTAAATATGTAGGCAAGGAAATCCGTGCAGTAATAATGAGCCTCTTAAATGTAGGTACACATGATACCATAGCCATTGTAAGCGGTGAAAGTATTGTTATCGAGGCAGCAATAATTGCAGGTGAGGGGCAGATAATTGCAGTTGAGCCAAGCAGACAGGACATGAAGTATATGGAAGAAAATGTTGCTAAATTTGGTTTACATAATGTTGAAATAATTCCTGATTTATCAGATGAGTCTCTGGAGAAGATTCCTGTGCCAAGACTGGCATTTATAGTAGCTACAAAATATCTTGAGGAAGATATAAGAAGACTTTTAAAGAAAAATCCTAAGATGCAGTTTGTTATATATACTCTCGAATTGGATATACTTTCAGGTATCAAATCAATATTTGAAAAATATGATATCAAGAACATGGAGGTAATACAGATATCTGTTTCAAAAATGGATAAAAATAGCGTATTTGTATCACAGCCATCGCCTTGGCTTATAACAGGAGAGATTTAAAAATGAATTATGACAACATACCAAGCAACCCGATGATGTTGCTTAGCTTTATGAACACTAAAATGAGAGATGAGAATATGAATCTCGATGAGCTCTGCTATGATTTGGAAATTGACAGAGATGAAATAGTAAGCAAGCTCAGTATGATTCATTACAAATATGATAAAGACCTGAACAGGTTTGTATAACAAAAAAATACTCAGCATGATGTTGACAAGAAACATCATTGTGCTAAAATTAAAATTCGTATAAGGCTTTTAAAAATATACGAAATATGCAATTACAAGTTGGAGGAATAGAGATGGCGAGTGCATACAATCATAAGTTAATAGAAGGAAAATGGCGTAAGAAGTGGGAAGAAAATCCTATAAATGTAAATGACGGTGTAAAGCCTAAATACTACTGTCTGGATATGTTCCCTTATCCTTCGGGCAGCGGACTCCATGTAGGACATTGGAGAGGATATGTAATTTCCGATGTATGGAGCAGATATGAAATGCTCAAAGGTCATTATGTAATTCACCCTATGGGTTGGGATGCATTCGGACTTCCTGCTGAGAACTATGCGATAAAAATGGGTACACACCCTGCCAAATCCACGGCAGAGAATATAAAGAACATAAAGAGACAGATTAATGAAATTGCCGCCATTTATGACTGGGACATGGAAGTAAATACCACCGACCCTTCATTTTATAAGTGGACACAGTGGATATTTATTCAGATGTTTAAGAAGGGACTGGCATATGAAAAAGAGATGCCTATTAACTGGTGTCCTTCATGTAAGACAGGTCTTGCCAATGAAGAGGTTGTAGACGGAAAATGCGAGAGATGCGGTGCTGATGTCACAAAGAAAAATCTGCGTCAGTGGATGTTAAAGATTACTGCTTATGCAGAACGTCTTTTAAATGACTTAAATAAACTTGATTGGCCTGAAAAGGTTAAGAAGATGCAGAGTGACTGGATAGGAAAGTCACAGGGTGCAGAGGTTAATTTCAAGGTTTCAGGACGTGATGAGGAAATTGTGGTTTATACTACAAGACCTGATACCTTATACGGAGCAACCTTTATGGTACTTGCTCCTGAACATAAGCTTGCAAAAGAGCTGGCTACAGACGAAACAAGAGAAGCTGTTGAGGAATATATTTACAAGGCATCACTTAAGTCTTCGGTAGACAGACTTCAGGATAAGGAAAAGACAGGCGTATTTACAGGCAGCTATGCAATAAATCCTTTAAACGGAGCACTTGTTCCAATCTGGTTATCTGACTATGTTCTTGCTGATTACGGTACCGGAGCAATTATGTGCGTGCCTGCCCATGATGACAGAGACTTTGAATTTGCAAAGAAGTTTGACCTTCCTATAATTCAGGTAATTGCTAAGGACGGGGTAGAAATTAAGGATATGACTGAGGCATATACAGCCGCTTCAGGAACAATGATAAATTCAGGCGACTGGAACGGAATGGAGTCTTCGGTGCTTAAAAAGGAAGCACCAAAAATGATAGAAGAAATGGGTTATGGTAAGGCTACCACAAACTATAAGCTTCGTGACTGGGTATTCTCCAGACAGCGTTACTGGGGCGAGCCTATTCCTATCGTTCACTGCGAGTGCTGTGGAGCAGTTCCGCTTCCTGAAGAGGAATTACCGCTTCTTCTCCCTGATGTTGAAAAATATGAGCCGACAGGTACAGGAGAATCACCTCTTGCGGCAATGACAGACTGGGTAAACACAACATGTCCTAAGTGCGGAAGACCTGCAAAGAGAGAGACGAACACTATGCCACAGTGGGCAGGCTCATCATGGTATTTCTTAAGATATGTGGACAGTAAGAATGACAAGGAGCTTGTAAGCAGGGAAAAGGCAGATAAATACCTTCCGGTGGATATGTATATCGGTGGTGTAGAACATGCGGTGCTTCACCTTCTTTATTCAAGATTTTATACAAAGTTTTTGTATGATATAGGTGTTGTAGATTTTGATGAGCCGTTTAAGAAGCTCTTTAACCAGGGTATGATTACCGGAAAGAACGGCATTAAGATGTCCAAGTCAAAAGGCAATGTAGTATCACCTGATGATTTAGTGAGAGACTACGGATGTGATTCCTTAAGACTTTACGAGCTTTTTGTAGGACCTCCTGAGCTTGATTCGGAATGGGACGAGAGAGGAATAGACGGAGTTTTCCGTTTCCTGAACAGATTCTTTAACATGGTTGTAAATAATGCTGAAAAGGACGTTCCTGAGACAAAAGAACTTGTCAAACTCAGACATAAGATGGTATATGACATTACCACAAGACTTGAGTCCTTCAGCTTAAATACAGTAATAAGCGGATTTATGGAATACAACAACAAATTTGTAGAGCTTACAAAGACCACGGGAGTAGATAAGGAAACTCTTAAAACAGCAGTGATTCTTCTTGCTCCTTTTGCTCCTCATGTAGGTGAAGAGCTTTGGGAACTCTTGGGTGGAACAGACAGTGTATTCCATCAGACATGGCCTGAATATGACCATGAAACAATGAAGGATGATGAAAAGGAAATTGCCGTACAGATTAACGGAAAGACCAGAGTAACCGTAACCATTGCAGTTGACGCTTCAAAGGAGGATGCTATTGCAAAAGGTAAGGAAGCACTGGGAGCAAGACTTGAAGGGCTGAACATAATAAAGGAAATTTATGTTCCGGGAAGAATAATAAATATAGTAGCTAAGTAACTAGCAGAAGTTAATAAGCCGTGGGTAAAGTCCTGCGGCTTATCTAAAATTCAGAGAAACATAAAAATATGTTAATACATATATAATGTATATTGTATGCAGAACGTGAATACGGTAGAAAGGGGTGCTTTATATGGAAGAAACAGCAGGAAAACTGATACTTGCAATATTACAGGAAGATGATTATGACATTACCGTAAAGGAGCTTAACAAAAATGGGGTATTTGTTACAAAGCTCAGTTCATACGGCGGATTTTTAAAAAAGAAAAGCAATACCATACTTATAGGTGCAAAAGAGGAAGAGGTAGATAAAATTGTCTCTATTATTAAGGAATTTGCGGGAAAAAGAAAACAGAAATCTTCAAGTGTTCCGGCGCCTTTAAATGACGGACATTGTGTAAGTCCTGATATAGCAATACCGATTGATGTGGAAGTAGGCGGAGCTACAATATTTGTAATGAGTATGGATAAATTTTTGAAGCTGTAAAATAAATAGTTTACATATATTTAACAGGTTTATGAGATTTAAGTTTATATAAGAGATGTATACTTAATATTGAAGATATACTATGATACCTGGAGGAATATATGGCAAAAGCAAAAAAGAATGGTAAGCAGAAGATTTATGTACTGGATACAAATGTTTTTATGGCGGACCCGGATTGTATACATATGTTTGGAGATAATATAATTATCATACCGGATATAGTTATCGAAGAATTGGATGATAACAAAAAGGCATCAGGAGACAAGGGGTATAATACAAGGCAGTCTCTGAGAAATTTTGATATGCTGCGCCGCAGGGGAAATCTGATGAAGGGTATAAAAACTCAAAACGGAGGTATAATCCGTGTGGTTTCAGCAGGTGGAAGTATAGAAATGCCTGATGGTTGGAAGGATAAGCCGGACAACAGAATTCTTTGCGTGGCAAAAGAACTGACTGAGAATTCTGACTGCCCGGTTATTTTGGTCTCAAAAGATACTAATGTCCGTATAAAGTCAGACTTACTCGGAGTTAAAGCCGAGGATTATAAGCATGAAATGATAGATGAAGACCACCTGATATATAACGGAAGAAATGAAATATTACTTTCTGAAAAGGAATTTGATAAATTATCAGAGGGTTTTTCCGTAGAATTAAAAAAGGCTAAATTTGAAAGGAATAATAAGGACAGAACGCTTAGGGAAAATGAGTTTTTAAGTGTGACAAATCAGACTACTTATGAGGTCCTTCCGGCAAAAGTGAAAAATAATCATATTGTAAGGCTTCAATACGATACTGTAAAACCGTTTGGCGTTCAGCCAAGAAACGCAGGACAACGGTTTGCTATTGAAGCACTGCTTGCTCCGGCTAAAGAAATCCCTTTAGTTATATTAAAGGGCTCTGCAGGGACGGCAAAAACATTTTTAACTCTTGCTTGTGCCCTTCAGCAGTGCGCAGAAGAAAATATTTATCGGAAAATAACAATTACCCGGGCAAATGTAGAATTTGATAAAGAAATAGGTGCTTTGCCGGGTGATGAAGTAAGTAAAGTGGGACCTCTTTTACGGGGATGTATGGATAATCTGGAGCTTTTGGTGGATGCTAAAGGTGTGAAAAATAAGAACAGAGATACAGATATTCAGGGCAAGGTGGATTATCTTTTTCAGCATGGATATATTTCGGCTGAAGCCTTGGGATTTATGAGAGGACGTTCTCTTACCAGACAGATTTTATATGTGGATGAAGCACAGAATACATCACCGTCGCAGATGAAGGGTATACTGACAAGAATTGGTGAAGGAACTAAACTTGTAATATCAGGAGATTTAAACCAGATAGATAATCCAAGACTGGATAAGCATAATAACGGGCTGGCGTATGCACTTGAACTTATGTCAGGAGACCCATTGTGTGCGGTTTTAGGGTTTACGGACAGTGAGACGACAAGAAGCCCGCTTGCGGCAAAGGTAGCTTCACTGATTCAATGATAAATTAAAATTTAGTAGCAGGAGAGGAAATAATGAAGCAGATAAAATATCAGGACGTTAAAAATTCAGAAGAGATAAGAACATATATTAACAGAGGAAACGAATCACTCGCTTTTCTGGGATATACAGACCATTCTACCGCACATGCTGCGATTGTGGCAGAACAGGCGGGAAAAATACTACAGAAGCTTGCATATGATAAAAGACAGGTGGAACTTGCAAAAATTGCAGGCTTTATGCATGATATAGGAAACTGTATTAATCGTGTAAACCATGCTCACCACGGAGCACTTCTTGCACGCAGTATTTTAAAGGAAATGGGAATGGGATTTGATGAAATAGCCATTATCATGAATGCCGTGGGTGAACATGATGAGAAAACAGGACATGCCATGAATCCGGTATCAGCTGCGCTTATTCTTGCAGATAAAACAGACGTGAGAAGAAACAGGGTACAGAATAAGATAAGTGAGAGCTTTGACCAGCATGACAGGGTTAATTATGCCGTAACAAATGCAAAGCTTAATATAGATTCCAAGAAGCAGGTAATACATTTCAGTATCGAACTGGATGAAACAATCTGTTCCATGATGGATTATTTTGAGATTTTCCTGGAACGTATGCTGATGTGCAAGAGGGCAGCAGAGGTGTTGGGATTGAAATTTAAAATGACAGCAAATGGAAATAAAATATGTTAATAAAACTGCAGGGATATTTGTTATAGAAAATACCCTGCAGCTTTTGTTCAGGAATGTTAAAAATCAGAATCCCATCATGGATTTAATCATGGCAAAACGCTTTCTTTCGGCGGGAGACATATTTTCGGTAAGAATATCCATTATAAGCTCGGATTCGTCTTTTGTAAAATTTAAATTTCTCTTTTTCAGTTCCTTATTTATGGACATTATCTGGGGAAGCATTTCTTCAATGGAATGTCCCTTGGAGCGCATGCTGATTTCCTGAATAAGCTTGAGCTTCATAGGAGATATATTTTTTAATCTGCTGTCATTATAAAAATTTTCCATTATTACACCTCGCAATGTATTGCTTTTTAAACATAAATCTTTATGTAAGATTACGAATTATTTCTGTCATATTCATCGAGTATTGACATTACGCTGTCAAAAAGGTTTTCGCCGGAATCATGGGAAGTGTTTTCTTTATGAAAATCGGATTCCTTCCGGGAATTTTTATCTGAATCGGGTTTTCCGTTATTTTGCGGTTGCTTAAAAAAGTCTTCTCCGCCAAAATTAAAGCCTGAAAAATCGGACATATCCATACCGTCCATCATCTTCATCATGTTTATCATTTTAATTGTCTGATGTATATTTTGGGAAATGTCATCCGGGAGAAAATCGCACATTTTTTCAAGCATATCATCGAAATTATCTGCTTTTAAGTCAAAACCGCATTCTGCAAGTCTCCTCGGATTATCCAGCATGGAGATTATTTCGGATATTTCACGAAGCTTTATAAAAAATACCAGAAGCTTTTTCATTCTGATGTCGACAAAGGGAATCATGGCTTCAAGCATGAATATGGAATTGTCCTTAATTAATCTGTCCAGAGGATGAGCTCTGATTTTATTCTGCATACTTATACCTTCGGCCATTGTTATTTTACTATATGTTTAAAACTCCAAAACTATGATTTTTAATTTAAAATAAGAGGGCATACATAATGCCCTTACAGACTGTTATGATACCCTCTTTTTGCGGTAGAAACCGAATTATTCAATAATTAATTAGCAGCCGCATCCGCAGGAATTGTTGTTTCCGCAGCAGCAAAGGAGAATGAGGATGAGAATTATGCAGTCGCATCCGTTATTTCCGCAGCCGTCATTATTGAAAAATGAGCCGTTTCCTCCACAGCTGTTGCAAAGTAATAAAAGAAGGATAATCCATACACATGAATTGTTGCCTCCAAAGGTGCTTCCGCATCCGCACTGAGTTGCTGATAAATCACTCATTTTTATAAACCTCCATAGAAATTCTTATGGTTTATATTATTCAATACATTTAATTTTGTTCTTTATATCTTGTTAATATTGATAAAAAAATGTAATATAAGTATTACACACCTTTTTTTTGGAGTTTATATGAGTAAGAGACTATTTGAAAAAATGCTTATAAAAAATCTGCTCAGTATAATGCTGCCCTGTATTATGATTTTGATTGTGCTGATTTGTGCAGTATTTAAAATTGCTGATTTAAACAACCTTGAATGTGTTGATGCAGATAGTGAAAAAGAAGCCATAAAGATGTTTGCCAAGGGCTCAAAAAACTTTAAACTGGATACGGAGCAGCTTAAATATACGGGTTTTGACAGCACTGCGGACGGAAAAACCGTAGGGAAATATTATTATAAAATAATTGACGGAAGAATGTATTTATACCTTATTGATGATAAATTGGCTGAAAAATTATCTGATGATGAAATAATATCAGGAAGTATTAAATTCAGCATGGTTGAGGATAATGCAACCGCAGCATACATTACCGGTGAATTTGCAGAAACACTGGGGATAAGTTATGGTGAAGCTGAGGGATTTTGCAGTCCATATATTTTCAGCAATACGGACTATCCGATGATTCAGATTGTAATAATAAAGTCTTTATCAGCACTGCTCATAGTTCTTCTTATTACGTCTATAATTATTACATTTACGGGAATAATACACACAGATATAAATCCTATGGCATCAGGACTTAAAAAATACGGTGTTAAAAAAGATGTAATAGAAGAATTGAATGGTCAGTTGTTAAATCATGTTGTATATGAGCATGAAAATATATTTGTTACAGATGATTATCTTATAATTTCTTATATTTCAAAAACTGATGTTATAAAGCTTGATTACATTAAATATTTGTCAAAGCATGTCGAGATAAAAAAGAGGGGACTGCTTAAACCTGTTAAAATATTCAGACTTACTGCTTCCGACCCTGACAGGCTTTATTATGAATGTGATTTTTTAAATGAGCAGATAATAGATGAGGTAATTGCATGTATAAGAGGAGAATAAAATAATAACTTGTAAATTCGTGTACTGCATTGTAATATTATTATGTTAATGGCTCAATATATTAAATTTGTTTTACAAAAGAGCTTTTTATGTAAAATTTAAAGTTAGGAGAATAAAGAGTATTATGGGTGGATTTTTTGGTGCAGCATCTAAAAATGACTGTGTATTTGATTTGTTTTTTGGCACTGACTATCATTCTCATCTCGGAACGAGAAGAGGCGGTATGGCTGTATATGGGGAAAATGGTTTTGACAGGGCAATACACAATATAGAAAATGCTCCTTTCAGGACAAAATTTGACAAGGATATGCAGAAAATGAAGGGTAATCTGGGTATAGGCTGTATTTCGGATTACGAGCCTCAGCCGCTTATTGTGCGTTCCCATCATGGCACATATGCCATTACAACAGTAGGAAAAATCAATAATACGGAAGAAATCGTAAAATCCGTATTTGCTGATAACAGGCTCCATTTTCTTGAAATGAGCGGAGGAGACATAAATCCTACCGAGCTTGCGGCGGCAATAGTAAATCAAAAGGAAAATCTTATTGAGGGAATTAAATTCGCCCAGGAGATAATTGACGGCTCAATGACAATGCTTATACTTACCCCAAAAGGTATTTATGCAGCAAGGGATAAGTATGGAAGGACCCCTGCCGTCATAGGAAAAAAGCAGGACGGATATTGTGTAGCATTTGAAAACTTTTCATATCTCAATCTGGGTTATACAGATTACAGAGAACTGGGACCGGGAGAAATAGATGTTATTACACCCGAAGGCGTAAAAGTACTTTGTGCTCCCGGTAATGAGATGAAAATATGTACCTTTTTATGGGTTTATTACGGATATCCTTCCAGCTCATATGAAGGAAAAAGCGTTGAGGCCATGAGAAATGAATGCGGAAAGCACATGGCAATGAGAGATAATGTAAAACCTGATATAGTTGCAGGCGTACCGGATTCAGGAACTGCTCATGCCATAGGTTATGCAAATGAATCGGGAATTCCGTTTTCAAGACCGTTTATAAAATATACGCCTACATGGCCACGTTCTTTTATGCCTACAATACAAAGTCAGAGAAATCTGATAGCAAAAATGAAACTTATTCCCGTGCATGACCTTATAAAGGACAAGAGTCTGCTTCTTATAGATGATTCTATAGTGAGAGGAACACAGCTTAGGGAAACTACGGAATTTTTATATGAAAGCGGTGCAAAAGAAGTCCACATAAGACCTGCGTGTCCGCCTCTGGTATATGGTTGTAAGTATTTAAATTTTTCAAGGTCTTCATCCGAAATGGATTTAATCACAAGAAGAGTGATTGCAAGGCTTGAAAATAATGACAACGTATCGGACGAGGTGTTACAGGAATATACCAATCCTGAATCGCCTAAATATGAGGCTATGGTGGAAGAGATAAGGAAGGAGCTTAACTTTACTTCACTTAGATTTAACAGACTTGATGATATGCTGGACTCAGTAGGAATTGACAAGTGCAAATTATGTACCTACTGCTGGTCGGGTAGGGAAAAATAAAGAAGAGGGAGTCATAAACTAATATGACTCCCTGCTTTTATTATGCTTTTATTAAATTTCAATGGTATTTACTTCATCTGAAGAAACATCCTCAGAAGCTGCTTCCTCTGTAGCAGCCTCGGCAGTCTCCGGATTTATGGACAGGTAATCCCTTTCGGAAGTGCCGCCTTCTGAGCCGAGAATAATTTCATCATCATCAATTATCTCGTCTTCGTTATTCATGTATTTTGCAGCCTTTTCCTTAATCTGTTCGGTTTTGTCCTTTATAGTTTCGGTTGTATCTTTTATGGTTGATTTTGCTTTCTGTATTTTATCATCTACCTTAAGTTCCTGATATGCCTTAGAGCCTTTGATTTCATCTTTAAACATGTAGCAAATACCGCTTACCGCTGCTGCAGCAACAGTAAATTTTAATAATCCGCCAAAAAAACTGTGTTTACCCATTTTATATTCTCCTTCACAAATATGCTGATTATGATAATATGATTTTTATAATATTATCTCCGTAATGTTCATTTTAATACGTATAGATATAAAAATCAAGAAATATCTGTGAACTTGAAAATTCTTTATTTACTTTTATTGAACAGAGGATTTTAATGTGGTAACATAACGAACAAATAGTAATTTGAGCAGAATATGCATGGGAGGTTGTTTTTTTTGAAAAGAAGGTTTACAGAAACTGAAAAAAATTATCTTATATGTGCGGTTTTGATGATAATCAGCGGAATAGGACTTATTATAATGGGGAAAAATGCTTTTGGAATAGGATGCATGGCGATTGGACTGATTTTTGCTGTTGTATCCATTGTTATGTATATAAAAGGATACGATATAGACGAAGAAGCAGAGAAACGTAAAAAAAATGAAAAGAATGGAAAATCGCATGAAAATTAGATATGAAAGTGAATTGAATAAAACTAATGAAGTCATAAGTCGATTGAATAAAAAATATCAGACTGTATCAATCATAAGGCTGGCAGTATTTGTTCTGGCAGCCTTATTAATAATAATGGGAATAAGTGGCAGTAGTTTGTTCATGAAAATGTCGGGTATATTGTTAGTAATTTTGTTTGTGTGGATGGTTAAATATCATGCCGGCATAAATAATATGATTGAATTAAATGATGCCCGTAAAACAGTTTTAGAAGGCTATGTGAAAAGAATGGACGGGTCGTGGAATGAATTAAAGGAGGATGGCTCTGAGTTTATAAGAGAAGATGACACTGTTATAAAAGACATTGATTTAATGGGGAAGAATTCCCTGTACCAGATGATATGCACTGCCCATACGGATATAGGCAGGGAAAAACTGGCACAGGCCATACGTCTTGAAAATTTTGATGAAAAATCTTTATCTGAAAGAAGAAAAGCAATACTTGAAATTGCCGGAAAGGAAAGCTTTGCAATAGATTTTGAAACACTATCGTTAAAGGCGGAAAAAACAGGGAAAAGAAGTAACCGTTCAGGGGTTATGGACTGTGATAAGAAAATTTCATGGGGGATGAATTTTCTGCGATTTCTTATTCCTGCAATAAACCTTATATTTATAATCTTAACTGTATTAGATATTACACCATATATTTACATCGTCATATCCTTCTTTGCGTCACTTTTTATTATGTGGCTTACAAAATCAGCAACTGATAAATTAATTATGCCTTATTATATTTTTGGATATGCCGCAGATGAATATCTGGAGATGTTTAAATGTATAGCGTCAGAGAATTTTGAAAGCAGGATTTTATCAGAAATTCATGATACTGTCAGTGGAGAAAACGGCGCATTAAAGGCAATGAGCAGATTAAAAGTGATAAATCAGGCCTTTAATATATCTTATAATCCGATAATACATCAGATATTAAGCGGATTTACGGCATGGGATTATCATATAGCTTATGCTGTCTCAAAATGGAACAGTAAATATGGAATATATTCTTCAAAATATTTTGAGGGAATCGGAAAAATAGAAGAGTTTATAAGCCTGTCGGTTATAGAAAGGGTAAGAAATACAACTTCTGCCGATATAAGCTTTAAAAAAGAAAAAGCTCAGGATATAGTGTGTGAAAATTTATATCACCCGCTTATAGACATGGACAAAGTTATTGCAAATACTGTTACAATAACTCCCGGAGTTACAATAATTACGGGCTCAAACATGTCAGGAAAAACTACTTTTTTAAGGACGGTTGCGATTAATCTTGTTCTGGCATATATGGGAGCGGGAGTTTGTGCTGATAAATTCTCAGCAGGTTATATGAGAATTTTTACTTCAATGAGAGTTACGGATGATGTGGCAGGAGGAGTGTCCACATTTTATGCTGAAATATTAAGAATTAAAAACATGATTGATTACATGAATAATAAGAGCAGTGTGCCTATGATTTGCTTTATAGATGAAATTTTTAAAGGTACAAATTCGGCAGACAGATTAGTCGGAGCAACTAAGGTTATTAAGAGGCTTTCCGAAAGCGGTGGTATAACTATGGTTTCCACTCATGATTTTGAGCTCTGTGATATTACGGATTCTGCCGGTAACCAGGCAGATAACTATCATTTTGAAGAATATTATGAAGACGGAAAACTAAAATTTGATTACAAGATAAAACAAAGCAGATGCACCACAAGAAATGCAATGGAAATTCTAAAAATGGCAGGTTTATATTGATAACGATGTTAGGACAAGGGAGTTATAATAATCTAACAGTGATTAAAATTTGTAAAAATTGCACAAATGGAATTATTTAAATTAGCTAAAATGACGTTGACTTGCTTTTGAAATTGGTATAAAATTAAGTTTAACAATATGAATTATTGTTTCTAATATCTAAGGAGGAGTTGGAATATGGCATTACCGGCAAACATTACAGCAGGAAGTGATAATAATGTATTATCAATTGCTGCATCTAACAACAAGGGGTTACTGATTCGTTTCCTTAATGAGCAGGTTGAAGATGGCTTTTATGCACTGGTTATTGATTATTTAAAAGACAGCAACTTTGATTTGTCAAGCATGATAGTTGACGACGATGTTAAGGCACAGTGTACTAAACTTTATGAGCTTGGCGCATTTGTTGATGAAAATATCAAGGCAAAAGACAGATATGAAATTGATGAATGGATTGAGCCGCTTTTTAATTTTGTATATGGAAATATAGACCCTTCGGATATTGACGCACCTATCAGTACGACAGGTATATATCGTTATAGTATATGGCTTATTTATCTCTATCAGAGAGAAAAATTCGGAGACGCAATGAGACTGATTGGTGAGAGAATTGCGCCTCTGCTTATAAATGTGAGCTATCAGATTTTAGAGGATGATGAAAGACCTAAAAACTTTGATAAGGCCATGATGGGATATCTGGATTTGATTAACGTGGTTATGGAAATGGGTCTTCCTACCAGTCTTGCAAATTCAGAAGCATATTTAAGCAATCTTGAAGTTTTATTTGATTATGTTGTTGAAGACCCTCATGTGGGAAATGATTATAAAATCCAGTTCAGCATAGGTCTTTTCAATACCTTTATAGCAAATAAGGATTATAACAAGGCATTTGAATTTTACGGGTTAAATGCTGAATATATCCCTGTTGACAATATGGCTGTTTACGAAAGCTTTAAGGACCTGATAAGAAATGTAAACACTACACAGGATACAAGCGTACTCAGCAGAAACGTAATTACTGCAATTTCCAAGCAGGAATTATATAATAAGAGAATAGATACTCTTATTTCAGAAGTTTCTGCATTTGTTAAGAAGGTTTACCTGTACATAGAAAATGAGCCGAATATGAAGAAAAATCTTCAGATACTTGGCTCGGGAGCACAGCTTACCGGAAAGTCTAATATATTTGAGGGATTATATGAGTATAATCTTGTATTCTATGAATGCGGTATAAAAGATTTGGTTAATCAGGATGTTTCTAACCGCTCATGGGAAGAAAAGTATGAAATTCTCGATATGCTTTACACAACACTGAATGTTGTGTTTGACGGATACAATGTATATGAGCTTTCAAACAAGATAGAGCATCAGTATGTTGAGCTCTCATGGATTAACGATTATGTTAATGCAAATCCTACGCTTCTTAAACTTTTCTTCAGTGTTAAGGAGAAGATTAAGGCATTCAAGGTTAGAAAGAATACTATCATTGAAAAGTCAAAGACAAATTATGAAATTAAACAGATGATAGATGACCGTCAGAAGACGCTCGTATTTATGGCTGCTGAAGATATGATTGTTAACGGTCTTAACGGAGGAAAGATTGCAATTATAAACAGTAACTACGAGCCTCGTAAGGCTGAAAAATATCTTATTAAGGACTATGAAGAAACAGTAGTTCCTGCAAAATACAAGAAAGCAGAAGCGGCACAAAAGGGAGGCGGACTTTTCGGAAGAAGTGTAACACCTGCCGTAGATGCAGACTTAAAAAGACTGCTTAGCGATTCTAAGATTGAAGAAATGCTTCTCAAGTCAGAATGGCTCTGGTATCAGTATGAAGATAAGGGTGTAGAAACACAGACCCCAATGGAAAGCACATACAGTGTAGTATGCCTGATAAAGGCTATCGAAAAACTGTTAGATAAGAAGGGCTCAGGCTCAGTTAAGTCTGACAATTCACCTAATAAAAAGGTAATTATCACAAAAACAGGAAAGGTTATTGAACTGTCTGATGAAAGCTCATCAAAGCCGGTATCAAATGCGTCAACGACACCTTCCGTAGTAGACAATATAAATAATATTCAGTCTGCACTTAAGGATAAATCGGAAGAAAATGTTGAATATGTAAAGGCATATGTAAATGATTGGCTTGATCAGGTTATGAAGAGCAGATTCGACAAGGATACAATGCTTCCTCAGTTTGAGGCAGAAGAGCTCAGAGCAAAGAGCTTCCAGGTACTCAAGAAACTGAGAGCAGACCTTCTGTAATTTGTATTCTTTTTAAATAAGAGAACTGCCGTACTTACTGCGGCAGTTCTCTTATTTCTTTTTTGTCTTCATCTTATGCCTTCTGGTATACAAAAATATAATCGGTTTTTCTATTATACGCTTTAATACAATCTGAATTTCTTCATGTTTATTTATTGGTTTTACAAGTATGCAATGAAGTCCTGCGTTGTTGGCACCCCATATATCTGTGAAGAGCTGGTCGCCGACAAATAAGGTGTTTTTTTTGGTCGTTCCCAGTTTTTCCATTGCGGCAACGTAGCCTTTTTTTAAAGGTTTGCCTGCCTTGTAGATGTATTCTACCTTGAGAAATTCATTAAAAGAGGCAACTCTTGGCTCTTTGTTGTTTGAGACCAGGCAGATTTTAAAGCCGATTTTTTTTAAGTATTCCATAAGCTGCATGGATTTTTCATCTGAAGCAAAGTTGTGTGGTACAAGGGTGTTGTCTATATCAAAGAGAACAGCCCTGTAACCTTTATCATAGTAGCTTTTAAAATCTATTGAATAAGTTGAATCATAATATTCACTTGGAAATAAAAATCGTGACATGTAATTTACTCCTGTTGTAACAGATTTTTTTAATGAAAGAAATCGTAAACTGACTTTGCCGTATCTTCGGTTAAACCGGGGACTTCTTTAAGTTCATCAATCCCTGCGGATTTTATTGCGTCAATATCCTTGAAGTGTTTCATGAGTGCTTTTCTTCTGGCAGGTCCTATACCTTTTATGTCATCAAGTATTGAACGTACCTGATTATTCTGTCTGAGAAGTTTATGATATTCAATGGCAAATCGGTGAGCCTCGTCCTGAAGGGCAGTGACCATAAGTATTGCTTCACTTCCTTTTGGAAACATGACTTCTTTGTTATTATAATAAAGACCTCTTGTACGATGGTGGTCGTCTTTAACCATACCGCATACCGGGATTTCAAGCCCTAGACTGTTTAGTACGGCTTCCGCAATATTTACCTGACCTTTACCTCCGTCCATCATTATGACGTCAGGCAGGATATTAAGTTTTTCATCAGTAAAACGTCTTGACAAAACCTCTTTCATGGAGGCATAGTCATCCGGACCGGAAACGGTTTTTAATTTAAACTTTCTGTATGAATTTTTCTTTGGCTTGCCGTTTTCAAATACAACCATGGAAGCCACGGAGTGAAAACCTGAAATATTGGATATATCAAATGCTTCCATTCGTTTTGCAGAAGGAATACCGAGTATTTCTGCAATTTCATTAACGGCACCGGTTGTACGTTTTTCCTGCCTTTTAATTCTCTCCATGTCCTGTTTTAAAACAAGCTCTGCATTTTCTTTGGCAAGCAGAAGAAGTCTCTTTTTATCCCCCTTCTGAGGTACATAAATATGCACCTTTGTGCCTTTTCTGTCAGAAAGATACTGTTCGAGCACGTCATGGTCAGATGTGATTATATTAGTCAGTATTTCTTTTGGCAGATATGGTGTTCCCGAATAATACTGTTTTATAAATGAGCTGAGTATTTCATCAGGCTTATCGCTTTTATCGGCATTCATATGATGATGCTCACGGCCGAGAAGCTTTCCGTCACGAATAAAGAATACCGAAACCACCGTGTCTTTTTCATTTGAGGCAGAGGCGATAATATCTTTATCCTCTGCATTCTGACTGTTCATCATCTGTTTGTCTGCAATGTGTTTTACACTTTCAATGAGGTCACGCGTTTCTGCCGCCTTTTCAAACTCCAGATTCTGAGCATGCTCCTGCATCTGATTGTTAAGACGGTTTAAGATATCCTTATAGTTTCCGTTGAGAAATGATATGGCATCATTTATATTCTTCATATATTCTTCTTTGGAAATAAGGCCGTTACATGGTGCATCACACTGGTTTATCTGATGATAAAGACAGGGCCTTTCCTTGCCGATATCTCTTGGAAGCACTTTACTGCAACTCCTGATTTTATATAATTTTCTCAAAAGCTCAATCGTATCATGTACAGCTTTGGCATTTGTATAAGGACCGAAATATTTAGATTTGTCCCTTTTCATCTGGTGACTGTAAAGAATTCTCGGATAATCTTCATATACTGTGACCTTTATATACGGATAGCCCTTGTCATCGGTCATAAGAGTATTATATTTGGGACGGTGTTCCTTTATCAGATTACATTCTAAAACGAGTGCCTCCATTTCGGAATCCGTTATGATATATTCAAAATAAGATATCTGTGACACCATTTTTACAATCTTGGGAGAATTATTGTGTCCATGTCCCGCCTGAAAATACTGTCTCACCCGGTTATGAAGATTTACGGCTTTTCCCACATATATTATGGAATTGTCAGCACTGTGCATAATATATACACCCGGACTTTTAGGGAGTTTTTTAAGTTCTTCTTCTATGTTAAACATTTGGATGCTCCTGTACAGATAGTTACATTAATTTTAACATAAAAAATATTATTTGCAACTTAGTATGTAATCTGAAACATCGTAATAAAAATATGGAATTATACGATTGAATATGATAAAATCATTATATCTGAGCCGGAGATTGGGAATTTGATTCGGCAGTATATAATAAATCAAAAACTTTTGAAGGAGGGCATATGAATAACGAGGAATACCATGTAACAGTCACGGAATTTATTAAAAAATTAAATCTTACAAATCATACTCCTGAAGTGGATACAGACAAAATTTTAATCACCGACCCTGATATAAACAGACCGGCACTTCAGCTTGCAGGTTTCTTTGAACATTTTGATACTGCGCGTGTTCAGGTATGCGGAAATGTTGAACATGCATATCTTGCGGACATGCATACCAGAGAAGAAAATATAGAAATATTTGACAGGCTTTTCAGTTTTAAAATACCATGCCTTGTGTTCTGCAGGGATATAGTGCCGTATGATTTTGTTATTGAAGCAGGAAGAAAGCACGGAATCCCGGTGCTTACAAGTCATTCTACTACTTCGTCATTTGTGCATGAAACCGTAAGGTGGCTCCATGTAGAGCTTGCGCCGAGAATATCGGTACATGCTGTATTGGTTGATGTATACGGCGAGGGCGTGCTTATAATGGGAGACAGCGGAATAGGAAAGAGTGAAGCCGCACTTGAGCTTATTAAAAGAGGACACAGACTGGTTGCAGATGATGTAGTGGAAATTAAAAAAATCAGTGATGAAATACTTATGGGAGAGTCTCCTGAGATAACGCGCCATTTCATTGAACTTAGAGGAATAGGAATAATAGATGTAAAAACTATGTTCGGTGTTGAATGTGTAAAGCTGAATCAGCAGATTGACCTTGTGATAAAGCTGGAAGAATGGGATAAGGAAGCTAATTATGACAGGCTCGGACTTGAAGACCAGTATACGGAATTTTTGGGAAACCGGGTTATAAGTCATTCCATACCTATAAGACCGGGTAGAAATCTTGCGGTTATAGTTGAATCGGCTGCCGTAAACCACAGGCAGAAGAAGATGGGTTATAATGCCGCAAGGGAATTATATAAACGAGTAACAGACAATATGCTCAAAAATTCAAAACATGATTAATGGGAGGAAAAAAACAGTGTCAAAATATGTATTTGGAGTAGATATTGGAGGAACTACAGTAAAAATAGGACTTTTTTCAACTGACGGTGTAATGCTCGATAAGTGGGAAATTACGACCAGAACTGATGAAGGCGGAAAATATATTTTAAGTGACGTAGCAGAATCCGTAAAAAACAAAATGTCTGAAAAAGATATAAATAAGGAAGAAGTAGTCGGAGTAGGAATGGGTGTTCCGGGACCGGTTAAGGAAGACGGAACAGTTTTAAGATGCGTCAACCTCGGCTGGGGTATATTTAATGCTGCTGAGCAGCTTTCTGAATTACTTGGTCTTCCTGTAAAAGCCGGAAATGATGCAAATATGGCTGCCCTCGGTGAAATGTGGCAGGGCGGAGGAAAAGGCTATAAGAATATAGTAATGGTAACTCTTGGCACAGGTGTAGGCGGAGGCATAATAATAAATGGAAAGATGCTTTCAGGCAGTAACGGTGCAGCAGGTGAAATCGGACATATGACCGTAAATTCTGATGAAACAGAAATGTGCACATGTGGAAAACGTGGATGTTTAGAGCAGTATACTTCGGCAACCGGACTTGTAAGAGCTGCAAAGATAGCACTTAACAATTCCGACAGACCGTCAAAATTAAGAAGTGTTCAGTATATATCTGCAAAGGAAATATTTGATGCGGCAAAGGACGGAGATGACATGGCAATGGAGCTTGTTGAAGAGCATGGAAGAATTCTGGGCTCTGCACTGGCACAGATAGCATGTATTACAGACCCGGAAGCATTTGTAATAGGAGGAGGGGTATCAAGAGCAGGAAGCGTACTCATAGAAACTGCTAATAAATATTATGTACAGAATGCATTCCATGCGTGTAAAAAGACAAAATTTGAACTTGCACAGCTTGGAAACGATGCGGGTATGTATGGCGGTGCATGCAGTGTTTTAGGCATGGATATATAATTTCGGAAATTTATTGTATAAAAACACAATTAAATCAAAAAAAACCTTAGTTTTTTTAAATAAAATATGCATTGAATAAATAAATTCAATAATGTATGATTAAATAGTGAATTTAGGTAATACCCACATCAGATATAAAATACCTGATGTGGGTATTCGCTAAGAAAATTTATAATAACAAAAAGCAGTATATGGAGCGGTATGATGGAGTTTTATGAAAACGAGCCAATGAGGTACCACACAACTTTCAGGACGGGAGGTCCTGCAAAGTATTTTTACAAGGTTTCAAGTATAGAAGATTTGATAAAAGTTCTTGATGAATGTAATGATAAAAAAATAAAATACACTATAATTGGAAACGGAAGTAATTTACTTGTTTCGGATTTGGGATATGACGGAGCAATAATACAGATATATGATAAATTTGACAAAATATCCGTTAGCGGAAATATTATTAAGGCTGAAGCGGGAGCACTGCTTTCAAAAATTGCTGCTGTTGCAAGAGATAACGGACTTACGGGAATGGAGTTTGCATCGGGAATACCCGGAACTTTAGGCGGAGCAGTAGTTATGAATGCAGGCGCATACGGCGGAGAAATGCAGGATTTGATAGAAAGCGTTGATGTATTAAGTGACGGCATGGTAAGAAGGTATACATGTGAAGAGATGAAATTCGGATATAGAAAAAGTATTCTTACCGAAAATAAAGGAATGGTTGTAACAGGAGCCACAATACGTCTTATGCCTGCTGATAAAGAAGAAATTTCAAAACGCATGAGGGAACTTAACAGACAGAGGACATTAAAACAGCCTTTGGAATACCCGAGTGCAGGCTCTACTTTTAAACGTCCGGAAGGACATTTTGCAGGAAAACTTATAATGGACAGCGGACTTTCCGGTTATAAAATCGGAGGAGCCATGGTATCTCCGAAACATTGTGGTTTTGTAATAAATACAGGAGATGCCACATCACAGGATATATATAACCTTATAATAGAAATAAGAGAGAAAGTATATAGAACATATGGCGTAAGTCTGGAGCCTGAAGTAAGGATAATAGGTGATTTCTGAAGGAGTGATTCTTTGAGATTTGTAATTGTTACCGGAATGAGCGGAGCGGGTAAGTCTACCGCATTAAAAACTCTTGAAGACATGGGATATTTCTGCGTAGATAATCTTCCTGTTCTTTTAATAGAAAAATTTGCGGATATTGCCACTGACAGTAAATTTAAGCTGGATAAAATAGCCGTGGGCATAGATATAAGAAACGGTGAAGCGTTAAATGAGCTTACAAGCTGTCTGGCAGAATTAAGAGCCAACAATTTCACATATGAAATACTGTTTCTGGATGCTTCTGAGACTGCACTTGTAAAGAGATATAAGGAAACCAGAAGAGACCACCCTCTTTCACACGGCGGACGTATAAATACAGGAATAAAAAAAGAACGTGAAAAAATAGCCTTTTTAAGAGATATAGCTGATTACATTATTGACACAAGCAATTTACTTACCAGAGAACTTAAATCTGAAATTGATAAAATTTTTCTGGAAGATAAGGAATATAATAATATAATCATTACCCTTATGTCTTTCGGATATAAATATGGAATACCGCGTGACTCGGATATGGTATTTGATTTAAGATTTCTTCCGAATCCTTATTATGAACAGGATTTAAGACCTCTTACAGGAAATGATGAGGCTGTACAGGAATATGTGATGAATTGTCCGGAGGCACATCAGTTTTTGGATAAACTGTATGAAATGCTTAAATTTCTAATACCTCTTTATGAGGAAAAGGAAGGAAAACATCAGCTTATTGTTTCCATAGGCTGTACAGGAGGAAAACACAGGTCAGTAACAATGGCAAATCTGCTTTATAAAAAACTGTCTGAACTTCCCTATACCATAAGGGTGTTTCACAGGGATATTACTAAGGACAGCATAGTAAAGGGTGTATAAAATGTCTTTTTCGGCTGAGGTAAAGAAGGAGCTGTTTGAACATACAAGTCCTTCCGTGCATTGCAGAAGGGCAGAGCTTGCGGCAATTCTTTCAATGGAAGCTGTAATTTCTGCAAATGGAGAAAAGAGAGAAATTATAATAAAATCAGAAAATAAGTATGCAGTATATAAATCTGTAAAACTTATTAAGCTTTTATTCGGCTTTGCTCCTGAAATTGAGACAAAGACCGGGACAGGGAAAAACAATATTTATAAAGTGACCATAGCGGATGAGGAAAAAGTAAACAACATGTTTTCGGCTCTGAAGCTGAGGGAATCAGACGGAGTGCTTTCCGTGGATAATATGCTTATTGAGAGAGCGTGCTGTAAAAGAGCGTTTTTAAGAGGCTGTTTTATTGCAACAGGCTCTGTTAATAATCCCGAAAAAGCATATCATCTTGAAATAGTATGCGGCACTGAGGAACAGGCTTTACAGCTTATAGAACTTATGAAAAGTTTTGAAATAAGTGCCAGGAATGTGCTTAGAAAAAAGTATCATATAGTATATATAAAAGACGGCTCCGTGATAGTTGATGTTTTAAATGTTATGGAAGCTCATGTATCACTTATGAATATGGAAAATGTCCGCATATTAAAAGATATGCGAAATAAAGTAAACAGGCAGGTGAACTGCGAGACAGCAAATATAAACAAAACAGTGAGTGCTGCAGTAAAACAGATAGAGGACATAAAATATATAGAAAGAGTAAAGGGGCTTAATATTTTGCCGCCCACACTCAGACAGACAGCATTGCTCAGGCTTGAGGAGCCGGAACTTTCATTAAAGGATTTGGGAGCAAAACTGAATCCGCCTGTTGGAAAGTCCGGTGTAAATCACAGATTAAAAAAAATAAGTGAAATATCAGATAAGTTAAGAGAAATGGAAATATAACTTACGAGGAGGAACAAATTATGATTAATAAGACATTTACCGTAAAGCTTCCTAAGGATGCAGAGGCAAGACCGGTGGCTGTAATTGTTCAGATTGCAAGTCAGTATGAGAGCAATATACATCTCATCGCCCAGGGAAAGAGAATAAATGCAAAAAGTATAATGGGCATGATGAGTCTTGGACTTTTTGACAACGAAGAAATGGAAATAGAAGCTGACGGAAATGACGAGCAGAAAGCAGCTGACGAAATAATTAAATATATTAGTTCTCTGGCTTAAGTTTATTGCATATAGTTAATATTTGTGTTAAAATAAAACTTAATTATGGGGTGAGACCAAGGAGGAATATTAAATGGGATTTTTCAGCAATATCATAGAAAAAATACCTATTCTTTCAAATATTGGTGCCGGTAAAAGAAAGTCTAACAAAAGCAGTGTAGAGCTTCAGTTTGACAAAGCAATGAATCTCATGGAAAATGCAAATGGAGAAGATGCAGTTGAAATACTTGAGAAAATTGCTGACATAGGCATAATGGACCAAAATTATAAGAATTTGGGAACTGAGTCTCTGAAAATATTGGGAGAATTTTTTGAAACAGGTAAGTATAAAAACGCTACTGTGGAAAAAAATCTTAATAAAGCAGCTGCGTATTATGAAAAGTATACGAAGCTTACAAATGATGGTGAAATGATTTATAAAATCGCCAAGATGCTTCTTGAGGTACAGAACTTTTCAAAGGCAATTACGTTTTTTGAAAAAGCTACAGAATGTGGCATAAAGGCCGCATATATGAATCTGGGCTCTATTTATGAAAACGGACTTAACAGAATAGACCAGTATGGAAATAAGAGTGATTTTGTAATTCCCGCAGATTTGGATAAGGCAATGATGTGGTATAAAAAGCTTGCCGATATGGGAGATGAAAAGGCAAAATCTGCCTATGACAGAGTGGAATACGCCAGCAAACATACTGACAGCATTGAGTTTGAGGAAAAGGACAGATTATATACACAGATATCTGAAAAGAGAAAGGCGAAAGGTAAGGAGCCGAGATATAAGGCAATCGACCCGTCAAAACTTCAGTATCAGTATACATATGTACATAATCAGGTCGACGGATATATTCATAAACTCCCTAAAGACTGGGTAAAGACAATTAATGAGGATACTGACGAGGAGTATTATGCTCCAAGTATTACATATAAGGATTTTGCAATGTATGTGACTTATGACAGTATACCGAGAGAATCCAAAAAGACATTGGAAAATTATCTCAGATACTGTAATGATGCTTTTGATGAGGAGCTTCAGCTTAAGTCATATATCACTGAGTATGCTGACGGAATTTTTACTACCTTTTATCATAAAGAGATGAATAAAGGTGTAGTTACGTTTGCGTTTTATCAGGGAAGACGTCTGGCATGTATGAAATTCATATGTGCAACAATGGAAATAATTGAGCAGTATGAGGAGATTATTTTTGAAACGGCCAACTCCTTTGCATTTGTAGACCCTACCATGGTAAGTGACCAGAGCTTAAACAGAAAGGATAATCAGTATTACAGTGAGGCTGTATACTGCTATTATCTGGATGATTATGAAGGTGCCATGCAGGCTGCAAAGCAGGCTCTTAAACTTGGAAGTATAAAGGCGAGTTATCTTCTTATAGACCTTTATTATGACCAGGATTCTCCATACAGGGATATGGATAAGACAATAAGCTATGCAAAACAGCTTTTTGAAGCCACTAAGGACCCTGACCTTGCATTCCTTCTGGGAAATATTTATGACCAGCAGCTTAAGGATTATATGAAGGCACTTAACTGGTATGAGACGGCTCACAGGCTGGGACATAAGAGGGTTGCATTCTATCTCGGAAGATTTTATTACTATGGTGTATTAAGGACAAAGAGAGACGGAAACAAGGCTCTTGAATATTTCCTTGAGGCGCAGAAAAACGGTATTCTTGAGGCTGAGGCATATATAAAAGATATCAGAGAGCTTAAGGGCGAGGATTTACAGGCCTCAGTAGAAAAATGGGACAGAGCGATTGCTGCCGGAAGCGCTGCTACGGCTTTGAAAGTAGCTCTTATGAAACAGAGCCAGGTATTTTATATAGCAAATTCATATGAAATAGAAAAGGCATTTCTTGAGGCATTGGGACTCGGAAGTTATCAGGCGGCTTATGAACTTGGTAAAATTTATCAGAGAGAAGAGTCAGACCCTGATTATAAGGGAGAAATAAAGAGCCTTAAGTATTTTGAAAAGGCATATGACAACAAATTTGACGGCTTTGATAAAGAAAACCTGTTCAGAGTAATACAGTATAAGGCTTCAAAGGGTGCATCTCAGGAGGAGCAGATTAATCTTTATCTGGAAAATGCCGCAATGGGACATGTGCCTGCGGTTGAAAAGGTTATAGAGCTTGTACATTATATGACGCCACAGATTGTAAGTCTTTATAATACACTTATGGAACTTGCGGAAACAGGTGAAGAAAATGCCATTATAGCCATGAACAAGCTGGAAATGACATATACTGACCTTGTAATAAAGGAGCCTGATGATACTCAGAAGATTATAGAAAACAAGTTCTTCAGACTGCTTGTGCCAAAAGAATGTACGGCAGTTATAAATGATGACGGAGGTACGATTAAATTTGCCGATTCCGTGGTTGAATTTGCCGTTGCAGAGCTTCCGGTAAATGTGGCTTCCGAAGAAGATTATCTTAAAATTTACAAACTTATTTTGTCAGAGTATCTGCCTGATGAAAATGCTGAGATTATAATTGCAAACTCAAGAATGATAGGCTCAGGAATGAGAGAAACCAAGAATAACATACATTCTTACAGTATACTTTTAATAAGCTCAAAAAACCAGTATCTGTTCAAACTGAGTTCAAGGGACAGAAGAGAAATGCTTATGTTTAAGGATAAGGTTACTGAGATTGCAAAATCTCTGTTTGAGACAGGTGAGATATATATCGCAGCAGAAAATTCCAGAAGAAATATCGGTCTTGCATTCCTGCTTAAAGCGAATGAGGGCGGATTCCTTTCTATCGGAAAATCTTCTGAAGACGAATAAAATTAATTAAATATAATACTCCTTAGTACGAAATCTTCAGGGCAGGGTGCAAGTCCCTACCGGCGGTGAGTGCATATGCATAAGCCCGCGAGCCGAAAGGCATGATTTGGTGTGAATCCAAAGCCGACAGTAAAGTCTGGATGAGAGAAGATATGCCGATTTAGCTGTTTTTATTTGTTAAATCTGATTATTTAAGACCCTGAAAAATTTTTTCAGGGTCTTTTTTTGTGAGAGGTGATTTATATGGCTTTTGACAGAAAATATATGGAGCTTGCAATAGAGCTTGCAAAAAAGGGTATAGGGAAAGTGAATCCCAATCCTCTTGTAGGAGCCGTAATAGTAAAAGATGGTAAAATAATAGGACAGGGTTATCATAAGGCATATGGAGGGCTTCATGCCGAAAGAGAAGCATTTGCCTCTCTTTCGGAAAGTGCAGAAGGAGCAGAAATGTATGTGACTCTTGAGCCCTGCTGTCATCATGGAAAACAGCCTCCATGTACTGAAGCAATAGTGGAAAATAAAATAAAAAAAATATATGTAGGCTCCGATGATCCAAACGGCCTGGTTAACGGAAAAGGATATGAGTATCTCAGAAACCATGGAGTAGAGGTTGAAACTCATGTAATGAAGGAAGAATGTGACAGGCTGAATCCGGTATTCTTTCACTATATTTCAAAAAAGACTCCTTATGTAGTAATGAAATACGGAATGACAATGGATGGGAAAATAGCAGCATATACAGGAAAAAGTAAGTGGATAACAAATGAAAGCTCAAGGGAAAGAGTACAGGAACTCAGAAATTATCTGAAGGGCATTATGGTTGGAATAGGAACTGTACTTGCTGACAACCCAAGTCTTACATGCAGAATAGAGGACGGAAGAAATCCGGTGAGAATAATCTGCGACAGCAGGCTCAGGATTCCAACTGATTCAAATATTGTCAAGACAGCCTTAGAAGTTCCGACTTATGTGGCGGCGCTTTCTGACATAGTAAAATCAGAAAAAAATAAGGTTAAATGCCTTGAGGAAGCAGGAGTAAAAATCATAGCTCTTCCACCGGAAGAAAATGCATCCGATAAAGAAAAGCCGGACATAGATTTAAGAATTCTTATGCAGAAATTAGGAGAATACAGCATTGACGGAATACTTCTGGAGGGTGGTGGCACACTTAATTACAGTATGCTGGATAACGGTCTTGTAAATGAAGTCAGAGTATTTATGGCACCCAAAATTCTGGGCGGTGATAAGGCCAAAAGCCCCGTTGAGGGAATTGGCAGGGAAACTCCTGATTTGGCGTATCACTTTAAGCCTGTGGAAACAGAGCTTATTGATGAAGACATTTATATAAGATATATCAAAGATTGAAAGCAGGTGACAGATTGTTTACAGGAATTATAGAGGAAACAGGAATTATAGAGAGCATAAATAAGGGAAGCAAATCTGCCGTTATTTCGATAAATGCGGATATCGTCACGCAGAATACAAAAGTAGGAGACAGCATAGCGGTAAACGGAGTCTGTCTCACGGTCACAAAACTTACGCAGCATGGGTTTACGGCAGATATCATGGCAGAGACACTTAGGAGAAGCTCTCTCGGCGTTCTCGGAAAGGGAAGTCAGGTTAATCTTGAAAGAGCCATGTCGGCAGACGGAAGGTTTGGAGGACATATAGTTTCAGGCCATATTGACGGAACAGGAACTATTAAAAAAATGGAGCGCGAAGACAATGCAGTATGGATTACTGTATCTGCCGGGAATAATATTTTAAAATATATTGTTGAAAAGGGCTCAATAGCTATTGACGGTATAAGTCTTACAGTGGCTTATGTGGATGATACATGCTTTAAAGTTTCCGTTATACCTCATACGTCGGAGGAAACAACGCTGTTAAAAAAGAAGCCGGGTGATGTGGTTAATCTGGAAAATGACATTATAGGTAAATATGTAGACAAGCTGTTAAAATTCGGAAATGTAAACGACGCAGGAAGTGAAAATAATGAAAAAAACGGCAGTGCCGGAATAGATATCAGCTTTCTTTCAGAAAACGGATTTATGTAAACTAAAGGAGGTAGTATAATGTACAATTTTGATTCGATAGAATCTGTGGCAGAGGATTTAAAACAGGGTAAATGTGTGGTAATCCTTGATGATGAAAACAGAGAAAATGAAGGAGATGTTATTTGCGCCGCTGAATTTGCGACCACTGAAAACGTAAATTTCATGGCAAAATATGCAAGAGGTCTTATATGTATGCCTATGGCGCCGGAATATACGGATAAGCTTCACCTTCCGCAGATGTGCATAACTAACACAGATAACCACTGTACTGCATTTTCTGTTTCCGTGGACCATGTAAGTACGACTACGGGAATTTCAGCGGAAGAAAGAGGAATAACAGCAAGAAAGTTTGTATCTGATGATGCAAGGCCTGAAGATTTCAGAAGACCGGGACATATGTTTCCACTTGAGGCAAGACCGGGAGGCGTTATAGAAAGGCAGGGACACACAGAGGCAACTGTGGATTTGATGAAAATAGCAGGACTTAAAGAAGTAGGGCTCTGCTGTGAGATTATGAAGGATGACGGCACTATGGCAAGGCTTGATGACCTGGTGGAATTTGCAAAAACTCATAATCTGAAAATAACAACCATTGAAAAACTTGTTCAATACAGAAAGGAACATGAAGTATTTGTAGAGTGTGTGGCTAAGGCAAAGATGCCTACCAGATACGGTGAGTTTACCATTTACGGATATATAAACAAGTTAAACGGGGAACACCATGTGGCACTTGTAATGGGTGATATAACAGACGGTGAGCCGGTACTCTGCAGAGTTCATTCCGAGTGCCTGACAGGTGATGCTTTAGGCTCTGCAAGATGTGACTGCGGACAGCAGTATGATGCGGCAATGAAGATGATTGCCAAAGAGGGAAGAGGTGTTCTCCTTTATATGAGACAGGAAGGAAGAGGAATAGGTCTTATTAATAAAATTAAGGCATATGCACTTCAGGACCAGGGACTTGACACTGTGGAAGCAAATTTAAAGCTGGGCTTCCCGGAGGATGCAAGAGATTATACAATAGGTACACAGATACTTGTTGACCTTGGTGTAAGGAAGCTGAGGCTTCTTACAAATAATCCGCTCAAGGTATACGGATTGCAGGGCTTTAATCTGGAAATTGTGGAAAGAGTACCTATCCAGATTGAGCCGAGTGCCTATGACCTGTTTTATCTTAAAACCAAAAAAGAAAAAATGGGACATATGCTTGATTTATAAAATATGTGGTATTAATTAATCACACAGATTAATCATATAAAAATATAAAACGGAGGAAAATATAATGAATAAAATAGAAGGAAAGATAGTAGCAGAAGGAATTAAGATAGGAATTGTGGCAGCACGTTTTAATGAGTTTATAGTATCAAAGCTTGTAAGCGGTGCCATGGACGGACTTCTCCGCCATGATGTAAAAGAGGAGGATGTAACTCTTGCATGGGTGCCGGGTGCATTTGAGATACCTGTTGTGGCAAAAAAAATGGCTGAGTCAGGAAAGTATGATGCAGTTATTTGTCTTGGCGCTGTAATAAGAGGGGCTACAAGCCATTATGATTATGTATGTAATGAGGTTTCAAAAGGAATTGCGCAGGTATCACTTCAGAGCGGAATACCTGTAATGTTCGGTGTGGTTACTACTGAAAACATCGAGCAGGCAATAGAAAGAGCAGGAACAAAGGCAGGAAACAAGGGCTACGACTGTGCTTTAGGTGCAATCGAAATGGTAAACCTTATGAAGCAGTTATAATAAAATCTGTCTGTCATATATAAAATTCTTAAGGAGAGTAAACACATGACCGATGACAAAAGAAAAATATTATTTTTTGACATAGACGGGACACTTATAACAAATGATTCAAAAAGAATTCTTCCTGAAAGCACAAAAGAGGCAATCAGGCTTGCCAGAGAAAATGGTCATCTGGTTTATATAAACAGCGGCAGGGTAATGTGCAACATTGAGGATTTTATCAAAGATGCGGGCTTTGACGGTTTTGTGTGCGGATGCGGAACATATATTACTTATGGAGACAATGTCTTGTTTCATAACACCCTGAGTCAGAAGCTTTGCAGGGAAACGGCATATAAATGCCGGGAATATAATATGTATGCAATATATGAGCATACAGATGCAACATGCTATGATTCAGAGCAGGAAGAGAGAGGCCAGAAGGAAATACTTGATTATTTCAGAAACATGAAAAGAAATATGGTAGATAATATTTTATCAGAGGCTTTTCTTTTTGATAAATTTGTAGTATGGTATGATGAAAGAAGTAATCTTTATGCGTTCAAAGAATATGCCAAAGATTATTATCAGTGTATACAAAGAGAGGGAAGCTTTCTGGAAATGGTACCAAATGGATTTTCCAAGGCTACCGGAATAAAATATTTACTGGATTTCTTTAATATAAAGCCTGAAAATGCATATGTTTTCGGTGACAGTAATAATGACATACAGATGTTTGAGTATGTGAAAAACAGTATAGCCATGAAGGAATGCAGTGACGATATAAGAAAGATTGCTTCTTATGTTACGGATTCTGTTATAAATGACGGAATATATAAGGCGATGAAGCATTTTGAAATAATTTAATGCCGGAGGCATAATCAATATGGAAGAAACAAAAATAAGAATATGGGAACAGCTCGCATATTCTATAACTAAACCAAGTAAATATCTGGAAATGTCAGGAATAAGAACGGGTAAATCCGTAAAATTTATAATTGTTCTTATGCTCCTTGTGACGATGATGCTGAATATCATACCTACAGCGGCAACAATTATAGGTTTTGGAGGCTGGAAGAGGCTTTTTACAAATATGCCTTCCATAAGCGTTCAGAATGAAACCCTGAGTACCGAAAGTAAAATTGATTTAGGGTTGGGCGTAATTCATTTTTATATAGATAATGATGCTGACACAGTTTCGTACAGTGAACTTCAGGATGAGACTTATTATATTCTGATTGGAAAAAACACAGTAAGGTATGTATTTGTAGATGGTGACAACGGAGTTGTACTTGCGTCAGGACGCGTATCAGAGCTTATTCCAAATGGATTTTCAAATCAAACCCTGATTGATATGATTCCTGTAATATATCTTATTATATTTTTAGGGTGTATTTTCTGCTTTTTAGCATATTTTGTAAAATATGCATTCCTTTCCATAGTGTATTCTATATTAGTAACGCCTGTAAACAGAGCATATAATTTAGGCTTAAGCTATGGAAGGATTTTCATGATATGCTTCTATGCACAGACTCTGGGAATACTTCTGGTGAATATTAATACTGCGCTTGGAACAATTATTCCTTCATTCATTATGAGTATTATTGGAATATTTATTACCATGCGGTATATATCAATCGGAGTTATGAGTCACATTAAGGATAAAGGAAATGACGGATTGATGTGACATTTCACTTAGCGAAGCATTATAAAATGCAGGGTCATAGGTGACTTCTTTTCCAAAGTATGAAGGAGGATTGTATCGCTTTGCTTCTTCTTCACTCGGAAATTCCACCTCTGCCATGACAAAACCCTCGAATATGCCATGAAATACATCAAGTTCAATTATTAAATCATTTTCGGCGGGAATTATATATCTGGTTTTAGTAATCACATTACCCGATACCTTTTTTAAAAGCGTTGCATATTCATCGCTGTTTAATGGAAGTTCAAACTCTTCATGTGAAAGAAGACCGACAGACTTAACTGTCAAAATAAAATTATCATCCTTTCTTCTAATCCTTATTACAGGAGAAGTCGAAATATATCCCTGTTCAAGCTCATGCCTGTCATATGCATCAAGCTGATCAGGGATTTTTTTAAGCAAAAATTTCCTTTCAATTTCCATATCCTTTTACCACCTTGTAATATTATTAGTTATCAATAGATGTTTGCAATGCAGTTCATTATAATGTATTATATACTATATGAAAAATTTTACCAGTAAATTTATAAGGTATCATGTACAATAAAATCACACTCCGTGTGATGGTGCATGAGAAGTTCATCAATCCTTCGGATTGGTGAAGATTTGAAAGACAGAATTTAAGGAAAGGGTGATTACATGAAAAAGGTATATATATTTCTTGCAAATGGTTTTGAAGAGGTAGAGGCGCTTACCGTAACAGACCTTTTAAGGCGTGCGGGAATAGATTTAAAAATGATATCTGTAATGAAGGAACTTGAAGTTTCCGGCTCGCATAATATAATTGTAAAGGCTGATATGATGATTGAAGATATTACGGAAGATGCGGATATGATTGTTTTGCCGGGAGGTATTCCGGGCACACCTAATCTTAAGGCATGCGCACCGCTTGCTGAAATGATAAAGAAATACAATTCTTCCGGCAGATATCTTGCGGCTATTTGTGCGGCACCTACAGTTTATGCAGAAATGGGACTTTTAAACGGCAAAAAGGCAGTATGTTATCCGGGATGTGAAAAAGGTCTGGATAAAGTGCTCTGGGGTGAGGAAAAAGTTCAGGTTTCAGATAATTTCATCACAAGCAGGGGAGTCGGAACTGCCATTGATTTTGCATTGAAGCTTATAGAACTTCTTATTGATAAAGAAACAGCAGAGGATATCGCTGATAAAATTGTTTATAAGTAATGAATGCGGCATAATGATTGAAGAAAGTTATGAGGAGTAATACAGTGGAGAATATGACCGTAAAAAATATTATAGAGGCTACCGGCGGTGTTTTGCTTTGTGGAGATGAGAACACTGTGGTTACCGATGTATGGATTAATTCCAAAGAGGTAAAACCGGGAGATTTGTTTGTACCTATACAGGGAAAAAATGTTGACGGACATAAATTTATAGAGGACGCACTTAAAACTGCGGCGGCTACCCTTACATCGAGGCATACTGAATGTGTCATATCAGATAAACCTTATATTTATGTATCTGATACATTTAAGGCCCTTCAGAGTATCGGAAAATATGTGCGGGACAGATATAAAAAGCCTGTCATTGCGGTTACGGGGAGTGTAGGAAAAACTACCACACGTCAAATGATTACAGCAGCTCTGGATACCGTACTTGATGTATATCATACGGAAGGAAACTTAAATTCTCAAATAGGTGTTCCGATTACTTTGTCAAGAATGACTGAAAAATCTGATATTGCAGTTCTTGAGCTCGGGATAAGCGAGGAAGGACATATGGATGTACTTTCAGAGCTTGTAAGGCCTGATATAGCTGTAGTTACAACAATCGGAGTTGCACATATTGAGTTTTTAAAAACCAAGGAAAACATAATGAAAGAAAAGCTGAAAATTGCAAGCCGTATGGATGAAAACGGAGTGCTTTTTCTTAATGGTGATGATGAGCTTCTGGCAGAAATGAAGGGAAGGACAGGAGTAAAAACATTTTTCTACGGAACTTCTGACTGGTGCGATTTCAGGGCTGAAAACATCAGGGAAGAAGAAAATTTTATGACAAGCTATGATTATGTTCATGGTGATAACAGAATAAGGGTTTATTTGAATTCTGTTGGAATGCATAATGTCGAAAACTCTCTTGCCGGTATGGCTATTACTGAATATTTGGGGCTTGATATTAATAAAGCGGCTGAGGGATATAAGACCTTTAACGGCATGCGCCAGCGTATTATAAGGGTAGCAGATAAATATACAATCATAGATGACACATATAATGCAAGTCCTGATTCCGTAAAGGCAAGCATAGATGTGCTCTGTGGAATGGAATGTAAGGGCAGCAGAGTGGCAGTGCTCGGAGATATGTTTGAGCTGGGGGAAAACAGTGAAAAATATCATTATGATATAGGACTTTACCTTGCCGATAAGGATATAAAAGAACTGATTGTTCTGGGAGAGCTTACTTCTGAAATGGAAAGAGCAGTAAAGGAGCATGGAAAAGATATAAAATCATACAGATTTAAGGACAATGAAGAGGCCGCAATATATCTTATGGCTACATTAAAAAAAGATGATATTGTACTGATTAAGGGCTCTAACGGAATGCATTTAAATGAGATAGTAAATATAATGACCAGAGGAGAAAATGCAAATTCCTATTGACAAAGTATGGTAATTTTGCTATATTTACAATATCAGTAATGATTATCATTATTGATTTGGATTATACATATATAGGACAAGTTAAATAATGCGTAAAATTCAATCTTTTGATTGATATTATTGCAATTAAAAAATTTAGGAAGGAGAAAAAACTATGAAATTTGTATGTGAAGTTTGTGGTTATGTTTATGAAGGAGACGCTGCACCTGAGAAGTGCCCTGTATGCGGTGCACCTGCATCTAAGTTCAAGAAGCAGGAAGGTGAAATGGTTTGGGCGGCTGAGCATGTTGTAGGAGTTGCTCAGGGAGTAAGCGAGGACATCATTTCTGATTTAAGAGATAATTTTAACGGGGAATGTTCTGAGGTAGGAATGTATCTTGCAATGGCAAGAGTTGCTTATCGTGAAGGATATCCGGAGGTTGGAATGTACTACGAGAAGGCTGCTTACGAAGAGGCTGAGCATGCAGCTAAGTTTGCTGAACTCCTTGGAGAAGTAGTTACTAACAGTACAAAGAAGAATCTTGAGATGAGAGTAGCGGCAGAAAACGGTGCTACGGCAGGAAAGACAGACCTTGCTAAGAGAGCTAAGGCTGCAAATCTTGATGCAATTCATGATACTGTTCATGAGATGGCAAGAGATGAGGCTCGTCACGGAAAAGCATTTGAGGGACTTCTCAAGAGATATTTTGGTTAATATAAATTAAAAAACGGGCGTATCAGACGGTCTGATATGCCCGTTTTTTTTGTTCAATTTGTTGCGAAAAAAAGAAAAAATAAAGAAACCATAGGTAATAACGGAGAAAATCACTCTCAGACATTGCAAAAACAAACATTTGAGGTTAAAATTTATGTGTAATTAAGAAGGGCATAACATTATTTGACATCACATAAAAATAAATGATATCTATTATAAAGGAGAATTGATTATGGCAGTTAAAAAGGCAACACCAAAGGATCTTGAGGCAAAAGTAGAAGCAGCAGTTAAGGCTGAGACACCAAAGGCAGAGGCTCCAAAGGCAGAAGCTAAGAAGGCTGAAACAAAGGCAGCTCCTAAGAAAGCAGCAGCTAAGGCTGAAGTTAAGGAAGAAGTTAAGAAGGCACCTGCAAAGAAAGCACCAGCAAAGAAGGCAGCTCCTAAGAAGGCAGCAGAGCCAAAGACAGCAGTTGTTATCGAATATGCAGGCGGTCAGATAAGCACAGCTGATATCGTTGCTAAGGCTATTGAAGTAAGCGGAAAGAAGACAGTTAAGGAAATTAACGTTTACTATCAGCCTGAAAATGGTAAGGTTTACTTTACTGCTGACGGTGAGCAGGGCTCATTTGATTTATAAGAAATACATAGACATAAAAAAGGTACTACCAAATTTGATTTTGGCAGTACCTTTTTTGTAGCAGGTTTTTAGGATGAAATTTTTTATACTCCGCGCATTTCTATAATAGGGGCTCCTGTTCCTCTGACATAGTCACCTGTAATTATTACCCTGCCTATGTTATCGTCTCTTGGAATCTGATACATGATATCCAGCATGAATTTTTCTATTATTGCTCTTAAAGCACGGGCACCGGTCTTTTTTTTCATTGCCTGCTCGGCAATGGCTTCATAAGCAGAATCATCAAATTCCAAATCTACCTCATCTAATGCAAGCAGTTTTTTATACTGTTTTAAAATAGCATTTTTCGGCTCTTTAAGAATCTTAATATACATATCCTTATCAAGAGAATCCAGCGTAAATACTACCGGAAGACGACCTATAAATTCGGGAATCATACCAAAGTCTCTTAAGTCGTCATTGGTAACCTCCTTAAGTATATTAGGATTATCATCAAACTTATCGTAGAGGTCTGCACCAAATCCGATTGAAGACTGTTTTGTAAGTCTCTGCTTAATGATTTCTTCCAAATCAGGAAAAGCTCCACCACATATGAAAAGTATATTTCTTGTATTGATAGTGGTAAGAGGTGTCATGGCATTTTTACTGCCTGAGCCGACAGGTATCTCTACGTCTGCACCCTCAAGGATTTTAAGAAGTCCCTGCTGAACGGCTTCACCGCTTACGTCTCTGCTGTGTGTTTCTTTTTTCTTTGCCAGCTTATCTATTTCGTCTATAAATACAATGCCGCGTTCTGCTTCCTCTACGTCGTTACCCGCAACGGCGAGGAGCTTGGAAAGTATGCTTTCTACATCGTCACCTATGTATCCGGCTTCGGTAAGAGATGTGGCATCTGTAATAGCAAGAGGTACGTTCAGAAGTTTTGCAATGGTTTTAACCAGATAGGTTTTACCGCATCCTGTAGGTCCTATCATAAGCATATTGGACTTTTCTATTTCAATATCATCCATTGTATCAGTGAGTACACGTTTATAATGATTATATACGGCTACAGATATTACCTTCTTTGCATAATCCTGTCCTACCACATATTCATCAAGCATGGCTTTTATTTTGTGAGGAGCAGGTATGTTTTTAAGAGAAAGCTCTTCTGTTTTTTCCTTTTCCTCCTTTTTAGCTTTCTTCTTTTTCACCTTTTGTGATTCAGGAATATCATCCTGAGGCATAAACTGATAGAGATTATTAAGATTTGGAATACTGCCTAAATCTAAAAACTGCATATTTTTGCCGTTCAGTGAATCGAATGTCTTCTGCATACAGTCACTGCAGATATGTATATTGTTTGGAAGACTTACCAGCTTCCCGGCTATGGATTCGGGTCTGCGGCAGAGATAACAGTATTTTTCGTATTCGTCATCATCTTTTTCCTTGTTGTCTTTATCTATAGTGTCTGACATGATTTATCATTATCCTTTCTTTTCATTCTTTAGTTAAAATGTAATTACAAATAAATTATATCAAAACATGATATAAAAAGCTATTACAGATTTATGGAAAAATGGACTTAATTTATATTATTATTTTTCGAAAAATCTTTATTTTATTAAATTGAATTGTTGATTTACTAAATTAAATATGGTAACATACTGCTGTAACTAACTTATCAGTCTTGACGGAGGAGTGCTTTTTAATGAAGAAATTAGAAATTGTTGTTAAATCAGAGAAGCTTGAAACTTTGAAAAAAATTTTGGATGATAATGGTGCTAAGGGTGCCATGATAACAAATATTATGGGGTATGGAAATCAAAAGGGATATAAGACTACATACAGGGGAAGTGAATATGTAGTAAATCTGCTTCCTAAAATTAAAGTTGAAACTGTAGTGTCTGATGATGTTGCGGAAAATCTTATTAATGAAATAACACATACATTAAATTCGGGAAATGTAGGAGCAGGTAAAATATTTATTTATGATGTTTATGATGCGGTAAGAATAAGAACGGGTGAAAATGGAGAAGTGGCGCTTTAAGCATATAAAACAGCGATAAATTATAAACAGAAACCATTTTTTGAAAAAAGGTATAGACTATTTTGCCTGATTGTGAGAAAATGGAAAAAGGATATCATATGTAAATCTTCGACTTTTTATGTATGATATAACTTTCTTCATCAGTCCTTTGGATTGGTTAAGAAAAGGTATCATGCACAATAAAATCACACTTCGTGTGATGGTGCATGAGAAGTTCATCAATCCTTCGGATTGGTGAAGAGAGGTATCATGCACAATAAAATCACACTTTGTGTGATGGTGCATGAGAAGTTCATCAATCCTTCGGATTGGTGAAGAGAATTACATATGCTGAAAGGAGTTAAATCATGATTTATTCACAGGAAGTTGAAAACATGTGCCCGGTAGGACAGGGTGTGCATCATGGCTGTGCGCCTATTCCTGAGGAAGCAAAATGGGTACAGGCAAAGGAAGTAAAGGACATTTCGGGACTTACACACGGTGTTGGCTGGTGTGCACCTCAGCAGGGTGCTTGTAAGCTTACCTTAAATGTTAAGGAAGGAATAATTCAGGAAGCATTAGTAGAAACAATAGGATGTTCAGGTATGACACATTCAGCAGCTATGGCAGCTGAGATTCTCCCTGGACTTACAGTGATGGAAGCACTCAATACTGACCTTGTTTGTGACGCTATTAACACTGCAATGAGAGAGCTTTTCCTTCAGATAGTTTACGGACGTTCACAGAGCGCATTTTCTGAGGATGGTCTTCCTGTTGGTGCAGGACTTGAGGATTTAGGAAAGGGTCTTCGTTCACAGGTAGGTACTATGTATGGTACACTTAAGAAGGGACCTCGTTATTTAGAGATGGCAGAAGGTTATGTAACCGGTATTGCACTTGACGAAGATAATCTTATTATCGGATATCAGTTTGTAAACCTTGGAAAGATGACAGACTTCATCAAGAAGGGTGACGACCCTGCAACTGCATATGAGAAATCTTGCGGACAGTACGGAAGAGTTGATGATGCAGTAAAGATTATTGACCCAAGAACTGATAAGGAAATCACTAAATAACATAGGAGGTAACGAAAATGGCTTTATTTGAATCATATGAAAGAAGAATTGATAAAATAAACGGCGTATTGGCTTCCTACGGTATTTCATCTATTGAGGAAGCGGAAAAAATCACAAAAGATGCCGGACTCAACGTATATGAGCAGGTTAAGAAAATTCAGCCTATATGCTTTGAAAATGCATGCTGGGCTTATACAGTAGGTGCTGCAATCGCTATAAAGAAGGGTTGTAAGAGAGCAGCAGACGCAGCGGCAGCAATTGGTGAAGGTTTACAGGCATTCTGTATTCCGGGCTCAGTTGCAGATACACGTAAGGTTGGTCTTGGACATGGTAACCTTGGAAAGATGCTTCTTGAGGAAGAGACAGAGTGCTTCTGCTTCTTAGCAGGACATGAGTCATTTGCAGCAGCAGAAGGTGCTATCGGTATCGCAGAGAAGGCTAACAGAGTTCGTCAGAAGCCTCTTAGAGTTATTCTTAACGGACTTGGAAAGGACGCTGCACAGATAATCTCAAGAATTAACGGTTTTACATTTGTTGAGACAAAGTATGACCCATATACAAACACAGTAGAAGAAGTATTCCGTAAGTCATATTCAGAGGGACTTCGTGCTAAGGTTAACTGCTACGGTGCAAATGATGTTTGCGAAGGTGTTGCTATCATGCACAAGGAAGGTGTTGACGTTTCTATTACAGGTAACTCAACAAACCCTACACGTTTCCAGCATCCGGTTGCAGGTACATACAAGAAAGAATGTATCGAGCAGGGTAAGAAGTATTTCTCAGTTGCATCAGGCGGTGGTACAGGACGTACACTTCATCCTGATAACATGGCAGCAGGTCCTGCTTCATATGGTATGACTGATACACTTGGACGTATGCATTCTGACGCTCAGTTCGCAGGCTCTTCATCAGTTCCTGCACACGTAGAAATGATGGGACTTATCGGAATGGGTAACAACCCTATGGTTGGTGCTACAGTTGCTGTTGCAGTTTCCGTACAGGAAGCAGCAGAGGCTGGCAAATTCTAAGAAATAAGAGGGTCTTAAAGCTTTATGCTATATACCTATAGATAAAGGCGCCGTCACTACTTTTAGTAGTGGCGGCTCTTTTTCTTTACATTGCAGTCATAAGAAAAAAGTGCTATACTGAAAAACAAATATGCAGAAATTGATATATTTTAGGAGGAAAATTAATGAAATTCGTTTCTTGGAATGTAAACGGAATAAGAGCGTGCATGGGCAAGGGCTTTATGGACATATTTAACAGCCTTGATGCAGATGTTTTTTGTATACAGGAATCAAAGATGCAGGAAGGACAGCTTGATATTGAGACACCCGGCTATCACCAGTACTGGAATTATGCTGAGCGTAAAGGATATTCGGGAACTGCCATATTTACTAAAATAAAGCCGATATCAGTGGATTACGGAATGGGAATAGACATTCATGACCATGAGGGCAGACTTATAACACTTGAATTTGAAGATTATTTCTTTGTTAATGTATATGTTCCGAATTCACAGAATGAACTGGCAAGGCTTCCGTACAGAATGAACTGGGAAGATGATTTCAGGGATTATGTATGTGAATTAAACAAGATTAAACCGGTTATAATATGCGGCGACATGAATGTGGCACATAAGGAAATAGATTTGAAAAATCCAAAGACAAACAGGCGTAATGCAGGTTTTACCGACGAGGAAAGAGGTAAGATGACAGAGCTTCTTGATTCAGGATTTACTGACTCTTTCAGATATAAATATCCTGGTGCAGAGGGTATTTATTCATGGTGGTCTTACAGGTTTAAAGCAAGAGAGAAAAACGCAGGGTGGCGCATTGATTACTTTCTGGTATCGGATTCAGTTAAAGAAAAAATTGAGGATGCAAAGATTCATACGGAAATAATGGGCTCTGACCACTGTCCGGTAGAGTTGGATATTAATTTATAATAACTTATGATTTCCGTCTTGAGACGGCGTTTTTAAATTTGAAAGGATAAGTGACGATGTATAATGATTTATTTTCCATAGGTTCGTTTACTGTTCACGGTTATGGACTTATGATAGCCATAGGAGTTATAGTAGCCCTTATTGTAGGAGAAAAACGCGCGGTAAAAAAAGGGCTCAGTGATGACGAAATCTTTAACCTGACATTTGTAGCACTCATATCGGGTTTTTTGGGAGCAAAGCTTTTGTACTGTATAGTGGAGTGGAAGTCATTTATAAAAGACCCGATTGAGGTTTTGTCGGGACACGGATTTGTTGTATACGGAGGAATAATCGGGGGCATACTCGGATGTCTTTTGTATTGTATTATAAGAAAGCTTCATTTCTGGCGTTACTTTGACGTAGTGCTTCCGTCGGTTGCAATAGCTCAGGGCTTTGGAAGAATTGGATGTTTTCTTGCAGGCTGCTGTTACGGAAGAGAAACGGATTCTCCTTTTGGAATAGTATTTCATGATTCAAATTTTGCACCAAACGGAGTAAAGCTTATACCTACCCAGCTTATATCAAGTGCGGCGTGTTTTGTTATGGCTGCAATTCTGATATGTTATGCGAGAAAGGACAGGAATCCGGGCAGGGTAGGAGCTCTTTATTTTATACTCTACAGCGTGGGAAGATTTTTTATAGAATTTTTGAGAAATGATTACAGAGGGGAAATAGGAATACTTTCTACCTCACAGTTTATATCAATATTTATATTTATAATTGGAATTATAATTTTTGCTGTTGCAAAACCTGATAAAAATGTAGAATTAAAATCAGAAAAGGATAATGACGAAAAAGTATCTGAAGAATAATTTACGGACATAAACATGGAATTAATATATGAGATTGATGAAAATATACTTTTATTTATACAGGAATATGTAAGAAATCCCATTCTCACCCCGGTGTTTAAGTTTATTACCACCTTGGGAAATTCCGGTATTTTCTGGATAATACTTACTGCTGTATTTTTAGTGACAAAAAAATACAGGAAGGCAGGAGTGGCAGGAGCAATAGCGCTTATACTGTCACTTATTGTCGTAAACCTGATTTTAAAAAATGCCATTGCAAGAATAAGACCATATGAGATTTGGGATAATCTGGAAATATTAATAGCACTTCCGACGGATTATTCATTTCCTTCGGGACATACATCAAGTTCATTTGCAGCAGCATGTGGAATGTATCCGTTTATTCCAAGAAAGCTTGGTATAGGATTAATTATCCTTGCGGCACTTATCGGATTTTCCAGAATCTATTTTGCCGTGCATTATCCAAGTGATGTGGTAGCAGGATTTGTTATAGGGGCAATCCTGGGGGTTATTTCAGGAATTGTTGTGAAAAAAATTGCAAATAATAAAGCACATGCCTGATTATTTGCAATTTTACTTACTTTGCTGAATTTCTTACTGTAATTTACTAAGCATTGCATTTAATTCTGCCAGAGATTGAAGTCCGACAGCCCTGTCCACAACTTCTCCTTTGTTAAAAAGTATGATGGTAGGTATTGAGGACACTCTGAATTTTAGTGCAATTTCGGTTGCTTCGTCAGTATCGAGTTTGCATACCTTACATGAAGCAGTACTTTTGGCAAACTGGTCTATAATAGGAGACTGCATCTTGCAGGGACCACACCAAGTTGCAAAAAAATCAACGAGTACAGGAATGTCTGATTTTAAAACCTCTTGTTCAAAGTTAGATGAATTTACTTGTACTACCATATTAAAAACCTCCTTGTTATTTCTTTTGTATATTATTGGGCACGCAATTAAAAGTTATGCGCTATGCAAATTATATCATGATTTCGCTCCGCTTCATCATGATTCGCGCACATTCGCCAAATGTCTGCTTCGCAGCCGCTTGGCTCATTGTGTTCGCGTACATTATATCATGCCGACATAGTTTTTTGAATACCGTAATCACTTTTCGGTCAGGGTTATAAGGAAAATATTTATATATATGAAAAAAGAAAAAAGAATTAAAGAAATTATAAATAAAGTTATAAAACTTACCATAGCATCTGCCGTTGCAATTATAGCAGCAATGCTTTTAGGGCTTGAATATCCTGCATCGGCAGGAATAATTACAATACTCAGCATACAAAATACAAAAAAAGAAACATTAAAAACTGCGGCAAACAGAGGCATGGCTTTTGTCTGTGCGCTCATTATAGCTTATGTCTGTTTCCATATTTTGGGTTATAATATAGGGGCTTTCAGTATTTATATTTTAATATTTTCTTTTATCTGTCTGTATTTTAAATGGCCTGAGGCAATAGCGATGGATTCTGTTTTAATAACACATTTCTGGTCGGCTGAGTCCATGAATTTTTTCTGGCTGTGCAATGAAATAAAACTTTTTGCGATAGGCATTTTATTTGGAATAATAGCAAATGTTCTGCTAAAAAGAAAAGGAGATAAATTTGCTGCTCTTGCTGATGAAGTCGATAATGAGATTAAGAGGATAATGAATCGTATGTCGGAAAAGCTTGTTACTGCCGATAAAAGCGGATATAACAGTGATTGTTTTCCCGGTTTAAGAGAAAAATTGGAAAATGCAAGAGTATGTGCAATGGATAACTGGAACAATTCTCTTTATAACAATTCTGAATATGAAATAGACTATGTTGAAATGAGGGAACAGCAGACTGCAGTTCTTGAAAATATATATAACAGCATAATCATGGTCAGTTTTCTTCCTGACCAGGCTGTTAAAGTATCAGAATTTATTTCCCGTATAGTATCTGAGTATCATAAGGATAACAATGTTGAAGAACTTCTGTTAAGCCTGAACGAAGTATTTGAGTATATGAAAAAGGAAGAACTTCCTAAGACAAGAGAGGAATTTGAAGCAAGAGCGGTATTATTTTATATACTTAAACAGTTGGAGGAATTTCTTACTCTCAAACGTGATTTTGCCATTAAGTATATTGATTATAATTATAAATAGGGGTTTATAGTGATTAATTTTCTTGAAAATCTTGACTAAATTGCTTTTCATATTATATTATGAAACGTGGCTGTAAATGTTTGTAATAGAAAACGGAGGAATTTATGGAGATACTTGAACACGCACTTCATCATGCCGTGACTGATACATTGAAACTTATACCTTTTCTTTTCGTTACGTATCTTGTGATGGAGTTTATTGAGCATAAAACCGGCAGTAAAACACGTATTGCAATGGAAAAAGCCGGTAAGTTTGGCCCTGTTATAGGAAGTGTCGTGGGAATTGTACCACAGTGTGGTTTTTCTGCTGCAGCTTCAAATCTTTATGCCGGAAGACTTATCACTATGGGAACTCTTATGGCAATATTTTTATCAACTTCGGATGAAATGTTGCCGATTCTTATTTCAGCTAAAATGCCGGTAGAGGGCATATTAAAAATACTGGCTCTCAAGGTAGGAATAGGAATTGTCGCAGGATTAATAATCGATATGATAGTCAGAAGAAAAAAATCACATGAAGTAGATGAACATGACCATATACATGATATATGCGAGAGAGAACATTGCAACTGTGAAAACGGAATTTTTATATCGGCACTTATGCATACGCTTAAAATAACTATATTTATCTTCCTTATTACATTTGCATTGAATTTAATTATTGAATATATAGGTGAAGATAATATAGGCAACCTTATTTTAAATAAACCGGTAGTCGGAGAACTGGTTGCAGGCATTGTAGGACTTATACCTAACTGTGCGGCTTCTGTGGTAATAACTCAGATGTATATCGACGGACTTATGGGGTTCGGAGCAATGATGTCAGGAGTTCTTGTAGGTGCAGGAGTGGGACTTCTTGTGCTTTTCAGGTCAAACAGAAACTGGAAAGAAAACCTGATGATACTTGGTATTCTCTATTTTATTGGTGTTGTTTCGGGTGTCATAATTAACCTGACGGGAATTACCGTATAATATGAAACGTATCATGAAATATATAACAAACACTATTAATTTTACTGACAGGAGAAAAAAGATATGGTAAATGTGTTGTCATCTATTCAGAGCTTTATAAGTGGAGTACCGCTTATTACACTTATTATGGTAACGGGTATATTTCTAACCTTGAGACTCAGGTGTTTACAGGTAAGAAGGCTTCCGAAAGCGTTAAAGTTCATGGTAAAGAATGAAGAAGACGGGGAAGGAGAAATCACAAGCTTTGGTGCGCTGTGTACGGCACTTTCTGCAACCATAGGAACAGGAAATATAGTGGGTGTTGCAACCGCGATTGCGGCAGGCGGTCCGGGAGCATTGTTCTGGATGATACTTGCGGCATTTTTCGGAATGGCTACAAAATATTCAGAAGGTGTACTAGCCGTTAAATATCGTGTTATAGATGAGACGGGACATTCACTCGGAGGCCCTTTTTATTACATAGAAAACGGTATGGGTAAGAAATGGAAGTGGCTTGCAAAGCTCTTTGCTTTCTTTGGCGTATTTGCAGGACTTCTTGGTATTGGTACAATTACACAGGTAAACGGAATATCAAGTGCCGTAAATAACTTTTTTGACAGTGAAAATAAAAATACAGTACAGATATTAGGTAATGAATATTCATGGACAGTTGTTATTACAGCTATAGTTGTAGGACTTCTGGTAGGTCTTGTACTTATCGGAGGAATTAAGAGAATATCAAAGGTTTCAGAATTTATCGTACCTTTTATGGCGATTCTTTATGTTGTAATATGTATTATAATTCTTATTCTTAATGCTGAAAAAATACCGGGAGCACTGGCTGAGATAGTACAGGGTGCCTTTGGTATACGCCCTGTTGTGGGTGGAACTCTGGGAACTCTGTTTGCCGCAATGCAGAACGGAGTTGCAAGAGGAATATTTTCCAATGAATCAGGTCTCGGTAGTGCACCTATAGCAGCAGCGGCAGCCATAACTAAGAGCCCTGCACGTCAGGGACTTGTAAGTATGACAGGAACCTTTATTGATACAATTATTATTTGTACCATGACAGGACTTACTGTTGTTATTACGGGAGCATGGAAGCCTGAATATGGTCTTGAAGGAGTAGATATAACAATAAAGGCATTTCAGGAGGCGCTTCCTTTTGACCCGCATGTAAGTTCATTTTTACTTATGGTCTGTCTTATATTCTTTGCATTTACAACTATTTTAGGCTGGGATTATTACAGCGAGCGCTGTTTGGAATATTTATCAAATAAGAATATGACTCTTGTAAAAATATTCAGATGGCTTTATATAGCAGCCGTATTTATCGGTCCTTTTATGACTGTGTCAGCAGTATGGATTACCGCTGATATATTTAATGCCCTCATGGCACTTCCTAATCTCGTTGCACTGCTTGCCTTAAACGGTGTCATAGTTTCCGAGACTAAGAAGTTTAATGAGGAAATGAAAAATGTTAAATCAACCAAGGTATTTCTTAAGTAAAATACTTGAATTCTGGCCGCCGAAGCCGAATGCATTTGACATGGCAATGTTTACTTCACGTTTTACAGCTGTCTGAGGAGCGTAGTTTAAATCGTTTTCTTCATCAGGTGTAGTGAGATTTAAAGTAGGAGGAATGATTCCTTCCTGAATTGCCTTGATACATGCTATTGTTTCGGTAACACCGCCGGCACCCATCATATGACCTGTAGAGCCTTTTGTGGATGACACAATAAGGCTCTTTGCATGTTCTTTAAAAAGAGTCTTTATTGCATGAGTTTCTATTGTATCTCCCTTAGGAGTAGAAGTTCCGTGAGCATTTATATAATCAACAGCAGAATAAGGTATTCCCGCTTTGTCTAGGCATTTCTGCATGCAGAATACGGCACCGATTCCTTCCGGGTGCGGAGAGGTAACATGATAGCCGTCAGTGCTGTTTGCATATCCTATGATTTCAGCATGAATTTTTACATTTCTTTTTTTGGCATGTTCTTCAGTTTCGATAATTATAGCTCCGCCGCCTTCTCCCATTACAAAACCGTCACGCTCCTTGTCAAAAGGACGGCTTGCTGTTTCCGGCGAATCGTTTCTGGTTGAAAGTGCATGGGCAGAAGCAAGCCCTGAAATAGTGATAGGGCAGGTGGCAGCCTCTGCTCCGACGCAGCAGACAACATCTGCTTCATTGTTTAAAAGTAACATTATGCCTGTCGATATGGCATCTGCACCTGAAGAACACGCAGTGCTTACCGTGAGACTCGGACCTCTGAAGCCGTGTGCTATTGCCAGTTGCGCCGCAGTAATGTTTCCTAAGATTTTGGGTACGAAACGAGGACTTATTCTTGTATGTTCCCCTGTGCTTAATCCATCCTGTGTTTCAGCAATTGTCGCAACACCTGCAAAGGCAGTACCTACAACTATTCCGATTCGTTCAGGCGGTATAGAAGCACGGTCAGATGAGTCGTCAGAAAGCCCTGCGTCATTTAATGCTTCACTGCATGCGGCATAACCGTACTGCATAAATAAATCCATTTCTTTGGAAAGCTTCTTTGACATATAGTCTGTTGGCTCAAAATCCTTCACTTCAGCTGCAAAATGAACAGGTAATTCTAAAGCGTCAAATCTGGTTATGGGAGCTACTCCGCGTACTCCGTTTACAAGTCCTTCCCAATATTTTTCGATTCCGATACCTATGGGAGTTACGGCTCCCATTCCCGTAACAACTATTTTATTCTTCTCAGTCATTTTTTTCTTCCTTGTTCCAGTCGTGTTCCTTTATTTCCACACGACGGACCTTTCCACTGGTAGTTTTAGGCAGTTCCTTTGCAAATTCGATGACCTTAGGACGTTTATAGGAAGCTATGTTTGCTCTTAAATATCGAAGGATTTCCTTTTTCAGAGCGTCTGTGCCCTCGGTCCCTTCAGTAAGTACTATGGTTGCCTTTATAGCCTGACCTCTTATCTTGTCAGGAATTGAAGTTACTGCACATTCAAGGACATAAGGAAGCTTCATTATCTCATTTTCAATCTCAAAAGGTCCCACACGGTAGCCTGCCGACTTTATTATATCATCAACACGGCCTACATACCAGAGGTAACCGTCTTCATCTCTGTATGCTGTATCACCTGTGTGGTAATAGCCGTCGTGCCATACTGAAGCCGTTTTTTCTTCATCAAGATAATATCCGAGGAAGAGACCGTTTGGAATATGCTCAGAAGTCTTTGCTACGATTTCGCCTACTTCATTGTCCACGCAGAGAGTCCCGTCTGTGCGCATTACGGCTATGTCATATTGAGGACTTGGTTTCCCCATGGAGCCGCTTCTAGGCTCTGTGCCTATAAGATTCCCTATTATAAGGGTAGTTTCCGTCTGACCGAAGCCTTCCATTATTTTAAGTCCGGTTGCCTTATAAAATTTATCATAAATTTCAGGATTCAGGGCTTCTCCTGCAGTTGTTACATTCTGAAGTGAAGAGAGATCATAGTTTTCCAGCTTTAAGTGTACAAGTACTCTGTAAACAGTTGGAGGAGCACAGAATGTAGTAATATGATATTTTTCAATCATCTGCAGTATTTCTTTGGCATAAAACTCATCAAAATCATAGGTAAAAATGGTAGCTTCACAAAGCCACTGACCATAGAGCTTGCCCCACATAGCCTTGCCCCAGCCGGTATCGCTGATTGCAAAATGTATTCCGTCAGGGTCAACATGATGCCAGTATTTGGCAGTTATATAATGTCCGAGAGGATATTTGTGGCTGTGGGATGCAATTTTAGGATAAGAAGTAGTACCTGATGTAAAAAACATAAGCATAGGGTCGTCACCGCATGCATAGTCATCAGGCTTTTTAAATTCATCTGAAAAGTATCTTATGTCACGGTTAAAGCTGGACCAGCCTTTTTTTATTCCACCGACTAAAATCTTTGCCTTAAGTCCGTCATATGATTTTACGGCGCGGTCTACTTCATTATAAACCTTGTCATCGGAGGTGCATATTATTGCATCTACATTTCCTGCCTTAAATCTGTATTCAAAATCCTTTTTCACAAGAAGATTTGTGGCAGGGATGGCAACAGCGCCGATTTTATGAAGTGCAATTATGGTAAACCAGAACTGATAATGTCTCTTTAATACGAGCATTACTCTGTCACCTTTATTTATTCCCAGATATTTAAAGTAATTAGCTGCCTTGTTGGAGTATACCATCATGTCACGGAAGGTAATACGCCTTTCGGTAGTACCGTCTTTTGCTATGTGAAGCATGGCAACCTTGTCAGGTCTGGTTTTTCCTAATTCGTCTACTATATCGAAGGCGAAATTGAATTTATCATCATTTATAAAGCTGATGTCGAGAAGACGTCCGTCTTCATCCTTTGCAGTGTGAATAAATTTTCCTGCTATGCCTTCTTCAGGCGTCATAATTAAATCCTTCATTTTATTACTTCTGCCTTTCCTAAATTATAACTGTACTTAAAATCTATCAATCGTGGTTATGGTAAATTGCTGATATGGTTTTCAAAACCACATATCCTAATATATGGTAAATAACTTTACATGAAATGTCAAGAATAATATGTGAAAAATCAGTGATAATCAGAGTTTTTTTAAAAATAATCAATTAATATCGAATAAAAGAAAAAGTTGTGAATAAAAAATGAACAAAATATGAAATAACACTGTTCAAATATGGTTTAACGTGTTAAAATGCCTATAAAGTGGGTGATGAAGATGATTTACAATAATGTAAAAGCAAGAATGGCAGATATAATATCAGGTAAGGGAAGCTCGCTTTATTATTATTGGGATATTAATAATAATAAATGGTATGTAAACAGTGGAAATCTTAAGGGGCTTAATCTGGAATCACAAGAGTATAATCCTTTGGAAGTGCTTTTAAAGACGGGGCAGCTTACAGATAAAAACAGCAAGCTGGTATATGAAAGATATTATAACCGTATTTTGAAGGGGATAAAAGAAGGTGTACTTGATGACCGTCTGTCTGTAACCATAAGAATTCCTACCGGAAAAAAATATGACAGAATATATATATTTGCTGCTTATTTCCATAAAGACGAAGAAGGGAAAATAGATGAAATCGCAGGTACTGGACGGGAATTTACCGATACTGAGGTAATGGATAATGATATTTTGTCTCAGTTTACAACTGATATGAACCCACGCTGCTATACTGAAAGACTGGGGAGGATGATGGATGCAAATCCCTATGACAATTTTGCATTTATCCAGTTTGATGTAGAATGTTTTAAAATGATAAATGATAAATACGGTACTTCAGTGGGCGATGAAATATTATTGTACATAAAGGAAATGCTTGCAATTTTCTGTAACAATGATATGGCATGGATAAGGCTTACTGCAGATGTTTTTATGATAGTTATGAAATATAAGGACAGGCAGGAAGTTGAATGCTTTGTTGATACACTGAACACTAATTTGAGCAATTATGGGGATATTGAATACAAGCTGGTATTTGGAATAAATTACGTCAGACCGGAAAACAGAATAAAGCAGCTGAGAAAGCTGGGAGACGGTGCGGCAATTGCACGTCAGTCCATAAAGGGAAATGCCGTAAAAAATGTGTCAGTATATAATGAAGAAATGCGGGATGTTATTGAGAACAGGAAGGATTTGGACTGGCAGTTAAAGAAAGCTTTGGAAAATGAAGAATTTGTTCTGTATCTTCAGCCAAAGTATGAGATTACTACTAAAAAAATTATCGGAGCCGAGGCTCTTGCAAGGTGGAATCATCCGATAAAGGGAATTACAACACCGAATGAATTTATTCCAATACTTGAGGAAAACGGTCTTATAGTAAATTTGGATAAATTTATCTGGAATGAGGCATGCCGTACCATAAAAAGATGGATGTCGGAAGGGAAAAAGGTATATCCTATATCTGTAAATGTATCAAGAGTATATCTTAATGACAAAAAAATTGTTGAATATATGAAGAACATTGTAAAAGAATATGATATTCCGATAAAATATCTTGAGCTGGAGATTACGGAAACAGCAGATACGAAAGAAACCACAGATGTGATAAAGGCATTTAAGGAAAGCGGGTTTACAATGCTTATGGATGATTTCGGCTCCGGATATTCTTCACTTAACATGCTGAAGACAACTCCGTTTGACGTGTTGAAGATAGACAGACATTTCTTAAATGAATTTATGGAGTCCGAGAGAGGAAAGAAAATCATCAATCATACGATTTCCATGTCAAGGGATATCGGGCTGAAAATGGTTGCTGAGGGAGTGGAAAACGAGGAACAGGCAAACTTTTTAAAAGAATGCGGATGCTTGGTAGCTCAAGGGTATTATTATTCCAAACCTATGAGTCTGGAACAGTTTGAACGAATGAAGGAGGAGCAATAATAATTTTAATTAAATATTTACCTATTATATTGACAAATTGTAATAAAATGTTAAAATTAAGGCAAATAATTTAGTTAAAATTATTTAGATAAAAAATTAAATAATAAAGGAGAAAAATCATGTTTGAAGAAATTAAAAAAGTTATTGCAGATACATTAAGCTGTGATGAGGACAAAATCACTCTTGAGGCAAGTCTGACAGATGACCTTGGTGCTGATTCACTTGACGCAGTTGAGCTTGGTATGGCAATAGAAGAAGAGACAGGAGTAGCAATTCCTGATGAAGAGCTTCCAAAGATGAAGACAGTAAAAGACCTTGTGGATTATGTAGAAGCACATAAGTAATTCTGAAACATGAATAATAGAAAAATGAAGTTTTTAGGGCCGTAGTGCCTGAAAAACTTCGTTTTTTCTTTATGGGAAAAAGAGTATTTAATGGAATTGGAGAAATATGAAATGTTAAAAAATCTTTTTGGCAAGCACAAAAAAGACGCTCTTTATTTTAATATGACAAAAGACGAGACATACGAAGCAGATGTAGAAATGAATCCCGATGACGTTTTGGAAAAAGAAGACAGTATAGATAAATCTGCAACAAAGAAAAAGGAAGATAAAACAGATTCCGAAACACCTGAAATGATGACATGTTCCAAGTGTAATAAAGAAGTATCTGTTTCAGATATGAAGAAAAATCTTTATGTATGTCCTGAATGTGGATATCATCATCCAATCTCTGCACAGAGAAGAATCAGAGGACTTGTGGACCAGGGAACTTTCAGAAAGCTCAAGTGTAACATACCTTTTGTAAATCCTCTTGATTATCCTGATTATGAGGATAAAATTACAAAGCTTAAGAATAAAACAAATCTTGATGAGGGTGTTCTTTCGGGAATTGGTGAAATCGAAGGAAGAAAAGCAGTAATAGCAGTTATGGGAAGCGAATTTCTTATGGGAAGCATGGGAATTGCCGTGGGCGAAAAGATAACAAATGCTTTTGAAATGGCTGACAGATTTAAACTGCCTTTGATTATATTTACTGCAAGCGGCGGAGCCAGAATGCAGGAAGGAATACTTTCACTCATGCAGATGGCTAAAACAAGTGCTGCCGCAGAGCGCTTTAATGAGCACGGCGGACTGTATATTGCGTGTCTTACAAATCCTACCACAGGCGGTGTAAGTGCAAGTTTTGCTACATTGGGGGACATCACTCTGGCAGAGCCGGGTGCTTTAATTGGTTTTGCAGGTCCGAGAGTAATAGAGCAGACCATAGGACAAAAGCTGCCTGAGGGATTTCAGAGGGCAGAATATCTTGAGACACATGGTTATGTGGACAGGATAGTTTCCAGAAATGATATGAGAACAGTATTAGGCCAGATTTTAAGGCTTCATGATAAAAGGAGGAAATAAGCCCTATGATTCGTGATATTGATGAGCAGATTACAGCAATAGAAAATGAAATTGACAAAATTGCTGAAAATGGTGATGAGCTTAAGAAATTAAAAGAGCTTAAGAATAACAGAAAAGAACTTTTGTCCCAGTGTGAAAATCTTACCGCACATGATAAGGTATATCTGGCAAGACACAGAAAGAGACCTAAGGTGGATGACTATATAGATGCCTTGTTTGATGATTTATTTATCCAGAAAGGTGATTATCTCGGAAAAGAGGACAAGAGTATTTACGGAGGAATTGCACTGTTTCATGGCACACCCGTAACTGTTTTCGGGCACAGAAAAGGAAGAAATTTAAATGAGAATATGGAGTTTAATTTTGGTATGCCTGAGCCTGAAGGTTACAGAAAAGCATTAAGAATGATGAAGCAGGCAGAAAAATTCGGAAGGCCGATTATTACATTCATAGACACACCGGGAGCATATCCGGGTATTGAAGCTGAGGAACACGGACAGGCAAGTGCAATAGCAAAAAATCTTGCAGAGATGAGTGCACTTAAAGTTCCCGTAATTGCCATAGTAACCGGTGAAGGAAGCAGCGGAGGAGCACTTGCAATAGGTGTTGCAAACAAAGTTTATATGCTTGAAAATGCTGTATACTCAGTACTGTCTCCGGAAGGATTTGCTTCTATTTTGTGGAAGGATTCCAAGAGAAGTGCGGAAGCATGTGACCTTATGAAGCTTACGGCTCAGGATTTAAAGAAATTTAATGTAATTGACGGAATTATAAAGGAGCCTCTCGGAGGAGCACATCATGACCCGGAATTTGTCTATAAAGAAATTGACAACATGCTTGTAGAGGAACTTTATAAATATAAGAAGATGACCGGAAATGAACTTGCAAAGGAAAGATACGAAAAGTTCAGATTTATTGATGCACAGATTATTGCAGATGCAGAATCCAGAGGTTAGGAAATTGAATTGAGTGAATATAGAAAGGAACTATAATGATGAAGCCGGAGATGAAGGGTATTCATGTAGTTGCAACAGGTCATTATGCCCCGGGCAATGTAGTTACAAATGATGACCTGAGCAAAATAGTAGAAACAAATGATGAATGGATAAGACAGAGGACCGGAATAGAAAGAAGACATTTTACGGAGGGAGAGAAGAATTCGGATATAGCCTATAAGGCGGCCAAAATGGCACTTGAAAAGTCAGGAATAGATGTGAATGATTTAGCGGCACTTGTAGTAGCAACATTTTCACCTGATTATTTTGTCCCTTCCGTGGCGTGTATTCTTCAAAGGGAGCTTGAACTTCCAACCGATATGCCATGCTTTGACTTAAATGCGGCATGCAGTGGTTTCCTCTATGCAATACAGGTTGCGAGAGGACTGCTTTTACAGAGCAGAAAAAGATATGCGCTTGTTATCGGAAGTGAAGTTATTTCAAAGGTACTTGATATGGATGACAGAGGCACCTGCATACTTTTTGGTGACGGTGCAGGAGCCGCAGTAATAGAGCTGGATGAAACCAAAAAATATTTCAGTTACCTTGGTGCCGAGGGAAATGAAGAATATATTTACTGTCCAAATGCTGATGAGGAAAAGAGAAAGGTACACATGGACGGTGCAAAAGTATTTAAATTTGCGGTAAGCACAGTGCCTAAATGCATAAACGGAGTTCTGGAGGAATCAGGACTTTCAAAGGATGATATAGACTACTTTGTATGTCATCAGGCAAATAAAAGGATAATAGAAAGCGTGGCACAGAGACTTGATATTCCGATGGAAAAATTTTATATAAATCTTCAGGAGTACGGAAATACATCTGCAGCCAGTATACCTATTGCCCTTAGTGAAATGGAAGAAAAGGGTCTTATAAAAAAGGGTATGAAGCTTATATGCGTAGGATTTGGTGCAGGACTTACGTGGGGCGGAGCTTTGATAGAGTGGTAAAGTCTTAGTGACACAGATAAGGAGTGGAAAAATAATGATGTTAAATGAGATGCTTGGAATAAAATATCCTATTATTCAGGGCGGTATGGCAAATATTGCCACGGGAAAATTTGCGGCTCAGGTTTCAAATGCCGGAGCTCTGGGAATTATTGCTTCAGGCGGACTTAATGCAGAGGCAATCAGGAAGGAAATCCATGAGTGCAGAGAGCTTACTGACAAGCCTTTTGGAGTAAATCTCATGCTGATGAATCCTGATGTGGATAATATTGCACAGATGCTTGTAGAGGAAAAGGTAAAGATTATTACTACGGGAGCAGGTACGCCCGGTAAATACATGCCTGCATGGAAGGAAGCAGGTATTATGGTAATGCCTGTCGTTGCAAGCTCTGCACTTGCAAAGAAGGTTGAGAAACTTGGGGCAGATGCCGTTATCGCTGAAGGAGGCGAGAGTGGAGGACATGTCGGAGACATGACTACAATGGCTCTTGTTCCACAGATTGTGGACAGTGTAAATATCCCTGTTATTGCAGCAGGAGGAATTGCTGACGGAAGACAGTTTGTGGCTGCCCTTTCACTTGGAGCAATCGGCGTACAGGTAGGAACATGTCTTCTTGTAAGTGAAGAGTGTCCTATACATATTAACTATAAGAATGCTCTTATAAAGGCAAAGGACAATGGAACAACAGTTACGGGACGTTCGCTGGGAGCGCCGGTAAGAATTATTAAAAACCAGATGGCTAGAGATTATCTGAAACTTGAGGCACAGGGAGTTGAAAAAGAAGAACTGGAAAAAATCACTCTGGGCGGTCTTAGAAGAGCGGTGTTTGACGGAGATATGTCAACGGGCTCAGTTATGGCGGGACAGGTATGCGGACAGCTTAAGGAGATTAAACCTCTGGCAGAAATACTTGATGATTTATATGAGGATGCAAAGAAACATCTTGAGCTTATGAAGAATATGGAGCTAAGGTAGCATTTAAATCACACTTTAGGAGGGAAATAATGAAATTAGGTTTTATATATGCAGGACAGGGAAGCCAGACAGTAGGAATGGGAAAAGATTTTTACGAGGCTTATCCTGAGTTTAAGGCAGTGTTTGACAATGCAAAAGTTGACTTTGACCTTAAAGAATGTTGTTTTAACGGCCCTGCGGAAATGCTTAATGAGACAAAATATACACAGCCATGTATGGTGGCATTTGCAGTAGGTGTAACTAAAATATTAAAGAATAAAGGCATAGTGCCTGCTATGGCGGCAGGTTTAAGTCTGGGAGAGTATTCAGCGCTCAATGCGGCAGGAGTACTTAAGGACGAGCAGGTTATAGAGCTTGTAGCATTCAGAGGAAAGGCAATGCAGGAGGCTGTACAGGGAAGAGACTGCAAGATGATAGCAGTACTTAATCTGGACAGGGATAAGATTAAGGAAGCATGTGAAAAGGCACATCAAGAGCTTAAAGATGAGGAGTATAACATTGCTGAGCCTGCAAACTTTAACTGTCCGGGACAGATTACCGTTTCAGGAGATGCCAAAGCTGTAGACAGGGCAGGCGAGCTTATGCTTGCTGCAGGTGCTAAGAGAATTATTCCTGTTAAGGTAAGCGGACCGTTCCATACTTCTCTTATGAAGCCTGCAGGAGATGCACTAAAAGAAAGATTTAAGGGAGAAGAATTTGGAGAAATGCAGTTCCCTGTACTTTTCAATACCTTAGGAGGAGAGAAGAAGGATAGTGATACTATTCCTGAGCTTCTCGAAAGACAGGTACAGAGCAGTGTTTATTTTGAAGACTCCATAAAATATATGGCAGATAACGGAATTGATGCCATAGTTGAAATCGGTCCGGGAAAGGCTCTCAGTAAATTTGTAAAGAAGACCGTCCCTGACATGCCTTGCTATAATGTGGAAAAGGCAGAAGATGTTGATGTCTTATGTGAAGCACTCGGCATATGATTTAAGCAGATACTGAAATTACAGATATATTTGAAAAATAAGATACAGGAGGTAATGTATGTTACTTGAAAATAGGACTGCCGTAGTTACGGGAGGAAGCCGTGGTATAGGACGCGCCATATGTGTGGCGTTTGCAAGAGAGGGCGCTAATGTCGTTACCTGTTATGCACACGGAAGCAGTGCGGCAGAAGAGACCGTGAAATTATGCAAAGAATTTGGTGTGGAAGCAGTCGCCGTTCAGGCAGATGTGGCAAAGCCTGAGGAGGTAAAATGTCTTTTTGCGGAAGCAAAAAAGATTACGGGAACGATAGACATTTTAGTAAATAATGCAGGTATCACAAGAGATAACATTATCCTCAGAATGAAGGATGAGGAATTTGACAGTGTTATTGATACAAATCTTAAGGGCGCATTTTACTGTATGAGAGAAGCTGCAGGCGTTATGATGAGAAAGAGATACGGACGTATAGTAAATATAAGCAGTGTAGTTGGAATTAAGGGCAATGCCGGACAGGTTAATTATGCAGCCAGCAAAGCGGGTATAATAGGAATGACCAAGTCTCTTGCAAAGGAACTCGCATCGAGAAACATTACATCAAATGCAGTTGCTCCGGGATTTATTACTACTGACATGACATCAGCTCTTCCTGATAATGTAAAAGATGAACTGCTTAAAGAAATTCCTCTGGGAAGACTTGGCTCACCTGAGGATGTTGCAGAGGCAGTAGTATTTCTGGTATCTGATAATGCCGCATATATAACCGGGCAGGTTATCAGCGTTGATGGCGGAATGGCTATTTAGGAAACATAAAGGAGACGGTTAGATGAAAAGAAGAGTAGTTATAACAGGAATGGGAACTATAAATCCCCTCGGACATAATTTAAATGATACATGGGAAAGTGTAAAAAAAGGTGAGTGTGGAATTGACAGGATAACTCTTATGGACACAGAGAATTTTAAAGTAAAGATTGCCGCAGAAGTAAAAAATCTGGATGTCGGAGAGTATATTGACAAAAAAGAAGCAAAGAGAATGGACAGATATACCCAGCTTGCATTTATTGCTGCAAAAGAAGCACTTGCTGACAGCGGAATTGATATAAATAATGAAGACCCATACAGATGCGGAACAATAATTTCCAGCGGTATCGGAGGTCTTAAGACAATAGAGTCTGAGCATGAAAGAGGACAGAAGAGAGGATATGAGAAAATCTCTCCTTTCTTTATTCCGATGTCAATCTCAAACATGGCAGCAGGACAGATTGCAATCGAAACAGGTTTTAAGGGATTATGTACATGCGTTGTAACTGCATGTGCCAGCGGAACAAATGCTGTAGGAGATGCCTTCCATTATATTAAGGACGGATATGCTGACGTAATGATGTGCGGAGGCTCGGAAGCATGTATTACGGAAATGGGAGTAGGCGGATTTACAGTTATGCAGGCATTAAATGTTACTGAGGACATTAACCGTGCTTCCATACCTTTTGACAAGGAAAGAGGCGGATTTGTAATGGGCGAGGGCGCAGGTATTCTTATACTTGAAGAGCTTGAGCATGCAAAGAAGAGAAATGCAAAAATATACGCTGAAATTGCGGGATATGGAGCAAGCTGCGATGCTTATCACATTACCGCACCGGACCCTGAAGGAGCAGGCGGAACTGCAGCTATGGTATTCGCAATGAAGGATGCAGAAGTAAATCCTGAGGAGGTAGGATATATCAATGCACACGGTACATCGACACCTCTTAATGATAAGGGTGAGACAAAGGCTATTAAGGCTGCATTTGGTGACCATGCATATAAGCTTATGGTAAGCTCAACAAAGTCTATGACAGGACATCTTTTGGGAGGAAGCGGTGCAGTTGAAGCAATATTTACCGCAATGGCTCTTAAGGATGCATTTATACCTGCTACAATAAATTATCAGGTACCTGACCCTGAATGTGATTTGGATATTGTACCTAATGAAGGAAGAAATGTACAGGTGAACGTGGCTATTTCAAACTCACTCGGATTTGGCGGACACAATGCCAGCATTTTATTAAAGAAATGGGAGGATTAATTAATGGAGCTTAATTCAAATGAGATTCAAAAGATAATACCTCACAGATACCCATTTATGCTGGTGGATAAAATCGTGGATTTTGAGCCGGGTAAGTCTGCAAAAGGTATAAAGTGCGTATCTGCAAATGAGATGTTTTTCATGGGACATTTTCCTGAGGAACATGTTATGCCGGGCGTGCTTATAATAGAAGCTCTGGCACAGGTAGGTGCCATTGCAATTCTTTCAGAGGAGGAGAATAAAGGAAAGATTGCTTTCTTTGGAGGAATAAAGAATGCACGTTTTAAAAAGCAGGTTAAGCCGGGAGATGTACTTCAGTTAGAGTGTGAGATAATTGCAAGAAAAGGTCCCGTGGGATTTGGAAAGGCAGTTGCAACCGTAGATGGAAAAGTAGCCGCACAGGCAGAAATTTCATTTGCAATAGGAGATGGAAAGTAGCATATGAAAAGGGACGCTTTTTCAGAGGTTTATAAAAAGTTTAAAATATATTTTTATAAAAATGTATTTAATCAGATTCAGAACAGAGAACTTTCACTTACAACAGTGGAGGTTTTCTGTGTAGAGATAATAGACGCTCTTAAAAATCCTACCATCAATGAATTTGCAAACTTTATAAATATTTCTTCGCCCAATGCCGCATATAAGGTAAACAGTCTTATTCAAAAGGGTTACGTGAAGAAAATAAGGTCCGATACTGATAAGCGGGAATATCATTTAACGGTTACGGATAAATATTATAAATATTACAATATAAGCCAGAGATATGTCGACACTGTCCTTGAAAGAGTCAGAAATAATTTTACTAAGGAAGAAGTCGATTTGTTTGAAAAAATGTTTGAAAAGATTACCGATGAGCTGATGCCGGAAGTAAATCTTGATAAGTAATGAATATTTATATTTTGTTAAAAAAGTTAAAGTTTTGTAAATATGACGTCTCTTCTCTTTCATTTCCAGCTAAAAATGGGTATAATATAGGTGCTGTTAATTATATATTTTAACAGCACCTGCTTTTTTAAAATGCTAATATGACAGGAGAGTGATTTGATGAAGCCTTATATTATTGCGCACAGAGGAGCATCATATCTTGCTAAACAGGAAAATACCATTGAAGCGTTTAAACTTGCTATTGAAATGAAAGCAGATTTCGTTGAATTTGATGTCAGACAGACTCAGGACGGAGAGCTTGTCGTATATCATGACAGCACCTTTGATGATACGCCTGTGTCATGGCTTACATATAAAGATATGAAGCGTAAGGCAGAAGAGAAGAAAATTGAAATTCCTAAGCTAATGGACGTTTTGGATTTATGCAAAGGAAAAATAAAACTTGATATAGAGCTTAAGGCTACAGGATATGAAAGAAAACTGGTGAGAGCAGTAAAGAGCATGTATGATTATGATGAATTTATGATTAAATCTTTTATCGATTCGGTGCCTGCAAAAATAAAGAGAATTGATTCAAATATTAAGACAGGTCTGCTTGTAGGAAAAGCAAATGCCGATATAGCGGGAAGGTTTAATGAATATTTTCCGGGCAGAAGGCTTAAGGCCGCAGATGTGGATTTTGTCGCTCCGAATTACCAGTATGCAACATATGAATTTGTTAAGCGTATGAAGAGGAGAGGTTTTGAGGTTTATGTGTGGACGGTAAATTCACCTGAACTTATAATGAAAATGGTGAGACGTAAGGTGGACGGAATAATTACTGATAAACCTGATGCCGCTATGTATATAAGAAAAGCTTTAAGTTAAGAGGGGGATTATACAAATGAAAAAGAGGATACTTTCATATCTTGATTATATTGATGGAATATTAAAAGAAGAAGACAGGGATTGGAACAAAGAGGCTGAAAGGCACCTGATTCAGATTAAATTTTTTGCACATGAGCGTCTGGTGCATCTTATAGTGTTCAGCCTTGTAAGTGTATGTACGGTCATGTGTGTGCTGAAGCTTATGTCTGACCCGAATGTGGCTTTGATAGGACTTACGCTTTTACTTTTTGTTCTGCTTATTCCTTACTGTATGCATTATTATTTACTTGAAAACAGTGTGCAGAGGATGTATGAGCAGTACGATATGATGATTGGGAAGCTGGAAAAATATTTTGAATATGAGAAATAGAAATAAGTAAAAACTGCCGCCCGGTGATTTTACCGGAACGGCAGTTTTTTTATGCATATTGCTATCTTGCGTTATTGCTTTGATTATTGTTTCCGTTACTGGTATTTCCTTCATCATCTGTCATATCATCAACGGCATTACCTACACCGTTTCCTATATCGTCAATGGCTTCGCCTGCACCTTCTCCGATGTCATCAACGGCATTTCCTACATCGTCTGCAAGATTGTCTGCGTCTCCGTTTGTACCATTGTTATTATTGGTTGTTGACTGTTCGGTATTGTTACCAGTACTCCCGTCGTTTGAGGTTTCATCATCCCCGCATCCGGTAAGAATTCCGGTAAGCAGTACAAATGATAAAGATAATACAAGAATTTTTTTGAAATTTTTCATGTCATACTCTCCTTAATAATGAAAATATTGTAATAGTAGTATGACCGAATATTATTTTATTATTCCTTTAATCTGACTGCGTTTTTTGATATTTTAAAATTATGTGTCAGATTCAACCATATTTGAACATTCATCTTCTTCATTGCAATCCTCTTTTAAGTTTTCTTCGCACTTAGGAGGAGCAAGCTCAAGAGGCTTTATTTCTCTTTCCAGAAGGTCCCCTTCAACAAAATCCATGCATACGGAATCTTCTTCTGTTATCAGGCTTCCCTTTGGAACTACAGCTCTTCCGTTATGAACAAGCTGATACTGGGAATAGTAAATGGTTTTAAGAAGTATTGTAAGTCCGATTGTAATTGATTCATCTGAAACATCAAAGTTTAAAACCTTTGGTAATGCCATCATATTGATTCCCTGAGTTACAGTCGAATTGCAGGTTAAGAAACCAATATAATTGATTACGGCTTTATCTAAATTTGAACAATTATAAGTCAGACCATATGGAGTGTAAATTTCAAAATCAACCGATGAAGGATTTGTATCTTCGTCATATGATTTATCCTTGCGATTACAAGGAAGATAAGTGACATCCGGAAGTACAAAGGTTGTAAGCAGCCGTTTGCAGCAGTCAAACAATCTGATTGAGAAAGTTACGGAAAGGTTTGACAGTGTTACGGCAGTGCAGTTAGGTCTGCCTGATATAGGGGTAACAGTAGTTTCACATCCGAATTCTACATTAAGGACTTCAGCTGAAGCATAAACGGCATTAGGATATGACGATAATATATCACAAGGTATTTCTATGCTTCTGCATATATTTATACCTATTTCATCATAAACTACAGGTACGAGAGCCGTTAAATATTCAGGGTCTCCGCATATAGGGTCGACACATACGTCATGGCATTCACCGAATCCGTTTCCCTGCATATTTGTATTTGCAGCGCTGTTTATTGCAGCGCCTGATATTCTTTTTTTGCATGAACATGAGTTGCAATTTGATTTAGACATAGTATATTCCTTTCTTTTTATACTTATTATAATATATTCTTCATGGTTATTTTTGTTAATGCAAAGCCATATATATAATTTAAGAATTAATTCTCTGTATGAAATGCAGAAAAAAGAGGGAGATATAAATTGCCTGAAGTTATTGTAAACGGATTGTGGAGCAAAGTAATTATATATAGTATTGGCTCTGTGATATACTATATGAATCTTTCAGGAAGACGTGTACAGCCTGTAATGATAAGAAATGATTTTATGTCGGAGCTTCTTACTGAGGTATATGATAATGAAATAACTTACGCATATATAAATAATAAAAATGAAATGATTTACGGAGTAATTGGAGAAGGTGTTCCTTTAATTGCACTTGCAGATACAACAGGCGTAAATAAGCCCAGAAAACTAAAAATGGATATAATAAAAGAAAAACTCTGCCTTTTTTATATTGCAGATAATCCTGTCACGGGGAATTGCGAGTTGAAATATTTTGTAACGCCGGAAATTCATGAGCATAAGGTTTTATACGAAACAGAAAACAGCATTTTAAAATATGATATATTTGATATTTCAGAAGAAAAATATGTAGTTGTATATGAAAAAGAGAATAGTGTATCAAAAATTTTCAAAATAGAATTTGAAGACACGGCTGATGAAATAAAAAATATTGAGGCAAAAATTTTTTTATCTGAAAATATCAGGGAATATGAAAAAATCATCAGAGACTGTGAAAACAGTATAAAAAACCGTGATGTGAAAATTAAAAAATATGAGAAGGAGATTAAACTGCATGAAGAAAAAATTGAAGATTGTGAATTGAAAATCAGGGAAAATGAGAAAATTATAAGACAGATGAAGAAAAAAATCAAAGAGTATGAAGACAGTATAAGTAAATATGATTCAGAGATTAGTACATATAAGGCAAATATTACAGAGTATAAAGACAGGGCACAAAACGCAGAAAAAGAAAACGAGGAGCTAAAAAACAATATAAATTATATAAAAGAACAGTATGAGGAGCTTTCCCAACTGGCAAAAAAAATTCAGGAGGAAGGAAAGAAGTGGAGAAGCCTTTATAATAAACAACTGAATGTTGACATTTCGACAAAAAAGACTATATAATAACCAATGCAATAAAAATCGTATGCTGATATGAGGTTTTTAATGGAAGAATATAACAGAAACAATGTCAATAGAATAAAGAAGCTTATCATTGTATCTATTTTTATATTATTTCTGATTCCTACTATACTTTGCATATGCCTTATGCTAAAGCTTAATTCACTTGAAGAAAGGCTTGATGAGGCTCTTACGGGACAAAACAAGGCTACTTCATCTGACGGAAGTGAAATGTATAATGCAGATATCTATAGTGAATCAGCAGTTGCCGAAATGAAAGATGTGGAGTCATATGATGATATTGAAAAGGGTGATTATGAGAATGATTCATTAAGCTCAAATGATTTAGCGGACGGCACTGAAAATGATGTAAAAAGTAACGGGAAAAAGGTTTATCTTACGTTTGACGACGGACCGGGTGAGAATACAAATGAAATACTGGACATACTTAAAGAAAAAAATGTAAAGGCTACTTTTTTTGTCATAGGAAGAGATGAAGAGTATTATGATGAGTACAGAAGAATTGTAGCTGAGGGACATACGCTTGGCATGCACTCTTATTCTCATGTTTATAGTGAGATATATGCGGACATAGATTCTTTTAAAGAGGATGTAACAAAGATTCATGATTTGATTTATGAAGTTACGGGAGTGGACACAAGACTTTACAGATTTCCGGGAGGAAGCTCTAACAGCGTGTCAAAGGTCAGTATCTCTGAATGTATAAGTTATCTGGATGAGCAGGGAATTACTTATTTTGACTGGAATGCCTTAAATGGCGATGCAGTGACTGAAAATCTTACAAAAGATGAACTGATTGAAAATGTAATGAAGTATGTAAGAAAAAATGAGGGTGACTCGGTTATACTAATGCATGACCTTAAAACCAGACATAATACTGTCGAATCCTTGGCAGAACTTATAGATATATTACAGGCAGAAGGATATGAGATTGTTCCCATTGACGATACTACCGTACCATGCCAGCATGTAAAGGACCCGGCTCTTTCAGTGATGGATGAGGAAACGGAATAAGAGGAGATTCATTATGAATTATAATGAAATTATTAAATATATTACAGAAAAGAATAAACTGGGCAGTGTTCCGGGACTGGCAGTAATTAAGGAGCTTTTAAGAAGACTCGGAAATCCGGAAAACCGTAAGCCTGTAATACATATAGCGGGTACAAACGGTAAAGGCTCAATTATGTCATATCTTGAGAGTATTTTGATAGAATCAGGTTATATGGCAGGCAGATATATATCGCCTGCCATATTTGATTATCGTGAAAGATTTCAGATTAACAGGGAGTATATAAGCAGGGAAAAATGTGCCCATTATATTTCAATCGTGGCAGAACAGGCGGAAAATATGATTCTCGATGGTTTCCAGTCGCCAACGTCCTTTGAAATAGAAACGGCTGCCGCATTTTTATACTTTGCGGAAGAAAATGTTGATATAATGCTTATTGAATGTGGTATGGGAGGAAGACTTGACGCTACCAATGTATTTGAAAAACCAATGGTTAACATAATGTCTTCCATAAGCAGAGACCACATGAATTTTCTGGGAGAAACATTAAAAGAAATTACAAATGAGAAGCTGGGTATATTAAAACCCGGTGCAGTCTGTGCTTCATATCCAAATAACAGTGAAGTCATGGGTTATATCAGGGATAAATGCGCAAATCTTGGAATAAAATGCTTTATAGCTGCCCCTGAACAGTGTATAATAGAGAGCGAAAGTCTGGACGGTACTTTGTTTAAATATAAAGGAACTGAATATAAGACGGGACTTATTGGGGATTTTCAGGTATATAATGCAATTACGGCAATAGAGGCGGCTGATGCCTTTAACCTTGTCTGTGAAAGATACGGACTTCATAAAGTAAGTATAAGTGATATTAAAAATGGAATAGCTAATGCCGTATGGCAGGGAAGATTTACTGTTATAAAAGGCACTCCGCTTATGATTTGTGACGGCGCACATAATGAAGACGCATGGAAAAACCTTACATTAAGTTTAAATAAGTATTTTTGTGATAAAAAATTCATATATATCACAGGCGTATTGAAGGATAAAGAATATGATAAGATGCTTGACTGTATTATACCTTCGATGAAATATGCAGTTACGGTTACTCCTGATAACCCGCGCGCCCTATGCGGACGTTATCTGGCACAACTGATTAAAAAACGTGGGAGTGAGGCTTGGTTTGCAGATTCGTGTGAAGAGGCATTATTTAAAGCAAAGCAAAAGGCAGAAGCTTCGGATGTAATAGTAGTGTGCGGCTCTCTGTCATTTATAGGGGACATATTAAAACACAGCGGAGATTAAAAATGGACAGGATTAATAAAATCTTAAATGACGAAGAATATAAGTCAATAATTAACAATATAGAATATAAAGAAAAGGACCGTATTTTCTGCCTTCACGGACTGGCTCATGCACTTGATGTGGCAAGAATAGGTTATATTATTATTTTAGAAGAAAATCTGCCTTATGAAAGAGATGTGTTTTATGCTGCCGCATTGCTGCATGACATAGGAAGATATTCTGAAAATGAGGAAAAATACGGGCACCATTTTTCAGGCGCAGAACTTGCAGAAAAAATACTTGTCCGTGCAGAATATACAGAAGATGAAATAAAAGAAATCTGTGAGGCGATAAGTCTTCACAAAAACAGAACAGACGGAGGCTTAAGTGAAGTTCTTTTCAGGGCGGACAAGCTTTCAAGAAACTGTTTTAAATGTGCTTCCAGAGAGCTTTGTTATTGGAATGAAAATGTGAAAAATAAGGAATTATACCGTTAGATTACAGAATAACCAACAGTCAACGGATAAGAAATTAAAAAGGGACACATATAAAAATTCATAGGGAGAAAGTAATGAAAATAGGAAATAAAGAATTTAAAATCGGCGAAAGACCATATGTAATGGGAATTTTAAATGTGACTCCGGATTCTTTTTCTGATGGGGGAAAGTTTAATGACATGGATAAAGCTCTTTTCCATGCAGAAGAAATGATTAAACAGGGCGCTGACATTATTGATGTCGGTGGAGAGTCTACCAGACCCGGACACATAAAGATATCTGATGAGGAAGAGATTGAAAGAGTATGTCCTGTGATTTCAGCCATAAAAGAAAGATTTGATATTTCCGTTACGCTTGATACCTATAAATCAGCCGTTGCAGATGCAGGACTCTCGGCAGGAGCTGATATGATAAATGATATCTGGGGACTTAAGTGGGATGAAAAAATGGCAGGGATTATTGCCGGTTATAATAAGGGCGTAATTCTTATGCATAACAGATTTGATACAGATTATAAAGATTTTGTAAGTGATGTGGTAAATGACCTTAAGGAGAGCGTAAGTATTGCGCAGAATGCCGGTATAGATATGAATCAGGTTATGATTGACCCCGGAGTGGGATTTGCAAAGGATGTAAAACAGAATCTTATGATAGTTAATAACCTTTCCGCACTGACTGCCCTGGGTTATCCTGTGCTTCTTGCAACATCAAGAAAGTCATTCATAGGTCTTACTTTGGACCTTCCTTCTGATAATAGGGAAGAAGGAACGATTGCAACTTCGGTAATGGGACTTATGATGGGATGCTCATTTTTCAGGGTACATGATGTAGAGAAAAATGTCAGAGCACTTAAAATGTGTGATGCAATACTTAAGTCTTAAAGATTACTTATAATTGCCTGACGCAGGCCGGGAGAAGGGAGTACAGTCATTATGGATAAAATCAGTATAGAAAATATGGAAATATATGCATATCACGGGGTTTATGAGGATGAGAAAAAAGAAGGACAGACCTTTATAATTTCTGCAGACCTCTATACGGATATAAAGAAAGCCGCATCCTCTGATGATTTAGATGATACGGTTAATTATGCTTATGTTTGTGAAACCATTGAAAAGGCGGCAAAGGATGAAAGGTGCGACCTGATTGAGACGGTTGCTGAAAATATAGCAACTGCCATTTTGAAGGAATATCGCGGAGTAAAAAAGGCAGTGATTACCGTTAAAAAACCAAACGCTCCGATTCCATATCCGTTTGAAAATGTAGGTGTTACCGTAGAGCGTTCACGTCACACTGTATATTTGGGAGTCGGCTCAAACTTAGGTGACAGGGAAGGATATCTTGACTTTGCGGCAGACCAGCTTGCAAAGGACGAATACATAGAGATAAACAAGGTTTCTTCTTATATTAACACTGCACCTTACGGTCCGGTAGAGCAGGACGATTTTCTTAATGCGGCAGTAGAGATAGAAACTCTTCATACTCCGCAGGAGTTACTGAGTATTGTAAATGACATAGAAAAAGAGGCGGGCAGAAAGCGTATAATACACTGGGGACCAAGGACTTTAGACATTGATATATTGCTTTTTGATGATGAGATAATTTCTGAAGAAAACTTAAGTATTCCTCATCCTGAAATGGCAAAAAGAGATTTTGTCCTTCAACCTTTAAACGAAATTGCTCCGTATGTAATGCATCCTGTATTAAAAAAGACAGTAAAAGAGCTTTATGAAGATATTATTGAGGACTCAAAAAATCAGATTGAGCCGTTTGATATATCTGAATATAAGATTATTGAAAGCATTTCCCTTAAAGCGGGAGATAAGGTTGTGTATGCCGGAGTTCCCGGAGCATATGCAGAGCAGGCAATGTATAAATATTTTGGATATGGAATAGATTCCTATAATGTAAAGGAATTCAATGATGTTGTAACAGAGGTAAAGGAAGGCAGGGCGAAATACGGAATAATTCCTATAGAAAATTCCTCGGCAGGCTTTGTAAGCGGAAGCTATGATACCATAAGGCATAGCGGAGTAAATATTGTAGGAGAAGTAATTGTTGACATAAATCATGCTCTTCTCGGTATAAACGGTGCTGAAATAAGCGACATAAAAAAAGTATATTCACATCCGCAGGGACTTCTCCAGTGCGAAGAATATATTGAAAAGCACGGATTTTTTAAAGTAAGCATGGAAAATACGGCAGCAGCCGCAAAAAGGGTAAAAGAGGCAGGTCTTAAGGATTGTGCCGCTATTGCAAGTGAAAGGTCGGCAGAGCTTTACGGGCTAAAAATCTTAGACAGAAGAATTAATTTCTCAAGCGACAATGCAACCCGCTTTGCCGTAGTTACCGGTGAAAAAATTGCGGCAGAAAGCGCAGACAAGATTGTAATATGCTTTTCCATGCCTGATAAATGCGGCTCGCTTTATCAGATTATCGGATGTATTATGGAACACGGATTAAACATGAACAGTATAGAATCAAGGCCAAGCCTTAAGAAAAAATGGCAGTATGATTTTTATGTAAGCTTTGAAGGAAAACTTACGGACGAAAATGTCCTTAAGGCGCTGGGTGAAATAAAAATTATGGCGGAGTACCTTATAATATTGGGGACATATTAAAAATGTATTTGTACCATAATAAACTATTTGCAAGGAGATATGAAGTGGAAATTAAACGACTCAATATAAATCAGATAGAAGAAATAAAAGCTTTTTTTAAAGAGATATTTATGAATGAGCCATGGAATGATGATTGGAGTGATGAAAAACAGTTGCATCAATATATGATTGATTTGACGGGAAACAGTAATTCTCTTTCAATCGGACTATATGATAGTGGCGAGTTGATTGGTATTTCATTGGGAAGTATTATGCATTGGTATACAGGAACGGAATATTATATATATGAATTTTGTGTCAAAAGAGAGAAACAGAATAAGGGAATGGGAAAGTTTTTCTTGAATGAAATTGAGAAATATGTTACATTATTAAATATTAATCATATTTTTTTACAAACAGAAAGAAATGTTCCGGCATATAAATTTTATATGAACAATGGATTTTCGGAATTGAAAGAACATGTATCATTAGTAAAAATTTTTGATTGAAATTTAAATGGAAAGAGAATAATTATGTATTGGAAAACAACTTATTTACATTTAAATAACGGTTTCTTTTATCTCCCTTAAGGGGGATAGTGCGCCATTTTTTAGGTAAATTTGTTGTTATTATACTTAGAAAGCTCACTATCTTCTTTTGAAGTTATTTACTTTGAAAGGAGATTTTTTATGTTTAAAATTAAAAAACAGATTGATTTATTATATCTATCGTCAATTATCGGTGGAATTTCCATTACAGGAGCATGGGTGGCAATTCTTTCAGCCCGTGGATTTTCTCTTGTTCAGATTGGAATTGCAGAAACGGTTTTTCATATAACAAGCCTGTGCTTTGAGATACATTCAGGTGTATTTGCGGATATCTTCGGAAGAAAGAAAATGCTTGTTATAAGCAATGTAATGTTTATTATCGGGAATGTATTCATGGCTTTTTCCAGTGGATTTTTTGGAGTCTGTATTTCATTTGTATTTCAGGCTCTCGGCTGGAACTTTCAATCAGGCTCACAGGATGCACTGGCATATGACTCTCTGAAAACGGTAAATCTTGAAGAACAATATGAAAAATATGCATCAAACCAGCTTATTATTTATCGGATTACCAGTGCGGTTTCTACTCTGGGTGCAGGATTTTCTCTAATCCTTGGTTATAGAAATGCATATTTAATCAGTGTTTTTAGCAATGTATCATCCTTACTTTTCCTGTTAAAACTGGTGGAAGTGAGGGTAGAAGAAAATAATAAGATGCATAATGAAATCGGAAAAACAATTCTCACCCAAATGGTACGGCACTTTAAACAAAGTATTTTATTCTTTATAAATAATAAAAAGGCTTCAATGCTGATGTTTTCCAATTCCCTTGTAGGAGCCATCGATACATTACTGCTCTTTTTCTTACAATCAAAAATTATGGAAAACTGCACTTCAAAAATATATCTCGGCGCATTGCTTTTTATAATGCAGCTTGGTGGTATAGTTGGAGCAAAACTGATTCTTAAAGTAAAAAAAGCAAAATATATTCAGGTATTTTTAATATGTACCTTAGGAGTGGTTATGGGAGTTTTGCTTGAGCATAGCAGTATATTATCCGTAATGACACTTGGTGGATTTGTTTCAGCGATTTCAGATGATGCACTTCAGGTAAGGGTAAATTCAAAATTGCAGGATGATTTTCCTTCAGAACAGAGGGCAACACTGCTTTCACTTTCGGAATTTACATTTTCCGTAATCATGATTATATTGTCGCCGCTTGCAGGATTATTTTTTACTGTATGGTGATATCGGGTGATAATGTGCGCAGGCTTATATATATTAAAAAATATAACCAATATTTTTAATATATTTAATGTAGATTTATCATAAAGCTAATTGAATTTGGAAAAAATTATGCTATAATTATCACAGCAAAATAGTACACTTATGTAATATATAAAGGAGTAGTAACCAGATGAAGAAGACCAAAATTATATGCACTATAGGACCTTCATGTGAAAATGAGGAGACTTTAAAAAAACTTATGCTTGAAGGTATGAATGTTGCCCGTTTTAACTTTTCACATGGAACACATGAGGAGCAGGAGAGAAAGCTCAGGCTTGTGGAGGGAGTGAGAGATAAATTAGGTCTTCCGGTTGCGACCCTTATGGATACAAAAGGGCCTGAAATTCGTCTTAAGGATTTTGAGGGCGGAGAGGCTTTTCTGGAGGAAGGAGATAAATTTATCCTTACCACAGAAGATATCATGGGAACAAAGGAGAGAGCTTCCATTACCTATAAGAATTTAAAGGATGATGTTGAGCCGGGCATGTCACTTCTTATTGATGACGGCCTTGTAGAGCTTATAATAGATGAGATAACTGATACTGATATCATATGTACCGTCGTAGATGGTGGAAGAGTTGCAAACCATAAAGGCGTTAATGCACCGGGAGCAACGCTTTCGATGCCGTTTATCAGTGATGTGGATATGGATGACCTGCTGTTTGGAATTAAGATGGACTATGACTATATTGCAGCTTCATTTACAAGATGCAGGGATGATATTGTACAGATAAGAGGCGTCCTCAATGCACACAGAAGCAATATGAAGATAATTGCTAAAATTGAAAATATGCAGGGAATTAAAAATATTGATGAAATTATTGATGCTTCGGACGGAATTATGGTTGCAAGAGGCGACATGGGTGTTGAAATACCTCTTGAAGAAGTGCCTATTCTTCAGAAACAGATAATTAACAAGGCTGTTGAAAAGGGCAAAATCGTAATAACTGCAACACAGATGCTGGAGTCCATGATTACAAATCCGAGACCGACCAGAGCTGAGACAACGGATATAGCAAATGCCATATATGACGGAACGACAGCCATTATGCTTTCAGGAGAGACAGCGGCAGGAAAATATCCTGTTGAGGCAGTCAGGGTGATGAGCAGGATTGCAGAGCGGACAGAGGCTGTAGTTGAGCATGACATAAAGACTCAGAGAAGAAAAATTGCTTCAGATATAACTACATCCATATCAAGGGCAGCAGACCTGGTGGCAATGGAAATCAAGGCAAAGGCGATAATCACCGTAACCCTTACAGGTTTTACCGCTCATATGATATCAAGATTTATGCCGGACTGTGATGTAATAGGCTGTACAATCAGCGAAAAGGTATGGAGGCAGATGAATCTCTTCTATGGAGTGATACCTGTACTTGTAAAGCGTGAAACAGATGAAAATCATCTTTTCAACAATGTAATAAAGGAATGTAAGGCAAAGAAATATATATCAAGAGGCGATAATGTGGTTATTACCGCAGGTGTTCCTCTTGGCGCAGCAGGAAATACCAATATGGTTAAGGTAGTTAAAGTTTCGTAACTTTTTAATTAGAAATACTGAAGCAAAAAAAGCAGTTTGATTAAAAACGGAAAAACAGAAGTAGCAATTACTTTTATAAAAATGGGTAATTGCTACTTTTTTATGTAAAAGGGAATTAACAGGCTCAATATCAATGAATAATATTGACATATAATTGACTATAAATTATAATAATAATGGACTTTTTGTATAGATATATTTGGTTTTATATTTAAATACCTATTTCTTTTATGAGAATTTAGTTGATTTACTGGTTGAATTCAGACCTGAGTTTTAGGTCGATTTCGAATATTACATTTTACAGATATTTGCTTTAAAAAGTAGAAAGAGGGGCATAGAATACAATGGATGAAAAAAGTCAATTAGCAAAGGAAATAAAAAATTATAAACGTCAAATATCAAGCTGTACAGAAGATATTAAAGAATTGGAAGATAAAGCTGAATTATTGGAAAAAGCATACAGAAAAAAAGAGGAAGAGGAAATTGAGGTTGAAAATTTATTTACAGAGTTAAGAGCCAAATCTGAAAGTATTTATAACTTTGGCGGGTGTAAAATCGTAAAATCCATGGCAATGATTATTGACGAACAAATATCTGCATATAAATTAAATGATGTTAGAAACTGTTACAGCGGCACAAGAGAAATTATCAGGTCAGAAATAAACAGAATTAAGGAAGAGATAGAAGAGAAAAGACTTGAAATAAACAGACTGGATTATAAGATATCAGCATCAGTAAAAAAACAGAGAGCCTTATCATGATAAAAAGAAAATAATATTTTATATTATTTGAGGAGGTACAACAATAATTATGGTGGATATTAAAATAAGAGATGAGGAAATTTATAATTATAGTGAAACAGTAAAAGAATTGTTTGATTATATGAACACTCAGTTGGCAAAGTTAAAAAACCAGCTTCAGTATGTTTGTGATAATGGAGTTATAAGCGGGAATTTTCATAACAATCTTCAACTGTTTGTAGATACAATTTCTTCTGTTAATAATGATTTTTTTACAGTAGGAATTGATTTGGGTTGTGCAGCTGAAACTTACATTGATGAGATAAATTTAATAGATAGTGAAACATATTAAATATAACAAAATAAAAAATCCGATTAGAATTAGGAATTTCAAATGGAGGTATAAGTATGTCTGAGCAGGTTGTACAAATTGATTATGCGGTAATTGATGATAGTATAAATAATATACAGAATTTAATTGACGACAGCTATGTAAGCGATGAAATAAGCAAAATCAAATCATCATTTGAGTACAGTAATAGTGAGTATGTTAATATTATAAAGAGTGAAATATTAAGCATTGAAAATATCAACCAAAGAATAGTTGCACTTATGTCAGCGTCCAATGAAATGCTGAAAATGGCTAAAACTATATATCAAAATCTTGATGCTGATATGGCAGTAGAAATAAACTCAGATAAATAGGAGGGGGACATGGACAGAGATTTTACGCAGGAAACGGAAGAAGAATTAATAAGACAGGTTTATCCAACGATAGATTTTCTTGACCGGTTTACATTTAGCAGTGTTGCGATAGAAAGTGATGCTGTATCACAATATCAGGCAAAGATAAACAGTACCTCCGCTGATTTGTTCAATCTGTATACAAATGCCGGTAATAAAATTTCCGAACGTTTCAATATGATAAGAGCAACGGATTCCGATTATGCAAGTTATTGTACTATTGAGCATTTTTTTAAGCTTCAGGGAATTATAACAAAACTTGATAATATTATTAATTGTGTTTTATTGCCTGAGCTGGGAGATACACCGGAGGAGATAAAACAAAATTTATCAATATATAAAGACAGTATATTGAATAATAGTATTTTTGGAGACGGGTGGGATTATGCATGTGCAGTAAGTGAAAATGGTTTTAAAGAACTGGCAGAAAATTCAATGAGCGCATATGACCATTATTATAATATGCTCGTAACAGTAAGCGAAGACGGAACAGTTACATATGACATGGAAGAAATTCTTTCAACATTAGCAAAACCTGCAACTGAAATTAAGTCTGCTGAATATGATGCCATAACCCTTGCTTATATTTATATGAGTGAGGAGGAAATGGCAGAAGTTTTTAAGAGATGTATGATTAAAGTAGACGATGTGAAATACGGTTTTAATTTGGGTCCGGCAGCAGGATTAATGAATGAAAATTATAGCAGTTGGACAGTAGATGAAGATAAGTTTGTGAATATATCCTGCAGACTGGAGGCTATGTCTTATCAGTGTCTGGAGACAATAAGGGCAAGTTATGAAATTTATGAAGAAAATGAGGATATAACTTATAAAAACCTGGGAGACGAATATAAAAATACAAGACGAAATATTTTACAGAGGCAAAACTTATTTAATTCTTTAATAAGCATTGATTCTTATCATGGAGTTTATGAAGCAGAGTATCCTACAATAAATGTATATAAAGCAGAGTCTGATTATGACGATTCTTCGTTTGTGTTGGAATTTAAAGAATTTAAAAATATTGGCTCTGATATCGCACCTGTGTTTTCAAATCTGGCTACTTCTACTATCAAAGTTTCATATCCTTCAAATATGGTGGCACATACTTTTCTTGAGACTGAAAATATAGAAATGGCTATGCAGCAGAGATTTTCATATGACGTTGAAGGAAATATCGCAGAATTTATTGCAGGAGAAATACGCGATGAATCAATAGGAAGTATGGCGGGGAATTTAACTAATACAATGTTAAAAAATGCAATTCCAATTTTTGGAGATGTAATATTTGAAACTTTAGATATTACAATGAATTATGAAAATGCTAAAGAGGACTCGCTTTTTATAACGACAGAATTTCAAAATATGCAAAATAATAATTTATATGAATTATTTGGTTGCAATGTTGTGGTGGTGGAATATGATGCTGCAGATAACAATAAAAAATCAATAGTGGTTTCAGAAGGAATATATACAGAAAAAAGAGTTGAGGCATTTAATGCTGAATATCCTCAATACAATATAAGTATAGATGATGTGTTTTCTGAACCAGATAAGGTTATAGATATTGTATTGGAAATTTCGTATTATTCGGATATGAAGGAAGGGCTATTCAGGATACAAAGTATAGGATCTGAGTATTGACGAAGAAATAATATAATTTTTGTTAAAGAAAAAGTAAATATATTGCAGAATAATTATAGAGAGGAAAATTTATGAGCAGTGAAGATAAAAAGGATTACCGTAAGATAAAAATTATATTTACATTACAAATTATATTAGTAATATTACCGATAAACGTAGCTTTAATGGCAGGCGGTTATTATTTATTTGAAAAAGAACAGGAAAGAATAAAGTACATGGGATATACAGAATATGATTTAAATAAACTCCAAATGGACTATTTAATTGGATTATATGACATATACATACCGGAATATAAAAACGCACCTATGACATTTTTCACTGATAACATGTATAATCCTGATAAGGATAAATACAAATTTGTAAAGGGAGAAAGTTGTGAGGAACAGATAGAAAAAATAAACAGTCTTTTATTTGATAATAACGATAGAAACTATGAGAGTGTTAGAGAAATAGCTGCTATATATGGTTTTAATAAAGATAATCCGATAACATCTGACTGGGTAATAACGCACCCGATGGATGCTATAAGAATATCGTCGTATAAAGGTGATTCTATTTATCCTGCTTTGATAGATAGAGACAGATATGGAATTGAAGTTTATTGGAGTGAATATGGATTTTAACGTTTGTTATACAGAGCAATGCGAAATAAATGCAGATGCCGGATGTATGATTAAAAAAGAGTATTGATAAAAATGAAAGAGCTTATTTAAAATATAAAGTATGGGAGAAAAATTTTGATGGAAGAATTAATGGAAGAAAATAATGTAGTTATTTCAACAAAGAATAAATTAAAATATATCGCAATTATTATAGGAATATTTATTTTAATTGATATTGTTATAATCGGTATTTTTTTATTTATGGTAAATATATCGAGAAAAGGCTATACAGAATATGATTTAAATAAAAGAGAAATGGATTTACTGGTATGGTATTATGATGTATATATACCTGAGTATGTAGAAGATGATGTTAAATTTATAAATGAAAACAGATATAATATAAATAAGGATGAATATGAGCTTGTAGAAGGACCAAATACAAAAAAATGTATAGAAGAATATAACAGGCTGATGTTTGATGATAAAGAGGCAGACAATGCATTGAAACTGGCAAACAGTTATGGGATAACTGAAGAAAACAGGATGACTGTGGAATGGGTATTAAGTCATCCTAGGGAAGCGTTAAAAATATTTCAGGCTGATAAACAAATAATGGAGGACAGGTATCTGGAAAATGTGTATGACGGAAAGCAATACAATATAAATATACTTATAACAGAGTAATCTGATGATATATAACAGGAAAGGGAAAATCATGGGTATAGAAGAAAATAAAAAGCTCCGTAAAATAAAAATTATATTTATATTACAGGTTATATTAGTAATATTACCGATAAACGTAGCTTTAATGGCAGGCGGTTATTATTTGTTTGAAAAAGAGCAGGAAAGAATAAAGTACATGGGCTATACAGAATATGATTTAAATAAACAAAAGATGGACTATTTAATTGCAGTATATGACATATACATACCGGAATATAAAAACGCACCTATGACATTTTTCACTGATAACATGTATAATCCTGATAAGGATAAATACAAATTTGTTAAGGGAGAAAGTTGTGAGGAACAGATAGAAAAGATAAACAGTCTGTTGTTTAATGATAATGATGGCAGATATGAATGTACGAGGGAGTCAGTATTGAAATATGGATTTAATGAAAATAATCCGATAACATCTGACTGGGTAATGAAACATCCATATGATGCATTAAATATGTTAATGGTATTACCGGCAGATGAGCCCGGAGTTTATGATGCTGTGGCAGAATATGACAGATATGGTATTGAATTTTTCTGGTCAGAATATGCCTCTGTGTTTAGTTACGATTAAAAATGATAAATAAAGTATTGACAATTAAAACTCATTATGATATTTTATATAAGTGTGTGAAATAAAGCAGAGTATCCACTCTCACCTCAGCGCAAAATAAGGCGTCTCGGGTTAATACTTATTCATGAAAACAATACTTATGTTGTTTAATATTTTGAAGAAGTTTAAAAGTGGATATTTATGTCCACTTTTTTTAATGTATATTTATTACGGTAAGTCGAATTGGAGGTGCTTAGTATCGAATATTCAATCAACGAACAAATAAGAGATAAGGAAGTACGTGTTATCAGTCAGACAGGAGAACAGCTTGGAATCATGTCCGCTAAGGAAGCTCAGAAACTTGCAGAGGAAGCTGAGCTTGATTTAGTAAAAATCTCACCTAATGCAAAGCCGCCTGTATGCAAAATCATTGATTACGGAAAATTCCGTTATGACATGATGAGAAAGGAAAAGGAAGCTAAGAAGAAGCAGAAGACCATAGAAATCAAGGAAGTACGTCTTTCACCAAACATTGATGAAAATGACTTAAATACAAAGATTAATATGGCAAGAAAATTCCTTACAAAGGGAAATAAGGTTAAGGTGACTTTGAGATTTAGAGGAAGAGAGCTTGCTTATGTAAACCAGAGCAAGGTGCTGCTTGATAATTTTTATGAGAAGCTTTCAGATGTTGCAGTTATAGAAAAACCTGCAAAATTTGAAGGAAGAAGCATGATAATGTTTTTGGCTGAAAAACGTTAATTCATATATTATTTAAGATATTTATGATATTTAAGGAGGAAATGGTAATGCCAAAGTTAAAGACTAAAAAGGCTGCTGCAAAGCGCTTTAAGAAAACAGGAACAGGTGAATTAAAGAGAAATAAGGCATATAAGAGCCACATTCTTACAAAGAAGAGTGCAAAGAGAAAGAGAAACTTAAGAAAAGCTACTATGACTGACAAGACAAACAGCAAGGTAATGAAGAAGATTTTACCATATATGTAGGGTTGATAGGAGGAAAGACTAATGGCAAGAATTAAAGGCGGAGCAAACGCTAAGAAAAAACATAATAAAGTATTAAAGCTCGCTAAGGGATATAGAGGAGCAAGGTCAAAGCAGTACAGAGTTGCAAAGCAGTCTGTCATGAGAGCATTAACCTCATCATATGCAGGTAGAAAGCAGAAGAAGAGACAGTTCAGACAGCTTTGGATAGCCCGTATCAATGCTGCAGCAAGAATGAATGGAATCTCATACAGTAAGTTTATGTATGGTTTAAAGTTAGCTGAGATAGATATAAACAGAAAAATGCTTTCAGAGATGGCTATAAGCGATCCTGAAGGATTTGCAAAGCTTGTTGAGATAGCTAAAGCAAAGATTGCATAATAAAAATGCCGTAGAATGTATTAAAAAAAATACATCAAAAAAAGTCAATATTTATATTGACAAAGCATTTTTAAAATGGTAATATATAACTCGCGTCAGGGATTGGCGCGGTAAGCGGGAGTGCTGGAACTGGCAGACAGGCTAGACTAAGGATCTAGTGATGGCAACGTCGTGTGGGTTCAAGTCCCATCTCCCGCACTAAGATTTAATCCACAGGCTATGTAATAGTTTGTGGATTTTTTTATTTAATCATGATTATATGAAGAAGGCAGAAAAATGGGAAAAAAATTTAAGTTTGATATTTACAGAAAAAACAGACCGGTTGATATTATAATTATGATTTATCTTATATATATCGTAGGATTTTATCCGCTGTTTATGACAAATCTTTATTTTAATATAACGGTGACACGTGCAAGGACATTTATTTACGGAACTGTTGCATTTATATTTCTGGCAGTATGTGCATGGATAATAGAGCTGATTTTAATTTCATATTATACGGATAAAGATATATTTGGCATATATAGAGACTCAAAAATATATGCCATGCCGGAATTTTGGATGGCGCTGTTCCTGGTGGCAAATATATTTGCGTGGATTATGGCAGAAGACAAACATAATGCCCTGACCGGAGAAGACGCAAGATATTTCGGACTGGGGATGATAATGGTAATTGCATTTATGTTTGTAATAATTTCAAGACAGGCATATGCGGGAAAAATAATTTATATAATTTTTCTTGTAGTATCATGTTTCTCATATGTTCTTGGGATTTTGCAGCATGTCGGATTTGACCCTTTTAAACTGAGGGAAAACGTAGCGGCAAAACAAAAGGAAATGTTTATATCCACCTTTGGAAATATAAATATATTCGGCTCTTATATCTGCCTTAGCATGGCTATAATGCTTGGAGTTTATATATTCAGTACATCTAAGTTGGTAAGGGGGATATCTGTAATTGGAATTTTTGCGGGAGCAATGTCAATAATTACGGCAAAGAGTGATAATGTATATATTGGAATTTTTGCGGCGGGAATAATTCTTTTTTATATGGCTGTCTCTGCAAAAAAAACAGAAAAATGGATGTCTTCTCTGTTTATAGTATTTTGCGGACTGTTTGTGATGTCGATAATTAATGAAAAATATCACACAAAGGACAGACATCTTAACGGAATTGCTGAAATTATAGGAAATAAGTATTTTATGGGAGCACTTGCGGTACTCCTATTAATCCTTACTTTGATATGTATTTTATTAAAATATAAAAAGAAAGACTTTTTTGAAAAGATACAATGCAGAAGAACTCTTATTGTAATTACTTTTCTGGGTGTTATTGCGGGAGCTTTATTTATCATTTTCGGCATAAAATCGGGTAATGAGCTATTTACCTTTAATGATAAATGGGGGACTTACAGAGGCTTTATATGGACCCGCTCATGGAATCTATTTTGTGACGCTCCATTAATAAATAAAATATTCGGATATGGAAATGAATCAATAGAAATGCTCATGAACAGATTTTACAGACAAGAAATGCTGGATATAACAAACAGAGTTTATGACAATGCACATAATGAAATACTTCAGTATCTTGTGACTACGGGTATTCTGGGTGCCGTGAGCTATATAGGATTATTTGTTTCCGGTATGATTTATATGATAAAAAGAGCGAAATTAAGCCCTGTCGTAATTGCATGTGCTGCCGCATGTGCAGCATATTTTGCACAGGGACTTGTAAATGTAAACCAACCTATCACTTCACCATTTTACTTTGTAATCATGGCAGTCGGAATAGGATATATAAGGTATAGGGACCAACATTACGGACCGTTTAAGGAAAAGTGATACAGGTACTTCAAAAAAACAGTTAATCATGTTACAATGTACGCAAATAGGGTGAGCCGGGCGGATTTGAAGCATGGTGATGAGAAAAATAAATTATAAGGAGAAGAAAATGGAACTTTTTGATGAATTAGTAGCAAGAGGTCTTATTGCACAGACTACAGATGAAGAGGAAATAAAGGAACTTATAAATAATGGTAAGGCTACATTTTATATAGGCTTTGACCCTACTGCAGACAGTCTGCACGTAGGACATTTTATGGCACTCTGCCTTATGAAGCGTCTCCAGATGGCAGGAAACAAACCTATTGCACTGGTAGGCGGAGGTACCGGAATGATAGGAGACCCTTCCGGAAGAAGTGATATGAGACAGATGATGACAGTGGAGCAGATTCAGCATAACTGCGAGTGCTTTAAGAAGCAGATGAGCAAATTTATCGATTTTTCGGACGGAAAGGCGCTTCTGGTTAATAATGCAGACTGGCTCATGAATCTTAACTATATAGAATTACTTCGTGAGGTTGGTCCTCATTTTTCAGTAAACAGAATGCTTACTGCAGAGTGTTATAAGCAGAGAATGGAAAAGGGCTTAAGCTTCCTTGAGTTTAATTACATGATTATGCAGAGCTATGATTTTTATGTACTCTTTCAGAAATACGGCTGTAACATGCAGTTTGGCGGAGATGACCAGTGGTCAAACATGCTCGGCGGTACAGAGCTTATAAGACGTAAGCTTGGAAAAGATGCATATGCAATGACCATAACCCTTTTACTTAATTCCGAAGGAAAGAAAATGGGTAAGACACAGAAGGGTGCAGTATGGCTTGACCCTGAAAAGACATCACCGTTTGAATTCTACCAGTACTGGAGAAATGTAGCAGACGCAGATGTGCTTAAATGCATCAGAATGCTGACATTCCTTCCTCTCGAAGAAATAGATAAAATGGATAAATGGGAAGGCAGTGAATTAAATAAGGCAAAAGAAATCTTAGCTTTCGAGCTTACAAAACTTGTACATGGCGAGGAAGAGGCTGTTAAGGCACAGGAGAGTGCCAGAGCTCTGTTTTCGTCGGGTAATGCTGCAGACATGCCTTCGGCAGATATAACAACGGATGACTTAAATGACGGAAGTATTGATATAATAGGGCTGCTTGTAAAATCAGGACTTGTTTCTTCAAGAAATGAAGGAAGAAGAGCCGTTGAGCAGGGCGGTGTATCCGTAAACGGCGAAAAGGTAACAGATACATCAACCGTATATGATGAATCTTCACTTTCCTCCGGTGAGTTTATATTAAAAAGAGGAAAGAAAAACTTCAGAAGGATTAATTTAGTTAAATAATAACTTGTTTGGTGGGCTTAGTTAAAGACATGCATAATAAGTGAGGGATAAAAATGGATAAACTGTTATTAGTTGTTATAGTCATTGCGGCGGTTGTGGTTATATTTAAAGTATTGAAGGATAAAAAAGAACAAGACAAAAAGGAGTTTAAGCAATCGGCAGAAAATACTGAAATACAGCCTGAAGAAATAAAAGAGCCTGAAAAACCGATATTTAAAAAGACGATTGCATATCCTGAAAGTGAGGTAACTGCAGACGGAAAGATTCAAAGCAAGGTACTTAAGGGTGGAATTGTCAAAAGTGATGATGAAAACCTTATGTTTATGGATGGAATAAAAGCTCTTGTTGTAGAGGATGAAGCTTCTGACAGACAAAGAATTGTTGATATGCTTTCTGAAATGAATATAGCAGCGGATATTGCAGAAAACGGATTAAAGAGTATTCAGTTAATTAGGGAAAATAAATATGACATGGTATTTATTTCTTATGAAATGTCAAGGATGGACGGAGTACAGACACTTAGAAATATCAGAAAAACCGAAGACAGCAAATCAAAAGATGCAACATTTTATATTATGATACCTGAAGCTTCAAAGGAGCCTGAAATATTCTTTAGTAAAGAGGGATTTAAGGCGATGCTTAAAAAGCCTGTCGGAAAATTTGCGCTTCAAAATGCAGCGGCAGAGGCAGCAACTTCTTATCTGGTTAAAAATGATGCAGAAACTTTAAATTATATAAAGTATTTCTATGAAACAGAAAAAGTACTTCAGGAATTTGGAATGTGTTATGAGGAAGCATTAAAAAATCATTCTAATGATTTAAAAGCATTGCAGACGGAAGCAGCAGATTTTTGCGATTCATATGAAGATATGAGCGAAGAAATCATGGATTCTCTCTATGGAAGAATTAAAGAAGATTATGCGGATAAAATGCGGATTTTAAGGAAATCTGCTGAAAATCTGGGTGTTCACGAACTTTATGAAATGGCTGATGAGCACGTGGATTTTGCCGTAAAAGATAATATGGATATGGCAGAAGAAGGCTGGAGAACTATAGAACTTAAGTGGGAAGAGACTGTTTCAGGACTCAGAAGCTGGCTTGGAAAGACGGACAAGCTCTTAAATGCTACACAGGTCCTTGCAGTGCAGGATGATTCAGAAAAATAGAAATGGCATAAAATTTAATCAGATTATGTACATACTGCAAATGGTTTTTACATATAAATTAGTAATTAGCTCTTTCGTGAGGGGATTATGGCACACTCCATGAGGATAAAACGGCCGGATAATCCTTACAGTCTTTTAATAAAGATACTTATTATTGTTACCATGATACTGGCGGTAATAGTATACATAAACGACAATAAAGAAGAAATAGTAAGCGTCATGACGCAGAATAAGTCATACTCACTTCCGATATATTCAGTGGAAACAGAAGATGCGGTGGTGAGTATTACTTTTGATGCGGCATGGGGAGATGAAGATTTGGAAGAAATATTGGGAATCCTTGATAAGCATAACTGCAGGGCAACCTTTTTTGTAACCGGAGAATGGGCTTTGAAATATCCCGAAGCGGTAAAACTTATTATAGGTTACGGACACGATGTCGGAAATCATGGAAACAACCACAAGCATATGACACAGTTAAGTCATGATGAAATGGTCTCAGAAATAGAAGGATGCCATGAAATAGTAAAAAGCATTGCAGATTATGATATGACTTTATTCCGTGCGCCATATGGCGATTATAACGAGGATGTGATACTTACGGCACTCAATGAAAAGTATCAGGCAATTCAGTGGGATGTTGACAGCCTTGACTGGAAAGATTATGGTGTGCAAAGTATTATAGATACAGTGTTAAATCATAAAAATTTGAGGAACGGCTCAATAATTTTACTTCATAATGGCTCACTTTATACTGCGGAGGCTCTTGAACAGCTTTTGACGGGACTCGAAGAAAAAGGATATTCTTTTGTGCCTGTTTCGGAGCTGATCTATACTGACGGATATTACATAGACCATACCGGAAGGCAGTATAAAACAAAATAATAAATTAAAAGCCTCCCAATATTTAATAAGACATGTAAATAAAATTTTACATAAATAATATTGACAATAGTATTGTCAGATAATAGAATATACATATTGATTGTCCGAAAATGATTGGAGGTTATTAAAAACATGGATGATGACGGTAGCGCGGATACTGAAAAGAATTATATTTATCTGATACGCCCTATGATTATGCTGATAGGTCAGATTAAGACTTCAGGCGGTTTATTTCCATGTATGTTAATGAATTGAAAGAGGTGTAGTTTGTATGATTTTATAGTTTCATACAGACTATGCCTTTTTGTGGTTAATAACATATGGATGTTTTAAATATATTGGAGGAATTTTAATGATTGGAGCAATTATACTACAGATAATACTTATAGCTTTGAATGCAATTTTTGCAAGTGCTGAGATTGCAGTTGTTTCTATGAACAGTACAAAGCTGAAAATGATGGCTGAAAATAATAAAAAAGCAAAAAGACTGGTAGCACTCACTGATGATTCGGCGAAATTTCTGGCTACCATTCAGGTGGCAATTACATTGTCAGGATTCTTAGGAAGTGCTTATGCGGCAGATAACTTTGCGGAGCCGCTGGTTAACTGGCTTATGGGCTTTGGTTTGGGAATAAGCAGAGGTGTGCTTAATTCTGTATGTGTATTCGTAATTACACTCATTATTGCATACTTCAGCATTGTATTTGGTGAGCTTATACCAAAGAGAATAGCAATGAAATACACAGAGCAGGTGTCACTTGGACTTTCCGGACTGTTGACATTTGTTTCCGTAATTTTTGCACCTATAGTGTGGGCACTTACTGCATCTACAAACGGAATGCTCAGGCTTCTTCACATAGACCCTGAGGAAGAAGAAAGAGTTACGGAAGAAGAAATCCGAATGATGGTCAGTGCGGGAAGTGAGGACGGAACTATTGACAAGGATGAAAATGTAATGATTCAGAATGTGTTTGAATTTAATGATATATCTATATCGGATATATGTACACACAGAATAGACGTGGTAGGACTTTATCTTGAAGATGACCCATCTGAATGGGCTGAGGTTATTCATAACAACAGGCACAGTTATTACCCTATATTCGGTGAATCATCAGATGACGTAGTGGGAATTCTGGATGCAAAGGATTATTTCAGACTTGATGATTTTTCAAAGGACAACATATTTGCAAATGCAGTTGAAAAACCTTATTTCGTGCCTGAGAATATGAAGGCAGACGTGCTTTTCAGAAAGATGAAATCTACAAGCAATTATTTTGCCGTTGCAATAGAAGAATACGGCGGAATGAGCGGTATTGTTACCATACATGACCTGCTCGAAATACTTGTCGGAGACCTTGATGACCCTGATGAAGAGGCTAAACCTGATGATATCGTAAAAATAGATGATGAAACATGGGAAATACAGGGAATTGCAGATATAGCAGACGTTGCTGAAGAATTGGGAGTAGAGCTTCCTACGGAAGACGTGGATACTTTCGGTGGATTTATTTGCGGAGTGCTCGGGGAAGTACCTGATGACGGCTCCAGATTTGAACTTGACACACATGGACTTCATATACAGGTAAATCTGGTGGAGGACCATAGGATAGAAGAGACAATCGTAACAAAAATAGTTGAGGAAGAAAAAAAGGAAGAGGGAGCGTGAATTTAATCCTTTTCAATATAAACAAATATTGAATTGACATTTCCATATTCTGCATGATAATATTTCCTTAATAAGGGAGTAGTCGACGCACCTTAAGCGTGATGAAGTCAACATCTTGCAGAATATTCATCTGCTGGCTTTATATGAAATGACGAGACTTATCTGTTATATAAAAATGACAGATAGGTCTCTTTTTACATATTTCTTCACCGATTCACGCAGTGAATTGATGAACTACTCATGCGCTCATTGCACATAGTGCAATTTTAATGTGTGTGCTACATATAAAGTAAAAAAATGGAGACTATATGAAACTATAGGAGGGCTTGTTATGAAGGATTATTTGGCAAGTATTGATGAGGTAATAAACAGTCAGAAGACATCAAAAGACGGACTGAAGAGCAGTGAAGCAGAAAAAAGACGGGAGAAATACGGTCTTAATAAACTTGATGAAGGTAAAAAAGAGAGCCTTATTCACAAGTTTTTTATGGAGCTTACTGACCCTATGATTATAATACTTATAGTGGCTGCAATAATTTCAGGTGTTACTTCCGTATATCAGGGGGAATCCGTTGCAGATGTATTTATAATTCTGTTTGTGGTAGTTTTAAATGCAGTTTTAGGTGTGATTCAGGAAAGCAAGGCAGAAAAAGCGATAGCCGCCCTTCAGGAAATTGCGGCGGCGACGTCAAAGGTGATTCGTGACGGTAAACAGATTACAATAAAAAGTGAAGAGCTTGTTCCTGGAGATGTGATAGTTCTTGAAGCGGGTGATTCAGTTCCTGCAGATGCAAGAATAATAGAAAGCGCAAGCCTTAAAATAGAAGAAGCAGCACTTACGGGTGAATCGGTACCTGCAAATAAGATAAGCGAGACCTTAGGACTTGGAGAACTTAAGGATATTCCTCTGGGAGACAGAAAAAACATGTGCTACATGGGAAGCACCGTGGTTTACGGACGTGGAAAGGCAGTAGTAACCGAAACGGGAATGAGCACGGAAGTAGGAAAGATTGCAGATGCGCTTTCAAATGCAAAAGAGGAGGAAACACCTCTCCAGATAAAATTAAATCAGCTTAGCAAAATTCTTTCAGTGCTTGTCATAGGTATATGTATAATCATTTTTGGTGTTAACATACTTCGGGCAGACAGTATTAATGGAGATGTATTCCTTGATTCATTTATGGTGGCTGTATCTCTTGCCGTTGCCGCCATACCGGAAGGACTTGCGGCAGTTGTTACCATAGTACTTTCCATAGGCGTTACAAATATGTCCAGGAGAAAGGCGGTAATAAGAAAGCTTACTGCCGTGGAAACTCTGGGCTGTACCCAGATTATATGTTCAGATAAGACAGGAACGCTTACTCAGAACAAAATGACTGTAGTAGAACACAGCACAACAGATGAAGAGCTGCTTGTTTGTGCAATGGCTTGCTGTTCAGATGCAAAGCTGGATGAGAATAACGAGGCAGTTGGTGAGCCTACTGAATGTGCACTTGTAAATGATGCCTTTAAGCTGGGAATGCATGACAGGGATTTGGCAAAAAATTACAGGAGAATAGATGAAGCTCCGTTTGATTCAATGAGAAAAATGATGACCACTATACACGAAAGGGAAAACGGAGAAATTATACAGTTTACAAAAGGTGCGCCTGATGAGGTAATTAAGAGATGTACGGGCTTCTGGCAGGACGGAAAAATCGTCCCTCTTACTGATGAAATAAGAAAAGAAATTGCAAAGAAAAATAAAGAGATGGCTGATAAGGCCTTAAGAGTCCTTTGCGCGGGCTTTAGAAAATGGGACAAAAAGCCTGAAGATAACACTCCTGAATTTCTGGAAAAGGACTTGTGTTATATAGGTCTTTCAGGCATGATTGACCCGGTGAGACCGGAGGTTATCGGAGCGATAGCACAGTGTCGTGAGGCAGGCATAAGACCTGTTATGATAACCGGAGACCACAGAGATACTGCCGTAGCCATAGCTATGGAACTGGGTATAATAAGCAGTCCTGATGAGGCTATTACCGGTGCCGATTTGAATGAAATAAGTGATGAGCAGTTTGAAAAAGATGTTGAAAAATATTCCGTATATGCCAGAGTTCAGCCGGAACATAAGGTAAGAATAGTAAATGCATGGAAGAAGAAGGGCATGGTTACTGCCATGACAGGTGACGGAGTAAACGATGCGCCTTCAATTAAGAGTGCCGACATAGGAATAGGAATGGGAATAACCGGTACCGACGTTACTAAAAATGTCGCAGACATGGTGCTTGCTGATGATAACTTTGCGACTATTGTATCAGCAGTAGAAGAAGGAAGAAGGATTTATGACAATATCAGAAAATCCATTCAGTTCCTGCTTGCTTCAAATCTTGCTGAGGTAATTACCATATTTGTTGCAACCATGATGGGATTTGTAATACTTGAGCCTGTTCATCTTTTATGGATTAACCTGATTACAGACTGTTTTCCTGCACTTGCCTTAGGCATGGAAAAAAGCGAAAGTGATATAATGAAGCGTAAGCCAAGAAGCAAAAAAGACGGAATATTTGCAGACGGCATGGGATTTGACATAGCATTTCAGGGAACAGTAGTTACATGTCTTGTGCTTATATCATATTTCATAGGTCATTATATAGAGTCGGGGGTATGGGAGATAACAACCAGTCCTGACGGTACGACAATGGCCTTTGTAACACTTTCCATGATTGAGATATTCCATTCATTCAACATGCGCTCCAGAAGAAAGTCAGTATTCTCAATGAAGACTCATAATAAGTGGCTGTGGGGAGCAATGCTCTTATCCTTCATATGTACAACGGCTGTAGTAGAGATACCGGTGCTTGCAAGGCTGTTCAGTTTTGAACATGTTAATTTAAAAGAATACGGTATTGCAATCGGGCTCGCAATACTTATAATACCTATTATGGAGATAGTAAAATTCATTCAGAGAAAAGTAGAAAGAGCAAAATAAATGGAAAAAGTACTATACTATAAACCTGAAAAAAATGAAGATACTGTTAAACTCACGGGTGTTTTTATAAGAATGGGAATACGAATGAAAAATATAGAGCCGGAGCAGTTTGACGAAACAGTGGGGTATCTGGCAGGCATAAAGGGCTTTGAAGCAAAGAAGAAATCACATGCGGATGTTTCGACGGAAAATGATGTAATTATTCCCGAAGAAGTCCTTGTTTTACAGGATTTTACAAGACAGCGTATAGATATGCTTTTAAGGGAAATAAAAAAGACCGGAAGACCTAAAGTGGATTTAAAAGCAGTTATAACGCCGAAAAATGTATCATGGACTTTTTATGAGCTTTATGAAGAAATAAAAAGAGAACATGAGGCGATGTCAAAAAAAGACTGATAATTAGATAGATACGACTTTTTTCTAACTGACACTTGAAAAAAGTCGTATCTTATGATAAAATTTTATAAATTTTAGAGAAAAGAGATAACGCAGGAAAGCGTGGCAGATATAGAGCCATAATTTCTGTCTGACTCTTTTTTTTTGAGCAAAATTAGGCAATAATAGTTCAAATCCCTGCGCATTCTGAAGGTTAAAAGCGTAAACATTCAGGGAATTTAAGCACTAAAACATGAAAGGAAAAAGAGAATATGAAGGCATTTCTGATACTTGAAGACGGCAATGTTTTTGAAGGGAAAAGCATTGGCTCTACTGAAGAAATTATAAGTGAGATAGTATTTAATACTTCAATGACAGGATACCTCGAAGTCCTGACTGACCCTTCTTATGCCGGACAGTCAGTGTGTATGACCTATCCGCTTATAGGAAACTACGGCGTGTGCTTTGATGATATGGAGGCTGAAAAGCCTTGGCAGTCAGGCTTTATTGTAAGGGAAATTGCCAAGAGACCAAGCAATTTCAGAAGTGAAGAGAGTATCGGAAAGTTTCTTCAGGATTACAATATAACAGGAATTGAAGGAATTGATACCAGGGCACTTACAAAGATACTCCGTGAAAAGGGTACCATGCGAGGCATGATAACCACAAATGAAAATTATTATAAGAATGAATGCCTTGAGAGGATAAGAGCGTGGAAAATGGGACACGTTGTTTTGGATGTGACCTGTAAGGAAAAGAAGGTTTATCCGGGTGACGGATTTAAGGTTGCCCTTATCGATTTGGGAGTAAAGAAAAATATTATAAATTCACTTACACAGAGAGGTTGTCAGGTGACTGTATATCCTGCTGAGACATCTGCGGAAGAAATAATGAAGGACGAGCCGGACGGAATCATGCTTACAAACGGTCCGGGGGACCCTAAGGATAACGTAAAGACGATTGCTGAGATAAAGAAGCTTTTTGATGCAGACATTCCTATCTTTGCAATCTGTCTGGGACATCAGCTTCTTGCACTTGCAAACGGAGCAGATACAGAAAAAATGAAATACGGACACAGAGGAGCAAACCACCCTGTGAAGGATTTAAAGACAGGAAAGGTATATATATCTACTCAGAATCATGGATACATGGTAAAGGAGGATTCTGTGGACAGAGATATAGCAGAGGTCAGCTTTATAAATGTAAATGACAAAACCGTTGAAGGTCTGCATTATCTCGGGAAAAATGTTCAGACTGTGCAGTTTCACCCTGAGGCCTGCGCAGGTCCGCTTGATACCGGTTATATGTTTGACGAGTTTATAAATATGATGGAGGTGTCAAAGTAATGCCAAAGAATCCTAATATTAAAAAAGTAGTTGTTATCGGCTCAGGTCCTATTGTAATAGGTCAGGCTGCGGAATTTGACTATGCCGGAACACAGGCATGCCGTTCTCTTAAAGAAGAGGGAATCTGCGTTGTTCTTATAAATTCCAATCCTGCTACAATAATGACTGATAAGGATATTGCAGACAAGGTATATATTGAGCCTCTTACACCGGATGTCGTAAAGGCTGTAATAAAGAAAGAAAAACCGGACAGCGTGCTTCCTACCCTGGGAGGACAGGCTGCATTAAATATTGCCATGGAGCTTGAAGAATCAGGATTTTTGCGTGAGCATAATGTAATGCTTATCGGAACTTCCGCAAAGACCATAAAGAAGGCAGAGGACAGACTTGAATTCAAGCGCACAATGGAAAAAATAGGTGAGCCTTGTGCACCTTCAGAAGTTGTTACAAACATAAAAGACGGTCTTGCATTCGTAGAAAAAATCGGATATCCGGTAGTTTTAAGACCTGCTTACACATTAGGCGGAAGCGGGGGAGGTATCGCCTATGATGAGGAACAGTTCGTTGAAATTCTGATGAACGGTTTAAGACTTTCACGTGTGGGACAGGTGCTTGTAGAACGCTGTATTGCAGGCTGGAAGGAAATAGAGTATGAGGTTATGAGAGATGCAAATGGTACTTGTATTACTGTTTGTAACATGGAAAACCTTGACCCTGTCGGAGTACACACGGGTGACTCCATAGTTGTTGCGCCTTCACAGACCCTGGCAGATAAAGAGCATCAGATGCTTAGAAGTGCGGCATTAAATATTATTTCTGAGCTTGACATAAGAGGCGGATGTAATGTGCAGTTTGCCTTGCATCCTCAGACTTTTGAATATTGTGTAATAGAGGTTAATCCGAGAGTAAGCCGTTCATCGGCACTTGCTTCAAAGGCAACAGGTTATCCTATTGCAAAAGTGGCAGCTAAGATAGCACTTGGATATAATCTGGATGAAATAAAGAATGCAATTACAAAGAAGACATATGCAAGCTTTGAGCCTGCACTTGATTACGTGGTTGTAAAGATACCTCGTCTTCCTTTCGATAAGTTCATTAAGGCAAGCAGAAAGCTTACCACACAGATGAAGGCAACCGGAGAAGTCATGAGTATCTGTACAAATTTTGAGGGCGCTCTTATGAAAGCACTCCGTTCTCTGGAGCAACATGTGGACAGTTTGATTTATGAAGACCTCGGAGAACAGGACGAAGAAGTAATAAGAAAAGAACTTTACAGAGTAGATGACAGACGTATATTTGTAGTTGCAGAGGCTATAAGAAGAGGAATTTCTCTTGAGGAAATCCATGATATTACAAAGATAGATTTATGGTTTCTTGATAAGATTTCAAATATTGTTAAGGAAGAAAAAATACTTGCTGAAGCAAAAGAGCTTACAAAAGAGATATTATTTGAAGCAAAAAGACTTGAGTTCCCTGACAAGGTTATAGGACAGCTCACAGGAAAGACCGAAAAGGAAATAAAGGAGCTGAGATACAGTTATGGAATCCATGCAGTATACAAGATGGTTGATACCTGCGCCGCCGAGTTTGAGGCTTCAACACCTTATTACTATTCCTGTTATGACGGAGTAAATGAGGTAGAAAAAGATAATTCCAAGAAAAAGGTAATGGTACTTGGCTCAGGCCCTATCCGTATCGGACAGGGTATTGAATTTGATTACTGTTCGGTACACAGCACATGGGCATTAAAGGCTCACGGTTACGAAACAATTATTGTGAATAACAACCCTGAAACCGTAAGTACAGACTTTGATATAGCAGATAAGCTTTATTTTGAGCCGCTGACTGCAGAGGATGTAGAATCTATAGTAAATCTGGAAAAGCCTGACGGAGCGGTAGTTCAGTTTGGCGGACAGACTGCAATTAAGCTTACCGAAGCACTTCTTAAGATGGGCGTGCCTATTTTGGGTACCAGTGCGGAAAATGTTGATGCCGCTGAAGACAGAGAGCTTTTTGATGAGATACTTGAAAAGTGCTGTATTCCAAGACCTGCAGGAAAAACCGTATTTACGAGAGAAGAAGCTCTTGAAGCGGCAAATGAGCTCGGTTATCCTGTTCTTGTAAGACCTTCTTACGTTCTTGGCGGACAGGGAATGCAGATAGCAATATCAGATAAGGACATAATGGAGTTTATGGATGTTATAAACAGACACGTTCAGGAGCATCCAATCCTTGTTGATAAGTACCTCATGGGAAAAGAAATAGAAGTAGATGCCGTTTGTGACGGAGAAGAAATAATTATCCCCGGCATAATGGAACATGTTGAAAGAGCAGGAATTCATTCGGGAGACAGTATTTCCGTATATCCTGCACAGCATATTTCTCCAAAGATTAAGAGAGTAATTGAAGACTACACAAAGAAGCTTGCAAACAGCCTCCATGTAGTAGGACTTATAAATATTCAGTTTATTGTTTACAATGAAGAAGTATATGTAATAGAAGTAAATCCGCGTTCAAGCCGTACTGTGCCTTACATCAGTAAGGTTACGGGAATACCTATTGTAGACCTTGCATCTAAGGTAATTATAGGTGAAAAGCTTAAGGATATGGGATATGAGCCGGGACTTCAGCCTGAATCTGAATATTTTGCAATTAAAATGCCTGTATTCTCATTTGAAAAAATCAGAGGTGCAGAAATAAGCCTCGGACCTGAAATGAAGTCTACAGGTGAGTGTCTCGGAATTTCAAAAAATTATAACGAAGCACTCTATAAAGCATTTTTAGGCTCGGGAGTAAATCTGCCTAAGTACAAGAAAATGATACTCACTGTTAAGGATGCTGATAAGCTGGATGCAGTAGATATAGGAAAGAGATTTGTGGCGCTTGGATATGAGATATATTCCACAAGAAGCACATGCCGTGTATTAAATGAAAACGGAGTGCCTGCTAAACCTATTAATAAGGTAGAAGAGCCGTCACCTAATCTTCTGGACCTTATCTTAAGCCATGAAATAGATTTGGTAATCGATACTCCTTCACAGGGTATTGAAAGAAGCAAGGACGGCTTTGTAATAAGACGTCATGCCATAGAGACCGGAGTTACCTGTCTCACAAGTCTTGATACGGCAGACGCACTTCTTACAAGCCTTGAATCATCTGACAGAAATAATTTGTCGTTAGTAGACATTTCAGAGATTTAACGAAACAATATAATAAGAATCATACGGATTATTCCGTATGATTTTTGTTATATTCAGAAAAAGACTGTCCACGGTAAGTAGGATAGGCTTTTCTTCCGCCGGCTTTTTTTATTGCAAAGTTTCCTGTCTGTATACCATACTTAAAATCGTGCTGTTCCTCTAAATAGACGGAGGGCATACATTTAAGCGCATGGTCAAACAGGTTAATGTCATAGACATTTGAAAGTACTGCAAGTATTTCAGGTGAAGGATGACACCGGCCGGTTTCGAAATTGCTGTATGTCTGCCTTTTTATATGAAGTACAGAAGCAATTTCCTTTTGAGTCAGATTATGTGATTTGCGGATTTCACGCAGATAATCACCCCAGAATATATTAAATCCCATCTTTTAACCTCCTTTTTAAAAAGATACCATAAATTAAGACGAATCTTTCAAAAAGAGAGTTTAATGTGAAAAATAAGTGACAAAATGTAATTTGATGAATGAAAATGTATAATTTAGTGAATTTGAAGTTATAAATTAAACTGTTATGTCAATAAAATAAGTTGTGTAGTATAAAAAACAGAATGGAGGTACGAAATTGAGTTACGCAGATACACTTTTTATTAATATGTGCAGGGACATTATTGAAAACGGATACAGCACTGAGGGAGAAAAAGTGCGCCCAAAATGGGAGGATGGCGAATATGCCTATACCCTGAAACGATTTGGAGTAGTAAACAGGTATGATTTGTCAAAAGAATTTCCTGCGATAACATTAAGAAAGACGTATATTAAGTCGGCGATTGATGAGCTCTTGTGGATATGGCAGAAAAAGTCAAATAATGTAAAGGATTTAAAAAGTCATATTTGGGATGAGTGGGCTGATGCAGACGGCTCGATTGGTAAGGCATACGGATATCAGATGGGTGTTAAACATCAGTATAAAGAAGGTATGATGGACCAGGTGGACAGAGTTATTTATGATTTGAAGAATAATCCCTATAGCAGGAGAATCATGACAAATATTTATGTACATCAGGACCTTCATGAAATGAATTTATACCCATGTGCATACAGCGTAACTTTTAATGTGACGGGGGACAGATTAAATGCGATTTTAAATCAAAGGTCCCAGGATGTACTGGCTGCAAATAACTGGAATGTTGTACAGTATGCGGCTCTTGTGTATATGCTTGCGCAGGTAACGGGCTTTAAGCCGGGAGAACTTGTGCATGTAATTGCGGATGCACATATTTATGACAGGCATATACCTATTGTTAAAGAACTTATTGAAAGACCGACTTATCCGGCACCTAAGGTAACAATAAATCCTGAAGTAAAAGATTTTTATGAATTTACAACAGATGATTTTATTATAGAGGACTATGTAACAGGACCTCAGATAAAGAATATTCCTATAGCGGTATAAGAAAAGGAGAAAAGATATGAATCTGATAGCAGCGGTAGACAATAATTGGGCAATAGGTTATAAGGACAGCCTTTTGGTAAGGATTCCTGCCGACCAGAAGTTTTTCAGGGAGACTACGATGGGCAAGGTAGTCGTTCTGGGAAGAAAAACTCTGGCGGGATTCCCGAACGGGCTTCCTCTTAAAGGACGTACAAATATAGTGATGTCCAGAGATAAAAATTTAAAAATAAAAGATGCAATAGTTGTACATTCCAAAGATGAGCTTTTTGAAGAACTGAAAAAGTATGATTCAGAAGATGTATTTGTAATAGGGGGCTCCAGTGTATATGAGATGCTTCTCCCATATTGTAAAACCGCTCATATTACTAAAATTGATTATAGCTATCAGGCTGATTCATATTTCCCTAATCTGGACAAAATGGAAAACTGGAGAATAACGGCTGATAGTGAGGAACAAACTTATTTCAGTATAGAATTTGCATTTTTTAAGTATGAAAATTCCAATTCCCAACCCTTTAATAGTAATAATTAATAAAAATGTTGCACAAATTATCTTAAAATTTTGTTATAAATTGTACAAAAACAATTTGATTTATAACAAAAATATGTTATAATTATACGAAAGACTGTAATAAAATAGGAGGGTTATATATGGCTAAGATGTTGATAACCTCTGCTTCAAGTATTGAGGGGTATGAAATAGAGGAATATCTGGGGGTTGTCTGCGGACAGACAGTAAGCGGCTCTAATTTTTTTGAAGGAATTGCTGCAAATATGTCTGATGTATCAGAGCAGGATTTAGCAAAGCTGGAAACTCTGAATAAGCAGGCTCTTGATAAGCTGGAAAAGGCTGCAAAGAAAAATAAAGCAAATGCCATTATTGGAGTAAGACTTAATTATAATGTTCTGGCTTCAAATTCAATGAGTGCAATCGCTTCAGGAACAGCCGTAAGAATAAAGAAAAAGGAAGTAATAAGTAATAAATTACATAAAGAGCTCTGGGTTACAAATTATTATAAAAGACTTGTGCCAAGACCGGTTAAACTCATTATAGGCGGAACTAAGGATAATGTTCAGTTATCATGCTGGTTTTACAATTACAATCAGGATGACATTTTGGCAATAAGAGCGGACATTGAGCTTTCAAATCTCTATGAGGAGAAGCTTGTTATAAAAGGCGTGGATTTTACTTTTGATAAGAATAATGTCACACTAATTGAATCAGAGTTTGTAGACTGCAAGCTGCCTGCAAATGATGTGATGCTTCTCAGGGATGCAAAGGTAATTATAAATAAATATGTTACACCGAGAGGTGTATTTGCATGTAATGACAACATTGTCAATGTTTCCATGCCACTTCACAGACTTGAATCGCTCAAGGAAAAGAGAGGTATAGATGCTGTTGAAAAGTATCGTACGGATGGAATGATATGGACCTGTAACTGCGGTTACGTAAATGAAGCCGGTGCAGAAGAATGTATAATATGCGGCAGAAAACAGGAAGATATGAAGACTACTTCTACGTTTGACTATGAAGAAATGATTGCAAAGATGCAGGAAAAAGAATATGTAATCGAAATAAAGGATGTGCTTATGGATTACATAAAGGATATAGATTCCAAATACAGACTGGAACTTCTTGAAATAATGGAATCGGGACTTCAATATGAAAAGACACGTGGAAATATGAAAGACACAGTTATTGAAAAGGTTGAAAAAGTTTTTGAATAATTTATATTATTGTAAATAATTATGCCATGTGTTAAACTACAAATAATGACTTGATTTGAGGTGATTGGTTTTGAGTTCAGTATTAAGCATGGCAAGTGTCAATAAAATAAAAGAATTAGCCGAGGCCCGTGAGTACGGAGTTGCTGTTGAAATTCTGGATACACAGGATTTGACAAAGTCGCTCAATCCACAATTTTTAAGAATATGTGGAGAAATATATTCAGAAAATGGCAGATATGATGATGCAAGAAGGATTTTGCTGAGAGCGCACAAAATGGCTCCAGAAGCCAACAGAATAATATTTTCAATTATTGAATTATATCTGAAACTTGGTTATTTCAGTCTCGCCGATGAATACTATCATCAATATATTTTTAATGCAGGCGGTATTGATATAAATAGTGACACTAAAAATAAAGAAAATCAATCAACAGATACAGCCCATGAGATTCCTCAGGGCAGTGATATAAATACAATAAATTATATAATGAATAAGGCAAGGGGAAGTTCATATAAGGAGCTTTACGATATGCTTTTTCCTTATTATCGTGATAACATTGATGAAGTATGGACATATGAACTCTTTCTTCTCTGTAGTCTTCTCGAGTATAAGGACACGGCAGACGCAATAGCTGCTGATTATATTGCAACTTATAAGCTTGAGGGCTTCAGCGGTAATATAAAGGAAATTCAATCGGGCAAAAAAAAGCCGGAGGAATTTTTTAATATATATTCAGAGACTGTAAAAGAAGATGATAACCCTGAACTTGAAGAATTAAGGGCGGAGGAAAGAGCCCAGCTTGAAAAAGACTATTACAGGATGAATCCTAAAGAGCCTGAAATCATGATTATGGTTGATGATAATGACGAGGACATACCGAAATCAGTTATCAAAAAACAGATGAAAAAAAGCAAAAAGAAAGGCAATGAAGTGAGTGAAGAAGGTTTGGAGGATGTGCAGGATGTACAGGGTGAAAGCACGGACGACAAACTTAAAAGCGGACTCAAATCCATAATTAAAAAGGCATTTAAAAAGAAGAATAAAGAAGAAATTGATGAACTTACTAATGAAGATGAACAGGCTGTAGGGGAAGAACAGCCTGTGCCGGAAGAAAATGAACTGATTCCTGAAGAAACAGATAATACCGGTGAATCAGAAGTTGCTGAGGAAGCAGTTAATGCCGATGAAACGGAAATTATAGATTCCAACAAATCTGAAGAGTTTGAAGAATCAGAAGAACAGGAAGAATATAATACAGACGGGGATATTGGAGGACTTGAAGAGACAGATAATACAAATGACATCGAAACAGAAGATTCAGATGGCAGTAAGGAGTCGGGCACCGATAATGCAGACAGTGTTGAAGGTAATGAAGATATGAGAGAAGATATGCAGGAAATAAAACTTGATTTAGCTGTAGATGATATTGTTTCATATGAATTTGATGACGGCTTTGCTGCAGAAACCGATAATATTGAAGAACTGCAAGGTGAATTTGATGATTATTATTCAAATCCGTTTGATAAGATTAATGCATATAAGATAATCGAGGACGAAAAGAAAAAGTCTGAGCTTGAATTAAGCGGAAAACGTGCAGAAGATATAGCCATGAAGATGGAGATAGATAATGCGGAAGAAACAGGATTTGAAATTCAGCAAAAGGAAGAATCTGATTCGGATGAAGTAAGGGAAGAAACCGAAGCGGTAGCTGAGACTGAAAGTGAAGTTGAGGAAGAAACCGAAGCGGAGCCTGAAATTGAAGCAGAAGCAGAAATAGAGGCAGAGCCTGAAATTGAGACAGAGGCAGAAACTGAGACAGAGCCTGAAATTGAGGCAGAGACAGAAACTGAGACAGAGCCTGAAGTTGAAGCAGAAGCAGAAACTGAGGCAGAGCCTGAAATTGAGGCAGAAGCAGAAATAGAGGCAGAGCCTGAAGTTGAAGCAGAAGCAGAAACTGAGGCAGAGCCTGAAGTTGAAACTGAAGCAGAAACTCAGGAGAGAACTGAATTTAGAAGCAAAATTGAATTTCCGGAATTTAGTTCACCGTTATTCCCTGATCTTAACAAAGAGATAGGAAATGTTGTAAATAATTTTGATGATATAATGAATAAGGAAAATGACAAGCTTAAGGAACAACTGTTAAAGGAAGAACAGATGCAGAGAGAAGCAGAGGAATTACTGGCAAAATTAGGTTTGTAATTTTTAGAATTGTTGAAGTGATATAAAATCAATGATTTTAAACTGATTATGATAACTTATTGGGGCAACAAGAAGGAGGTAAGGCTAGTGGCTATTGATCAAAGAGAAGCGCTTATTGCTGCTGTAAGGGCACAGGTTGAGAAGGAACGTGCCGAAAAAGCTGCTAAACTTAAAAAGGAGCAGGCCGCCATGCAGCTTTCGCAGGGAGCGGCAGGCAAAAAAAGCAATGAATCATCTGATAAGCCGAAATACAGAACATTATCAGCCGATGATCTTGCAAAAATTGAAGAAAAGAAGAGAAAAAAGCAGGCAGAGGCTTTAGGAATTACTCTTGATGACGAGATGGAAACTCAGAATGTTGAGAATAAAGCAACTGAAGCCGAAACTCATGCAGAATCTGAAGAAAAGACTGACAATGAAGAATTCAGGATTACAGGCACTGATAAAAAAGAGGAAAAATCAGAAGGCGGTCTGGGCTCACTGGGTGGCTCAGGAAATCTGGGAGGTCTTGGACTGGGCTCAGTAGGAACATCAGATAAATCCAAGGGTTATGGTTTGGGCTCGTTAAATGATTCAACAGGTAAAGGAAAAGGTCTTAATCTTGATTTGCATCTTGAGCCTACAAAGGTAGATGCTTCAAATGCAAAGGTAAAGATTATCGGAGAAGAAAAGGAAAATGAAACTACTGGGTTTTATGTTGCCTCTGACGGAACAAAGACGATTAATGCAGGAAATTCTCAGTGGGTTAGTTCTTCAGATAATCAGGAAACAAAGAAATCTGATGAAGATTTGGACAGTATACTTCCTTTAAACAGAACTACACCGACTAATGATGTAAAGAGCATGTATGACATTGATGATGAAGATGATGATTTGTTTAATGCTCAAATGATGGAGCTTGAAGAAAAGGAAGGTAAAGATAAAGAAGCAAAGCGTAAAGCTGAGGAAGAGGCAAAGAAGAAAGCTGAGGAGGAAGCAAAGCGTAAGGCCGAGGAAGAGGCAAAGCGTAAAGCTGAAGAGGAAGCAAAACGTAAGGCTGAGGAAGAAGCCCGTAAAAAGGCTGAGGCAGAAGCAAAGAAGAAAGCCGAGGAAGAGGCAAAACGTAAAGCTGAAGAAGAAGCAAAACGTAAGGCCGAGGAAGAAGCCCGTAAGAAAGCAGAGGCAGAAGCGCGTAAAAAAGCAGAAGCGGAAGCAAAGAAGAGAGCTGAGGAGCTTGCAAAGAAGAAAGCGGCAGAGGCTGCAAAGCGTAAGGCAGATGAAGAAGCAAAGCGTAAGGCTCTTGAAGAAGAAAGAATAAAGGCGGCAGAAGAGGCTCGTAAGAAGGCAGAAGAAGAGGCTCGTGAAAAGGCTAAGCAGGCCGCTTTAAGGGAAGCAGAGGAAGCTCGCAGGAAGGCAGAAGAGGCTGCCAGAATTATAGAAGAAGCAAAGAAGGCAGAGGAAGAAGCTAAGCGTAAGGCAGAGGAAGCAGAAAGAAAGGCTGAGGAAGAGGCAAAACGTAAAGCTGAGGAAGAAGCAAAACGTAAAGCCGAAGAAGAGGCAAAGAAGAAAGCTGAAGAAGAAGCAAAGCGTAAAGCCGAGGAAGAAGCAAAACGTAAAGCTGAGGAAGAGGCAAAACGTAAGGCTGAGGAAGAGGCAAAACGTAAAGCTGAGGAAGAGGCAAAGCGTAAGGCCGAGGAAGAAGCAAAACGTAAAGCTGAGGAAGAAGCAAAACGTAGAGCCGAGGAAGAGGCAAAACGTAGAGCTGAGGAAGAAAAGCGCAAAGCCGAGGAAGAAGCAAAACGCAAGGCTGAGGAAGAAGAACGTAAAAAAATAGAGGAAGAAGCCCGTAAGAAGGCCGAAGAAGCAAAACGTAAGGCTGAGGAAGCCGCACGTCTGCTTGAAGAAGCAAGAAAAGCCGAGGAAGAAGCATTAAAGGCTGCAGAAAAGGCAAGACAGGAAGCAGAAGAAGCCCGTAAGAAAGCTGAGGAAGAAGCAAAGCGTAAGGCTGAAGAAGAACTTCGTAAGAAGGCAGAAGAAGAGGCTAAGAAAAAAGCCGAAGAAGAGGCAAAACGTAAAGCTGAAGAGGAAGCTAAACGTAAGGCAGAGGAAGAAGCAAAACGTAAAGCTGAAGAAGAGGCTAAGCGTAAAGCTGAAGAAGAAGCCAAGAAGAAAGCCGAAGAAGAGGCAAAGAAGAGAGCTGAAGAAGAAGCAAAACGTAAAGCTGAAGAGGAAGCTAAACGTAAGGCTGAAGAGGAAGCTAAACGTAAGGCTGAAGAAGAAGCCAGAGAAAAGGCGAAGAAGGAAGCAGAAAAAGCTGCAGAAGAAGCTCGTAAGAAAGCAGAAGAAGCTATGAAAGTGCTTGAAGCAGCAAAGAAGATGGAAGAAGAAGCAAAGAAGAAAGCTGAGCAGGCTGAAAATATTAAGCTTGACTTAACAAAGCCTACCGGTGAAGGAAAACTTCCGCTTGCAGCATACTATCTTGAGAAATATCTTAAGGTACCTGAAGCTTCAGACCAGATTATAAATGCATTCAATGCCGTAGCAGAAGACCCTCAGAGTTCAAGGAATATTGTAATTTTAGGACAGCATGGATTTGGCTCAACATATGTTGGAGAAGATTTTGCAAGAAGCTTTTATGATATGGGAATCTGCAAGGCAAAGACCATAGCAAAAATCAAGGCTGCTGCACTTAACAAGGTAAAACTTGGCGATGCAATGGTAAAACTTAAAGGCGGATGCCTTGTGGTAGAGAATGCAGGACTTATTAACAAAGAAAGACTCATTGAGCTTGTTAAACTTTCTGCAAGAGATGCAAACGACGTAGTAATAATCCTTACAGGTGAGATAGATTCTATTTCAAAGCTCTTCTCAGGATGTAAAGAAGTGGTACCTGAATTTAAGCATCTTATACAGCTTCACAGAATAAATAATGATGACATGATGAACATTGCTAATGGATATATTGCTCAGAGAAACTTTAAGGCTGCTGATGATGTAAAAGGCAAGTTAAAAAATATGCTTCTGGCAATGGAAGACGGTAATATTGACAGACTGCTTAAGGCTGTTGAGGATGCCATGATAAGATGTGAAAACAGAGAGAAAGCTGACGGAACTACAAACTTAAGGTTATTATTGGCAGAAGATTTCAAATAAAAAACATTGAAAAAATAAGTACCGGTGCTTATAATTGTAAAGAGGCACCGGTACTATTTTTTACTTAGGAGGACATATCTTTTGTATAACATAGATATAGGAATTGATTTAGGAACGGCAAATGTTCTGGTATACGTAAGGGACAGGGGAATTGTCATAAACCAGCCTGCCGTAGTTGCTTATGAGGTAAGCAGTAAAAACATTATAGCTGTTGGAAGCAAGGCAAAGAGAATGCTTGGGAAAACACCCGAGGATATAGAGGTGGTAAGACCGATAAAGCATGGTGTTATTTCGGACTATACGTTGACGGAGAGAATGCTTAAGGCATTTGTAAAAAATGCAATGCAGAAGAGAAAATTCTGGGGCAGACCTACCATATGTGTCTGTGTACCAAGCGGAATTACAGAGGTTGAAAGGCGTGCGGTAGAGGATGCAGTATACAGAACAGGCGCCAGACAGGTATTTATACTTGAAGAGCCAATGGCTGCAGCGATAGGAGCAGGAGTAGACATAATGGAAACCTATGGACACATGGTTGTGGACATCGGAGCAGGAACTACGGATATTGCCGTGATTTCTGCAGGAGGGGTTGCAGAAGGACGGTCTGTTAAGGTAGCAGGAGATGATTTTAACGATGCACTTATCAGATATCTGAGAAGAAGGCATAGTCTGCATGTTGGAGAGCTTACCGCGGAGAGTACAAAGATGGAAATAGGCTCGGTATATACCCGAGAAGAAGACGATGAAATGGAAGTCAAGGGAAAAAACTTAATTAATGGTCTTCCTATAAAGGTAAGGGTAACAGCAAATGAAACAGTCGAAGCATTTAAGGAAGTGAGCGAGCAGATTGTTGATGCGGTTTACAATGTGCTTGAGGATGCACCGCCCGAGCTCGTTGCTGATATAGCAAAGACGGGGATACTTCTTACAGGTGGAGGAAGCCTCATATACGGAATGGACAAACTCATAGAAGAAAAAACGGGCATAAAAGTATTTGTATCAGAAAATGCACTTGAAACCGTGGCCACAGGTGCAGGCAACGCAGGTGAATACATAGTGATGAAACAGGAAGAAAACCGTGAACAGGACTGATATAACTTGTATTTTCAAAGCATAAAAAGCACTTTGGTATATTGCGATTATGTTCTTTTTATGATATTATTTAATCAATCGTGTCAAAGCACGTCATAAAGTGATTAAGAAATGGAGGATTTATAATCATGTCAAAGAAAGTTGTTTTAGCGGGCGCATGTCGTACGGCTATCGGTTCAATGGGTGGCTCACTCAGTACAACTCCTGCACCTGAGCTTGGTGCAATCGTAATTAAGGAAGCTTTAAACAGAGCCGGAGTAGCACCGGAGGCTGTTGATCAGGTATATATGGGTTGTGTAATTCAGGCTGGTTTAGGTCAGAATGTTGCACGTCAGGCATCAATTAAGGCAGGACTTCCTGTAGAAGTACCTGCAGTTACAATCAACGTGGTTTGCGGCTCAGGTCTTAACTGCGTAAATATGGCTGCACAGATGATTATGGCAGGTGAAGCTGACATAGTTGTTGCAGGCGGTATGGAAAACATGTCAATGGCACCTTATGCACTTGACAAGGCTCGTTACGGATATCGTATGGGTAATGCCGTAATGAAAGATACAATGGTAAATGATGCATTATGGGATGCATTTAATGATTATCATATGGGTGTAACTGCTGAAAATGTATGCGAGCAGTGGAATATTTCACGTGAGGAGCTTGACGTTTTTGCAGCCAAGTCACAGCAGAAGGCAGTTGCAGCTCAGGAATCAGGCGCATTTGATAAGGAAATCGTTCCTGTAGAAGTTAAGAAGAAGAAAGAGACAATTATCTTTGCAAAGGATGAGGGACCAAGACCTGGAACAACAGCAGAAGGAATTGCAAAGCTTCGTCCTGCATTTATAAAGGACGGTAAGGTAACAGCAGCTAACGCATCAAGCATAAATGACGGTGCAGCAGCTATTGTTGTTATGTCAGAAGAAAAGGCTAAGGAGCTTGGCGTTAAGCCTATGGCTACTTGGGTAGCAGGAGCACTTGGCGGTGTTGACCCTTCAATCATGGGAGTTGGACCTGTTGCAGCCACAAAGAAGGTAATGGAAAAAACAGGTATGACTATAGATCAGTTTGATATCATTGAAGCAAATGAGGCATTTGCAGCTCAGTCAATCGCAGTTCAGAAGGAGCTTGGATTTACAGATGAGCAGCTTAATCCAAACGGTGGTGCAATCGCATTAGGACACCCTGTAGGAGCTTCAGGATGCCGTATACTTGTTACTCTGCTTCATGAGATGGAAGCTAAGGACGCAAAGACCGGACTTGCTACACTCTGCATCGGTGGCGGAATGGGATGTGCAACTGTAGTTAAGAGAGATTAATCATATATCCGGAGGAAGAAAAATGGAATTCGTAACATATGAGCAGGACGGATTTGTAGGAATCATTACAATAAACAGACCAAAGGCTTTAAATGCTCTTAACAGCCAGGTTTTAGAAGAACTGGATGCCGCATTTTCAGCGGTAGACCTTGATAAGACAAGAGCTGTAATACTTACAGGCGCAGGAGAAAAGTCATTTGTTGCAGGTGCTGATATCGGTGAGATGTCAACACTTACAAAGGCTGAAGGAGAGGCTTTCGGTAAGAAGGGAAATGATATTTTCAGAAAAATTGAAACCTTCCCTATTCCTGTAATTGCCGCAGTAAACGGCTTTGCATTAGGCGGCGGCTGTGAGATTTCAATGAGCTGTGATATCAGAATCTGTTCAGAAAATGCAGTATTCGGACAGCCTGAAGTGGGTCTTGGAATTACTCCGGGCTTTGGCGGTACACAGAGACTTGCACGTATTGTCGGTGTAGGTATGGCTAAGCAGCTTATATATTCAGCAAGAAATATCAAGGCAGAGGAAGCAAAGAGAATCGGTCTTGTAAATGAGGTTTATCCTTTAGAGGAGCTTCTGCCTGCAGCTAAGAAGCTTGCCGGAATTATTGCGGCAAATGCTCCTATTGCGGTAAGAAACTGCAAGAAGGCTATAAATGAAGGTCTTGACGCTGACATGGATGATGCAATCGTTATCGAAGAAAAGCTTTTTGGTGATTGTTTTGAAACAGAGGACCAGAAGGCAGGAATGGGTAATTTCCTTGAGAAAGATAAGGAAAAGAAGTTAAAGGTTGTACCTTTCCAGAATAAATAATAAAAATTTACAGGAGGAATCTAAAATGGTAGTAGGTGTTGTTGGTGCAGGAACAATGGGTTCAGGTATTGCACAGGCATTCGCAATGACAGACGGTTATGAAGTTCGTCTTTGCGACATTAAAGAAGAGTTTGCAGAAGGCGGAAAAGCAAAGATTGCAAAGAATATGAAGTTCCTTGTAAGCAAGGAAAAAATATCTCAGGAAAAGGCTGATGAAATCCTCGGAAAGATTAAGACAGGTCTTAAGGATATCTGCAGTGATTGTGACCTTGTTATCGAGGTTGCTCCTGAATCAATGAAGATTAAGAAGGATACATTTAAGGAGCTTATGGAGATTTGTAAGCCTGACTGCATGTTTGCTACAAATACTTCATCTCTTTCAATTACAGAAATCGGAAACGGTGTAGACAGACCAATCATCGGTATGCATTTCTTCAATCCTGCTGACAGAATGAAGCTTGTTGAGGTTATTGCAGGTATCAATACACCTGATGAGATGGTAGAAAAGATTAAGGCTATTGCAGTAGAAATCGGCAAGGAGCCTGTACAGGTTGCTGAGGGTCCGGGATTTGTTGTAAACAGAATCCTTATCCCAATGATTAACGAAGCAATCGGAATTTATGCAGACGGACTTGCAAGCGTTGAAGGAATTGATACCGCAATGAAGCTTGGTGCAAACCATCCAATGGGACCTCTTGCACTTGGTGACTTAGTAGGTCTTGATATTGTTCTCGCTATTATGGAAGTACTTCAGGCTGAGACAGGAGATCCTAAGTACCGTCCACATCCACTTTTAAGAAAGATGGTAAGAGGAGGACTCCTCGGAAGAAAGACAGGCAAGGGATTCTATGACTATTCAAAATAATTGACTGTCTGTATTTAGACTTGAAATAACTTTTATAAAATGGAGGATTAAAATCATGGATTTTACTTTGAGCAAAGAACATGAGATGGCTAGAAGCCTCTTCAAAGAGTTCGCTGAAAAAGAAGTTAAGCCTCTTGCTCAGGAGGTAGATGAAACTGAAACTTTCCCTAGAGTTACGGTTGATAAGATGGCTAAGTTAGGATTCTTCGGAATTCCTATTCCAAAGGAGTACGGCGGACAGGGTTGTGATGTTTTAACATACGCTATGTGCGTTGAGGAACTTTCAAAGGTTTGCGGTACTACAGGTGTTATTGTTTCAGCTCATACATCACTCTGCTGTGACCCGATTCTTACATTCGGTACAGAGGAGCAGAAGCAGAAGTATCTTCCTGCTCTTGCAAAGGGCGAAAAGCTCGGTGCTTTCGGTCTTACAGAGCCGGGTGCAGGTACAGATGCTCAGGGACAGCAGACAAAGGCTGTACTTGATGGTGATGAGTATATTTTAAATGGTTCAAAGTGCTTCATCACAAATGGTAAGGAAGCAGATGTTTACGTTATTTTTGCAGTTACAGGTACTGTTGAAAAGCGTGGCAGAAAGATGAAAGAAATTTCAGCATTTATAGTAGAGAAGGGAACTCCGGGATTCAGCTTCGGAACAAAAGAGAAGAAGATGGGTATCCGTGGCTCATCTACATACGAATTAATTTTCACAGACTGCAGAATTCCAAAGGAAAATCTTCTTGGAAAGCTTGGACAGGGATTTAAGATTGCCATGCACACACTTGATGGTGGACGTATCGGTATCGCTTCTCAGGCACTTGGTATTGCAGAGGGTGCTCTTGAGACAACAATCGAGTATGTAAAGGAAAGAAAGCAGTTCGGAAGAGCTATCAGTGCTTTCCAGAATACACAGTTCCAGCTTGCTGATATGGCTACAAAGTGTCAGGCTGCACAGCTTCTTGTTTACAAGGCAGCTATGGCTAAGTCAACACAGAAGGTTTATTCAGTAGAAGCAGCTATGGCTAAGTTATATGCTGCTGAGACTGCCATGGAAGTTACGACTAAGGCAGTTCAGTTACATGGTGGTTATGGTTACACAAGAGAATATGACGTTGAGCGTATGATGCGTGATGCAAAGATTACCGAGATTTACGAGGGTACTTCTGAAGTTCAGCGTATGGTTATTTCAGCTAATTTATTAAAGTAAGGAGGTACTAATCGTGAAAATTATAGTTTGTATAAAGCAGGTACCTGATACTAAGGGTGGAGTAAAATTCAATCCTGACGGAACTCTTGACAGAGCAGCAATGCTTACAATCATGAATCCTGATGACAAGGCAGGACTTGAAGCAGCTCTTAGATTAAAGGATGAGTATGGTGCCGAGGTAACAGTTATAACAATGGGTCTTCCAAAGGCAGAGGAAGTTCTTCGTGAAGCAATCGCTATGGGAGCTGACAAGGGAATTCTTGTTACTGACAGAGTTTTAGGTGGAGCTGATACATGGGCTACATCACAGACTATTGCAGGTGCAATAAGAAACCTTGAATATGACTTAATTATAACAGGACGTCAGGCTATCGACGGAGATACAGCTCAGGTTGGTCCTCAGATTTCAGAGCATTTAGGAATTCCTGTAATTTCATATGCTCAGAATATAAAGATTGACGGAGACAGCGTTATCGTTGAGCGTCAGTTCGATGACAGATATCACGTATTAAAGGCTAAGATGCCATGTCTTATAACAGCTCTTTCAGAATTAAATGAGCCTCGTTACATGACTCCGGGCGGAATCTTTGATGCTTACAAAGCAGACATTACTGTTTGGGGCAGAGCAGACCTTAAGGATGTTCTTGATTCAAACCTTGGACTTAAGGGCTCACCTACTCAGATAGCAAAGGCTTCTGATAAGGTAAGAAAGGGTGCCGGAGAAAAGGTAACTCTTGATACTGAGGAATCAGTAGATTATATTGTTTCTAAGTTAAAAGAAAAATTCGTAATATAATTTGAATAGAGGTGAAACAGAAATGGCATTAGAAGAATATAAGGGCGTATACGTATTTGCGCAGCAGGTAGATAATGAAATAAGCGGAATTGCTTTCGAGTTAATCGGAAAAGGCAAGGAGCTTGCAGCTACTTTAGAGACTGAAGTTACTGCAGTTCTTGTAGGTTCTGATGTTAAGGGACTTGCAGACCAGCTTGCAGAGTATGGTGCAGATAAGGTTATCGTTATTGACGATCCTGAGTTAAAGGAATACAGAACAGAGCCTTACACACATGCACTTGCTTCAGTTATTGAGAAATATAAGCCGGACATCTTTTTAATCGGTGCTACAGCTATAGGAAGAGACCTTGCTCCTCGTGTTTGTGCAAGAGTACATACAGGTCTTACAGCAGACTGTACACAGCTTGATATTGGAGATTTCCCACTTGTTGCTATACCTGGAAGAGAGCAGAAGCACAATCAGCTTCTTATGACTCGTCCTGCATTCGGTGGAAACACAATCGCAACTATCGCTTGTCCTGACTTCCGTCCTCAGATGGCAACAGTTCGTCCTGGTGTTATGCAGAAGGCAGAAAGAAAGGTTGGAGCAAAGGCAGTTGTAGAAGAGTTCAATCCTGGATTTACTCCAAACAAGAACTATGTTGAAATCCTTGATGTTGTTAAGGCTGTTACAGATACTGTTGATATTATGGACGCAAAGATTCTTGTATCAGGCGGACGTGGAGTTGGAAGTGCTGAAAACTTCAAGCTGTTAGAGGACCTTGCAGATGCTATCGGCGGAACAGTAAGCTGTTCACGTGCAGTTGTTGATGCAGGTTGGAAGCCAAAGGACCTTCAGGTAGGTCAGACAGGAAAAACAGTTCGTCCTCATGTATATTTTGCAATCGGTATTTCAGGCGCAATCCAGCACCTTGCAGGTATGGAGGAGTCAGATATAATCATTGCAATCAACAAGGATGAGACAGCTCCTATCTTTGATGTAGCAGACTACGGTGTAGTTGGTGACTTAAATAAGATTTTACCACTCCTTACTCAGCAGATTAAGGAAGCTATGGCTGCAAAATAATATAATGATGCCAGGGGCAAAAGGTCTTAACCCACATGAGCTTGCTCATAAGTGGGATGTATATCCCACGATATGCGAATATTGGGTAGAATTGTAGGAGTGCGTAGCACGGAACAATTCGTAGGCATCATAGTTGGGGGCTTTTGACCCCAACATCATATAATATAAAATACAAGGCTGCTTATCTGTATGGTATTTTATGTCATTGATAAGGCAGCCTTTTTATTTTTTAATTGTTTGTGACAGGCTTATTGTAAAGCAGGCTAATAAAAAATGTATGAAATGTAAATTTCTGTAGTATAAGGAGAAAAAAATGGTCGGAATAATTGGCGCAATGGATGAAGAAGTTAATGTCATTAAGGAAAAAATGACAGACGTGGAAATAACAGAAAAGGCATCCATGCAGTTTTATAAGGGAAAACTGAATGGTAAGGATGCCGTAATTGTAAGATGTGGAATAGGGAAAGTAAATGCGGCAATATGTACGCAGATTTTAATAGATTTATATAATGTAGACAGTGTAATAAATACAGGAATAGCAGGCAGTTTAAATCCTGATGTTAATATTGGTGATGTTGTGCTTGCCACAGATGCTCTCCAGCATGACATGGACGCAACACATTTTGGCTACGATTTGGGAGTCATTCCGAGAATGGATATATCAATATTCCCTGCTGATGCCGAATTAAGAAAAAGAGCAAAGGAAGCCTGCGAAAAAGTTAATCCTGATATATCAGTTTTTGAGGGACGTGTAGTAAGCGGCGACCAGTTTATATCAGACAGATATAAGAAAGAATTTTTAGTTGAGAACTTTCATGGTTTTTGTACGGAAATGGAGGGAGCTGCCATAGCGCATGCAGCATATCTTAATCATATTCCGTTTTTAATAGTGAGAGCAATATCCGACAAGGCAGATAACAGCGCTATTATGGATTATTCAACATTTGAAAGTAAAGCGATTGAGCATAGCGTGAATTTGATTTTGGAGATGATTTAGAAAGTATAGGGGGTGACTCTGGTGCAGGATAAACAGTATACGGACTTACTGAAAAAACAGCTGATATACGATATGATAAATAAAAAGAAAAGCGGCGTATATGGATATATGCAGAGAACGATTGCATATAATTCAAATCGTATAGAAGGAAGCACCCTTACGGAAGGTCAGACAGCCAGCCTGTTTGAGACGGGAACATTAAACGCCGCAAAAGATTCGATATACAGGTCAAAGGATATTGAAGAAATGACAGGTCATTTCAGAATGTTTAATCAGACATTGGAAAGGCTGGAGGAAGCATTATCTGAGGATATCATAAAACAAATGCATTATAATCTTAAGGTCGGAGTATTTGAAGATATGGCAAACGGTTATCCGTGCGGAGAATATAAAAACCGTAAAAATATTGTATCTGATATAATAACTACTCTGCCACAGGATGTACCATATGAAATGAACAGACTTTTGGAGTGGTATAACAGCTTAAAAACTCCTGAATTAAAAGACCTTGCCCTGTTCCATGCTAAATACGAGATGATACATCCTTTTCAGGATGGAAACGGGCGTACCGGAAGAATGATTTTATTCAGGGAATCACTGAAACATGATATGATACCGGTAATTATTCATGATGACGATAAAGTTTTTTATAAATTATGTTTAAACAAAGCTCAAAAGCAGGATGATTATAATGATTTGCTTAGTTTTTTTGAGAAATCTCAGAAGAGAATATATGATGAGACAAGAGATATGGTGATTCCATATAATGCAGATTAATAGGAAATAAAATATAAGTTTATTTAGTTATAAAAATTAGAAGGAAGAGATTAAAAAATGGAAAAAATAGCAAGCTTTACAGTAAACCACCTCACATTACTTCCGGGAATATATGTATCCCGTAAGGACAATGTGGCAGGAAACATACTTACTACATTTGATTTAAGGATGACAAGACCGAACTATGAGCCTGTCATGAATACTGCTGAGGTGCATACTATCGAGCACCTTGGAGCGACATTTTTAAGAAATCACGAATGTTATGCTGATAAGACAATATATTTCGGACCTATGGGATGCAGGACAGGTTTCTACATGATTCTTGCCGGAGATTATGAGTCAAAGGATATAGTTGATTTAGTAAGAGAAATGTTTTCGTTTATTGCTTCATTTGAAGGAGAGGTGCCGGGACAGGCAGCAAGAGACTGCGGAAATTATCTTGATATGAATCTTCCGATGGCAAGATATGTTGCAGATAAATATGTTAAGGAAGTGCTTGATAATATAACTGAAGACAGACTTGTATACCCTGAATAAAAAGATTTAAGAAACCGTTAATGGTATAATTATGCAGAAACTGTTAAGAATAGTAATGGAATTTGTTATTCTTAGCAGTTTTTTATTTTCATGCCCTGTCAGCTTGCTGAGGGGTGATTAATTAAGGAGCAGAAAATGAAAAGAAAAATTGAGATAATGGACGGAAATCAGGCTGCTGCTCATGTAGCATATGCCATGAGTGATGCAGCTGCAATTTATCCGATTACGCCATCCTCGGGAATGGCAGAGTGGGCTGATGAGTGGGCGGAGTCGGGCAGAAAAAATATATTTGGAAGAAGGGTAAATGTGACGGAAATGCAGTCGGAGGCAGGAGCGGCAGGTGCCGTTCACGGAGCGCTTGCGGCAGGAGCACTTACATCAACCTTTACAGCCTCTCAAGGACTTCTTTTAATGATTCCTAATATTTATAAGATTGCAGGTGAGCATCTTCCGGGAGTGTTTTATGTGGCGGCAAGAGCAATAGCAACTCATGCACTTTCAATTTTCGGAGACCATTCAGACATATATGCGTGCAGACAGACAGGAGCGGCAATGCTTGCCTTATCCAATGTACAGGAGGTAATGGATTTATCTCCCGTTGCTCATCTTTCCGCACTGTCCGGGAGCTTGCCGTTTATCAATTTTTTTGACGGTTTCCGTACATCTCATGAAATTCAGAAAATATATTCATGGGATTATGAAGATTTAAAAGAAATGACGGATTTTTCTGAGGTAGAAAGATTCAGGAAAAATGCTCTGAGTCCTGAACATGCAAAACAAATGGGCTCTGCCCAAAATCCTGATGTATTTTTTCAGTTCCGTGAGGCTTCTAATTTTTATTATGACAGGCTGCCCGGAATTGTACAGAAAAACATGGACAGGATAAACGAAAGAATAGGCACGGATTATAAATTGTTTAATTATTATGGTGCGAACGACGCCGAGCATATAATAATTGCAATGGGCTCAGTATGTGATACGGCAGAAGAAACAATAGATAAACTGAACAGCTCAGGTGATAAGACAGGGCTGGTTAAAGTCAGATTATATCGCCCATTCAGCTCTAAGCATCTTATAAATGCTATTCCCGAAAGTGTTAAACAGATAACTGTTTTAAACAGGACAAAGGAGCCGGGCTCCTGCGGAGAGCCTCTTTATCTGGATGTTTTGTCAGCTTTAAAAGACAGCAGATTTAAAAATATACCCGTTTTTTCAGGAAGATACGGACTGGGCTCTAAAGATACTACACCCGAACAGATTAAGGCAGTTTTTGATAATCATGGAAAAAGAGTTTTTACAATAGGTATTAAAGATGATGTAACCCGATTGTCTTTGGATTATGATGAAACTGAAAATATAATAAAAGAAAATACAATCTGCTGTAAGTTCTGGGGGCTTGGGGGAGACGGAACAGTAAGTGCAAATAAAAGCTCGATAAAAATAATAGGAAAAAGTACCGATATGCATGTTCAGGCATATTTTGAGTATGATTCAAAAAAATCAAGAGGTCTTACGGTATCACACTTAAGATTCGGAGAGGAGCCTATTAAATCGTCATATTTAATATATAAGGCTGATTTTGCGGCATGTCATAATCCTGTATATATGCATAAGTATAATATTGTTCAGGAGCTTAAGGACGGAGGTGTTTTTCTTCTTAATACGCCTCTTACGGACGAGGAGCTTGACCAATGGCTTCCGGGGCAGGTAAAGAAATATATGGCAGAGCATAATATAAACTTTTATGCTGTGGACGGTATAGGCATTGGTAAAGAAACAGGACTTAACGGAAAAATAAATACCATATTGCAGGCGGCATTTTTTAAACTTTCAAAAATAATACCTGAGGAAAAAGCAATAAAGCTTATGAAAGAAGCCGCAAAAGCCGCATATTCAAAAAAAGGACAAGAAATAGTAGATATGAATTATGCGGCAATAGAAATGGGTGCAGGTAAAGTAAGAAGAGTTTATGTAAAGGAAGACTGGAAAAGCTGTGTTTATGAGCCTCTTGATTCAGATATATTAGAGGACAGGGAAGAAATGACAGAGTTTGTAAAAAATATCCAGAAGCCGTTAAATATTCAGGAAGGAGACAGACTTCCGGTTTCTGCATTTATAAAATACAGCGACGGCTCCGTACCGTCAGGCTCTGCCAGTCATGAAAGACGAAATACAGCCGTTGAAATACCTGTATGGAAGCCTGAAAACTGCATACAATGCAACAGATGTTCCTTTGTTTGTCCGCACGCCGTTATACGGCCGGCAGTAATGAATAAAGAGGAATATGAAAAAGCGCCGGAAGGTATCGTTTCAGTACCTATGACAGGTTTTCAGGATTACAGATACAGTATAGTAATATCGGAAGTTGATTGCACAGGCTGTGGCTCATGTGCAGGTGTATGCCCGGGAAGAAAGGGCGAAAAGGCACTGGAAATGTGTCCTATAGCTGAACATGAAGAGAATCAGGAGTATTTTGATTATGCAAAGGGATTACCCTTAAAAACGGAAATTATTGAAAAGTTTAAAGAAAATACCGTAAAGGGAAGTCAGTTTAAGAAACCTATGCTGGAATTTCACGGTGCCTGTGCGGGTTGCGGAGAGACTCCATATGCAAAGCTTGTGACACAGCTTTTCGGAGACAGGATGTATATAGCAAATGCAACGGGCTGTTCATCCATATGGGGAAATTCCTATCCGTCCACTCCGTATACCGTGGATTTTTCGGGACGTGGTCCTGCATGGTCAAATTCTCTGTTTGAAGATGCGGCTGAATTCGGTTACGGTATGCTAATTGCGCAGGAGACAATAAGAGAAGGGATAAAACAGAAGCTTACGGGTGTTGTGGAAAACGCCATAAATGAAAAGGTTTCAGAGGATAAAATTGAGAGACTGAAGGAGGCTAAAGAGGAGTGGATTAAGACCATGAGTATGGGAAAAGAGAACAGACAGGCTTCTGAACGTCTCATAAAAGCACTTAATGAATGCGGAACAACTCTCTGTAAAAATATTCTTATGGAAAAGGATTTTTTTGCCAAGAAGTCACAGTGGATTTTCGGAGGGGACGGATGGGCATACGATATAGGCTTCGGAGGATTAGACCACGTTCTGGCATCAAAGAGTGACATAAACATGCTTGTATTTGATACCGAGGTATATTCAAATACAGGAGGTCAGGCATCTAAAGCTACACCTATGGGAGCATATGCTAAATTTGTTTCCGGGGGTAAAAAATTAAGAAAGAAACCTTTGGCAGAAATGATAATAAGCTACGGTTATGTATATGTGGCACAGGTTGCAATGGGCGCAGATTATAACCAGACTATAAGGGCGATAACGGAAGCGGAAGCATATAACGGACCGTCTCTTATAATCGCATATTCTCCATGCATAAGTCATGGAATTAAGGCAGGAATGGGAAGTGCACAGCATGAAGAAAAGAAGGCTGTGGAATCAGGTTACTTTAATCTTTTCCGATATAATCCGGAGCTTATAAAAGAAGGAAAAAATCCTCTTATATTGGACAGCAGAAATCCTCAAATGAACTACAGGGAATTTCTGAGAGGAGAAATAAGATATTCAGTACTTGAAAAAAGTAACCCTGAAAAAGCTGAGGAGTTATTCTCTGAAGCAGAAAAAACGGCAGAAAAAACATATGATAAACTGCTGAAATTATCCTCTGAGATAATTCAGGATAAAAATTAATGTACTCTGTACCACTGCATATTGTTAAATAAAAACAGGCAGTGTCGGTGAAGCTGTAGAAAACATACAAAAATGACAGGAGGTTATTGATATGAATAAATATTTATGTGAGCCATGCGGTTATATATATGACCCTGAAATTGGAGACCCGGACGGAGGAATTGCTCCGGGAACTCCTTTTTCGGATATTCCTGATGACTGGGTTTGTCCTGTATGCGGCTTGGGCAAGGATGTATTTGTAGAGCTTGAAGATTAATAAAAATACCAGAAATTACCATAATATTTTTTATCTGCCTGTAAATACTAGAAATAGAAGCAGTTAACATATTGTTTCAAGAGAATTATTTGGAGGTAAAGCAAAATGGCAAATACTAATACTGGTTCAAACAGAATGGAAGTGCCACAGGCTAAGGATGCAATGAAGAAATTCAAAATGGAAGTTGCATCAGAAATCGGAGTAAATCTTAAGGACGGTTATAACGGCGACCTTACATCAGCACAGACAGGCTCTGTTGGTGGTGAGATGGTAAGACAGATGATTAAGAGACAGGAAGAGCAGATGGCAGGTAAGTAAGTACCTAATATCATTAGACACTGAATCTTAATGACTGACTTACGGAGCTTTTGCATAGCAGATAAATAGTCTGCGGCAGAGGCTCCTTTTTTTATAATTATTGATAACGGAAATAATTTGAAATTTATATATTGTAAAATTGCTGAAAATACATATACTTTATATTCATAAAAACTACCAAAATTAAATTTCCGGGCCTTTTTAATATTACGAATATTTTGTGAAAATGTTATAATATATTCAGCATTAAACAAGGATTAGCTATATATATTATACAAAATATTCTCCCGATTTGTGCAATAAATATTAAAAAGGATGGTAGATAATATGAAAAGAGTAAAGGCAGCATGCATAACACAGATTCTTCATTTTCAGCTTAAGGAAGATGTGGATAACGATTATGCAAAAAGGCTTGTGGAAGAAGAAGTAAAAAGATATAAGAACGGACTTGATAAAGCAGGTACCAAATATAAGATTTTATATGAAAAAGTACAACCTGACGGCTCTGTTATGATGGAAATTAAGAAGCAGTATAATACATCACCAACAGGTAAGTATTTAGATTAATTTTAAATTTATTTTTTCATTAAGCAGCCATAGCACCTGTATATATGTTATAAGGATGTTATGGCTGTTTTTTCATTCATAAGATATGACTTGATTGCTGATGCCTAAATTACTGAAGAAAAACATGCACAGTACTGTTAATATGTGGTATAATATACGCGAACACAATGAGCCAAGCGGCTGCGTAGCAGACATTTGGCGAATGTGCGCGAACCATGATGCAGCGTAGCGAAATCATGGTATAATATCTTCACCAATTTGCGCTTGCGCAGGATGACATAAAACGAAAAATACATAAAATTCAAAACATTTGGAGGACGGGATGGAAATCACAGAAATTCTTGCAAGGGAGTTAGACATAAAAAAATGGCAGGCGGAGGCTGCCGTTTTGTTAATAGATGAAGGAAACACCATACCTTTTATTGCACGTTACCGTAAGGAAAAGACGGGAACATTAAGTGATGAGATATTAAGGAAGCTTTATGACAGACTTCTTTATCTCAGAAATCTGGAAGAGAGAAAGGAACAGGTTATATCTTCCATAGAAGAGCAGGGTAAGCTTACGGAAGAGCTTAAAAACAGTATTCTTGCTGCTGAAACACTTGTGTCTGTAGAGGATTTATACAGACCTTACAAGCAAAAGAGACGCACACGTGCTTCCGTTGCAAAGGAAAAGGGATTGGAAGGACTTGCAGACATTATTTATCTCCAACTTACGGACAGACCTATATTAAAGGAAGCAGAGGCATATGTTTCGGAAGAAAAAGAAGTTCATGACGTAAATGAAGCAATAGCAGGAGCTTGTGATATACTGGCAGAGCGAATATCAGATGAAGCATCTTATCGTGCTGAAATAAGAAAAAGAACGGAAAAAGAAGGGAAAATTGTTTCTGAGGCAAAGGATAAAGAAAAATCTTCTGTGTATGAAAATTATTACGAATATTCAGAGGCTGTTACAAAGATTCCGGGACATAGAATACTTGCATTAAACAGAGGTGAAAAGGAAAAAATACTTACCGTTAAGGTTGATGCTCCAAGAGAGGATATATTAAAATATCTGGAAAAGAAGATAATTGTCAGAGAAGAAAAAGATACGGCACAGCTTTTAAAGAACACAATAGAAGATGCTTATGACAGACTTATAGCGCCTGCCATTGAGCGTGAGGTAAGAAACCAACTTACGGAAAAAGCAGAAGAGGGTGCAATTTCAGTATTTGGAAAGAATCTGACACAGCTTCTTATGCAGCCGCCTATTTCGGGGATTACGGTACTTGGCTGGGACCCTGCATTCAGGACAGGATGTAAATTAGCTGTTGTAGATGCAACAGGGAAGGTGCTTGATACAACAGTTGTATATCCTACGGCACCGACAAATCCCTCCAAAATAAGGGCAGCAAAAGATACGGTTAAAAAGCTTATAAAGAAATATGATATTTCACTTATATCTTTAGGAAACGGAACTGCTTCAAGAGAATCCGAACAGATTATAGTGGAACTGCTTAAAGAACTTTCTGAGGAAGGTTACAAAAATAAAGTACATTATGTTATTACAAACGAGGCAGGAGCTTCCGTATATTCGGCGAGCTCTCTTGCAACAGAGGAGTTTCCTGAATTTGATGTGGGACAGAGGAGTGCGGCTTCGATAGCAAGGCGTGTCCAGGACCCTCTTGCCGAGCTTGTAAAGATAGACCCAAAGGCTATAGGAGTAGGGCAGTATCAGCATGATATGAATCAGAAGCGTTTGAGCGAGGCTCTTTCCGGAGTCGTAGAGGACTGTGTAAACAAAGTAGGAGTGGATGTAAATACTGCTTCAGCACCTCTTATGGAATATGTTTCAGGAGTTTCAAAGACCATTGCAAAAAATATTGTTGCATACAGAGAGGAAAATGGTACATTTAAAAAGAGAAGCGAGCTCTTAAATGTACCAAAGCTTGGACCTAAAGCTTATGAACAGTGTGCAGGATTTATGAGAATAGCAAACGGAGAAAATCCTTTGGACAATACAGGTGTACATCCTGAAAGCTATGAAGCTGCAATGAAGCTTATTAAGGAATGTAATGTTGATGTAACTAATCTTGCAACATCTGCAATTTATGTAAGTGATTACGAGAAAATGGCAGAAAAGCTGAATGTGGGTGTGCCAACGCTTAAGGATATTGTAAAGGAAATTACTCAGCCGGGCAGGGACCCGAGAGAAGACATGCCTCTTCCTGTTTTAAGGACTGATGTGCTTTCCATGGAAGACCTTAAAGAAGGCATGGTTTTAAAAGGTACTGTGAGAAATGTAATAGATTTTGGTGCATTTGTGGATATTGGCGTACATCAGGACGGACTGGTGCATATATCTCAGATTACGAATAAGAAATTCATTAAACACCCGCTTGAAGCTGTAAGCGTGGGGGATATTGTGGATGTAAAAATATTATCAGTAGACATTAAGAAGAAAAGAATTGCATTGTCTATGATATTATGATATAATTTACAAACTGGTGTTTGTTAGGAATACAAGGAGGAAAAGAGTTAAAATGAGTTTATCTGTAGAAAATTTAGAAGGAAGTATGGCAAAGCTTACTATTACAGTTCCTGCAGAGGAGTTTTCAAAGGCACTTACAAGTGTTTATGTTAAGCAGAAGGGAAAATTTACTGCACCCGGATTCAGAAAGGGTAAGGTACCTATGGCTTATATTGAGAAGATGTATGGACCTGCAGTATTTTATGAGGATGCAGCAAATGACCTCATAAATGAATACTATCCAAATGAAATCGAGAACTGTGATTTAGATATAGTATCAAGACCTGAGATAGATGTAGAGCAGATTGAGAAGGGAAAAGATTTTATCTTTACCGCAACTGTTGCTGTAAAGCCGGAGATTACACTCGGTGAATACAAGGGTATTGAGATTGAAAAGATTGACGCCACAGTGACAGATGAAGATGTAATGGCAGAAATAGAGAAAGTTCAGAAGGAAAATTCAAGAATGAATCCTGTTACTGACAGACCTGCAAAGCTTACTGATGAAGTAACAATTAACTTTGAAGGTTTTATAGACGGAGAGGCATTTGCCGGCGGAAAGGGAGAGAATTATAATCTTGTACTCGGCTCACATTCATTTATTGATACCTTCGAGGACCAGCTCGTTGGAAAGAATATAGGAGATGATGTTGAAGTAAACGTAACCTTCCCTGAGGATTATCAGGCAGAGGAGCTTGCAGGAAAACCTGCATTATTCAAGGTAGAAATCCTCGGAATTAAAGAGGTTGAGCTTCCTGAGTTAGATGATGAGTTTGCAGGAGAAGTATCTTCATTTGATACATTTGAAGAATACAAGGAAGATACAAGAAAGATTCTCGAAGTAAAGAAAGAGAAGGAAGTACAGACTAAGAAAGAGTCAAAAGTAATAGAGAAGGTGATTGAAAATTCTACTATTGAAATACCTGAGCCAATGATTACTTACAATCAGGAAAGAATGATTGATGATTTTGCACAGAAGCTTTCATATCAGGGAATTCAGTTTGAACAGTACCTGAAGATTACACAGCAGACAAAAGAAGACATGATGGAGTCAGTTAAGCCTGAGGCAATTAACAGAATTAAGTCAAGTCTTGTTGTAGAGGCAGTTGCAAAGGCTGAAAATCTTGAGGCTACTCAGGAAGAAGTAGATGAAGAAGTAAAGAAAATGGCTGAGATGTATCAGCTTGATGTTGACAAGTTTAAGGAATTGGCAGGAGAAAAAGAAATTGATGCCATAAAGATGGATATCTGCATGAAGAAGGCAGTTAAGCTTATGGCAGCAGAATGTAAGGAGGTATAAGTATGGCATTAGTGCCTACCGTCATTGAATCAAGCAGCAGAGGCGAAAGAGCTTATGATATATATTCAAGACTTCTTAAAGAACGTATAGTATTTTTAAGTGATGAAGTAAATGATACGACGGCAAGTCTTGTAATAGCACAGCTTTTGTTTTTGGAATCAGAAGATACCACAAAGGATATAAGTCTTTATATAAACAGTCCGGGAGGCTCAGTAACAGCCGGAATGGGTATTTATGACACAATGAATTATATTAAGTGCGATGTATCAACAATATGTGTAGGTATGGCAGCAAGTATGGGTGCATTCCTTCTTGCCGGTGGAGCAAAGGGAAAGAGATTTGCGCTCCCGAATTCTGAAATCATGATTCATCAGCCTTTAGGCGGTGCCCAGGGACAGGCAACAGACATTAAAATTACAGCGGACCATATAATTAAAACAAGAGCTAAAATTAATAGTATACTTAGTGAAGCAACCGGTCAGCCTCTTGATGTTATCGAGAGGGATACGGAGAGGGATAACTGGAAAACTGCTCAGGAGGCTATGGAATATGGTCTTATAGACCATGTTGTAACCAACAGAGTTAAATAATTTGTGAGGTGTCTATATGGCTGGTCGTACAGACGATAGAAAACAACTTAGATGTTCGTTCTGCAACAAAACTCAGGACCAGGTCAGAAAGCTTATAGCGGGACCGGGGGTTTATATATGCGACGAATGTATAGAAATTTGCGCTGAAATAATTGAAGATGAATTTGATACAGTTCAGGAAGATACAGATATAAACCTTCTTAAGCCAAAAGAAATAAAAGAATTTCTTGACCAATATGTTATAGGTCAGGAAGAAGCAAAGAAGGTGCTTTCCGTAGCGGTATATAATCATTATAAGAGAATCCTTTCAGATAAGGATTTTGACGTGGAGCTTCAAAAGAGTAATATTATCATGGCAGGTCCTACCGGCTCAGGTAAAACCTACCTTGCACAGACTCTTGCAAAGCTTTTAAACGTGCCGTTTGCGATAGCAGATGCTACTGCACTTACGGAAGCAGGATATGTAGGAGAAGATGTTGAAAATATTCTTCTTAAGCTTATTCAGGCAGCAGATTATGATATCGAAAGAGCTGAAAAAGGAATAATATATATTGATGAAATCGATAAAATCACCAAGAAGTCTGAAAATGTTTCCATTACAAGAGACGTATCAGGTGAAGGCGTGCAGCAGGCACTCCTTAAGATTATCGAAGGAACGATAGCTTCAGTTCCTCCACAGGGGGGAAGAAAGCATCCTCATCAGGAATTTATCCAGATTGATACCACAAATATATTATTCATATGCGGCGGAGCTTTTGACGGCATGGATAAGGTTATTGAGAACAGAATCGGTAAAAAATCCATCGGTTTTAATGCAGATGTTGATAGCAATGAAGCAAAGAGCATGAATGAGCTCTTTAAGCAGATTTTGCCTCAGGATTTTGTAAAGTATGGTCTTATACCGGAGTTTGTAGGTCGTGTTCCCGTAACGGTTACACTTGATGAGCTGGACGCGGACGCACTGGTAAGAATTCTTTCTGAGCCAAAGAGTGCTATATGCAAACAGTACAAGAAGCTTTTTGAGCTGGACGGAGTAGCACTTGAGTTTACTGACGATGCATTAAAGGCAATAGCAGAAGAAGCTATGGCAAGAAAGACGGGTGCAAGAGGCTTAAGAGCCATAATTGAAAAAGTGGTTATGGACCTTATGTATGAAATACCTTCAGATGACTATCTGGAAAAGGTTGTTATTACAAAAGAGGTTGTAACTGAAAATGCAAACCCTGAAATGACTTATTCTGAAGTGCCGAAATCCAAAAAGAATGTATCAAAGAAGCGCACTAAGAAAAGCGGAGAAATAGCTTAGATATAAAAGACCGTTTAAATACGGTCTTTTTTGTAATAAAAAACTAATAGCAGTAAAGGTAGAAAGTTATGATAATAAAAAGTGCGGAGCTTGAAACCGTATGCGGAATCACAAGTAAGCTTCCTGTAAATGAACTTCCTGAGATAGCATTTGCCGGAAAGTCTAATGTAGGAAAATCCTCTCTCATAAACGGACTTTTAAACAGAAAGGCGCTTGCAAGAACATCTTCTTCGCCGGGAAAAACACAGACAATAAATTTCTATAATATAAATAAAGAGCTTTATTTTGTGGATTTGCCGGGATACGGTTATGCTAAGGTTTCTCAGGAAATAAAAGCAAAATGGGGAAAGATGATAGAAAATTATCTTAAAAAATCAGAGATGCTTGCGGCAGTTTTTCTTTTGATTGATATAAGGCATACACCGTCTGAAAATGATGTGCTCATGTATGACTGGATTACGTCAAACGGTTATAAGCCTATAATAATAGCGACAAAGCTTGATAAAATAAAGAGAAGCCAGAAAGATAAAAACATAAAAGTAATAAAAGAAAAGCTGAATCTTAAAGGAGACAGCATAGTAATCCCGTTTTCTGCCGAAACAAAGCAGGGAAGGGATGAGATATGGGATGTAATAGAGAATATTATTCATTCGTAAGAAGATGATTTATAAGATAAGAATATACCTCGGCACTTTTTTCTCTCCAGTTGTCACATATGGAGACTGCCTGGGATTTGGTCGGAACGCTCATTTTAAGGTCGATGAGCGTTTCGTTTCTTTCTTTTATGACGCACTCAACAGTGTATTCACGATTGTCATTAAAGTAGTAATCTGCATAGATTTCAGACTCATTTTTAAGATTTAATTTTTCCTGGCTAAAAAAGTCAAGAATATCCTGTTTTATGGCATAAGGGAGACGGTTTTCAAAATATGACAGGGCTTCCTCTCCCAGACTCGTTATCTGATAGTGAGTGGTGTCTCTTATTGTGCTTTTGGATATGAAACCACTGTCGATAAGCTCGCTGATTGCTTCATGAATATTGAATGTAGTAGTATACCCCTTATCAATAATAAAATTGCAGAGCTGTGAATTTGTAAGAGTATATTCAGTTCTGTCCAGCATATAAAGTATTATTAATTTATAAAGAAATAAACCTTCCATATGAGCCTCTTTTAACATTTGTACTAAATAATCATATTAATTAGAATACGATAAAACATATTAAAATGCAATATTTTTAAAATTTTTATTTACCTTTTAGAATTTATGTGCTAGTATGAGGTTGTCAAAATTAAAGCAGAATATCCGCTGTTCATCTGTTTAATTCTGCAGGATGTGTCAGGATTAGGATTATTACCCATAGATAATATCAATAGAATTATATTTGGTTATGCATATACAGATATTGTATGTGTATGAGAACGTGTATATAAATAGTGTAAGTGTGATGTATGTTTGTTGGTAAATATGAGTCACACGGTTTAATTTATGAAAGGGGAAAGTATGGACTATAAGAAGGCCACACTGGCTGAATTAAAAGAAACTGCAAAAGAAAGAGGAATAAGGAATATTTCCGGCATGAAAAAAGCTGAGCTTGCCGAACTTCTCGAGAAGGTCGACATGATGATTAAAAAACCTGTTGAAAAACCTGTCGAAAAATCAGTTGAAAAGCCGGAAAATTCAGGAGAAACAAAGCCTAAACAGCCTGAACAGTATGTGTTTGACGGACAGGAATACAATCCGGCATTGGATAGCGGAAGTATGGCAAACGGTATACTCGAAGTTATGCAGGATGGTTACGGCTTTATAAGAAGCGATAATTATATGCCGGGTGAGAGGGATATATACATATCACCTATGCAGATTAGGAGATTCGGTCTTAAAACCGGAGATATTATAAAAGGACCGATAAGGACAAAGACACAGCAGAGTGAAAAGTTCAGTGCTCTTTTATATATAGAATCCATAAACGGAAAAATGCCATCGCATAATGTAAGGAGAAAAGCATTTGAGGATTTAACCCCGATATTTCCTGATGAGAGAATAAAGCTTGATTATAACAATGCTCCTAAGGCATTGAGAATAGTAGATTTATTTTCACCTATCGGTAAAGGGCAGAGAGGAATGATAGTTTCTCCGCCAAAGGCAGGAAAGACAACACTCCTGAAACAGATTGCAAAAAGAATCAGCACGGCATACCGTGACATGCATCTTCTGGTACTTTTAATAGATGAAAGACCTGAGGAGGTTACGGACATAAAGGAATCCATAGAAGGACCGAATGTTGAGGTTATTTATTCTACATTTGATGAGCTCCCTGACCACCACAAGAGAGTTTCTGAGATGGTAATTGAGCGTGCAAAGAGACTGGTTGAGGATAAAAATGATGTTGTAATACTTATTGACAGTATTACAAGACTTGCAAGAGCTTATAACCTTACAGTTCCGCCAAGCGGGCGTACGCTTTCGGGAGGACTTGACCCTGCGGCACTCCATATGCCAAAGAAATTTTTCGGTGCTGCGAGAAATATGCGCGAGGGCGGAAGCCTTACAATTCTTGCCACCGCACTTGTAGATACAGGAAGCAGGATGGACGACGTGGTGTTTGAGGAATTTAAAGGCACAGGAAATATGGAGCTCGTCTTAAACAGAAATTTATCTGAAAAGAGGATTTTCCCTGCCATTGATATTGCAAAGTCAGGTACCAGAAAGGACGACCTTCTTCTTACAAAGAGCGAGCAGGAGATTCTGGAGTTGATTCACGGGGCTCTGAGAGGACTTAAAGCAGATGAAGCTACCGAAGAGGTAATAAGACTTTTCGACAGAACTAAGAATAATGATGAGTTTATAGAATATGCCAGAAAAATATTTTCAAAAAGATAAAAAACAATAAAAAACTACTTGAAATGTATTATATGCTATGATACAATGTCAAATGTTGTGATATGAAGAAATGAGGCTAAGTCTGCCTTTTCTCATAAGTTTGAAGTTAAAGAGGTGAAAAAAATGAAAGCAGGAATACATCCGGATTATTATCAGACAAAGGTTGTTTGTAACTGTGGAAATGAATTTGTTACCGGCTCTACAAAGGAAGATATCCACGTAGAAATCTGTTCAAAGTGTCATTCGTTCTACACAGGTCAGCAGAAAGCCGCAAAGGCACGTGGCCGTATTGACAAGTTCAATAAAAAGTACGGAGTACAGGCGTAATAGATATAAGGATAATAAAGATAGGTTGGGAATGTCTGTTCTCAACCTATTTTTGTTCTGTTTCCGCCATGTGCAGTGCCATCGCGAAGCGGTTTAATACAAGAAAAGAGGTTTGATTTGAAAAAATATAACATAGGCGGACAGGCGGTTATTGAGGGTGTTATGATGAAAGGTCCTGATAAGTATGCAATAGCCGTGAGGAAACCTGACAATGATATAGAAGTTCAAGTAAATAATTATAAGTCTTTCGGAGACAGGCATAAGATTTGCAGGGTCCCTATAATAAGGGGAGTTGTGAACTTTGTTGAGTCTCTATTTATCGGTGTGAAGACTCTTATGTATTCTGCAGATTTCTATGAGGAGGACGAGCCTGAAGAAAAGAAAGTCAAAGCACAGGATGACAAAAGGGATAAAGATAAGGAATCTTCCGATACGGGATATATGATTTTCACTGTTGTAATTTCACTTGTCATTGCCATAGGACTTTTTATGCTGCTTCCTGCATATCTGGTTACATTTCTCGGAAAATATATAGAAAGTAATATTATTTTAAATCTGATAGAGGGTATTCTCAGACTGCTTATTTTTATCATCTACGTTGTATGTATTTCCATGATGAAGGATATAAAGAGGACATTTATGTACCACGGTGCAGAGCATAAGACGATAAACTGTCTGGAGGCAGGAGAGGAGCTTACTCCTGAGAATGTAAAAAAACATACCAGATATCATAAGAGATGCGGGACCAGTTTTCTTTTTTATGTGGTCATAATAAGTATAATAGTTTTTATATTTGTAAATACGGATACAGTCTGGCTGAGACTTATTTCTAGGCTTCTTCTTGTACCTGTAATTGCAGGTCTTTCTTATGAGTTTATAAGATTTGCAGGAAGAAGTGATTCAAAGCTATCATATATCTTAAGTGTTCCGGGAATGTGGGTACAGAAGCTAACCACAAAGGAGCCTGATTTGGATATGATAGAAGTTGCAATTAAGTCGGTAGAAGGAGTTATTGACTGGCATGAGTATATTGAATGTGTGAGAAATAACTCTTTTGAAAAGTAATGATTTACGGAGGACTCATGGAAGCAGCAAATAAAACGATAAAGGAATGTCTTGTCAGGGCAAAAGAGATACTGGAAGCATCGGGTATTGAAAATGCATATAATGATGCAAAGCTTCTTATGATGCATGTTGCGGGATATGATTTTACCGGACTTATTATGAATATGGACTCTTTACTTGAAAAAGATAAAGAGGAGCTTTATTTTAAATATATTGATAAGAGGGCTGAAAATTATCCTCTTCAATATATTACCGGTGTGCAGGAGTTTATGGGGTATGAGTTTTTGGTAAATCCCGATGTGCTTATTCCCAGACAGGACACGGAGCTTCTTGTGGAAACAGCGCTGCTTAGAGCGGAAAAGAGAAATCTTTCGGTACTTGATATGTGTACGGGCTCCGGCTGTATAGGAATAAGCTTCAGGAAAAAGAGGTTAGAAGAGGGCTTTGAGGACACCGTACTTCTTACTGATATATCAGAAAAAGCACTTGATATTGCAGAAAAAAATAATGAGAAGCTTTCTGCAGGATGTAAAACTATAAAAAGTGATATGTTTTGCGGGCTTCAAGATAAAAAATTTGATATGATACTTTCAAATCCTCCATACATAGAGACTGAGGTAATAGAAGGTCTTATGAAGGAGGTAAGGGAGTTTGAGCCTTATACGGCACTCTGTGGTCATGAGGACGGACTTTATTTTTACAGAATAATGGCAAAGGAAGCAAAGAAATATCTCAATGAAAAAGGAAAGCTTTTTTTGGAAACAGGATATAATCAGTTTTCTTCTGTAAGCGGGCTGCTTTATGAAGGGGGCTTTAAAAATATAGAGTTGTTTAAAGATTATAACAACCTTGACAGACTGGTTTATGCGGAAATATAGAAGGAGGATTTTACAGTGTTTGATAAGTTAGATGATTTAATAACACGTTTAGAAGAAATACAAAAGGAACTCAGTAATCCTGATGTAGTAACAAATCAGGAAAAATTTAAAAAGCTCATGAAAGAGCAGAGTGACCTTGCACCTATAGTTGAAAAGTATCTTGAATATAAAGATGCGAAGCAGACCATTGAGGACAGTCTCCAGATGCTTGAGGAAGAAAGCGATGAGGAGATGAGGGAGCTTGCGAAAGAGGAATTAAATGAGGCAAGAGAAAAGGAAGCTTCCTGTGAGAGAGAATTAAAAATTCTTTTACTTCCAAAGGACCCTAATGATGATAAAAATGTTATCGTTGAAATAAGAGCCGGTGCAGGCGGAGACGAAGCCGCTCTTTTTGCAGCGGAAATCTACCGTATGTATGTACACTATGCCGAGAGCAGAAGGTGGAAGGTAGAGACAATGGAAATGGAAGAAATCGGAATCGGCGGTATGAAGTCGGTTTCATTTATGGTAACGGGAAAGGGCGCATATTCCGCACTCAAATATGAAAGCGGTGTACACAGAGTTCAGCGTGTGCCTGAAACAGAATCAGGCGGAAGAATCCATACCTCAACCATTACCGTTGCAGTTATGCCTGAGGCAGAGGAAGTGGACGTTGTAATAGATGAAAAGGATATAAGAATAGATGTCATGAGGGCATCAGGAAACGGCGGACAGTGTGTAAATACCACTGACTCAGCGGTAAGACTTACTCATTTCCCATCTGGAATAGTGGTATACAGTCAGACTGAGAAGTCACAGCTTCAGAACAAGGCTAAGGCATTTGCACTTCTTCGTGCCAAGCTCTATGATATAGAGTGTCAGAAAAAGCATGATGCCGAGGCAGAAGCAAGAAGAAGCCAGATAGGTACAGGAGACCGTTCAGAGAAGATAAGGACGTATAACTTCCCACAGGGACGTGTGACTGACCACAGAATAAAGCTCACACTTTATAAGATAGAGCAGATTATGAACGGAGACATTCAGGAGATAATTGACAGTCTTACGGCAGCAGACCAGGCGGCTAAGCTGGCAAAGATGCAGGATGCATAATAAATCATCCTATCGTAAAAAATGAAGGAGGTAATGTATTATGTCAAAAGGCGTAAATCTTTACAAGACAGCAACAGTAAATAAAGTTGCGTCACTGATAATTGGAGTTTTGTTTTTCCTTACATTGTTTATGCCTTATTTGAAGGCAAGTGCAATGGGATTTTCCGAAATTGTTACATTTAGGGATTATATGCAGTCGGATGGTGAGGATTTATTTCCGATATTTCTGATTATTACACTTGCGGTGGTATTAATTTATATAATTTTTCAGTTTACCGGACATCCGCGCCTTTCCATAATAGGTGCTATAGGAATGCTTCTTTTAACATTGCTTTGGTCGGCAGCATGTGCAATGGAAAAGATAGCGGCTGACCCGGTTAATGTTAATGCACAGATTGGATTCTGGGTTTGCTGGATATGCACAATAGCAGCATTTGTATTTGTATTCATTAAGCCTTTAGGAAATAAACAGTAGTCTGCAAACAACATATATTAAAATCAGAAAGAAGAAAAATGCCATGTCAGAATGGGAAAAGAATATCAGAAAAACAATACCTTATGTACCGGGCGAACAGCCAAAGGTTAAGGATGTAATTAAACTTAATACCAATGAAAATCCGTATCCGCCTTCACCAAAGGTCTTAGCAAAAAATCTTGACATGAAAAGCCTGAGGCTCTATCCGGACCCTGCTGCGTCACTTCTTGTAAATGCCATAGCAGAGTATCATTGTGTGAAGCCGGGGCAGGTCTTTGTGGGTGTCGGCTCGGATGATGTAATCGCAATGTCCTTTATTACGTTTTTTAATTCAGAAAAGGAGATACTTTTCCCCGATATTACATATTCCTTTTATGATGTATGGGCAGAGATGTTAAAAATTCCATTTAAAAGGATGCCGGTGAATTCTGATTTCAGGATTGTAAAAGAGGATTATATATGTGATAACGGCGGAATTATATTTCCAAATCCAAACGCACCTACCGGAATTTCAGAAGGGCTTGATTTTATAGAGGAAATCGTAAAAAATAACACGAAAAGTGTTGTGATTATTGATGAAGCGTATGTAGATTTTGGAGGTGAGACAGCTCTCCCTCTTATTGAAAAATATGACAATCTTCTGGTTGTGAGGACTTTTTCAAAATCACGTTCTATGGCAGGTATAAGGATTGGTTATGCCATAGGAAATGAGAAACTTATAAAATATTTGAGCGACATAAAGTATTCATTTAATTCTTATACAATGAATATGCCTTCAATAATTCTGGGGGCAGAAAGTCTGGCTGATGATGAGTATTTTAAAGAAACGGTTAAAAAGGTCGTTATAACCAGAGAATGGTTTACTGATGAGGTAAAGAAATTAGGTTTTACGGTGCTTCCGTCTTCTGCAAATTTTGTATTTATGTCTCATGAAAAAGCTCCTGCTGAAGATATATTTAAGGCTGCAAGGGAGAAGCGTATATTTGTAAGACATTTTTCATCTGATAGAATCAAAAATTATCTGAGAGTTACAATTGGAACAGATGATGAGATGAAAGTATTTCTGGAATTTCTTAAAGAATATCTGAACGGATATGCATTAAATTAAATTATTTTGCAGAAAGAAAAATAGTTGTTACACAAAATACAAATCAAATAAGTGAAAAATAAAGAGTATTTGCCTGAGAAATTAAGTTTCATACGGCAAATACTTTTTTTATGTAAAAATTTTGTTGCGCAGTGATTTGTTGCGTTTTTCAGGAACTATTGACATAGAATAAATCAATGGTTATTATTTTAAACACGGTTTTAAGCCGTTATCATTCATAAACATTTATCTTAAATAAGATAAATGCCGCCATAACTACAACCTAAAAGGCAGTTTAACTTTTAATAAGAGGTGTTTATGATGAATAAAGAAAAAATTTTATACGAGATTTCCGACGGAATTACTAAATATCTGGAAGGATATGATATTGAAAAAATAACCATAACTGAAACTGTAAAAAATAATGGTGTGAAATATACAGGTATATGTATAAAGCTTAGAAATATAATATTTGCACCTAATTTGTATGTCGATAAATATTTGAAGGAAATAAGTGAAATTGGTGGATTTTGCAATGAAGAGCCGGATATCGATTATATATCTTTGAAAATGGCAGAGGATTTTAAGGCTGTCGTGTCAGGTTTAAAAGATGATGTAACAGACTTTTTTGATTCGGAAGAGATAGAAAACAGGCTGTATCTTGCCCTGGTAAATTATGAGATGAATAAGGATACTCTGGAAGATTGCCCTTATATTATGTTTAATGATTTGGCACTTACCTTCAGGTGGCTGGGTTTTCAAAGACATGACTCTATGTCTTCCGTACTTGTTCATAACATGTTACAGGAAAAATGGGGACTTGCTACGGATGAAATGTTTAGAGTTGCATTAAAAAATACAATGGATAAATTTCCCGTTGTAATTAAAAAACTGGATGAGGTGATATATGAACTTACGGGTACGGTAAGTATGTTTGAAAGCCCATTTTATGTAATGAGTAATACAAAGGGAATTAACGGTGCTACGGTACTTATTTATAAAAATGTTCTGGAAGGCTTTTCAAATAAAATAAATTCTAATCTTTATATAATCCCTTCAAGTATTCATGAAGTTCTTCTTCTGCCTTCAGATATTGATATCAGAGTGGAAGATATACAGGAAATAACAAGGTCCGTAAATGAAAGTGTCGTCGGAAGAGAAGAGATACTCTCAGATTCCATATATTATTATGACAAAGAAATGAAAAATATTACGATTATATCTGCTTGACGTCAAATTTTAAGTGTGTTATGGTAGGAATGTCTTACAAGGACGCACATTTTATTTTTGGAGGAATTAAATAATGGCAAAAGGTACAGTTAAGTGGTTTAACAATCAGAAGGGTTTTGGTTTTATCACTGATGAAAATGGTCAGGATATTTTTGTTCATTTCACAGGACTTAATATGGAAGGATATAAAACCCTTGAAGAAAATCAGACTGTAGAGTTTGATGTAACTATGGGAGAAAAGGGACCACAGGCTACAAACGTAACCGTTCTCTAGTACAGCATGAACTTTAATAAAATCAGTGTACCTATTTTTAATATATATAAATATATAAGATTGGCTATATTGTAATATTAATGAATTTCAAAGACTGCCGGATTGGCGTGTGTCATTTTTTCTGACTTACGCTTATCCGGCAGTTTTTTCATTGCGTTTTGTTTGACAAAACTACATATATGCAATAAAATTAAGTTGTGATGCGTTAACTTATGGGGCTTAAAAATTGGGAGGAAAATATTTTGACTGAAAGTTTTGTTTCAAGGAAGGACAGGATTATTGCGTCGGCCATCGAAATAATCAGTGAGTCGGGACTGTCTGCACTAACTACAAAAAATCTGGCAATGAAGGAAAATATGTCAGAAACACTTCTTTATAAATATTTTGGAAGTATAAATGAAGTGCTTGTAGAGGTTGTGGAGTATTATGTGAAGTTTGATAAGAGCATACAAAAAACAGTATTAAGTAAGAAAGTTACTTATACAGAAAAAATAAGAATGTATGTTGAGGCATATGCTTCATATTATGACAGTTATTATGCGATATCAACTCTTATGCTTCAATACGAGGAGCTTTTGCATAATATAGATACAAGAGATGAAGTAGCGAAGTGTATACAGGAACGTCATGACTTTTTAAAAGAGCTGTTTGAAGGTGCAATAAAAAATAAAGAGATTATAGATGTGCTTACACCTGATGAACTGGCAGATGACGTGACAGGCATAGCTATGATACATATCTTAAACAGAAGAATTACAATTAAAAAGCAGTCTTTTAAACAGGAGTTGTGTGGTCATCTGGAAAAGGTACTTAAGATAATCAGATTGAAATGATGGTATCTATATAGAATTTTGTTATAGGGTAATAAAGTAATGGAGGTATTTATATGAAGGTATTAGTAGCTGAGGACGATTTGGCAAGCGGAAAGTTTTTATCAAAACTTTTGTCAAAGTATGGTGAGGTAGTGGTTGCAAGGGATGGTATTGCGGCAGTAGATGAATTTGTAAAGGCAGTAAATGAGAATGCAAAATTTGATTTGGTATGTCTTGATATCATGATGCCAAAGATTGACGGATATAAAGCACTGTCTTCCATAAGAGATGCTGAAAGAAAACTCGGCATTTCAAGGGTTTCAAGATGCAAGGTTATTATGATAAGTGCACTTGATGAAGGATTTGACGTGGCTTATGCCAGTGAAGATTATGATGAATACATATGTAAGCCTATAGATATTATTAAATTTGATTCAATGATAAGGAAAATGGGCTTACTGGACTGAAACGGTAATAATTATGGATTTATTTGATTATATGCGTGAAAACAATGCAAAAACTGAAGCACCTCTTGCAAAAAGACTAAGACCTAAAACTTTAGATGAGGTGGTGGGGCAGGAGCATATCATCGGAAAAGGAAAGCTTCTATACAGAGCCATTCAGGCTGATAAGCTCTCATCACTGATTTTTTACGGACCTCCGGGTACGGGAAAAACCACACTTGCAATGGTTATAGCAAATACCACGAGTGCGGATTTTAAACAGCTTAATGCAACCACATCCGGCAAGAAGGATATGGAGCAGGTGGTAAGTGAAGCCAAAGACAACCTTGGTATGTACGGCAGAAAAACCATATTATTTATTGATGAAATCCATCGCTTTAATAAGGCGCAGCAGGATTATTTACTTCCGTTTGTGGAGGACGGAACTGTCATACTTATAGGAGCTACGACTGAAAATCCTTATTTTGAAGTAAACGGAGCTCTTATTTCACGTTCAACGATATTCGAGCTGAAACCTTTACAAAAGAAGGATATAGAAACACTTATAAGAAGAGCCGTATATGATAAAGACAGAGGAATGGGAGCCTATGATGCGGAAATAACTGACGATGCAGTGTCTTTTCTTGCTGATATGTCCGGTGGGGATGCAAGACATGCATTAAATGCGGTTGAACTGGGGATTTTATCTACGGAAAGAGATGCAGACACTGGAAAAATTGTTATAAATCTGGAGATTGCCGAGGAGTGTATACAAAGACGCTCTATAAGGTATGATAAGGATGGAGACAATCATTACGACATTATATCAGCTTTTATAAAGTCCATGAGGGGCTCGGACCCGGATGCGGCAGTTTATTATCTGGCAAAAATGTTATATGGAGGAGAAAGTATAACATTTATTGCAAGAAGGATAATGATATGTGCAAGTGAGGATGTTGGAAATGCCGACCCTCAGGCGATTGTTGTAGCATCGGCATGTGCGCAGGCTGTTGAAAGAGTCGGGATGCCGGAGGCACAGATAATACTTGCTCATGCTGCAATTTATGTTGCCTGTGCTCCTAAGAGCAATGCTTCATGTGAAGCAATTTTTGCCGCTATGGAGGCTGTAAAAAGGGAGCGTACAGAGGTGCCGCTTCATTTAAGGGATGCACATTACAGCGGCTCCAAGAAGCTTGGACATACAGGTTATAAATATGCGCATGATTATCCGAATCACTATGTGAGACAGCAGTATCTTCCTGATAATCTGGTGGATGAGGTGTTTTACGAGCCGTCGGATAATGGGTATGAAAAAAATATAAAAGATTGGTTTAAATTTATTAAAAAGGATAATAATGAGTAATAATATAAAAGATAATAAGATAAATGATGATGTTTCCAAAAAGAAAGATTCAGATATAAAAGGAGACAGCCAAAAGACTCAGGGATATAATATGGCGGCAAGAATCATAGCTATGGCAGGGGTTGTTTTGATACTGTTTTTTGTAATAGGTATGGTGGTATGTGCTGTTACGGGAAGTAAGTATTTTAACGGATTTTTATTTGGCTGTATTGTAATCCCGATACTTCTTTATGTCTTTAAATGGCTGGCAGGAGTTCTTAAGGGACGCGGAGCAGATGACAGGGATAAGGGATAAAACAGGCATTCTAATATTAATAAAATCTTAATGATTATTTTATAGTTTTTTATATGCATATATGGTAGACTGAAACAAGAAATTACCGGCGCATACTTAAAAACTTAATTGGGTACGCTGATTGGGCGTACCTTATTTTTTGAGATGTTTTAAGCGGTTTAACTTAGAAAAATAAATGTAAAAGGAGTAAAGTAAGGCTATGAAAAAGAAGGGGAAGATAATTACTGTTGTAGTTATTTTAATAGTGATTATTTTAGCAGCAGCATTACTGATTTGGAGGTTTGTTATTAATAAGGACAGTGCGTCTTCAGGAAGAATTGTTTATGTTGAATCCGTTAAAGACATAACAGGTATTTCCGTAGGACTGGACAGCAGGTACATGGGTGTTGTAGAGTCTCAGGAAACCAAGGGGATAGAAAAGGACGCAGATAAAACCGTAAAAGAAATATATGTGCAGGAGGGAGATTCGGTAAATGAGGGTGATGAACTTTTTGCTTATGACACTCAGGATATGGAACTTCAGCTTCAGCAGCTTGAACTTGAACTGGAAGGTATAAATAATGATATATCTTCATATACAAGCCAGATTAACGACCTGACTACACAGCGTGAGCAGGCACCGGCAGAAGATAAACTCAGCTATACAAGCCAGATTCAGAATCTTCAGGCACAGCTTAAGCAGTCTCAGTATAATCTTTCCGTAAAGCAGCTTGAGATAGACAGACAGAAGGAATCCATAGAAGGAGCTGTGATTTTGTCTCCAATGACGGGTGTGATAAAAACCATTAATGAAAACACTACTCAGAATGATTACTATGACAGCAGTACAGATAATTCTTTTATAACCATAATGGCAACAGGAGATTACAGAATAAAAGGTACAATAAGCGAGCTGGACAACCTTTACAGTCTTATGGAAGGAACACCTGTTATAGTAAGGTCCAGAGTGGACGAAAATGTGACATGGAATGGTACAATTGATAAGATTGACTTGGACAACGGCGCTGATTCAGATAATATCAACTATGGAGACAGCATGGGAGAAAGTGCTACCAAGTATTCATTTTATGTGATTCTCGATAATTATGATGGTCTTATGTTGGGACAGCACCTCTATATAGAGATGGATTACGGTCAGGGAAGCGTAGGTGACGGATTATGGCTTCCGTCATACTATATGGTTATGGACGGAACTGAAAACTATGTATGGGCAGAAGGAAGCAACGGAAAGATAGAAAAAAGAGTCCTTACTCTCGGAGAATATAATGAGGAAATGGACTTATATGAAGTGATATCAGGTATTGATGAGAACGATTATATAGCATATCCTGAAGAAGATATTGAAGAAGGTATGGAAACCACTACTGATTATGAGGTGGCTATGGAATCCACTCAGGATATGAATTCTGAAGAAGACATGCTTCCTGATGACGGAATGGACATGATTGACGAAGAAATCTATATTCCTGAAGACGGCGAGATAATTGACGAACAAATCGAAGAAATAACAGAGCCTGCCGGGGGTGAGTAAAATGATACTTCAGTTACAGAATATATATAAAAATTATCAGCAGGACAAGATGGAGGTGCCTGTTTTAAAGGATATAAATCTCGAGATAGAAGAAGGCGAATATGTTGCAATAATGGGTCCTTCGGGCTCGGGAAAGACTACCCTTATGAATATAATAGGCTGTCTGGATAAACCTACCTCAGGTGAGTATATACTTGACGGAGAAAATATTGCAGACTGTAAAGATAAGGAGCTTTCGGATATTAGAAACAAAAGCATAGGCTTTGTATTTCAGAATTTTAACCTTCTTCCACGACAGTCGGCAATACAGAATGTAGAGCTTCCACTCCAGTATGCTAAAGTTCCTAAAAAACAGAGGAAGGAAATGTGTGCGGAAGCACTTGAAAAGGTGGGACTTGAGGACAGAATGAGTTTCAAACCCACACAGCTTTCGGGCGGACAAAAGCAGAGGGTTGCCATAGCAAGAGCGCTGGTAAACAGACCTAAGATAGTTCTTGCCGATGAGCCGACGGGAGCTCTTGATTCCAAGTCAGGATTACAGGTAATGGGACTTTTTGACAAGCTCCATAGTGAGGGCGCAACAATAATTATGATTACTCATGCAAGAGAAATTGCAGAATATGCGGACAGAATCATTACAATATTTGATGGTGAAATTACTCAGGATATGCCTAATGAAAATAAGCGGTATGTGGACGAGGATATTATGAAAGAGGAGGAATTATAATTATGAAGAAAAAAGTTATAATAACTCTGATAATAGTAATTGCGGTAATCGGTCTTGCAGCAGGCGGAATATTTATTTATAAAAGGCATGCCTTAAAAAGCGGAACTGTGGATGTAATACCGGTTGCAAACTACGTAGGCGGATGGTGGGGATATTCACAATCGATAGACGGAAATATTACCGCAAATACTGAGCAGAATGTAATGGTTACAAATGATTCTGTAATAGAAGAAATTTTGGTTGAGCCCGGTGACAAAGTTACGGCAGGTGATGTGCTGCTCAGATATGATACAACCCTGCTTGAACTTCAAATGGAAACCCAGAAGACAAATATAGATGTACTGGCTACAAATATACAGGTTGCAGAAAGAGACCTTGAGGAGTACAAGAAAATTGTACCGGTTGAAAACCAGCCTGTTACAGAAGCACCCGTTACAGAAGAGCCTGTAACGGAAGAAGGTGCATCGCCGGGAGATGCCATTCCGGAGCCAGAGCCTGAACCGGAGCCAGAGCCTGAAGTGACTTATACCAAGGCAGAGCTTGATGCCATGATATCTGAAAAAGAGGCAGAAATAAGAGATTTAAAGCTTCAAAAGAAAATGGCAGAACTCGAATATGAAAAGATGGAGATAAGTCTGGATGACGGCGAAGTTATCTGCACAATGGACGGTATTGTAAAAACAGTAGATTCTTCAGAGGAAACTATTGCGGCAAACAAACCTGTGATTGTGGTAAGCGGAGAAGGCGGCTACAATGCAACAGTTATGGTAGATGAATGGACATTTTATGAGATTAGTCAGGGGATGTCCGTACAGGTATACTCTTATGAAACAGGAATGTATTATGAGGGTACTATAGTTGAAATATCAACTATGCCTGTAAATGATTATTACGGAAGTTCCACTTCTTCATACTATCCTGTGGATGTGGCAATTCATGACGCAGGTGATGACGTATATGAAGGAATGTATGTAAGTATTACATTAAACGGTGAAGATATTTATGGAAATTCTACAGATGACATTGTACTATCCCGTATGTACGTCCGTGAAGAGAACGGAAATTATTATGTGATGAAGTCTGTGGACGGAAAGCTAAAAAAACAGTACGTTACCATAGGAAAGATTTATTATGGTGAAATGATTGAGATAAAATCGGGGCTTACACCTGATGACTGGATAGCTTTTCCTTATGGAAAAGACGCCGTAGAGGGTAAGAAGACCAAACAGACAGAAGATGTATATTATTAAAGGGAGGAACAAAAATGTTAGAAAATATCAGATTATCATTTCAGGGAATCTGGGCACATAAAATGCGTTCTTTCCTGACAATGCTTGGTATAATAATAGGTATTGCCGCAATAATTGCAATAGTCTCTACCATTAAGGGCACAAATGACCAGATAAAAGAAAATCTGGTAGGCTCTGGGAATAATATTGTAAATGTACAGTTATGCGAGAGTGGATATCCTATATATTTTACCTATGGTTACAGTAAGGACGGACTTCCTGTCATGACTGAAGACATAATGCAGGAAATTCTGGATATAGAAGAGGTTACTGCCGTGGCAGCTTATAATATGGCTCCTACCTACGGGGAAATTGCTTATAAGGATACACTGCTTGAGGGCGTAAATCTTGTAGGAACTGATATGAGATATCTCGACATACTCGGCTATCATGTCAGAGAAGGAAGACTATTTACTGAAGATGATATTAAGAATTTTAAGAAAGTGGCAATCCTTGATTCTGATACGGAGTATTCACTTTTTCAGGGTGAAGATGCCATTAATAAGACGATAGAGATTAAGGGTGAGCCATATGTTGTAATCGGTGTGGTGGACCAGGATGACAGCTTTGAGCCTGTTATAAATTCTGAAGAGGACTGGTATACTTATAATTCGGGAGATTCTTCAGGTAAAATTATTATACCTGCATCAACATGGCCTCTTATATATCAGTTTGATGAGCCTTCACATATAATAGTAAAGGCAAGTAGTACTGAAGACATGACGGCAGCGGGAAAAAACACAGAGGAACTTTTGAATAATTATATTACGACAGAAGATTCCCAGATTAATTATAAGAGTGAAGATACTCTTGAAAAAGCAAAGGCTCTTCAGGATCTGAGCAGTTCTACCAACACACAGCTTATATGGATTGCCAGTATATCACTTCTTGTAGGCGGTATAGGCGTAATGAATATAATGCTTGTATCCGTAACCGAGCGTACAAGGGAAATAGGCCTTAAGAAAGCTCTTGGAGCAAGGAAAAAATCCATTTTGGGACAGTTTCTTACAGAGGCTTCGGTCCTTACAAGTCTTGGAGGACTTTTGGGTGTCGGAGCAGGAATAGGGCTTGCATATTTGATTTCAAATATAGCGGGAGTGCCTGTGGCAATAAGTGCGCCTGCAATAATTATTTCAGTTATTTTTTCTATGGTAATAGGAATTATATTCGGTCTTATACCTTCAGTAAAGGCTGCAAATTTAAATCCAATCGATGCACTCAGATACGAATAAATTATGATTGAAATATTCTTTTGTATTTGATATACTATCAAAAGTGTTATAAGCTTTAAGACACAAAAGGAGAATGAATTATGAGTTTATTAAAGGATTGGCGTGACCATGCATATGGTCTGGATGACAGAACACCGGAAGGGAAAAATTTCTGGCTGAATTATTTTCAGGCGGAAAAGGGAATATATGAGCAGATACTTGATAATCCTGAAGATATAGTAAGCGGTACGGTAAAGGAGCTTGCAGAAAAATTCAATGTCACTGTTGAGCTTATGGTTGGTTTTCTGGATGGTATCGAGGACAGTCTTGTAATTCCTAATAATGTTGATGAAATTGAGGAAGATTCCCATGTAGCTTTGGGATATGATAAGGAAAAGCTTTACATGAATATGGTAGGCTGTAACGCTGAATGGCTTTATACCCTTCCTCAGTGGGACAAGCTTCTTACGGCAGAGAGAAGAAAAGAGCTTTATAAATTGGAGAAGACATCACATACAGTAGTTAAACCTCCAAAAGTAGGACGTAATGACCCATGCCCATGTGGCTCGGGAAAAAAGTACAAAAAGTGCTGTGGTGCAAATGCGTAAAATTGAGCGGCTTTCAAGTTTTGGAGAGCCGCTTTAAGTATATTATGGAGATAAATGATTAACTTAAATAACGAACAGAAAAAAGCTGTTTTACATAAAGACGGACCGTGTCTTGTGCTTGGAACTCCCGGCTCGGGAAAAACCACAGTAATAGTAAACAGAATTAAAAATCTTATAGAAAAGTACAATGTAAATCCTGCTGAAATACTTGTCATAACATTTACAAGAGCGGCTGCTCTATCCATGCAGGAAAGGTTTTTTAAAATGATGGGAGGAAATAATTGCAGGGTAAGGTTTGGTACCTTTCATTCCTTTTTCTTCTGGATTATAAAGACCGCTTATCATATGGATTCTTCGGCTGTCATATCCGAGGAGGAAAAGAGAAATATTATAAGAAAAATTATCATGTCATTTAATATGGAATATGAAAACAGTGAGGATATAATCACAAGTGCCATAAGACAGATTGGGATTGTAAACTGTGACATGATTGATATCGAAGCTTATTATAGTAAAGACATGCCTGAAGCCATGTTCAGAGAACTTTATAAAAGGTACGAAGCTGAGAAAAAGAGGATTAAAAAGCTTGATTTTGATGATATGCTTAATATGTGCCATGAACTTTTGAAAGAAAGACAGGATATTTTATTGCACATAAGAAAGCTTTATAAATATATTCTTGTGGATGAATTTCAGGATACAAACAGAATCCAGTACGAGATTCTCAAAATGATTGTACATCCTGCGGATAATGTATTTGCGGTTGGTGATGATGACCAGTCCATATACGGATTCAGAGGAGCAAGACCGGATATTATGCTTGGTTTTACCGATGAATTTAAGGGCGCTGAAATAATTACTCTCGGGATAAATTACAGATGTCCTGATATTATAACGCAGGCATCATCAAGACTTATAAAAAAGAATAAGAAGCGTTTTGATAAGGTGCTGACCTCTGACAAACGGAACTCAGGAGAAATAATTGTTGAATTTCCAAAAGATGTAAAAAATCAAAATGAAATGATTGTATCGAGGATTAAAGAAGCACATGCATCGGGTGTCCCATATGAAGAAATAGCTGTTTTATACAGGACAAACTTAAATCCAAGAAGGCTTATATATAAGCTCAGGGAATACAACATACCGTTTTTTATAAATGATACAATTCCAAATATTTTTGAGCATTTTACGGTAGAAGCAATACTTGCTTATATTCGATTTTCACTTGGTGAAAATGAGAGAAGTCTTTTCTTAAAGTTTATGAACAAGCCCGTAAGATATATAAGCAGGGCAATGCTGACAGAGGAAACGGTGGAGCTTTCAGAGCTTCTTAATAAAACGGCAGGAAAAGAATATTTAAGGGTTAATGTAAAAATTCTTAAAAATCAGCTTGAAACCATAAGAAGGCTTAATCCATATGCTGCAGTAAATTATATCAGAAAGGCTGTAGGATATGATGACTATATTGAGGAATATGCCGATAAAAGGAATATCGATTCAGACGAGCTTTTTGATATAATGGATGAATTTCAGTCTATGGTAAAAGATTTTTCCAATTATGAAGATATGTTTTCATTTATTGATGATTATACGGCACTTCTTAAGGAAAAGGCGGGCAGGATAAATAATGACAAAAAGAACGCAGTAAATCTTATGACCATGCATGGGGCAAAAGGGCTGGAATTTACCGAGGTACATATTCTGGATTGCGTAGAGAGCATGATGCCTTATAAAAAATCCAAAACTCCTGCTGAGATAGAGGAGGAAAGACGAATGTTTTATGTGGCTGTTACCAGAGCCAAATATTCTCTCTATCTTTATGCGCCAAAGCTGTTCGGAAAAAAAGAGGGAGTACCCTCCAGATTTATTTTTGACATGAGAGAGAAAAAAGATTAGAAGGAGAAGTATGAAATGTTATTTTCAAGCATTACATTTTTGTTTGGATTTCTTCCGCTTGTACTGATTTTCTACTATATCAGTCCGAGATTTTTAAAAAATGCAGTTCTGCTTATATTCAGCCTTTTATTTTATGCATGGGGCGAACCTAAATATGTAATAGTAATGACAGTATCAATCATAGTCGGATATGTCATGGGATTAATTACCGAAAAGTTTATTCTGGAAGAAAAACTAAAGGCTGCAAAAGCTGCTGTTATAATCTCGGTAGCGATAAATTTAGGAATACTGTTTTTCTTTAAATACATTGATTTCTTTATAACAAATATAAATAATGCCGGAGGCCTTAATATAAAACTTTTCGGACTTGAGCTTCCGCTTGGAATATCCTTTTATACTTTCCAGATTTTATCATATTCAGTGGATGTATACAGAAGAGAAGTAAAGGCACAGAAAAACATAATTAATCTTGCGGCATACATAACCCTCTTCCCACAGCTTATTGCAGGACCAATCGTAAGGTATGAAACTGTTGCAGAGCAGCTTACAAAAAGGAAGGAAAGTTTTGACAGCTTTGGAAGCGGTGTACAGAGATTTGTAACGGGACTCGGTAAAAAGGTGCTTCTTGCAAATACTGCAGGAGAAATATTTGATATTTTATCAGTGCTTCCTCAGGAAGATAATTCTGTTGTTTTAAGTTGGATATGTGCAATAGCTTATACATTCCAGATTTATTTTGATTTTTCGGGATATTCCGATATGGCAATCGGACTCGGAAGAATGCTTGGCTTTGAGTTTCTTGAAAACTTTAATTATCCTTATATATCAAAGAGTATTACTGAATTCTGGAGAAGGTGGCATATATCACTTTCTACGTGGTTTAGGGATTATGTTTATATACCGCTTGGCGGAAACAGAAAAGGAAAAGTAAGAACGATAGTAAATATTTTTATAGTGTGGTTTCTGACCGGCTTCTGGCATGGTGCGGCATGGAACTTTGTAATCTGGGGAATGTATTATTTCGTTCTGCTTATGCTCGAAAAATTCGGGCTTAAAAAGATTCTTGAAAAAGCACCCGCATGGATATCACACATATACACTCTGTTTTTCGTAAATTTAGGCTGGGTTATCTTTGCATATGATGATATGTCAAAGCTTGGTGCGGCGCTAAAGAATATGTTTGGAATGAACGGACTTGCATTTATTAATGATAATACGCTCTTTTACATTATCTCGTATGCGGCAGTATTTATAATATGTGCATTTGCTTCAACGGAGCTTCCAAAGAAGGCGGGGCTTAAGATAGCAGGAGGAAATAGTGAGACTATAAGAGGCGAGACATTGAAGTCTTTTATTACAGTGATATTTCTTTTTATTGTAATGACGTTATCTGTTGCAAGTCTTGCCAGTGATTCATTCAATCCTTTTCTTTATTTTAGATTTTAAAGGAGGAGCCTACACGTGAAAAATAAAATAATTACACTTTCATTTTTATTATATCTGCTTTTCTTTGCGGCAGGCTCCGTTATTTTAAAGGACAGGAGCTTTTCCGACATGGAAAACAGGGAGCTTCAGACAATGCCGAATCTCTCATTAAAAACCGTTGCGGACGGAAGTTTTATGAGTGATTTTGAAACTTATATGTCTGACCAGGTTATACTTAAGGATGAGCTTGTAAAACTTAAAACCTCAATGTCAAGGGCGCTTAATCAGACACTTATTAATGACGTGTATTTTGCGGAAGATGATATGCTGATACAAAATTATGTAAACCCATATGGTCAGTTGAATATAAATTTATCCTATATAAATGATTTTGCCGAAAATAATCCTGAATTTGAATATACATGGCTTCTTGTTCCTAATGCCTGCTATATTTATTCCGACAAACTGCCGGAATATGCATCATGCTATGACCAGGGAGAGGTGATGGCATATATAGAGGGAAAAATATCTGATGAAATTAATCTTGTAAATCCGTATGATGAGCTTTATGATAACAGGGATGATTATATATTTTACAGGACCGACCACCACTGGACCATGAACGGAGCATATATAGGATATACGGAGCTTTGTAAGGCACTTGGTGTAAATCCTATGTCAAAGGAAGATTATAATATTAATATTGCAAGTACTGAGTTTTACGGAACACTCTATTCAAAGGCACCTGTTTTTAACCAGAAGAGTGACAGTATTCTTCTTTATGAAAACCCTGACGGAGAATACAAGGTGGAATATCTGGATGAAAACACGGAGGATGACAGTGTTTATACATATGATAATCTTAATATAAAGGATAAATATACCGTGTATCTGGACGGAAACCATTCAATTCTTAAGATTACAAGTAATGCTGAAAATACTGAGCCGATACTTGTGATTAAGGATTCTTATGCACACAGTCTGCTTCCTCTTCTTGCAGATACTTACAGTGAGATTCATGTAATAGATTTGAGATATTATCATCAGAGCGTAAGTGAGTATGCAGGGGAAAACGGAATAACTAAGATAATATATATAAATAACGTAGATTTTATATCAACGGATAATAATTTCCTGTGGCTCTACTAAAGGATACGGAAAGCGAGGGACTTTTATGAATTTAGATGAAATAAGGCATGAGATAGATGCGGTAGATTCAGAAATAAAGAGCCTTTTTATAAAGAGAATGATGCTAGCTGATAATGTGGCAAGGGTAAAGGCAGAAACAGGTGATGTGATTTTTAAGCCCGACAGGGAAAACCAGATTATAGAGAAGCTTACTGACGGCGTTGACCCTTCAATAATCAGGGAGTATACCGCACTCATAAAACGTATCATGGAGATAAGCAGAAAATATCAGTACGGAAGGACACTGGAGCTTAAAGACTGTCTGAATATAGATTATTCTTCCGAAACACCACAGATAAAAAATGTAGCGGTTGTAAAGGATGAGCTCTGTCTTTATTCAAATTTATCGGACAAAAATGTAATAATTGCCGATTCTTATTTAGATGTGGCAGGGCTTATTAAAGAAGGAAAAGCTGATTGCGGAATGGGTATTTTAGAGGATATCGGAAAAGGAGTATCGGATGAACTACACAGTGTTCTCTCTGATAATAACCTTTATATATACAAATGTGATATTGTAAATGACGGGGGAATAAGGAGAAAGGCAGTAGCCTTTACTCCTGTATTTTACACAGGCAAAAACGATAACAGATTAAAGGTTATGTTCGTGTGCAAAAACAGGAGCGGAAGTCTGGGCAGCATATTGTCCATGATATCTGATTATGGAGTTAATCTTACTGAGATTCATTCAAAACCTGATATGAAGTCTGAATGGAATTATCAATTCATGGTTGAAATGGAAGCATGCTTTATGCAAAAAGAAATTAAAGCACTTGTCTATCAGCTTATGAACGAAACAGAGTATTTTCAGATACTTGGAAGCTACAGTTGTATAGAATAGCCTGTTATTCTGAAAAATTATTAAACTCTTCTTCATCAAGCAGCTCATCAAATGCGTCAGCTGCAAGCTCGTATTCTTCTTCGCTTTCGATAACAATAAGTTCTAACTCATCATTTTCGTGTTCGATGCATCTGTAGAGGAATATTTCACCTTCCTCGTAGCCGTCTACCACCCTGTCAGGAAGAAGGGCAATATAGTTGTTTTCACCGGCAGGGAAAATGGCGATTACATCACAGTTAAGCTCTGTTCCGTCATCAAGCGTCATGGATACGGTTAATTCCTCATCATTATTTTCATTAAAATTGTCCATAATAAAATATACCTTTCTTAAATTAATTTTATTTGTTATTTTATACGATAGCAGGGTAATAATCAAGAAAAATCATACTATGCGGACAGACATGGTTAATATAAGTTGCAGACAGGTAAAAAATGGGATATCATAACAAAAGAATATATTATTTTGGAGTATAATATGAAGAATTTAATTAAATACTTAAAACATTATAAAGTTCAGACTGTAATGGCGCCGCTTTTTAAGATGCTCGAGGCATGCTTTGAGCTGTTTGTGCCTCTTGTTATGGCAAACATAATAGATATAGGAATAAAAAATCAGGACAAGTCTTATATTCTGAAAATGGGAGGAATACTGCTTGCCCTGGCAGTAATAGGACTGGTATGTGCCATAACTGCACAGTATTTTGCCGCTAAGGCAGCTATGGGCTTTGGTAAAGAGCTAAGAGATGACCTCTTTTCTCATATTCAGGAGCTCTCATATACGGAGATAGATAAAAACGGAACATCTACACTTATTACAAGAATGACGAGTGACGTAAACCAGATTCAGACCGGAGTAAACATGGTTTTAAGGCTTTTCTTACGTTCACCATTTATAGTGCTCGGTGCGGTTGTCATGTCATTTTTAATTGATGTAAAGGATGCTCTTGTTTTTGCCGTGGTTTTGCCTCTCCTTATACTGGTAGTATTCGGAATTATGTTTTTAAGCATTCCGCTTTATAAAAAAGTGCAGAACAAACTGGACAAGGTTACTCTTATTACCAGGGAAAATCTGGTGGGAGCCAGAGTAATAAGGGCATTTAACAGGGAAGAGGACGAAAAAAATCAGTTTCATGAAGCTACATCGGACCTTATGAAAATGCAGATTTTTGTAGGAAGAATTTCAGCACTTCTCAATCCTGTTACCTATGTAATAATAAATTTCGGAATTGCAGCGCTTGTATACAGCGGAGGAATAAGAGTTTATGACGGGGCCATAACCCAGGGTGAAGTTGTCGCACTCGTAAACTATATGTCCCAGATACTTATTGAGCTTATAAAGCTTGCAAGTCTTATTATAAGCTGTACAAAGGCTGTGGCATGTGCAAACAGAGTAAGTGACGTTCTTATGCAGAAGCCTTCACTTGTTTACAGCGAAAATCCGGTTGATTATCCTGATAATTTATCTGAAGGACTTATACCAAAGGTTGAATTTGAAAATGTAAATTTTGCATATCAGGGGTCAAAAGAGCCTGCAATAAGCAATGTAAATATAAAAGTCATGCCCGGTGAAATAATCGGTGTAATCGGAGGTACGGGCTCAGGAAAATCAACACTCATAAATCTTATACCGAGATTTTACGATGCTACCCAAGGCAGGGTACTTGTAGATGGTGTAGATGTAAAGGAATATCCAAAGGATGAGTTGAGAGACAAGATAGGGATAGTTCCTCAAAAGGCAGTGCTTTTTAAGGGGAGCATCGAGGATAATATGAAGTGGGGCAAAAAGGATGCATCGACTGATGAAATATATGAAGCACTTGACATAGCACAGGCAAAAGAGTTTGTTGACAAAAAGGAAGGCGGAATTAAATTTCAGCTTAATCAGGGTGCTAAAAATCTTTCGGGAGGCCAGAAGCAGAGGCTGTGCATAGCAAGGGCTGTTGTAAAGAAACCGGAAATTCTTATTTTGGATGACAGTTCGTCTGCTCTTGATTATGCTACGGATGCGGCTTTAAGAAAGGCTTTGTCTGAAAAAATCAGTGATACGACTCTTTTTATTGTATCACAGCGTTCGTCTTCAATAAGTCATGCAGATAAAATTATAGTAATGGATGACGGACAGGTTGCCGGCATTGGAACTCATAAGGATTTACTCAAAAACTGTGAGGTTTACAGAGAAATCTGCCTGTCACAGATGTCGGGAGAGGAGGCGGAAGCATATGAATAATAAGAGAACTTATAAGCTTATATTACATCATATAAAAAAGTACATGCCCCTTGTAATCTTTTCCCTTATATTTGCCGCAGCATCCGTTGCGCTCACTCTTTATGCGCCAATACTGACGGGTAGGGCCATAGATTATATTATAGGACCTTCCGATGTGGATTTTGATGCCATAAGAGAGGTTATTATACAACTGGGCGTAGTGATACTTCTCACTGCCGTATTCCAGTGGTTTATGAATATCTTAAACAATAATATAACCTACAGGGTTGTAAATGACATAAGAACAAAGGCGTTTGACCATCTTGAAAATCTTCCGCTTAAGTATATTGATTCAAAGCAGTATGGTGATGTAGTTTCAAGAATAGTAGCAGATATAGACCAGTTTTCCGATGGACTGCTTATGGGCTTTTCACAGCTCTTTACGGGAGTTGTAACAATTATAGGAACACTTGGATTTATGCTTTCAATCAGTGTAAGGATTACTGCCGCAGTAGTTGTTATTACACCTGTTTCTCTTTTTGTAGCCGCATTCATTGCAAAGAGGACATATAATATGTTTCTTCTGCAGTCGGAAAAAAGGGGAGAGCTTACAGGACTGGTTGAAGAAATGGTCGGAAATGAAAAAGTAGTTCAGGCATTCGGATATGAGGATGATGCCTGTGAAAGATTTACTGAGATAAATGAAAAACTGCAGGATGCGAGCCTTAAGGCAACTTTTTATTCTTCAATTACAAATCCGTCAACAAGATTTGTAAACAGTCTTGTTTATGCCGCAGTTGGTATTATAGGAGCCTTTTTGGCAATAATGGGCGGAGGACTGACGATAGGACAGCTTTCCTGCTTTTTAAGTTACGCAAACCAGTACACAAAACCTTTTAATGAGATTTCGGGAGTTGTTACCGAGCTTCAGAATGCCGTGGCATGTGCGGCAAGAGTATTTGAACTTTTGGAAGAAGAGGCAGAAATACCTGACGATACGGATGCAGTGGTACTTAAGAATGTATCAGGACAGGTTACTCTTAAAAACGTATATTTCTCTTATGTCCCTGATAAGGAACTTATAACTGACTTAAATTTAAATGTGGAGCCGGGCAGACGTATTGCCATTGTAGGTCCGACAGGCTGTGGAAAGAGTACGGTCATAAATCTTCTTATGAGATTTTATGATGTGGACAGTGGAAGCATAAAAGTAGATGGAAATGACATAAGGCATATTACCAGAAAAAGTCTCAGGGAGAATTACGGAATGGTGCTTCAGGAGACATGGCTTAAAGCAGGTACCGTAAAAGAAAATATAGCATATGGAAGACCGGATGCAACGGATGAGGAGATAATTAATGCGGCAAAGCTTGCACATTCACACAGTTTTATAAAAAGACTACCTCAAGGATATGACACGGTACTTGCAGAAGACGGGGGAAATCTCTCCCAGGGACAAAAACAGCTTTTATGTATAACAAGAGTTATGCTGTCATTACCGCCTATGCTCATTCTGGACGAGGCTACATCCTCAATAGATACCAGAACTGAGATAAAAATTCAGAGTGCATTTGCAAAAATGATGGAAGGCAGGACCAGTTTTATTGTGGCACACAGACTTTCCACCATTAAAGAAGCCGATACAATCCTTGTAATGAAGGACGGAAATATAATAGAGCAGGGAAACCACATGGAACTCCTGGCTAAAAAAGGATTTTATGAGAAACTGTATAACAGCCAGTTTGCAAAAAATAATTGAAAAATGTATGTAATGTTGCTATAGTCTATGTAGAATATATAATAATGACTTAACGGATAAGGACGTGAGGTAAGTAATATGAATATGAAAGATACACATATGACAAAAAAAGAACTTGAGGAGACCGCGGAAAAATACCTGAATGAAACCTTTAAGAGATTTGATTTTATAGCAGAAAAAGGCGAGGGTATGTATGTAATTGATGAGGAAGGTAATAAATACCTTGACTTCATGGGCGGAATTGCCGTAAATGCTACGGGAAACTGTAATGAAAGAGTAGTTCAGGCAATTAAGGACCAGGCAAAAATGATGATTCATTCTTCTAATTACTGCTATACTATTCCTCAGATTATGCTTGCAAAACTTATTTGCGAAAACATCGGAATGGACAAGATATTTTTTCAGAATTCAGGCGCAGAAGCAAATGAAGCCATGATAAAGCTGGCAAGAAAATACGGAACTGATAACTTTGGTCCTGACCGTTATAAAATAGTTACGGCTTTAAACAGCTTCCACGGAAGAACTTATGCTACGCTTACTGCAACGGGACAGCCTGACAGTGCATGTCAGAAAGGATACGCACCGCTTCTTCCGGGCTTTTCATATGCAGAGTATAATAATTTAGAATCATTTAAAAATGCCTGTGATGAAAATACTATCGCAATAATGATAGAGCCTGTTCAGGGTGAAGGAGGAGTATATCCTGCCACAGAAGAATTTATAAAAGGTTTAAGAGAGTTTTGTGATGAGAAAAACATGCTTTTACTCTTTGATGAGGTACAGACCGGATGGGGACGTACCGGAGACCTCATGGGATATATTACTTATGGTGTAAAGCCGGATGCAGTTTCCATGGCAAAGGCTATGGGCGGCGGTATGCCTATAGGAGCAATGTGTACAACCAAGGAGCTTGCAAAGACCTTTGGTCCGGGTGCACACGGTACAACCTTTGGAGGAAATCCTGTATGCTGTGCGGCTGCTTATGCACAGATTACTGAAATGATAGAAAAAAATCTCCCTGAAAAGGCAAGAGAAATGGGACTTTATTTAATGAAAAAGCTTGAAAATCTTCCGGGTGTAAAGGAAGTAAGAGGAAAAGGCCTTCTTGTGGGAGTTGAATTTAATGAAGATATTGCATTTAAGCTTAAATACTTAAGTGCAGAAAAGCATTTGCTTATTACTGCAGTAAGAGATAATATTATAAGACTTGCACCTCCTCTGCTTGTATCACGCGAAGAATGTGACAAGGCAGTTGAAATATTAAAAAATGCAGCAGAGGAACTGCTTTAAGTGAGTGGCAAAAAATAAGAAAGGAGCATTTTAGCATGGAAAGAAAAAATGCATGGCTTTCATACGGAAAAAAAGAAGAAAATGAATTGGAAAAAATATGCAAAGGATATCTCAAGTTTCTTGATAAAGGAAAAACAGAAAGAGAATGTGTAAAAAATACAATAAAACTTGCTGAGGCAGCAGGTTACAGATCACTTGAAAGCTTCGAGAAAGAAGAAAAAAAACTGAATGCAGGAGATAAAGTCTATTCTGTATGCATGGGAAAGACAATAGCTCTCTTTAATATCGGAGAAGAGCTTTTTGATAATGGAATGAATATCCTCGGAGCCCATGTGGATTCACCTAGAATGGACGTAAAGCAGAATCCTTTGTATGAGGACACACAGCTTGCCTATTTAGATACTCATTATTACGGCGGTATAAAGAAGTACCAGTGGGTGACGCTTCCGCTTGCAATTCATGGAGTTGTTGCGAAAAAGGATGGTACAATAGTTGAGATAAATATAGGCGATGAAAAGGACGACCCTGTATTTTGTGTTACGGACCTTCTCATACATCTTTCGGGTGAACAGCTTGAAAAGAAGGCAAATAAAGTTATAGAAGGTGAAAAATTAGACCTGCTTATAGGCTCCAGACCTGTTAAGGGAGAAGAAAAGGAGGGTGTAAAAGCAAATATTCTTGCTCTCCTTAAGAAAAAGTATGATATTACAGAAGAAGATTTTATGTCTGCAGAGCTTGAAGTTGTAACAGCAGGAAAAGCTCGTGAAGCGGGAATTGACAAAAGTATGATTATGGCATACGGACAGGATGACAGGGTATGTGCATATACTTCACTTTATGCTATGCTTGAGACGGAAAATACAAAGAAGACCACATGTTGTCTTCTTACGGACAAAGAAGAAATCGGAAGCGTGGGTGCTACCGGTATGCAGTCAAAGTTTTTTGAGAACACAGTGGCAGAGGTTATGAATCTTTGCGGATGTTATAATGAGCTTAATTTAAGGAGATGCCTTGCGAAATCATCAATGCTTTCATCTGATGTTAGTGCGGCATATGACCCTCTTTATTCGTCTGTATTTGATAAGAAAAACGCAGCTTATTTTGGAAAAGGAATGGTGTTTAACAAATATACCGGCTCCAGAGGAAAATCAGGCTCTAATGATGCAAATGCAGAGTATGTAGGCAGGATAAGAGGAATCCTTGATGATGAGGATGTAAAATACCAGACTTCAGAGCTTGGAAAAGTCGATGCAGGCGGTGGCGGTACCATTGCTTATATTCTTTCGCTTTATGGAATGGATGTTATCGACTGCGGAGTTGCAGTGCTTAATATGCATGCACCATGGGAGATAACTTCAAAAGCTGATATATATGAAGCGGTGAAGGGGTATAAGGCATTTTTAAAGAAGGCTTAAATCTTGTGGAAAAATAGTTAAAGTGCGATTTATGAAAAGAATTAAAGTAAAAGTAACTGCATATTTACTGATAACGGCATGTCTTATAGCATGCCTTTTTCAGATGGATAAAATAGACTCATATTCTGATGAGCAGTTTGCGGCAGGATTTAAGCAGACCGTATTTAATCAGGAGAGCGGTTTGGGAAGTTTGAATGTAAGCTGTATTACACAGACCGCATCAGGATATATCTATATAGGAACTGACGGAGGTCTTTACAGATATAATGGCAGTGAATTTAAAATCATTAATCTGTGGGACACAGAAAAGACAGATATTTACTGTATAAACAATCTGTTTCAGGATTCGATGGGAAGGCTTTGGATTGCTACTGATAATTATGGACTTTTTTACATGTCAGGAAGCGATATAATTCATTTTTCATCCGAATATTATGATGGTATTAAGTCAATCAATGATATATGTGAAACTGAAGAAGGAACAATATATGTGGCATCATCTGATGGAATTTACAAGGTTGAGGACAGAAGCCTTATAAGAATAAATACAGAGTTTTTGTCGGATTTTAATGTAAAGGATATATGCTGCATAGGTAATACTATATGGGGAATAACCGACGGAAGCAGTATTTTTTATCTGGATGAAGAAGAAAATATAAATATCACTGAAGCTTCGGCATATACATCTGATGAGCTTTCATGTATAGAAGAAATTGACGGAATAATTTATATTGGTACTATTGGCAGAGATGTAATAAGAATGTCCGGTTTTGATAATTATATAATAATGACCTCAGAAGTGGACGGAATTAATGAAATATACAGAGATTCGGAAAGACGCACATGGGTATGTGGTGACAGCGGTGTAGGATACTTTGATAAAAATGATACTTTTATACAGGTTGGCGGACTTGAAATAGATACCTATATTACATCCATGATAATGGACTACGAGGGAAATTATTGGTTTTCTTCTTCCCGTATGGGTGTTCTTTATCTGGGTTTCAGCAAGTTTGTTGATTACTATATGGAAAACGGAATTGATGCGGCCATTACAAACTGCATTGTTCAGTACAGGGGAAGTAAGTATATAGGAACTGACCAGGGGCTTGTCATTACAAATATTAAAGATAATATCGTGACAAACGAGCTTACGGAAAGGCTTAAAGGAATCGGTATAAGACATATAATGGTGGATTCCAAAGGAAATATATGGATAAGCACATTCCGTAGATATGGTGTAGTAAAGGCTTCTCCTGACGGTACTATTACAAACTACAGCAGATATAATAAAATACTTACCAATATGGTAAACTGCACGATAGAGCTTTCTGATGGAAACATTGCTGTCGCAACTGAAGAAGGAATAAGTATAATTACCCCTTCAGGTGAGCTGGTCAGAAATATAAGTAATGATGAAGGCTTGGAATACAGCAACATCCTTACTCTTTATGAAGATGATAACGGCAGGCTTTTTGCGGGCTCTGACGGAGGCGGGCTTTATATAATTGATGGCGACATGGTAACAAATTATACGGAAGATGATGATTTGACTTCAAATGTTGTTACCACCATAGTAGAAGGTACAAAAGGCATATGGATAGGCACAGATAATGGATTATCACTCTACAGTGAAAATATAAGACAGGTAAGCAACATAGATTACTCTAATAACATATATGATATTTTGTTTGAAGATGAAGATATGTGGATTATAGGCTCAAGAGGAGTGCTTAGAACTAATGAAGATGAACTTTTGGGCAACCAGGGTATTTCAGGAAGATATCTGACCCAGACAGACGGACTGGATAATCTTATAACCATTAATTCATGGAGTTATATTGACACTAATCATAAGCTTTATATATGTACAAATCAGGGTATAAATACGCTTGATACAGAAAGTATTCCTGTTAACGAAGCACCCCCTAGGATAGCTGTTTCTGAAATAGATGTTGACGGTGAAATTTATTCCTTTGACCGTCTGGACGGAGAACTTACGGTAAGTAATTCAGTTAACAGAATTACCATAAATTTTGGCGTTCTTTCATACAGTAACAGGGAAAATATTCAGGTACAGTATATGCTGGAAGGCTTTGATACCGAGCCGATTACAATAAGAGGAAATGAGCCTATGCAGGCTGTGTATACAAATCTTGACGGAGGAACATATACTTTTACGATAACAGCCATAAATGGTGACGGAATAAAGTGTGAGCAGAATGTAACATTTACCATAGATAAAGAAATGGGATTTTTTGAAATGCGGGTCATAAGAATTCTTTTAGTTGTGAGCGGAATTCTTATACTTGCAGTGATAGTACTGATTGTAGTGAAATTCCAAAGCGCAGTTTCCGGTAAGAATAAAGAAATTGAGGAACTTGCCAAGGAGCATGAGGTAGCATTAAAATCGAGCAGTGCAAAAACCGACTATCTTGCTAATATGAGTAATGAAATTAAAACTCCTATTAATGCAATAATAAAAGAAGCTTCTGATATGGCAGATGAAAATCCTGAAAGTGAAAATTATGACCGTATTCAGAGTATTATAGCTACCGGAAGTGATATAATTGAAAAAGTAGATGATATAATATATCTTGCAAAACTTGAAGCAGACAGGGTAGTGCCTGTAAATGCCCCTTATTCCCTGACAACCCTTATTTGTGACCTGTCAGATAAGGTAATAAATGAATTGGGAGACAGACCGGTTAAGTTTTATGTGGAGCTTGGAGAAAATATTCCTGATATTGTAATAGGTGATTTTGAAAAAATAAAGGATATTCTGGAGCGTTTACTTGAGAATGCATATAAATTTACAAAAGAGGGCTCGATTACGCTTTCTGTTGACTGCTATGATTTTTCAGAGGACGGAAAGGAAAGTAAAATTGAAAATCTCTTATTCAGCGTTTCTGATACAGGTGTAGGAATACAAAGCGAGAGACTTCCTAACATATTTGATGTTTACAATATTGCAGATAATAAAAAGGCAAGCGGAATGGGAGGAAAAGGAATTGGACTTACCATAGCGAAAAAGCTTGCTGAAATGATGAATGGTGAGCTGGCAGCAGAAAGTATTTACGGGGCAGGTTCAACATTTTCTCTGTCAATTAATCAGCTTAAGCCTGATAAAAATATATATTCAGGCTCGGTTGATGCTGAAAATATCCAGCTTGTATCAAAGGAGGAGGCAGAAAAACTTTGGACACCTGATGTAAATGCACTCCTTGTGGATGACGTAGAGGTAAGCAGGACCGTAGCCGTAGGCGTCCTCAACCAGATGGAAATGAGAGTTGATGTGGCAACCTCCGGCCTGAGTGCAATAGACATGGTTATGAATAATAAATATGATATTGTGTTTATGGACCTTTCCATGCCTGTTATGAGTGGTGAAGACACCATGCATGAAATAAGGGAACTTGAAGATGATGAATATAAAAATCTTCCTGTAATAGCCATGACAGAAGATGCACTCATAGAAGACAGAAGCAGAATTCTTGAGAGCGGTTTTGATGATGTGATAGTAAAGCCTATGGAAATCAGGGCACTTGCTACTATTATAAAAAAGCATGTGAAACATTCCAAGGTTAAACATAAAACAAGCAATATAATCCAGTATATAAGGGAGTCCAGATACGGTGAAGGACTCGAAGCACTTCAGGATAATATTGATGTGGCAAGAGCTTTAGAAAAAATCGGCGGCAGTACAGAGGTTTATAACAAGATAGTAAGAACTTTTTATAATCAGAATCTGGATGCTGTAGATGATATTACAGACAAATTTGAAAATGATTACAGAGGATTTAAAGCACGCATTCATGCTATTAAGACCGGAAGTATAAATATAGGAGCATATAAGCTTTCAACCTCTGCATCTAAAATTGAGGCTGCTGTAAATATAGGAAACAGAGAATACATCAGGGTAAATCTCTACCGGTTTAAGAGACTCTTAAAAAATCTTATCGATTCTTTGGAAGAATATCTGGAGTTTGTTGACAGACAATCAGGAATGACTGATGAAGAGTATGCTGCAAAGGTTTATCATGAGCAGCAGAAGAAAGAGGCAGAAAAAGATATTCTTCAGGAGAAGATAGACTGCGACATACTTAGAAAAATGCAGGAATTCATAGAAGGACAGGATATTGACGGCATAAAAGAATGTCTGAATGAAATAAATGTATTTAATTATGGCAGCGAAGATAAGGATTTTATAAGCGTTCTTACAGAAGCAGTTGAAGGCTCGGACTATGAAACCATGAAGGAGCTTGTGGCAACTTATATCAATCTTAAAATGTAGTTATTATAAAAAATACAGGCATCATATATGCTGCCTGTATTTTTTTGTTTTTAATTTAATACTTTACTTTTTTCTGCACAGATGATATATTCACTTTGGATGGTATTCGGAAGAAACTATACCCTAATTTAATATTCAAAGTATCACCTTTAATATATATTTGAAATGTACGAAAGCCAAAATGAAGGAAGGTGATAGTATGAAGATTGGATTTATTGGTGCCGGACGTATGGGGTTTACGCTTGGTAAGTATCTGTGCGAAAATGGTTATGAAGTTGCAGGTTATTACAGTAGAAATACTGAACACGCAAGAGAGGCGGCCGGGTTTACCGAGACTTTATGCTATAAAGATTTAGATAGCTTAGTTAAGGCTTGTGATACTTTGTTTTTAACTGTAAATGACAGTAATATATCTGCAGTTTATGAAGAACTGTGCAGATATGACATAAAAGGAAAAATCATCTGTCATACAAGTGGGGCTTTGTCCTCTGAGGTTTTCACCGATTCATTAAAACACGGGGTATATGGTTATTCTGTTCATCCTATATATGCGGTAAATTCAAAATACGATTCGCATAAGAATTTCAAAAAAGCTTTTATAACAATTGAAGGAAATGAAAAATATTTAGATGAAGTAAGAAATATTTTTATTAAAGCAGGAAATGAGACTGCAGTCATAGATAAAAACTGCAAGTCGAAATATCATGCAGCTTCGGTATGCGCGAGCAATCTGGTATGTGGTCTGTACGAGATGTCCGTAAATATGCTTTGTGAATGTGGTTTTTCTTATGAAGCGGCAATAACTGCAATAAACGGACTTTTTATCGGAAACGCAGAAAATATATGTAAAGTGGGAACAGTTAATGCTTTAACCGGGCCTCTGGAAAGAGGAGATACTCAGACTGTGTCAAAGCATCTGAATGCACTCGAAGGAAATAAGAAGGAAGTGTATAGAGCACTTTCCAGAGAAGTGCTTCATCTTGCAGAAAAAAAGAATAAGGAAAAGGATTATTCGGAAATAGAAAAAATATTATAAAGGGGTAGGAAAATGAAAAACACGGTTATTACATTTATGGAAGCAAAGAAAAAAGGAATTAAGCAGACAATGCTTACGGCATATGATTATTCCACTGCAAAACTTATCGATGAGGCAGGAATAAATGCAATACTTGTCGGTGATTCGCTTGGAAATGTTATGCTTGGATATGAAGATACAATATCCGTTACAATGGAGGATATGATTCATCACGGAGCAGCTGTATCAAGAGGTGCAAAGAATGCACTTGTAGTTATAGATATGCCTTTTATGTCATATCAGACTTCCGTATATGACGCTGTAACTAATGCGGGAAGACTTATGAAGGAAGGCAGATGTCAGGCAGTAAAGCTTGAGGGAGGAAAAGAGGTCTGTCCGCAGATTAAGGCAATAACAGATGCAGGTATTCCTGTTATGGCACATCTCGGACTTACCCCTCAGCATATTAATGCTTTCGGTGGATTTAAGGTACAGGGAAAAGATGAGGCTGCTGCACGCAAGCTTATAGAGGATGCAAAAGCAGTTGAAGAGGCCGGAGCTTTTTCGGTAGTGCTTGAGTGTGTACCTGCAAAGCTTGCAGAAATGGTTACAAAAGAGTTAAACATTCCTACTGTAGGAATAGGTGCAGGAGCAGGCTGTGACGGTCAGGTACTGGTATATCAGGATTTACTGGGAATGTTTAGTGATTTTACTCCTAAGTTTGTAAAAAGGTTTGCAGAAGTGGGAGAGGTTATGAAGGAAGCCTTCAGAAAATATGATGAAGAAGTAAAAGCAGGAAGTTATCCTGCTGAGGAGCATACATTTGCAATTAAAGATGAAGTGCTTGAGAAACTCTACTAATGAATAATATAATAACGGTGTTATTTAGCCGGGAAAGAGGATAAAAATGAAAATCACAGGTAAAATAAACGAGGTAAGAAATCAGGTTAAAGAGTGGAGAAAGGAAGGGCTTACGGTAGGCCTTGTACCTACAATGGGATATCTTCACGAAGGACATCAGTCTCTTATTAAGAGGGCAGTTGCAGAAAATGACAGGGTAGTAGTAAGTATATTTGTAAATCCTATGCAGTTTGGTCCTACGGAAGATTTGGAGAGCTATCCGAGGGATTTAAAGGCAGATTCAAAGCTCTGTGAAGAGACGGGAGCAAGTCTTATATTTAATCCTGAGCCTGAAGAAATGTATGAAGACGGATTTTGTTCATTCGTGGATATGACAGGACTTACAAATGCACTTTGTGGGCTTTCAAGACCTGTTCATTTCAGAGGTGTGTGCACGGTTGTAAATAAGCTTTTTAATATAGTAAAGCCTGACAGGGCATATTTCGGAGAAAAGGATGCGCAGCAGCTTGCGGTAATAAAGAGAATGGTAAAAGACCTTAACATGGATATTGAAATAGTGGGTTGTCCTATAATACGTGAGGCAGACGGACTGGCAAAGAGTTCAAGAAATACTTATCTTGGTGAAAAAGAAAGAGAGGCTGCTCTCATTTTAAGTAAATCCATTTTCATGGGAAAGAAAATGGTAGAGGACGGAGAAAGAGACGCTGAGAAAGTAAAGAAAGCCATGAGAGACCTTATAAATACCGAGCCTCTTGCAGATATAGATTATGTGGAAATTGTAGATGTAAATACAATGAAGAGCATGGAAAAAATATCGGGAGAAATACTCTGTGCGATAGCTGTAAATATAGGCGGAAAAGCAAGGCTTATAGATAATTTCATGCTTATGGTATAATATAAGGAGGAAGGAAATGAATATTACGGTATTAAAAAGTAAAATACACAGAGCAGTGGTAAAGCAGGCAGAGCTTGATTATGTGGGAAGTATAACCATAGATGAAGATTTAATGGAGGCTTCAGGAATACTTGAGTACGAGCAGGTGCAGATAGTTGATATAAACAACGGAAGTCGTTTTGAAACATATGTAATTGCGGGTGAGAGAGGCACAGGACTTATATGCCTTAACGGAGCAGCTGCAAGAATGGTGCAGACCGGTGATAAAATAATAATTATGTGTTATGCACAGATGACTCCTGAGGAGTTTAAAAATCACAGCCCTAAGGTTGTTTTTGTAGATGATGATAACAAAATAGAAAGAATTACAAACTATGAAAAACATGGTTTGTTAAAAGATATGTAATACAGGATGGAGAATGATATGCTTACAGGAAAGAAAATAGTACTCGGAGTAAGCGGCGGTATTTCCGCATATAAAATGGCAAATGTTGCAAGTATGCTTGTAAAACATAATGCCGATGTAACTGTTATTATGACGGAAAACGCATGTAATTTTATTACTCCATATACCTTTGAGGTGCTTACAAAGAATAAATGCTACGTAGATACATTTGAAAAAGATGCTGCTGACAGGAAAAGAGTTCCCCATGTGGCCATAGGAGAAGAGGCAGACTGCTTTCTTATAGCACCTGCTTCTGCTGATGTGATAGGAAAAATCGCTAACGGAATTGCTGATGACATGCTCACAACAACGGTACTTCCTGCAAATTGTCCGGTACTTCTTTGTCCGTCCATGAACGTACATATGCTGGAAAATAAAATTGTGCAGGATAATATAGAAAAGCTGAAACGCTTCGGCTATGGAATAATAGAGTCTGATACCGGACATCTTGCATGTGGTTATGACGGAAAAGGTAAGCTTCCAAAGGAAGAAGTGCTTGTGGAATATGTACTTAAGGCTTGCGCAAAAGAGAAGGATTTAAAGGGTAAAAAAGTACTTGTTACCGCAGGACCGACACAGGAAAAAATAGACCCTGTAAGATATATTACAAATCATTCGACAGGGAAAATGGGCTATGAAATTGCAAGAGCCGCCATGATGAGAGGTGCTGAGGTAACACTTGTTACAGGTCCTTCTGCACTCACACCTCCTATAGAGATAAATGTAATAAAAGTAAAGTCTGCTGATGAAATGTTTGATGCAGTTACATCAAATTCCGAAAGTCAGGATATAATTATAAAATCAGCTGCGGTAGCAGATTACAGACCGAAGAATGCAGCAGACGAAAAAATTAAGAAGCAGGGAAAAGATGATTTTTCAATAGAGCTTGTTAAAAATAGGGATATACTTAAATATTTGGGAGAGAATAAAAGAAAAGGACAGTTTATTTGCGGATTTTCCATGGAAACAGAAAACATGAAAGAAAACTCTGTAAAGAAGCTTAATGAAAAGAACGTGGATATGATTGTTGCAAATAACCTCAAGGAAAAAGGAGCAGGATTTGGCACTGACACAAACATTATTACCCTTATAACAAAAGATGAGATGAAAAGTCTTCCCGTAATGTCAAAATTTAATGCGGCTAATGCCATACTGGATGCTGTTTCAGAAAGGTTAATGTAAACATATCGTAATAAAAAATGCCTTGAAAATAAGGACATAATGCTTTATTATAAAAGGGTCGATATAAAGCTAAAATTTTAAGGCGAGGTACTTCATTATGGATAAATATAAGCAGGAATTCATCGAATTTATGATTGACTGTAATGTTTTAAAATTCGGTGATTTTGTTACAAAGAGCGGAAGAAAAACCCCGTTTTTCGTAAATACGGGATTTTACAGGACGGGAGGACAACTGAAACGTCTCGGAGAGTATTATGCACAGGCTATTTATAGCAGTCTGGGACTTGATTTTGATGTACTTTTCGGACCGGCATATAAAGGAATACCGCTAAGTGTTGCAGCTACAATGGCAATATCAGACAAATATGGCAGGGATATAAAGTACTGTTCAAACAGAAAAGAGATAAAGGACCACGGAGATAAGGGAATTCTTCTCGGAAGTCCTATAGCAGACGGTGACCGCGTTGTAATCATAGAAGATGTTACTACTGCCGGTACTTCCATACAGGAGACACTCCCGATAATTAAAGCACAGGGAGATGTATCTGTACTTGGTCTTGTTGTATCTGTTGACAGAATGGAAAGAGGTCAGGGAGAAAAGAGCGCTCTGGATGAAATTGAAGAAAAATATGGTTTGAAGACAACAGCCATAGTAACTATGGCGGAAGTTGTAGAACACCTTTATAACAGACCTTATAAGGGAAAAATTATTATTGACGATAATTTAAAGGCATCCATAGATGCTTATTATGACAAATACGGTGTAAAATAAGGAGGTATAATAATGGGTGAAAAAGTTTATGATACCATGAAATCTGCCGGTGTATGGAATATCGTACTTGGCATTGTTCTTATTGTGGCAGGCACGGCTCTTGGAGTTATGAATGTCATTACGGGAGCGCGCCTTATAAAAGGTAAGAAAGAAGTTACATTTTAAAATTACTGCTGCAAGGCAGAAAGGTGAAAAGTGAAAAGGTAGAAACTAATGAGTAAAAATGCTGAAAAGAGCAACTGCCGCCACTTTAAGCCCGTTGAGAAGGTAGTAAAGTGCCCGGAAGTTTACTTTGCTGTCCTTCTCATTTTTTATGAAGTTTTTTTTCATTTCGTAAGAGTGGGCGGCTTAAATTTAAATATTGTTTATAAAATATTTTTTGCGATTTTTTTCGGAATAATAATAGGAATGATTCCAAGTCTTGTTTCTAAAACCGCAGGAAAAATCGTAACAATAATTTTTAATGCACTGATATGTTTTTATTTTATTGCACAAATTATATACAGCGGAGTTTTTAATACCTATCTCTCTTTATCGGGTACGATGGAGGTTACGGGACAGGCTCTGGATTATACAGACGTTATTTTTTCGGCTGTTTTACATGAATGGTGGATTATTTTGATTTTACTGCTTCCTTTAATTTTTATGTGTGTATGGGGAAGAAAATGTTTGTATTTCGGAAGGCATAAGCCTATATGGTATGCCGCAGAATCAGCCGTAGTATTTATAGTTTTTCTGTATCTGCAGGTGTTTATGAGTTATAATAATAAAGGTCTTTACTCGGCGTATAAGTTGTATCATGACTATACTTCCGTAGACCTTTCTGTAGAAACACTGGGAGTTATAGAAACATTTTATCTGGATGCCAAGGCAGGAATAAAAGAGCTTGCAGGAGGAGAAAGCGAAGAGCCGGATTTTTATGTTGAAACCTTTGTCCCTGATGATACATCTTTGGATGATTTATCATCGGAAGACACTTCAGAAACCGGGGAAATAACTACAGAAGAAACACCTGCGGTTGACACCTCACCAAATGTACTGCCTCTTGATTTTGATAAGCTTATTGAAGAGGCACCTGATGAAAATATTAAGTCAATACATGAATATGTACGGACAGTTACTCCTACAAATAAAAATGAATATACAGGACAGTTTGAAGGATATAATTTGATTTTTATAGTAGCTGAGGGGTTTTCGGGATATATGATTGACCCTGTGAGGACACCTACACTGTATAAGCTAAGTCATGAGGGATTCGTGTTTGAAAATTATTATACACCCCTTTGGTATGGCTCTACTCTGGGCGGTGAATATGCCGACCTGACAGGACTTATTCCTGAAAACGGAAGTTATCTCAGCATGAAAAAAAGCGGTAAAAACGGAAATGATATGAAGTTTACGCTGAGCAGGCAGCTTAAAAATGAAGGGTACAGGGTACTCGGCTACCATAATAATGATTATAAATATTATGGAAGGGATGTGTCTCATACAAATTTAGGATATGATTGGATAGGTGTGGGAAACGGTCTCGAGACGGAAAAAAGCTCTTCAGGAAATGCCTTATGGCCTCAGTCGGATTTATATATGGTAAATCAGACTATGGATGATTATATGCAGAATGCACCGTTTTATGTATATTATCTTACGGTAAGCGGTCATGTAATGTATAATTTTACAGGTAATGCAATGGCTATAAGACATAAGGATATTGTAGAGGACTTAGACTATTCTGAAACGACAAAGGCATATCTGGCATGTCAGTACGAACTTGAGCTTGCTCTTACCACACTTGTTGATAAACTTGAGGAAACCGGACAGGCTGACAACACACTTATTGTGCTTACGGCAGACCATGTACCATATGACAATAAGGATGTATTGGATGAGCTGGCAGGTTATGAGCTGGACAATACATTTGAATGGTATAAAAATACGCTTATTATGTGGTCGGCTTCCATGAAAGAGCCCGTAAAGGTGGATAAGTATTGCTCAAGTATAGATATACTTCCCACGGTTTCAAATCTTATGGGACTTTCCTATGATTCCAGAATGCTGGCAGGACAGGATATATTATCAGACAGTGAAGGATTTGTCATATTTAATGATACGAGTTTTATAACTGACAGATGCTCATATAATGCAAATACAGGAGAAATAATAAACTTTACTTCAGAAGAAGTGAGTGAAGATTATATATCCAACAGAATGGCGGCGCTTAAAAATAAGCGTTCAATGTCAAAGAGCATTTGTGATTATGACTATTACAGATACATATATTAAAATAAATGCCATTCTATAGAAAGAAACGGAGATGATTTATAATGTCAGACTTTATTACGACATATTCCAAAATTAATTTTACACCGCTTGAGCCGGATATAAATGAAATAGAGATTAAAGATATCGCGCATTCTCTATCGCTTTTATGCAGGGCAAACGGACATTATGAAAAGTTTTATTCAGTGGGAGCCCACTGTATTAACTGCTATGATGAAGCGGTTTCAAGAAGAGAATCCCTCAGGGTACAGCTCGCCTGTCTTCTGCATGATGCGACTGAGGCATATATGTCGGATGTTACAAGACCTGTCAAAAAGAATCTGCCTGATTATCAGGTGTTTGAGGAAAATCTCGCTGATATGATTTATAAAAAGTATCTTGGCTCAAGTCTTACGGATTATGAAAAATACGCAGTAAAGAGTATAGATGATGCACTCCTTTATTATGAATTTTATGAATTTACGGCAGTAAAGCTTTTTGATGAGCCGCCTTATATTGCGGCGACACCTGATTTTTTTCAGGGAGATTTCGGCAGGGTTGAAAAGAACTTCTTAAATATATTTAAAGAGCTTTCCGAAAAACTGAAAGAGGAAGAGAAAAACAGAAATCCTGTTATAAAAATTCCTTTATTAAGAGCGGCTCAATAGATATTACAGTATTATACAGAAAGAGAATTAAACTGAAATTACGGATTTTTTTAAATGAAACGGGAGGATTGTAATGAAAAGAGATAAGGTCGGCCTTGTACTTGAAGGCGGTGGAATGAGAGGTATATATACGGCAGGAGTCTTGGATGTGATGCTTAAAAACAATCTTTGGGCAGACGGAGTTATAGGTGTGTCTGCGGGAGCATTACATGGAATATCTTATATGTCAGACCAGTTTGGAAGAGACATAAGATATTATGTAAGATATAGAAAAGATAAAAGATTTATGGGCTTTTATTCTCTGGCAAAAACGGGAGATATATGTGACAGAGAATTCTGTTACCATGAAATCCCGGAAAAACTTGCACCTTTTGATTACGATACATTTAAAAAGAATGCAGAAAAAATTCCATGCTATGCGGTGTGCACCAATCTGGAAACAGGAAAGGCAGAGTATAAAAGACTTTTGGATTTAAAAACGAATGATATAGAGTATCTGAGAGCATCTGCTTCAATGCCTATTGTTTCCAATACAGTATGTGTAGATGGGAAAAAACTTCTGGACGGAGGTACGTCAGACAGCATACCTGTGGCAGCATTCAGAAAAATGGGATATAAAAAGAACATTGTAGTGCTCACAAGACCGGAAGGGTATGAGAAGGGCGAAGACAGGCTTTTAAATATTATGAAAAGACTCTATTCAGACTACCCGAAATATATTGAGGCGTGTAGGAGACGTCATATAGAATATAACAAAACTATTAAATATATTGAATTTCTCGAAAGAAAAGGTGAGGTACTGGTAATAAGGCCAAGCCGGGATATGAAAGTCTCAAGAATTGAGAAAAATGTAGACAGACTTAAATACATGTACAAGCTTGGATGGTATGATACAAAAAACAGGATTGAGGAGATAAAAAAATTCATGTTATAAGGAGGATATTTGTAATGAGCTTTCATGGCAGCGACATTGAAAAGATTGAAGAAATATATGGTATTCCTAAAGAAAACATAATCTGTTACAGCGGGAATGTAAATCCACTCGGACTGCCGTATTCTTTACTTGAAAAGGCTGACATGGTAGTTCACGCCATGGAAAGTTATCCTGACAGGGAATATAATGAACTTAAAAAATGTCTGGCTGAATATGTGGGGACGGTTAAGGAAAATATTCTGCCGGGAAACGGCTCTACCGAGCTTATTATTGACACAGTGGAATTTATATCCTCTAAAACCGCTCTCATGGTTGCGCCTACATATTCTGAATATGAGAGCGAGCTAAAAAAGAGGGGTTGTAATATAAGATATTTTATTCTGAGGGAAGAGGAAAATTTTAAGTTAAATTTGGAAGAATTAAAAGGAGAACTGTCAAATAATTATGACTTGCTTCTTTTATGCAATCCAAACAATCCTACTTCTTCAGCTGTTTCAAAAGATGAAATTATGGAGATATTATTAGAGTGTAGAAAATACAATACAATGTGTATGGTAGATGAAACTTATGTGGAATTTTCACCTGTTGGAGAGGATATTTCGGCAGCATCATTAACAGAAAGCTTTGATAATTTAATTGTTTTAAGAAGTATTTCTAAATTTTTTTCTGCTCCTGGGTTAAGGCTTGGATATGCAATTTGTGGAAACAGGGATTTAAACAATCTGATAATGGGAAGAAAAATGCCGTGGTTTCTGCATAATATAGCTGTATTTGCAGGCTGTGAGATAGTGAGGGATAAAAATTTTATAAACGACACTATCCATTTTATTGATAAAGAAAGAAAAAGGGTGGTTGAGAAGCTTAAAAGCTCTGAATATCTGAAGGTATATGAGCCTCATGCAAACTTTATTTTTGTCAGACTGATAAATACTGATATGACTTCGGAGGAATTGTTTGAAAGGGCGATAATGAAAGGACTTATGATAAGAGACTGTTCTGATTTCAGGGGACTTGATAAAGGCTGCTTCAGATTCTGCCTTCTGACTGAAGAAAAGAATAATATGCTGACAGATTTTATTTTGGACACCGTAAAATAAATTTATATTTATCAGAAAGGAGACATGCTTTATATGAAAAAGCAGGAGCTAAGGTTTAAGTCAAATGACGAAAAAAGTCTTATTCATGCAGTGATATGGACGCCCGATAATTTTAATGAAGATGAAGGAGAAAATTCTGATATAAAAGGAGTTCTTCAGATTACTCACGGTATGGTGGAATTTATTGAAAGATATGAGGATTTTGCAAGGTTTATGACTGAAAATGGTTTCATAGTGGCAGGTCATGACCACCTGGGACATGGAAAATCTTCAGATGAAAAAGACTGGGGGTATTTTGCGGAAAAAAATCCAAGTGATATTCTTGTAAAAGACATGCATAAACTGAGAAGATACCTTTCCAAAAGATATGAGGGTTATCCGTATTTTATGCTGGGACATAGTATGGGGTCATTTCTTTTAAGAAAATATCTTTCAAATTTTGGTGAGGGACTTTCGGGAGCCATAATAATCGGAACGGGAAGTAAGAACACTGCAGAAGTTTCTTTTGGAAAAAAAATATGCAGAATACTTGCACTTAAATACGGCTGGCATCATAAGAGCAGATTTGTGCATAAGTTTGCAATCGGAATGTATGACAGCCATTTTGATGAAGATGAAAATAACTGCTGGATTACTAAGGATAAGGAAATCCTTTCAGAATATAATGCAAATCCTGCATGCAGCTTTGTATTTACCTTGAATGGATTCTACGGTCTCTTTGATACTATTTATTATATAAATAAGCCTTCATCCATAAATGCAATTCCTAAAGACCTTCCGATTCTTATTGCATCCGGTGATAAGGACCCTGTGGGAGACTTCGGAAAAGGGACAAAAAAGGCATATGAAACCTATGCTAAGGCAGGGATAATTGATATTACACTTAAACTTTATGAGAATGACCGTCATGAAATTCTGAATGAAACCGACCGTGATATCGTATATAATGATATTCTTGCATGGATTAGTGAAAGATTAATTTAAATAAAAAGAGCGCGAGACGGGGATCGAACCCGCGACCCCCTCCTTGGCAAGGAGGTGCTCCACCGCTGAGCCACTCGCGCATATTGAAAGTTATTTAATTTTTACGCTTTTCCCGCGACAAGTGTTATAATATCATAAGGAATTTAATCTGTCAACAAAAAATTAAGAATTATATGCTTGAATAAATTAAACAATCTGTTATAATCGGGTAGAAATATATAATTTTATTAAATTATTCAAAAAAATGTACACTATTGTACATTAGTGGGGAATTGTTATGGATAAGATTAATAACTTTTTTGGCGTACTAAAACAGAAAATTGAAAAATCATATGAAAAGTCTTTGTGGAAATGGGTATTGATTTGTTTTATTACGGCTCTGGCTGAAGAATTTATTCTGGAGATACTCGGAAGACGTTCGATTATTGAGGGATTTAAATTTATCATACAGTCACCGGTTGTATATATATATAATGCATTAATTGTATTTTTTACCCTTCTTCTGGCCCTGCTTCTTAGAAAAAGATTTTTCTTTTTAAGCTTTATTGCAGTTCTATGGCTAGTGTGCGGAATAGTTAATTTTACCGTTTTAGGATACAGAATAACTCCGTTTTCTGCCATAGATTTACTTATGGTAACAGATGTGTTCAGTATGCTGGATGTTTATTACACGTCTTTTCAGCAGGTGCTTTTGTTTGCCGCAATACTTTTGGTAATTGTAATACTTGTATTTATGTATATAAAAACTCCAAAGGTAAAGGAGAAATTAAACTATATACATACAGTCCTGATCTGTCTCGGGGCTTTTGCAGTTGTATATGTGTTTACACTTGTGGGTATAAAAACCAAGCTTGTATCAGACGATTTTGCAAATCTCGGAATGGCATATGAAAATTATGGCTTTGCATACTGTTTTTCAAACAGTGTTATAGATGTAGGAATGGATGAGCCGGATGGATATAGTGAAGAAGCGGTACTTGAGATTAAAGATAAATTAAATGATGATATAAGGACGGGAAACAGAAAAAGACCTAATGTTATATTCGTACAGCTTGAATCTTTCATAGATATTGACAGGGTAAGCGGAATAGAGACTGATAAGGACCCTGTGTCAAATTTCAACAGACTGATGGAAAGATATCCTTCTGGTTACATTACCGTACCTTCTATAGGAGCGGGTACTGCAAATACCGAATTTGAGGTGCTTACTGGTATGAAGAGCAGCTTTTTCGGAGCGGGAGAATATCCGTATAAAACCGTATTAAGTGAAACACCGACTGAAAGTCTTGCCCAGATTTTTCAAAGGCAGGGCTACGGTACCCATGCCATTCATAATAATAAGGGTGTATTTTATGACAGAAATAAAGTATTTGCCAATATGGGTTTTGATTCTTTTACATCACTTGAATATATGTATGATGTAAACTATACATCAACGGGTTGGGCAAAGGACGATGTGCTTGTAGATGAAATAATGAAGGCACTTAAATCTACCAGAGAAAAAGATTTTATCTTTACCGTGAGTGTGCAGGGACATGGAAGATATCCTACCGAAGAGCTTGGATGTGAAGAGCATGTGAAGCTTACGAGAGAGGATGGCAACATTGAACTCCAGAATCAGTTTGGGTACTATGTAAATCAAACATATGAGATGGATATAATGATTCAGGAGCTTATTGATGAACTGAATGCTTCAGGTGAAAGCTATGTACTGGTATTGTACGGAGACCACATCCCGAGTCTGGAATTTGAAGAAGGTCAGATTACCGAGGGCACGGATTTTCAGACTGAATATGTAATAGTTAATAATGTAGGACTTATGCTTGATGACAAAGATATATATGCATATGAGCTTTCAGATTATATATTATCGGCATTAAATCTTGATAAGGGATATATACAAAAGCTTCACTCAGTTTATTATAATAATGATAATACGGAAGAATTTGAAAAAGCACTTTATATGATACAATATGATATTCTGTATGGTGAACACTATATTTATCAGGAGGATGAGCCTTACGAAAGAGCTGATATGAGTATGGGTATTGATACAATATCGATAACGGATGTCTCTTATGAAAATGATGAAATCATAGTGACAGGTGAGAATTTTAATGAGTTTTCCGTAATTATCATGAATGATGACAGGATGGAAACAGAGTATGTGGACAGGAATACCATTAAGGTTGTATCTGATGAGGTAAAAGATAAACCTGATAAAGGAGATATATTCAGGGTGGAGCAGGTTGATAAAGAAAAGCACACTCTTTCGTCTACGGATGATTTTGTGTATTAAATATGAAAAATACATGAAAAAAATATGTAATATGTGAATTGTACAGGTTGACAATAACCTTAATTTTTGATAACATGAACTTCATAAATTTTATTGTCTATTGAGCTTTGTGGCCGATATTATATAAGGATTATAATATCGGTCATAATCAGATTTTTACTAAGAAAGAGAGTGACAAAATGAGCAAAATTATTGGTGAAGGAATTACATTTGATGATGTGCTTCTTGTACCTGCTTACTCTGAGGTACTTCCGAATCAGGTTGATTTGTCAACCAAGCTTACAAAAGATATTACACTTCAGATTCCCCTTATGAGTGCAGGAATGGATACTGTTACCGAGCATAGAATGGCTATTGCCATGGCAAGACAGGGTGGAATAGGAGTTATCCATAAAAATATGTCAATTCAGCAGCAGGCTGAAGAAGTAGATAAGGTAAAAAGGTCTGAGAACGGAGTAATTACTGACCCTTTTTCACTTGCACCGGACAATACACTTGCCGATGCTGATAAGCTTATGGGTAAGTTTAGAATTTCAGGTGTTCCGATTACAGAAAACGGAAAACTGGTAGGTATTATTACAAATCGTGATTTAAAATTTGAAACTGATTATACAAAAAAGATTAGAGAGTCCATGACTTCTGAAGGACTTGTTACGGCACGAGAGGGCATTACACTTGAGGAAGCAAAGCAGATACTCGGGAGGGCGCGTAAAGAAAAGCTTCCTATAGTTGATGAAAACGGAATGCTTAAAGGTCTTATTACCATTAAGGATATTGAGAAAGCAATTAAATATCCTAATTCAGCAAAGGACTCAAAGGGAAGACTTCTCTGTGCGGCAGCAGTAGGAGTTACAGCCAATATAACTGACAGAGTAAATGAACTTGTAAAGGCTCATGTAGATGCGGTAGTTATAGATACTGCTCATGGTCATTCTGCAAACGTATTAAAGACATTTAAGATGATTAAGGAAAAATACCCTGACTTAAATGTTATTGCCGGAAATGTTGCAACCAGAAGCGGCGCCAAGGCAATGATTGATATGGGTGTAGATGCCGTAAAAATCGGAATTGGTCCCGGCTCAATATGTACAACAAGAGTTGTGGCAGGAATCGGTGTTCCACAGATAACTGCAATTATGCAGGCATATGACGTGGCAAAAGAGGCAGGAATTCCTGTTATAGCAGATGGAGGTATCAAGTATTCAGGTGATATCACAAAGGCTCTTGCAGCAGGTGCAAATGTATGTATGATGGGAAGCCTGTTTGCAGGCACAGATGAAGCACCGGGAGACTTTGAGCTTTATCAGGGAAGAAAGTACAAGGTTTACAGAGGTATGGGCTCCATTGCGGCTATGGAATCTGGAAGCAAGGACAGATATTTCCAGGAAGATGCAAAGAAGCTTGTGCCTGAAGGTGTAGAAGGAAGAGTTGCTTATAAAGGAAGCATTGAGGATACGGTATTCCAGCTTATCGGAGGTCTTCGTTCAGGAATGGGATACTGCGGAGCGAAGAATATCGAAGCTCTTCATGAGACGGCGCAGTTTGTTAAAATTACTGCGGCATCACTTAAAGAGAGCCACCCGCATGATATCCAGATAACCAAAGAAGCACCTAACTACAGTGTTGAATAGTTTTACATACTTTCACTATGTAGTGTTTTTCGGTATTCAGATGAAATATAAATGAAATATCAGGGCGGGCATTACGGAAGTAGTGTTCGCCTTATATTATACAGAAAATTTAAGTAACAAGAGGACAGACAAAATGATTATTGAAAGAGAAGATGTTAGAAATATTGCCATTATTGCTCATGTAGACCACGGTAAAACCACCCTTGTGGATGAGCTTTTAAAGCAGAGTGGTGTTTTCAGGGAAAATCAGGAAGTTGCTGAGCGTGTAATGGATTCAAATGATATTGAGAGAGAAAGAGGAATCACAATTCTTTCAAAAAATACGGCAGTAACTTACGGAAATACCAAGATTAACATTATTGATACTCCCGGACATGCAGATTTCGGAGGAGAGGTAGAACGTGTTTTAAAAATGGTAAATGGTGTAATACTTGTTGTAGATGCCTTTGAGGGAGCCATGCCTCAGACAAAATTTGTTTTAAAAAAGGCATTGGAGCTGGATTTAAGCGTTATAGTATGTGTTAATAAAATTGACAGACCTGAAGCAAGGCCAAAAGAAGTGGAAGAGGAAGTGCTTGAGCTCCTTCTTGAGCTGGATGCATCAGACGAACAGCTTGACTGTCCGTTCATATATGCTTCTGCAAGAGATGGATATGCTTCGTATTCACCTGATGAAAAGGGAACGGACATGAAGCCTCTTTTTGATACCATAATTAAACATATACCTGCACCTAAAGGAGACCCTGATGCGGGAACTCAGGTTTTAATCAGTACTATTGATTATAATGAGTATGTAGGCCGTATAGGAGTAGGAAAGGTAGATAACGGAGGACTGAAATTAAATCAGGAGGCTGTAATTGTAAATCATCATGACCCTGATAAAAAGGTCAAGGTAAAAATCGGAAAGCTCTATGAGTTTGACGGACTTAATAAGGTTGAAGTAAACGAGGCAAAAATCGGCTCAATAGTTGCAATATCAGGTATATCGGATATTCATATCGGTGATACTATATGTTCACCGGAAAATCCTGTGGCAATACCTTTCCAGAAGATTTCCGAGCCTACAATAGCCATGTATTTTATGGTAAATGATTCACCTCTTGCAGGTAAAGAGGGAAAATATGTAACATCAAGACATTTAAGGGACAGACTTTTCAGAGAACTTAATACAGATGTAAGCTTAAGGGTGGAAGAAACAGATACCACCGAGAGCTTTAAGGTATCGGGAAGAGGAGAACTTCATCTTTCGGTACTTATTGAAAACATGAGACGTGAAGGTTATGAATTTGCCGTAAGCAAGGCTGAAGTTATTTACAAATATGATGAGAGAAATAAAAAGCTGGAGCCATTTGAAATTGCAGTAATTGACGTGCCTGATGAATTTGCGGGTACGGTTATAAATATGCTTAATCAGAGAAAGGGAGAACTTCAGGGAATGGCTCCGTCTACAAACGGAACTACAAGACTTGAGTTTTCCATACCTTCCAGAGGACTTATAGGCTTCAGAGGAGATTTTCTTACCGCAACAAAGGGAAATGGAATAATAAATACAATTTTTGACGGTTATGACAATTATAAAGGTGATATGCAGTACAGACAGCAGGGCTCACTTATTGCTTATGAGGCAGGAGAGGCAATTACTTACGGTCTCTTTAATGCTCAGGAAAGAGGTACTCTTTTTATAGGCCCGGGTGAGCAGGTATACGGAGGAATGGTAGTAGGAGCTAACGGACGTGCTGAGGACATAGAAGTAAATGTATGTAAGAAAAAACAGCTTACAAATACACGTGCCTCGGGCTCAGATGATGCTCTTAAGCTTACGCCGCCTAAGATTCTTTCTCTTGAACAGGCTCTTGACTTTATTGATACTGATGAACTGTTGGAAATTACTCCTAAGAGCATAAGAATAAGAAAGAAGATACTTGACCCTACACTTCGTATGAGGGCAAAACGTAATGCTGCACAGTAGTTAATGATGATATATAAGGGGGAAAATCATGCGTAACCTTACCATGCTTATGGATTTTTATGAGCTTACAATGGCAAACGGATATTTTGTTAAAGGATTTAAAGATACAGTGGCAGTATTTGACATGTTTTACAGAAAAAATCCTGATAACGGAGGTTTTGTTGTAAGCGCAGGTCTTGAACAGTTTATAGATTATATATGCGATTTGAAATTTACCGAAGATGATATAAATTATCTTCGTGAAAAAAAGATGTTTGATGAAGGCTTTCTGGAATATCTTAAAAATTTCAAATTTACCGGTACAATAGAGGCAGTACCTGAGGGTACAATAGTATATCCTAATACTCCTATTGTTACGGTTACTGCACCTGTTATAGAAGCACAGCTTATTGAAACCATGCTTCTTCTTACAATTAATTTCCAGTCCATGATTGCCACCAAGGCCTCCAGAATATGCAGGGCGGCAGGGGATTCAGTTATAATGGAATTCGGAGCAAGGAGAGCACACGGTCCGTCTGCTTCGGTGTATGGAACGAGAGCCTGCTATATAGGCGGAGTTTCTTCCACGGCAACTGTCATGGCGGATACAATGTTTAATGTTCCGGCGGTCGGAACAATGGCTCACAGCTGGATACAGTTTTTTCCTTCAGAATACGAAGCATTTAAGGCTTATGCAGAGGTATATCCTGATAACTGCACCCTGCTTATAGATACCTATGATATATTAAAAAGCGGTCTTGTAAATGCGATTAAGGTTGCACATGAAGTGCTTGAGCCTATGGGAAAGAGGCTTAAAGGTATCAGGATAGACAGTGGAGATTTGGCATATTTCTCTAAAAAAATAAGAAAAAGACTGGATGCGGAAGGACTGAATGACTGTAAGATAGTTGTGTCAAACAGTGTGGATGAATATCTTATAAATTCACTGAATAACCAGGGGGCAAAGATTGATTCTTACGGTGTCGGGGAAAGAATGATTACTTCCAAGTCGGACCCTGTGTTTGGCGGAGTATATAAGCTTGTTGCGGTAAAGCATAATGATGTGTTCGAGCCGAGGATAAAGATTTCAGAAAATGTTGAAAAGATTACAAATCCATGCAAGAAGAAGCTGTGGAGAATTTACAGTAAGGAGACAGGATACGGACTGGCTGATTTACTTACACTGCCACATGAAAAAGTAGAAGATGACAAGCCTTTTCCTTATGTTGATGAACAGAAGCCGTGGAAAAAAATGGCTTTTGAAAATTTCATTGCAAAGCCTCTGCAGGTTACAATATTTGAGGACGGAAAACTGGTTTATGAAAAGCCGGAGCTAGATGAAATAAGAAATTATGTGAAGTATCAGCTTGAAAATCAGGTGTGGGAGGAAGAACAGCGTTTTGAAAATCCGCACATACATTATCTGGACCTTTCTACAGAGCTATATAATATAAAGAAGGAAATGCTTGCACAAAATAATTAGTATTAAAAACAGAAAACATAAAATTGCAGAGGCTGTCAAAGCTTCTGCAATTTTGTTTATTTTGCGATATTTATTTCTATATTTTTGTTGATATTGCTTAATTATAATGTTAAAATTAATTAAAAACTTATCATTAATTAATGACAGATTAGGGGGTCAGTATTATGGGCAGCATTGAAAATGAAACGAGTTATGACGAATTTACCCTTAATTTCAGGGTAGAAGAAGATATACCTATAGACCAGTATGAACTGACTATGTTTAATTATGAATTTGTAGGAAACAGAACAACCTGCAATGTAGTGGCAGTAGACGGAGTGAGGGTACTTCAATATAAAATTCCTGCAACACTTCCTTTGGAGCAGTTTTTAAGGAAGCAGCTTTATAAGGGAGAGTTTCTATCCATATTATCAAATATTCTTAATCAGCTTTTATATTTTGAAGAAAACAAAATGCCGCTTATTAAGATATTATTAAGTACAAAATATATGTATATAGAGCTTTCCACCTTGGATGTTCAGCTAATATATATGCCGGTCAGTAAAAAATTTTCTGACGTAAATATAACGAAATTCATTCAGAATTTTATAGGCAGGGTGAGATTTGCCAATATGGAGTGCGTGGAATGTGTGGAACAGATATTACAGTATCTTGACAGCAAGCTCCTTTTTAATCTGGCTGATTTTTATAAATTCATTTTGTCACTTGAAGCAGAGACGATTTTGGAGGATGAGAAGGAAGATACAGGCACTACAGTGCTTGCAACCTCGTCCAATTATACAAATCCTATACCATATCTTGTAAGAATAAGGACAAATGAGCTGATACCTATTCTGAAATCAGAATTTACGGTTGGTAAATCTCCTGATTCAGATTATCAGGTGGCTGACAACAGAAAGGTCAGCCGAAGCCATGCTACATTCAAAATAAGTAATGGGGAGTGTTATATAAGAGACAATAATTCTACAAATCATACGTTCATAAATGGTAATTTAATCCAGCCGGGATTTGATATCATGATTTCAAATGATGATTATATAAGGCTTGCCGACGAAGAATTTAAATATTGGGTAAGATAAAGGCGATTTAAGTAAACTTATTACCGCCGCATTTTTGAATACAAATTTAAGCTTTTGTAAATCCTTTTAGTATAAGAAATACTAATGGAGGAAATTATGATGGCTATAAATAAGGTTATGATATGCGGTGTGAATACAGCTAAGCTGCCCTTACTTACGCAGGCGGAAAAAGACGAGCTTTTTGAAAGAATTGACAAAGGGGATAAGGAAGCAAGAGAGCTATTTATTAAAGGCAACTTAAGACTTGTTTTAAGCGTGATTCAAAGATTTTCTAACTCGGGAGAAAATGCAGACGATTTATTTCAGGTGGGATGCATAGGCCTTATAAAAGCAATAGATAATTTTGACAGAAGCCTTGATGTAAAATTTTCAACCTATGCAGTTCCGATGATTATAGGAGAATGCAGAAGATACATGAGGGATAACAATTCCATAAGAGTTTCAAGGTCTCTACGGGATACGGCATATAAAGCCATATATGCAAAAGAGATGCTTATGGCTAAGAATGATAAAGAGCCTACAATAGAAGAAATATCAAAAGAAACAGGTATAAGTAAAGAAGATATAGTTATTGCGCTGGATGCCATTGCCACACCGGTGTCCTTATATGAGCCTGTTTATCAGGAAGGACAGGATGCGCTTTATATCATGGATCAGGTCAGTGATAAAAAGAGCAGGGAAGAAAACTGGGTGGAAAATATTGCTTTAAAGGAAGCTATGGGAAGACTTGACGACAGGGAGTTTAATATTATTAAACTAAGATTTTTTGAAGGGAAAACACAGACTGAGGTTGCAGATGAAATTTCCATATCACAGGCTCAGGTAAGCCGCCTTGAAAAAAATGCCCTGAAGTCCATGAGAAACTATCTGAGATAAAATTTTAAGTCTGATATAAAAAATGGGAGGCACATACCTCCCATTTTTTATTGCTTAAATTTCTTAATAATTTTCATCATAGCTGTCGTCTGTTTCATTGTTATCAAAAATTATTTCTCCGATATTTAAGTCGGTGTTATCAAGATCCTGAAACATCTTAGCTTCTTTTGCGGCAGGGTCGATTTCTTCTTTAAGCTTTTCAAGCTCAGCCTTATCAATTCCGGTCATGAGATATACCTCATCGATATCAATTTTACCTTTTATCATTTTTCTGGCAAGCTCATACTTTGCCTTGGTTGTATTATTCATTTATTTCACCTCTTAATTCATTTAGATATTTTTCATTTATATCTATAACCTTTTCCATGGCGTCAGGTCCCGGTGCACCGATGGTGTTTCTTTTTTCAACGCAGGTTTTAAGACTTATTGCGTCATATATATCATCTTCAAATACTGTACTGACTGAATGATATTCTTCAAGAGACAGGTCATCCAAAGAGATGTTTTTTTCGATACAGTATAAAACCAACTGTCCTACGATGCCATGAGCATCTCTGAAAGGAACACCGTGATTTACAAGATAGTCTGCACAGTCGGTAGCGTTTGTAAAACCGTTTACTGCGCTCTTTTTCATGTTTTCCTTATTAAGCTTCATTGTAGAAATCATTCCGGTAAAGAGCTCAATACAGTTTTTCACCGTGTCTATTGCGTCAAATGTGAGCTCCTTATCCTCCTGCATATCCTTATTGTATGCCAGAGGGATTCCCTTCATTGTGGTAAGAATGGAATTAAGAGAAGCATATACACGTCCGGTTTTTCCTCTGACAAGTTCCGCAATGTCAGGATTTTTTTTCTGAGGCATTATGGAGCTTCCCGTGCTGTATGCATCATCCAGCTCAATAAACTGATATTCATTGGAATTCCAGATTATGATTTCTTCTGAAAATCTGGAAAGGTGCATCATAATTGTAGAAAATGCAGAAAGCATTTCAATAATATAATCTCTGTCAGATACGGAATCCATACTGTTTAAGGTTGGTCCGTAAAAATTAAGAAGAGAAGCAGTATACTCTCTGTCTAATGGATAAGTTGTGCCTGCCAGAGCACCCGCACCGAGAGGACAGTAGTTCATTCTTTCCAGAATATCTTTAATCCTTCCGTAGTCACGTTTAAACATTTCCATATATGCACCTACATGATGAGCGAAAGTCACAGGCTGTGCTTTCTGAAGATGTGTAAATCCCGGCATATATGTATGGATATTTTCTTTCATTAAGATATGAAGTTCCTGCATAAGGGAAAATATAAGACCTTTTACTTGAATTAATTCATCCCTTACATATAATTTCATATCCAGAGCAACCTGATCATTTCTGCTTCTTCCTGTATGAAGCTTCTTTCCCGTATCGCCTATTCTGTCAATAAGGTTTGCTTCAACAAAGCTGTGGATGTCTTCATATTCAGATGTTATTTCAAGAACTCCGGATTCAGTATCGGCAAGGATACCGTCAAGCCCCTTTATTATTTCATCACGCTCTGTTTCCGTAAGAATACCTGATTTTGCAAGCATTTTTACATGTGCCTTGCTTCCTTCTATGTCATGCTTATAAAGCCTTTTGTCAAAAGATATGGATGCGTTGAAATTATATACTTTTTGTTCAGTTTCCTTGGTAAAGCGTCCGCCCCAAAGCTGTGCCATATTGCCACCTCTCAATTCGTTATATTTTGATATAATTCTTTCTTGAATACTATACAACATAAGATTAAAGGCTTCAAGTAAAAATTGCTTGTTACATGTGGTGACATCATGGTATACTTTAATAACATTAAATCAGGTTTAGGGTTATATTTCAGGAGGGATACGATGTTAAGGCATAATTTATATAGAAATATGTACAAGCTGAAAGGGGACCTTGCGTTTAAAGGTTATGACAGCTGGTTTCATTTTTTCTCGGGTGCAAGTGCAAGTACAGGTGAAATTAAGAATTTTTCCGTGGAATACACAATAATAAATCCTCAGCTTGGCAGAGAATATCCTGAAGAAGGAGATTTGGAAGAGGGAATAAGACCGTCTTATTTTAAGGTTGCGGTTACAAGCTTTGGTAAAAATCCTGCAAGGGCAGAGCGTCTTATTGCCATTTACGATATGAATATATCTGAAAATATGTTGAAGATTTCAGCAGAAGACTGCTTTATATCCGAAAATAACATCTGGGGGAGAATCGGATACGGACTTAAAATATATGAAGAAGATGACCACAAGGCAGACTGGTCGCTTAAGATAAATAAGACTGTTCCTTATGGTACCGGAAATAAGGCCGGTCTTTATGCAAGGAGTCTGGATATACATGATAATTACTGGCATGCAGAGGGACTTATGACACTCTATAGCGGATATATAATATTTGATGATGAAGAATATGTTGTGATTCCAGGTACTTCAAACGGTTATGCGGATAAGGTGTGGGGCTCGAAAATGCCCGCCACGGTTGTCCAGCTTAGCAGCAGTGACTGTACAAGCCAGCTTACCGGAAGAAAACTGCTTGATACAGCGATTGCGGCAAGAGGATTGGACGGAAAAGGTAAACTTAGTTTATGCATTTATCATAAAGGTAAAGTATATGAATTTATAAAGGAAAACAAGTCTCTTTTAACCATAGGAAAATTCAGATGGCATGAGACACGTGATAAAATCTACTGGCGTGCAAAGCTTTTGAATAAAAAGTATGCGGCAGAGATTATTATTGCGTGTCCAAAGAAAAAAATGGTCTGCTATGAAGTTGCTTCTCCTTCAGGAGAAAAAAATCATAATAAATTTATGCAGGGCGGAGATGCAATTGGTCATGTCACACTTCTTGAGAGGGGTATGAAAGAATATAAAATGATTGATAAGTTTAACATAAAAAACGGCTCCTGTATGATTAGTGAGACATAGGAGGAAAGGCTGAAGAATGATTTCCATTCATATAGAAGAAATTAAGGAGTTTATGAACAGACTTCTGGTAGGAAGTATGTTTGATGATTTTTATTTGTATGAGGCAGTTATAAAAACGGCAGCTTCATTTCATATTGACGGAAAGCTTAACAAAGATTTTTTTGATAACGAAGAGTTTACGGAAAACAGGGAATATTTAATCTGGAAGGAAGAAAAAGAACTTGTGTATCAGATGATACGCGGAAAAAAGCTTCCTCTTTCGTTTAAAATTATTTTTATGGCAGACAACGAAAGAAAAAGTAACTTCATAAAAAACACCGGACTTAATATAACGGAAGAAGAAATAAAAGCTTTGAATCTAAACGTATATTATGACAGGCAGGGGCTTTATGTAATAACCGGTGTTTCACTTAAAACTTTTATTCTTGATAAAACAGTGGAGCATGCCTGGGACGAATATGTAAAAAAGTTTTTAAATCAAATTTAATCACATGAACAATTATTAGCACTCATTTTAAACGAGTGCTAATTTTTTCTTGACAATCGAATTCAGGGGTATTATTATTGTATTAGTCTGATATTTATCAGTAATAAAAGAAAATAATTATAAAGAAGGAATGATAAAAATGGCAGGAAAAAAAGGTAGCTTAACAATTGACAGCGAAAATATATTTCCGATTATAAAGAAGTGGCTTTATTCAGACCATGATATTTTCGCAAGAGAAGTAATTTCAAACGGTTGTGACGCAATCACAAAATTAAAGAAACTGGCTTTAATGGGTGAGTGGGAAGAGCCGGAAGGAGAAAAGTACAGGATAGATGTATATGCAAGTCCTGAGGAAAAGACTCTTACTTTCGTAGATAACGGTATAGGAATGACAGAGGAAGAAGTTGATAAGTACATTAACAGAATAGCATTTTCAGGTGCCACGGACTTCCTTGATAAATATAAGGACAAGGCAAATGAGGACCAGATTATAGGTCATTTCGGACTTGGTTTCTATTCCGTATTCATGGTAGCTGACAAAGTAACAATAGATTCTCTTTCATATATTGACGGGGCAAAGCCTGTTCACTGGGAATGTGACGGTGGTACTGACTTCTTTATGGAAGAAGGAGACAGGACTGAGAGAGGTACGGCAATTACACTTTACTTAAGTGAGGACTGCTATGAATTTGCAAATGAATACAGGATTAAAGAGGTAATTGAGAAGTATTGCTCATTTATGCCGTATGAAATTTATTTTACAGATGAAGATAAGGCAAAAGAAGCTGTTGACGAGACAGAGTCAGAAGAAACAGAAACAGAAAATAAGCCTTTAAATAACATAAATCCTCTCTGGATTAAAAATCCGTCTGAGTGTACGGATGAAGAGTATCAGGAGTTTTACAGACAGGTATTCCTCGATTTTAAGCCGCCTCTTTTCTGGATTCATTTAAATATGGATTATCCTTTTAACTTAAAAGGTATACTTTACTTCCCTAAGATTAATACAAACTACGAGCAGATTGAAGGAAAGGTAAAATTATATAACAACAGAGTATTTGTGGCAGATAATATTAAAGAAGTAATTCCTGAATTTATGCTTACGCTTAAAGGTGTTATAGACTGCCCTGACATACCGCTTAATGTATCAAGAAGTGCACTGCAGAATGACGGTTTTGTAAAAAAGATTTCTGATTACATTACGAAGAAGGTTGCTGATAAGCTGACCGGTATGTGTAAGACGGACAGAGAAAATTATGAGAAATACTGGGATGATATCAGTCCGTTTATCAAATTCGGATGCCTCAAGGATGCAAAATTCAGTGAAAAAATGAATGATTACATGCTCTTTAAGAATTTGGACGGAAAATACATCACACTTCCTGATTACCTTGAAGCAGGTAAGGAAAAATATGAGAACAAGGTATTTTACGTTACTGATGAGCAGGCACAGTCACAGTATATAAATATGTTTAAGGAAGAAGGCATGGATGCTGTTATCCTTACCCATAATATTGATAATCCTTATATTTCAAGTCTTGAGGCAAAGAACGAGGGCGTGAAATTTTACAGAATAGATTCTGAAATAACTGACAATCTGGCAGGTGAGAAACTTTCTGATGAGGATATAAAAGCTTATACGGAAAAGCTTACTGAAATGTTTAAGAAGGCACTCGGTGTAGAAAAACTGAATGTAAAGGTTGAAAGCCTTAAAAATGAAAATATTTCTTCACTCCTTACGCAGTCAGAGGATTCCAGAAGAATGGAAGAGATGATGAAGATGTACAGCATGGGTGCGATGCCGGGCTTAGATTACGGTGCCGACAGTGAAACACTCGTTCTTAATGCAAATAACAGTCTGGTTAAATATCTGCTTGACAATCCTGAAGGTGAAAATGCAGATAAAATATGCTGTCAGCTTTATGACCTTGCAGTAATAGCAAACAGACCTCTTTCTCCTTCCGAAATGACAAAATTTGTCGCAAGAAGCAATGAGATACTTAAGATGATAGCTAAATAGACATAATTATTTTGTTATTGACAACTTTAAATTCATCATATATCTTTAATAAGTAAAAGTCTGTGATACCGTAGTAATGACTTTTGGTACCCAAACGTCATATTATTATAATAAATAGTAAAAACAGGAAAAAAGATATGTCTTGGTTTAAATATTATAAAGAACAGGTTAAAATAATAAGGGAAAGAGACCCCGCAATTAAAAAGAACAGAGAAGTGCTTTTATATCCGAGCTTTAAGGCGATATACATGTACAGAAAGGCACATAAGCATTATCTGAAAGGGCATTATTACAAAGCCAGAAAAATATCCCAGAAGGCAGCGCATAAGACAGGTATAGAAATACATCCGGGAGCTGTAATCGGAGAGGGATTTTTTATAGACCACGGTCACGGAGTAGTTATAGGAGAAACCACGGTTATAGGAGATAACGTAACTCTGTATCAGGGGGTGACTTTAGGCGGAACAGGAAAAGAGCATGGAAAAAGACATCCTACGATTGAGGATAATGTCATGATAAGTGTGGGTGCTAAAGTGATAGGCTCATTTACGGTGGGTGCAAACTCCAAAATCGGAGCAGGCTCCGTGGTGCTTTCGGAGGTGCCGCCAAATTCAACTGTTGTAGGTGTACCGGGAAGAGTCGTAAAAAGAGATGATGTTAAAGTGCCGAGAATGGATATGGACCAGGTACATCTGCCTGACCCGGTGCTGAATGATATTGAACAGCTTAAGAAAGAAAACGAAGAGCTTAAAAGCATCGTGAACAAATTGATTGCTGATAAGAAGCAGGAAGGGTAAATAGCAAAATGAAAATTTATAACACACTCACCAGAAAAAAAGAGGAATTTGTACCGATAAACGAAGGTAAGGCGGGTATATATGTATGCGGTCCGACCGTATATGACTATATTCACATAGGAAATGCAAGACCTATGATAGTTTTTGATACCTTAAGAAGATATCTGGAATACAGAGGCTATGAGGTAAACTATGTCTCAAACTTTACCGATGTAGATGATAAAATCATTAAAAGAGCAAATGAGGAGGGTGTGGACTCGAAAGTTATATCCGAAAGATATATTGAAGAATGTAAGAAGGACATGAAAGCCTTAAATGTCAGGGAGGCCACTGTTCATCCAAAGGCTACGGAAGAAATTCCTGACATGATAAAAATGATTGAAGAGCTTATAAATAAGGACTATGCATATGAGGTAAACGGAACAGTTTATTTCAGAACAAGAAAGTTCAGGGGCTATGGAAAGCTTTCGGGAAAAAATATTGATGATTTAAGAAGCGGAAACCGTTCACTACTGGTATCGGGAGAAGATGAAAAAGAGGACCCATTGGATTTTGTACTCTGGAAGCCAAAGAAGGAAGGTGAGCCTTCATGGGAATCCCCATGGGGCGACGGCAGACCGGGCTGGCATCTGGAGTGTTCGGTTATGTCAAAAAAATATATAGGTGATGTAATTGATATTCATGCGGGAGGAGAAGACCTCATATTCCCTCACCATGAAAATGAGATAGCCCAGAGCGAAGCAGCAAATGATACAGAATTTGCAAGATACTGGATGCACAATGCATTTCTTAAAATAAATAATGAGAAGATGTCCAAATCTCTCGGAAACTTTTTTACCGTGCGTGAAATAGGAGAAAAATATGATTTACAGGTAATAAGATTTTTTATGCTGAATGCACATTACAGGAGTCCGCTCAATTTCTCTGCTGATTTGGTTGAGGCTTCAAAAAACGGCTTAGACAGGATAAAAACTTCTGCAGAAAAGCTTCAGGAGATAATTTCTGCAAATAAGAGTGCAGAAATGAAAGAAGACGAGAAAAATCTCGTAGAAAAACTTCCTGAATATACTGAAAAGTTCAATGCTGCAATGGATGATGACTTTAATACGGCTGATGCAATAGCAGTAATATTTGAGCTTGTTAAGTTTATAAATACTGAGACAAATGAAGAAAGCTCGGTAGAATTTGCAGAGAAGCTTTATAACGTACTTGAGACACTCTGCAATGTTCTCGGAATAGAGATTAAAACAGAAAAAGAGCTTCCTGATGCTGAAATCCAGGCTCTTATAGATGAGCGACAGGCGGCAAGAAAAAATAAAGACTTTAAGAGGGCAGATGAGATTAGAAACATGCTTCTTGATAAAGGAATTATCCTTGAGGATACAAGAGAAGGAGTAAGATGGAAGAGAGCTTAAACTTATTAGAAATGAGGAAAATAAGCGAAATATCCGCAAATAAAAAGAAACCTTCGTCTTATTCTCCGCTTGCACTTGCTTATATAGGAGACAGTGTTTTTGATTTACTAATAAAAACCCATATGGTTACTATTGCAAACAAACAGCCGTATAAATATCACAGGGAAGTATCGGATATTGTAAAGGCAAAAAGCCAGGCAATTTATGCGGAAAAACTGCTTCCGAAGCTTACTGAAGAAGAAATTGATATTTACAAAAGAGGAAGAAATGCCACAACACATACTAAGGCAAAAAATGCATCAGTTATAGAATACAGGAAGGCAACGGGGTTTGAAGCCCTTATCGGATATCTTTATTTGAAGGGAGATACCGATAGACTGGAATTTATCCTTAATGAAGTATTAAATAGCACGTTATAGGCACGATGGTATTGAAATGAAATTGTGCGGAGTGTTTTTTACGGAGCGCAATATATAAAAGGAGAAACCGAAAAAAATAAATGGATAATTATAAAAATACAAATTCAGAAAATCAAAATGACGGTCATTTTATTGAGGGAAGAAATCCCGTGCTTGAGGCATTTCGTTCAGACAGGACGGTGGATAAACTTTATATACAGAACGGACTTAAGGACGGAGTTATTTCAAGTATCTTAAGAGAGGCAAAAAAGAAAGACGTAATAGTAAATTTTGTTGCCAGAGAGAGGCTGGACCAAATTTCAAGAGATAAAAAGCATCAGGGTGTAATTGCTCTTTGTTCCGCCTATGAATATGCAGATGTAGACGATATATTTAAAAATGCAGAGGAAAAAGGCGAAGACCCATTTATTTTTATTTTAGATGAAATAGAAGACCCCCACAATCTGGGAGCCATAATAAGAACAGCAAATTTATGTGGTGCACACGGGGTTATAATTCCAAAGAGAAGGGCAGCAGGACTTACGGCAACAGTGGTTAAGGCATCTGCAGGTGCAATTAATTATACTCCGGTTGCAAAGGTGACAAACATATCCAGAACAATAGAGGATTTAAAGAAGAGAGGAATGTGGTTTGCCTGTGCGGATATGAAGGGTGAGCTTATGTATAATGCAAACCTTACAGGACCTATAGGAATCGTTATAGGAAACGAGGGTACGGGTGTAAGCAGACTTATAAAACAAAACTGTGACCTTATCGTATCTATTCCTATGAAAGGCGATATAGATTCTTTGAATGCTTCCGTTGCAGCGGGAGTACTGGCGTATGAGGTTGTGAGACAGCGTATGGTAAAATCATAATTATTTGTGGAGATAATATTATGAAGCAGTCAATATATGACAATAAAAGCGATGATGAAATTATTACCATAATCAGAAAAGGCGACAGGAATGCAGAGGAATATCTTCTCGAAAAATACAGCAATATAGTAAAAAAAGAAATAAGAATGCTTTATATTGTGGGCGCTGAAACTGAAGACCTCTCGCAAGAGGGTATGATTGCGCTTTTTTCTGCAATAGGAGATTATAAAATTGAAAGTAAGGCGTCTTTTTCAACTTTTGCCACTATCTGTGTTAAAAATAAATTAAAAACTGCGGTTACAGCTTCTAACAGGCAGAAGCATATGCCTCTTAATAATTACATTTCCATGTATGGAAATGATTATAAAGAAAATTCGGAAATTATGATTGCAGATTCTAAATCGGAAATAAATAACACTAATCCTGAGGAACTTATACTGGAGAAAGAAGAGTACCGTGAAAAATATAAAGAGATTGACGAAAAACTGAGTGTTTTTGAAAAAAAAGTGGTTAATCTCTATCTTCAGGGACTTTCTTATACAAAAATGTCAGAAATTTTAAATAAGCCTAAGAAGTCTATAGATAACGCACTTGCCCGTGTAAGAAAAAAGCTTTCTAAAAGCGATTAATTATTTATTTGGTACTTGATTTATTTATTTGAATATGATATTTTATTTATCGTTGATGCTGCTGTGGCACAGTCGGTAGCGCACATCATTGGTAGTGATGAGGTCACGGGTTCGATTCCCGTCAGCAGCTTTAGAAAATCGGCTTTATGTAAGCCGATTTTTTATTTTTAGAAATTTATAAAAACTGTAAAATTTCTTTGTATCGTGTCGGATATTGTGTTATACTAACTCTGTATAGTGGAAAATGGTGTTTACATAATATAAACCGGATTTTCTTGGGAAGTTACTTTATGGAGAATGTATATGCGAAATTCATCTTATAAAAGAATTTTATCAGTGATTATTTCCCTGACATTAATTCTTGTGTGCTTTTTTAGCCCGTCTTATGATAATTTAAAATCCGTATTTGCAGAAACACTTACAGGGTATGTTAAATCCGGTACAACAAATCTTCGTGTCCGCGAATCAGCGGGAGGAAATCAGTTAAAAGATTCAAATGGCAATAATATTTTTATAAATGGTGATACAAGACTTACCATTCTGGATACAACAAATTCAGCATGGTATAAAGTTCAGTTCTCGTATAATGGTACCAATATTACGGGATATGTGTCTTCAAGTTATGTTGTAATTGACGGTACGCAGAGTTCAGGTACTTCAGGAGAGGTTTCTAATGATGCTGACTTTGAGGCTAAACTCACGGCACAGGGATTTCCTGAAAGCTATAAACCATATCTGAGAAGCTTGCACAGCAAGCATCCTGACTGGGAGTTTAGGGCAGTCCATACGGGAATAGATTGGAACACTCTTGTGGAAAATGAAAGAAACAAAACAGGTCAGATAAAAAACCTGATTCAATGTACATCCTCTGCACCACATTATAACTGGCGTGCTACAATAGTAGGTTATAACTGGGCTACGGATAAGTGGAGTGCATATGACGGGACCACATGGTTTGCCGCTTCACAGGGCATAGTTGAATATTATATGGACCCGCGTACATATCTTTATGAAAACTGGATCTTTGCATTTGAATCGCTCTCTTATCAGGAGGGTATACATAATCAGCAGGGTGTAGAAGCGATACTTAAAGGCTCATTTATGTATAATTCATGCCCTTCAGGTGATTCAAGAAAATACTCGGCAATAATAATGGAGGCTGCCAAAACCTATAATATAAGTCCTTATCATCTGGCATCAAGGATGAGGCAGGAGATGGGAACTAAGGCAGGTACGGCGGCATTAGGTACAAGCTCTTCATATCCCGGAATATATAACTTTTTTAATATTGGAGCTACGGATTCTGCAACGGGAAATGCCGTAACAAACGGTCTTAAATGGGCTGCTTCGTCAGGCTCATACGGAAGACCATGGACTTCTGCATATAAATCCATTATGGGAGGAGCCCAGTATCTGGCACAGTCTTATATAAATAAGGGTCAGGATACTCTTTATACACAGAAGTTTAATGTTACAAATAAATCAAGTCTGTTTTCACACCAGTATATGACAAATGTACAGGCTCCTGCAAATGAAGGAAATACGACATATAAGGCATATGTGTCAAACGGAATTATTGATTCGTCGCTGGTATTTGAGATACCTGTCTATCTGAATATGCCTTCTTCGGCAGTGTCAAAGCCTGCCGATTCGGGAAATCCAAATAATTGGCTGAAGACTCTTAATGTGAGCGGATATACACTGACGCCTTCCTTCAGTGTAAGCGAAACAACGCAATATTCGTTAATTGTACCTGAGACAACCGGAAGCGTAAGCATTTCTGCAACAACGGTTAATTCTAATGCCAAAATATCAGGTACGGGAACGATAAGCCTTTCACAGGGTACAAATAATATAAATATAACGGTAACGGCTCAAAATGGAAATGTGAGGACATATAAGCTGACTATTGTAAGAGGAACAGCATCCTCGGGCAGCAGTTCGGGAGGTACTTCGACCGGAAGTTCAATAAGACCGGGAGACTTAAACGGAGACGGAAAGATATCAGCTCTGGATATAGTTAAAGTTCAGAGAATTATAGTTGGTTTGGATTCGCTTAATTCTGAAAATTTAGCTGCCGGAGACTTAAATGGAGACGGAAAAATATCAGCTTTGGATATAGTGAAACTGCAGAGACATATAGTAGGGCTGGAAACAATATCGTGGTAAAAATTATAAATAGGAGGATATTATGAACAGAATATGGAAAAAAATCTCTGTATTTGTTTTGACTTTTACTTTATTAATTGGAATGGTGCATATTGATGCAAATGCAGCAGGCGCATCTGTTACAATAGCGCTTTCTTCAAGAACAGTAAGTATTGGAAATACAGTTACTGCAACAATCAATGTGAGCGGCTCAGATATTTCTGCTTATACAATTTATGTTACATATAATTCATCGGTGCTTGAATACAGCTCATCAAGTGGAAGTGCCACAGCAGGCGGAGGCGGTGGTACACTTGTTTTAAGCGGAACGGGAGCAGGCTCTACTTCGCTTTCATTTAAGGCGATAGCAAATGGTACTTCAGGAATTTCTACAAGCGGCAGTGAAGTATACGATATAAATTATAATGAAATTTCCATATCACATGCAGGCGTGAATGTGACTGTGGAAACTCAATCCGGTGGAAGTACAGGAAACACCGGGGGCACAGGCAGTACGGGAAGTACAGGCTCAGGAGATGATACATCCGAAGGAACTACGGAAGACAGCGGTCTGTCAAATGACTGTTCATTAAAAAGCCTTCAGGTTTCTCCCGGAACACTTTCCCCGTCATTTTCATCGGGAACTACGAATTATACTGTAAGACTGGATAAAGATGCAACAAGCATTGTAGTAAGTGCCGTTGCGACAGACGAGAAAGCTTCTACAAGTGTTTCAGGTGCAAACAGCCTTACACCGGGAGAAAACAGTGTCAGGGTAACTGTTACGGCTGAAAACGGAGCCGTAAGGGTATACAGAATAAATGTTATCTGTGGCGAGGTTATAGAAGATGTAAAGGTTACAATAAACGGAATAGAATATTCATTTATAAATGATGAAAGTATTCCTGACGTGCCTGAAGATTTTAAGGAAACAACCATTACATATAATGATTTGGAAGTTCCGGCTTATCAGTCTCCAAACGGAAAAATAAACATTGTCTGCCTTGAGGCAGAGGATGTACCTGCGGCATGGTATATTTTTAATGAGGAGACTCTTCAGTTTATACCATACGTAGAATATTCTTCTGCATATGTAAGATATGTAATATTGGAAATGCCTGATGATATCAGCATACCGGAAAATTATCATGAAACAGAGCTTATGCTGGGTGACATGTCCGTAAAGGCATATACCGTGGATGAAGCTACGGGAATATTTCTTATTTATGCTATGAATATAGATGGCGAAGAGGGGTTATACTATTATGATACCAAAGAGCAGGCATTTATGCGATATGTTGATATACCCCTTTACTTAGTGGAAAACGCAACACCTGACGAAGCAACTCCTGATACAGCCACTCCGGTTGAGCCGGTGGCCGGTGATACAGAAGGACCTGATGACGGAATATTTACCAAAGAAAATTTAATGTATATGCTTGCCGGTGCGGCACTTTTAATAATAATACTCCTTATTGTCACAACCACACTTGGTGTAAAGAATTCAAAACTTAAGAAAAAACTTCCTGAATCTTATTTTGATGAAGATGACAATGATATATTTAGTGATGAAGAAGTAAATGAAGATAATGAGGAAGCAGTTTTAGAAAAGTCCTTGGATTTGTCTGAAGATATTCAAAAAACTGAGGTTACCGAAGTGCCGGAGGAAATTCTGTTAGAAGATGCCTCTGATTCTTATGACCCTGATTTTAAACCGGAAATTAAAGAATCTCCGGAGAGGGAGAAAAAGGTTAATGAAGCGATAAAGGAAAGACCTTTTGGTATTGATTCTGCATTTGATGTAGTTCCTGAAGATGAGATTAAACCGGAAGACGAGCAAAAAACAGATATGGTAAGAGATAGGAAAAATAATGATTCAGGCATAGAAATACCGGAAGGACCATACGAAGAAGATTATTAATACTTTACCTTTGCAGAAAATAATGGTAATATAAACTCTAAGATTTTTCTTTTAGGAGGGCAGTAATGGCTGACGAGAATATTTCAAAGAATTTTATTGAGCAGGCAATAGACGAAGATTTGGCAGAAGGAAAATATAGCAAGGTTGTTACGAGGTTTCCTCCTGAGCCTAACGGATATCTTCATATTGGACATGCAAAATCCATTATTCTTAACTATGGAATTGCAAAAGAATATGGAGGAAAATTCAATTTCCGTTTTGATGACACAAATCCTACAAAAGAAAAGACGGAATATGTACAGTCCATTATTGATGACATAAAATGGCTGGGTGCTGATTTTGGTGATGAGGTGCTTTTTGCATCAAATTATTTTGATGAGATGTATGAAGCAGCAGTCAAACTTATAAAAAAGGGTAAGGCATATGTGTGCGACCTTACCGCTGATGAGATAAGGGAATACAGAGGAACTCTTACAGAGCCGGGTAAAAACAGCCCTTACAGGGACAGAAGTATTGAGGAAAATTTAGAACTCTTTGAAAAGATGAAAAACGGAGAGTTTGAAGACGGCTCAAGAGTGCTCAGGGCAAAGATAGATATGACATCTCCTAATATCAACATGCGTGACCCTATTTTATACAGGGTTGCCAGAATGACACATCACAACACCGGAGATGCATGGTGCATCTATCCTATGTATGATTTTGCACATCCTATTGAAGATGCAATAGAAGGCATCTCTCATTCACTCTGTACATTGGAATTCGAGGACCACAGACCTCTTTATGAGTGGGTGGTAAATGAACTGGAATATCCACAACCGCCAAGACAGATAGAATTTGCTAAGCTTTATCTTACAAATGTGGTTACAGGAAAAAGATATATAAAGAAGCTGGTTGATGATGGAATAGTAGACGGATGGGATGACCCGCGTCTTGTAACACTTTCAGCTTTGAGAAGAAGAGGATTTACACCTGAGTCCATAAAGAAATTCATGGAGCTTGTAGGCATATCAAAGAGCCAGAGTTCTGTTGATTATGCAATGCTTGAATACTGTATAAGGGATGATTTAAAGCCTAAGGCAAATAGAATGATGGCAGTACTTGACCCTATAAAGCTCATTATTGATAACTATCCTGAAGATAAGACTGAGTATTTTGAAATTGAGAACAATCAGGAAAACGAGGAACTCGGAACAAGACAGGTTTCTTTCAGCAGAGAACTCTATATTGACAGAGAGGATTTCATGGAGATACCTCCTAAGAAATATTTCAGACTTTTCCCGGGAAATGAAGTCCGTTTAAAAGGTGCTTATTTTGTGAAGTGCGTGGACTTTAAAAAGGATGAAGACGGCAAAATTACTGAAATACACTGCACGTACGACCCTGAAACCAGAAGCGGCTCTGGCTTTGAAGGACGTAAGGTAAAGGGAACAATACACTGGGTTGATGCAAAAAATGCAGTAACTGCAGAAGTGAGACTTTATGAAAATATAGTTGATGAGGAAAAAGGAAAGCTCAATGAAGACGGAACATTAAACTTAAATCCTAATTCTCTTACTGTATTAAAGGACTGTAAGCTGGAGGCGGCATTTAAGGATGCAAAGAAAGGTGATTCGTTCCAGTTTATAAGACACGGATATTTCTGCGTTGACAGCAAAGATACCACAGATGACAGATTAGTATTTAACAGAATTGTGTCACTGAAAAGTTCATATAAGCCAAATTAAAAAGTTTATATATGTTATGTAAACTAAGTAAAGGCATTACTTTTATATTTTATTGCGTTATCTGTCAGATACTCTTAAAAATAATTTATCTTTATAATTGCCTCCGAGGACTGTTTGAATGAAATGAGTTCCGCAGGAGGCAATTTGATTATAAAGATAAATTATTTTTTTAGAGTTTCGACAGATGTTGCCTGAATATAAAAGTAATGCCTATACTTAGTTTATTTTGACATATATTAAAATATATTTAATCTTGTATTTATTCTTCGATTATCATATGGTTTGTTTTGGTAAGTCCGCGTGGTAGAGCGTCTTTGGAGTTTTTCCAGGGCTCGTTTTTATAGCGGTAATCGAATTTATCTATAAACCATGATACATCTTCGTTGACGCGTTCCATGTTCTTAAAGTATACGTCATTTAGGATGTTAAGAAATTCGATGTATGCTTCTTTCCCGAGTTTTAATACGGCATTATCATAGAGAATTCCGTAATGATAGGTACAGAAGCCCTTGCAGTTTTTAAATTTTTCATGGAATTCTTTGTCCTTTTTCCAGAGATGAAATATTGTATCGATATAGCGGGCAGAAGTTTTTTCCATTCTCTGACAAATAAAACAACTGTTTTCAAGCTCTTTTATATAGGCTCCAACAGGGGATTCTGCAGATTTATTTAAAAGTCCGCCTGTTTTCTTTGGCTTTGTTTCGGAAAGCTTTTTTAAATCCTTAATTACTTTGTCGTTATGCGTTTGCATCATAAGAGCAAGTCCTAGACGATTTTTTTCGTGATATAATATTTTTGCATGATGTGAACAAAACCAGAGTTTATCAGTCATGGCACGATTATCGTCTTCCATATAACTCGGGCCCATCGTATACTCTACTGCATTTACTTCCAAATCTCGTGCAAGGAGACAGAGAGGACACTCGCAATCAGCGTCAAATGCATCATTTACCGGAATTGTATATAATTGTTCTGCCATATAAATAATCCTGCTTTCTTTAGAAATTGTAATAAATTGAATTTACTGATAAAAGTATATATTTTATTGTGATAATTGACAACAGGAAATGTAAATTTTATCATGATATGGTATAATGAGCATTGCGACGGATTGCGCTTGCGCAAGACGGCATAATGCGAAAAACACATGGAGCCGACAGGCTACATGGTATAATGAGCATTGCGACGGATTGCGCTTGCGCAAGACGGCATAATGCGAAAAACACATGGAGCCGACAGGCT
>CALWPY010000001.1 GCA_944383545.1 uncultured Lachnospiraceae bacterium | reverse complement strand
TTTTGATACTCAATTTTCAACCTGTATAAAATTTTCAATGTTCTTTCAATTTAGCCTTGACTTTTTATTTGCAGGCTATTAAAATTATAACTCTTAATATATTTAACAATCATAATTAGATTGTTATTTAATGATGTAATTTAAAATATATTTATGTCATATTATTTAACAATAATTATAATCAACTTTTTTTATAATAGTATCATGTTATTTATTGTGTGTCAATATTCTTTAAGAAAATTGTTATAGGTTATATATTGCAAATTTATTCAAATAAACTTATAATATTTATGTAAATCCATTTTGGAATATAAATATAACAATTTTATTAAAAAAATATAAATAGATACATTTTGGATTTCATAATCAATGTTATATTTATATTTCAAATTGCGTTTTCCTTAAGTTGAGCATAGTCCATTATATGTCCAATATTACGGACTCAAAGTACTAATTAAAACTAAATTATTGTTCAAACTTTGCAAAACGAAATTTGGATTTAAAATTTCCTACATAATTGAGGAGATTTTAAATCCAAATTTACATTCCATCCCTTATCATACTCACCAGCTCCACATCCGCGGGAAGCCAATCTACAGTATCAATCTCTTCCTTTGTTAGCCATCTCGCAGCTTCATGCTCCTTTAATATCAAATCTCCAGATACAATTTCCGCCCAGAAGCAATCCATTGAGAGGTGAAATGTCGGATAATCATATTCTATGGTAGTAATTAACTCTCCAACTGATATTTCCGTATCAAGTTCTTCCTTTATTTCTCTTTTCAAAGCTTCAGGCGGAGTTTCGCCTTCTTCAATCTTTCCTCCTGGAAATTCCCAACCATCTTTAAATTCACCATAGCCACGTTGTGTTGCAAAGATTAAAGGCTCACCTTTTTCATTTGTTGATTTAATTACCGCCGCTACTACTCGTACTGTTTTCATGTTGCACGTCTCCTCTACTCATTTACAATGTATTCATATATATCTTCACGTACCGGAACATCTAATAACCACTCTATTTCTACAGCCGTTTTGTCAGTGTTTGGCATTATAAATTCTTTAACATTATCACTTGCTTCCATATATCCAAGATAATAAAATTCTTTAGATATTTTGTCATCCTTATTCTTTCGCACAAAAAGATGAACTTTAATTCCACGTTCTTTTGCATGGAGAAAATTCTGGACATCTTCAGAAGATACCGTTCTTCCTGACTTGGATATCGCAATCAAGCTGTTTCTTCCTGTAAAATGGTCCTCGTATTTTGTTGAGTCGCTTATGTTCTCAGATTTATCATAATTAATATTTTCTCTTACCTTAATCCCTGTACTGTCTCATAAGCCTTTCAGCCTGCTCACGCATTTCACTGACAACCGCTTCAGGTCCAACAATCTTTACCCCTTCTCCCAAAGCAAATACCCATGCCAGAAACTGCATGCTCATTGCAACACTTACATTCACCGTGAAATGTTCATCATCCACGGGTATCATGAAGATATCCTGTCCGAAGCGGTCAAGCATTACTCCTGCAAGACTGTTATCACAATAAAGCCTGACTGTAACTTCTTCTCCTCCAAACATTCCAAATGTCTTATTTGAATAAGAAGCCATGTCAAGCTTATTAAAGAGCGCTTCTCCCTCTCTTTTCTCATCCTTTATATTAATATCAAGCATTTTGTCTACACGGAAATGCTTAATTTTCTCTTCTTCGCTGTCAAACGCTACCATGTAATAATTTTCATCATCCCAGAGTAACGCCCATGGGCTTACCTCATACAATTCACCGTTTCTGCGAAATACCATATTCTTTTTTATATCCCACTGAAAATACCGGAATGTTATTTTTGAATTTTCACCTATTGCCGTATGAATGTTATCTACATTATAGTAGATATTCTCATTCATGGCCTTGTTACGACCCGATACAATTACCTGCCTTTGAAGCTGTGATGCCTCATATTTACTCACCATACCTTCGATTTTCTTTATGAGCTCACTGGATTTTTTCTCAGTAATAAATTTTGACGCCTGAACAGAATCCACCAACAGTTTAAGCTCGGGCAGTTCAAACATTCTTCCCGAAAGGTGATAGTAATAATTTCTGTCACGTTTTTCACATGTTATATCTATGCCAAAAGAATTCAGGCTTTCAATATCACTGTAAATGCTTTTCCTTTCAGCACTTACCCCGTAGCTTTCCAAAGAAGATAAAATCTCAGACATTGTTATTCCATGCAGGTCATCAGTTTTTTCCCAAAGTATTCTTAAAAGATATAATATTTTTAACTTCTGATTTATTCCCTTTGCCATGTATATCTCCCATATTTATCCAAACAAATGATATCCGACATATCTTTTTAAGCAAAAAACCGGGATTAAAAACTGCATTCATTTCCCAATTATTTAATCCCGGTTACATTTTAACATAACGCCTGTCCTAATTAAAGGACTCTATACTATTAAATTTCATCCATATCCGCAAGCTCCAGCACATTAACACCAAGCTCATCGCATTTTTTAAGAATTCTGGCCTTATAACCCTGCCCCTTTACGTCCTGATAGCACCACTTCAGAATCGGCACTTCAATGACAATATACATAAGAAGCATTATTCCCCCATTAATAAGTCCCGCAGTAATTGCTTCATGTATAATTACGCCCAGGCATACAGTCATAATTATAACTATGACTACAAAATTTCCTTTCCTGTCATTTATTGCCTCTTTCCTAAGCTTCTCCATGTATTCTTCCGGAGTAACAGGCGATTTTCCCTTTTTTAAATTCTTCTCGTTTATCTTTTCATAACGCTTTTTTAGTTCCATTGGCATGTCGTTTATTACGTTTTCATCCACTAATTTAAAAAACGAAACCTTATCCTTCGGTTTATGCACGCTGCCGTGTTTTTTAAGATTAATAACTGCTTTCACCACATAATATAAGATTATATATCCTCCCGAAGCAAGCACAAGTATCATTGCCGGAGTCTCCGCTTCAATGTCAGATTCAAAAATCATGACAGCTATTACTCCCAACACAAATAGTGCTATAACCATTATGTAAATCCTGCCGGAGGTAAGCCATTTTGCCTTAAAAATCACGGGTCTCGCGGCAGTTATCAATATTTCGATAATGAATCCTATTATAAGTCCAACCATTCCTCCTATAATGCATGGAGCCATATCCGCCTGCACATCCCAAACGGAAATGACTGCCTCAGTTTCAAAGGCGGTGATGATAATCTCCAGCAATCCAAATATCAGCATTATCCATGCAAGAAAGATAAATGATTTTGGAACAGCAGCAAGCCTTTCCCTGATTGTTGCCTTTTCAAAATACATCCTGCAAAAGCCTTCTATATCATTTCCTGTAATCTTTGCTGCAGGCTTTCCGTTTTTCTGCGCAGAAAGCAGGTCGTCTAAAAAGTTCATCATCCTCTCCTCAAATTCATCTGCCGTGCCTGCGTTGTGCGTAATACCGTAAAGCTCTATCCTGTCAAACACTTCAAAATACTCTCCCTTTAATTTGTCCTTATATAATGTGTACGAATTATTCATAACCTTCCTCCCGTATCTCTCCAATCATAATATTTCTAAGTTGTTATAAACTGCATTTTCAGCCACAGGCATGCCATAATTCAATCTGCCATAATCAAGCCTCACACATCTTCTCCAAACAGAATATTCTCTGCGCATTTTGTAACCTTCCTATAGCTTTCAATAAATAGCCGAAGTCTCTCCTTCCCCTCCTCTGTAGCGGAATAATACTTCCTTACCGGACCAAGCGGAGACTTTGCCCTTCTGCAGCTTATGTATCCGTTTTTATCCAGACGCGTGAGTATGGGGTAAAGTGTTCCCTCTCCCAATTCCTCAAAGCCGTACTTTTCCAGCTCTGTCAGGATTTCATACCCGTAGGTTTCTCCTTTTGATATGATGCTTAGCACACAGCCCTCCAATATTCCTTTCATAAGTTGCGTATCTTCCATATTTTGCCTCTTTCTGTCTGTCGTCTCATTATTCCTATCCGCTCATATTATCCGTGGTCTCATTTTAGCTGTTATCCGTCCGGCTATTAGGTAATGCATAGTAGTTTGTGAAATAAAGATACCATGGCTACTATGTATTGTCAAATAGCTGTATCTTAAATTATTCTATTTCTGAAAAATATCCTGTTTTCAGGCTCCTTTTTCTTATCTTTACAATAATGTATCTTTTCTATATACTATATGTACGATAATATTTTATATTTGAATTCTATTACCGTTTTTTATTATAGGGGAGGGCACGAAACACTTGAATATTAATAAAATAATCCGAAACACTTTTTTAGTATATTTTGCAATCGTTTTTCTATTTGCATTTTCACCAACTCTGTTTAATTTATCAGAATACACTTCAGAAATGCAGCTTAATCCTTTCGACTATGCCAGGATAACTGATGTTGATTACCGAGCTGTTCTTGTGGATGAGCCGGGCAGTGAGGGTAAAATTGTGGTCACGGAAAGGCTGACCTTTGATGTGCATGCCGCCTCCAGAAACAACACGTTCTGGGAGCTTTGGCGCGACCTGCCGGAGGATTATGTGGACGGAGTTCGTGTGCAGTACAAGGTTAACTCCGTTAAGCAGATTCTGCCCGACGGCACTGAAATTGTATATGACGAGAGTTCCAAGCTCTACTGGGATGATTACGACTATGTGAGCTCCAATCCTGTTTACGGTCCGGGCAAATGGTACCACAGCAATGGTCCATATGATGAGGCGGAGCGCAGATACGAATGTGTATTTTTCTACATTGACGACGTGTACCGCGAGGAAATGGTTTTTGAAATTGAATACGAGATGTACAATGCCGTATTAAAATATAACGACTGTTCCGATCTCTACATTTCCCTGTATTCCGAGGACACCATACGCCACCTGGAATCATATAACGCAGAAATCCTTGTGCCAAATGACAAAATGCCGGCAGCACATAATTACGAGGTTTATACATACGGCACAAACAGCAATGTATTTCCGGTTACAGAGTCCGCAGACAAAAATCCGGGTTATTACACGTTTTCCATAAATCTGGATGAGGAGGATTTGAAATTCAGACCTTATAACGAATACATAGAATTTGAGCTTGTATCATTTGGCTATGACAGGCACATCTTTTCTGAATATGCACCGAATAATCAATACACTTATGATGATGTCCTTGATGAAATGCGCGCAGAGCGCAGAGAATATCTTAAAGCCCCTGAAGAAGCCAGAAAAACAAAGCTTAAACTTCTTGCGGTCTTTGGTATTGCTTCAGCAGGTATTATTATATATGCTGTTACAAACGACAGGCGTATCAGAAAGAAATATGTCTTCTTTGAGCCTGAAACAGATTACAGGTTTTTCAGGGATATTCCGGGAGACATGGACCCAAATTTTGCTGCATTTCTAGTGTCCTGCAAGCACAAGAAGAAAAAGAATGATTCTGCCGTTTACTCCGCAATCCTACTCAGTCTGGTGCGGAAAAAATATATCAGAATTGATGAAACTTCGGAGAATGACAAGGACCCGAAAATCACTGTCACGTATGAGCCGATAGGAACAAAATTACTAAACGGCTACAAGCCCCTTACCGCCTGCGAAAAAAATTATTTTAATCTCATTGTCCGACATTCATCCTATGGCACTGTAAGCATGAGCAAATTCCGTGGTCTGGTCGGTAGTGATTATGAGAATACTGCTGCCTTTGTAAAGAGAATGAATGACTCCATCTTGGACACGGGTATACAGGACGGTTATTTCCAAACCGCCGATTACAACAAAATAGTCAAGTCAATGCGGCGTCAGGGCAAAGCACTCCATATAATAGGAATCGTAGCACTGCTTGCAAATATTGTGACATATCCAACCCGACTCGATTTTGCATTTGGCGCATTCTTTATTCTCGGGCTGGCCTGCATTGCAGTGGGAACTTATTTTAAGCACCATGCAGGAAAATACATACTGCTTACCGCTTTTGGTGAAAATGAATATGCAAAATGGCGCGGACTTTATAACTTCCTAAAGAGCAACACACTCATAAATGAACGTCAGGTAATAGAGCTTCCTATATGGGAAAAATATTTAATATATGCAACTGCGTTTGGAATTTCCAAGAAAGTAATAAAGGCAATCAACATTAACTGTCCTGACACTTCTGACAGCTACATACTAAGTAACAGATATTACTATTCGAGAAGCTTCCACTCTCACAGTCACTATTTCAGGTCTTCAGTACGAAGCGCATCCCATACACATCACTACGGCGGCGCTTCCGGTGGCGGCTTCGGATATGGTGGCGGTGGCCGTGGAGGCGGCGGTGGCGGTGGTGGCCACTAAGCAGGCGTCAGGCAGAAAACATTAAACTACACAACAAAACCCCGGTTACCTCACAATAACCGGTGTTTTAAATTATTATTAAAACTTAACCTTGGGAGCTTCGCCCGCTCCAGATGCGGCTTCAAGCAATTCTTCCTCTTTAAATCCAAACATCCCTGCTATCAGACTGGACGGAAACATCTGAAGTTTTGTATTATATATTGTTACTGCATCATTATAAAACTGTCTTGCATATGTAACCTTATCTTCTGTTTCCGAAAGCTCATTCTGGAGTTCTATAAAATTTGTATTAGCCTTTAATTGAGGATAATTTTCTGCAACTGCAAACAGTGTCCTTAGTGTAGAAGAAAGTCTTTCACTACATTCGAGCTTTTCTCCGCCGGATGCAGCATTCAGATAACCTGCTCTGCTTGCTGTAACATTTTCAAGTAATGCTTTTTCATGACCTGCATATCCCTTAACAACTTCGACCAGATTTGGAATAAGGTCAAACCTTCTCTGCATTTGTGTGTCTATCTGGGCATATGCATTTTTTACGTTGTTTCTGTCTTTTACCAGACCATTATATGTAGCTATTCCAAAGGCCGCCACGAAAGCAACCACAAATAATACTACAATTAAAGCTATTTCCATTTAAATCCCCCTTCGTTTATTTACCTTTCGAGGCAACAAAAACATTCTGCCATGTGATGATTTTAACACACTTATATTTTCCATGTAAACAAAGAAATTACTCATATAAAACATCCCTCATCTGCAGGTTAGAAAAATCAATTTTCATTTCCTGTTCCAGTTCTTCCTTTGTAAAGGTTTTGTATATTGTTTTTGATATATATTTTTCGGCAGTTTTTATTATCTGCCTGTAATCTAAAATGTCATCAGGAAAATATATTCCGCCCTTATTCTTATTTTTAAGCATCCAGCAGATTGCAGAAAGCGCCGACATTGCAACCGGTGTGATTGTTGGTGTCTGCCAGAAAGAATTCCTTTTATTTTTATACAGGTAAGAAAGCTCAACCCTGTTTCCTACCCAGACGGGATTGAATTTGTCGCCCATTAAAAGCACTCCGACGTATTCCGTACCGGAAGCTATATTTTCTTTATATAATATCTCATAATTTTTTGGATATACATATCCCCTTATTATGGTATCGCCATCTGCGCAACTCGTGTCTTTCGGCTTATCGGGATTTGGCACAGGATAATCATTTACCTTTGCCTGTAAAATGTATTTTTCCGCATATTCACAAGGTTTATATATAAACATCACAGTCGGGCGATAGATGACTTTTCCGTTTTCATACACTTCCAGATTTTTCGCTATGGAAACTGTTTCTTCATGCGGGACCAGAAATCCCTCAAACTTTCCTCCCGGATAATAAGTCCTGCATTTTACGTCCACTGCCAGCTTTTCAAATTCCACATACCCCTTAGTTATGTCAATCAAATTACATGGGTATAAGACATTCAATTCATGAGTCCCTATGTCTGCCGTAGCTTCGCTAAGCATTTCAAACCAGAAGGAGTCCACACACCATGTATTGTATAGTACATTATCGCAGTAATCTCCCTTTACCTTTTGTAAATCAATGTCATTTACATGAAGCGCCTTAAGCCCGAGTTCTTTTGCCGCCAGATTAAATTTTCCTTCTTTAATAAGACCATGCAATTTTCTGTTCTTCTTAAACTGTGTGTCTGCCACATACTCTATTGCGGCCTTTACAAAATGCGAAACAAGTCCCGGATTATTTCCGTGGTGCAGGACAATCGGATATAAATTCTTACTTTTACTGCCTGCATATTTTCTTTTCAAATCATTTTTTAACTCATTTTCTTCAAATATGGAATACCAGTGGTCCGGCCAGTCTGTTTCACCCGTGTTTATATACATGATATTTCTTTCGGCACACCACTCGCAGATATCCCTTGTTCCTACAGTATCTGCAAAATCTATCAGCAAATCGCCTTCATTTAGGTACTTTGCAAAAATTTCTGCAAAGTTATCTCTTCTCACTTCCTGTGTGATAAAATTTGATACAATCCCTCCAAGATTTACATAATCCTGAAATTCAGACTTATCCATTGTAATTACGAAATATTTGTATTGATTAAATTTTATTTCCATGCGGACTTTTTCATAAAAGCTTTTTCCTACCGCACCGAATCCAAACTGGACTATGTTTCCGTCAAATTTTATCAAATTCCCATACCTCTTATTTAGTCTTTTTTCTTTCCAAACCGTTTTGAAATTCTTACCTTCTTAAATCCTTTATATTTTCCTGCAAGATAAAATTCCATATTCTTTTTTTGAAATTCATAGAAAATTATCTTTAAATCAACTGAAAACGAACTGCTGATAATAAGAATTTTATTAATTCCGTTTTTTAAAAAATATTCCGCAGTCGGAAAATCCTGATGATACATGTCATAGCTGTTATCAAATACAGATATGTTCATTTTAAATCTGTTCAGCCTGTTTTTATCCGTAAGAAATGCAGGTGGTGCATCTTCCTCTATTTCCATGTTCTTTAAAATATCGGCTCCTGCAATAAGCGCCTCGCATACCGACTGATTATCTACGGTTGCGCATGCACCTCTCTGCTCAATCGTCCCATTATATACCGGCACAGGACGAAATCCAAGCATTGCAAGTTCAAGCCCCATCTTTACACTCTCTGCCCCCGGCAGGTCAACAATAACTGCTGATGATTTTGTACCTTCATTCATCAGTGTACTACTAAATATATTATTATTTAATAATAAAACCTCCGTTTCCTTTATTTCCAATTCTGATGAGGAATATTTCTTCTCACATTCATTTATCTGAACAAACGGGACAGGTCTTACCCAGTCCACCCACTTTCTCCCGGAAGGCGCCCAGATTTTATATGCTTCTTTTGGGGTCATCTTATGTCCTCTCTTTCAATCAAAACAGGTATGTCTGCCGCATTGGAATCAATTCTCGGAAGTATACTTATTCTTGCATAATACCCCGCATGCTTTCCTTCTACGGCATATGAGCCCAGACATACATGAAATTCTTCTCCGTTTTCGCCCTGAAGCGGCATGCTTTCGAATCGCTTTTGCGCCAGATATTTCTTCGGATGTCTTTTTACATCCTTCAGTATTTTTTTGTATTCATTTTCCGAGCATGCTTCTTTAATTGATATCTTTTCTCCCACTCTGCCGCATGCAGGCTTATATATATAACCTTCTTTACCTCTTGCATCCTTTACCTCCAATGTATCAGGCAGAAGCTCTCTCCAACAGGACATGGAAATTCCGTTCTTTTCCAAAACGTCCCACACCAGAGGAAACCTCTTTGTCTGTGCATACATGGCAACCGGGTGGTTACAGGATAAGGTTTCCGTATCAAAATATCCCTGCCAGCGCTTTGGCTTTATCTCCGTCAGCCATTCAAGAGGTGTAAAGCGTATAATTGCATCTATTACCCCGTAATTTCCATCCAGAATACTTACAGCCTTTTTTTCCTTTTTCGCCGAGCAATGCGAGGGGGACACCCGCTGCGCCATTGCGAAGCAATTTTCATGCGCTGCGTCCAATTCCGCCGAGCAATGCGAGGGGGACACCCGCTGCGCCATTGCGAAGCAATTTTCATGCGCTGCGTCCAAAAAACTCAAATGGTCCGCAGCAGCATAAATCACACTATATCCTTCTTTTTTCAGCCTGTCACCCAGAAACTGCATTACCTGTCTGTCATCGCTGTAACATGTGCAGTGCACAAGCATAATCCTTATATCCTGAAGTCTGCTTTTTTGAGGAAGCTTTTTCTTTAATGTCTCGACGAAAATTTCGCCAAAGTTTATATAACTTAATTTTTCAATACCGTTAAATTTTTGATATTTGCCTAAAAATTCCAATGCCTTAGCAGGCATGAGCGACGCCTCTGCAAACCCTCCCGGTACATCGCTGTTCACCTCGCTTACCGCCCACTTTCCTTCTGCTTTTGGATGAAAATCATAACGCATAAGCCGGATATGTCTATCCGGCTCATAGTTTCTCATATTTCTTATTTCTTTCTTTACGCTCCTCGGCAGTGCAAGAGGCTTGGCAAGCTTCTGATTCTCATTCAGAAAAATTTCCGCCGTCCTCGTCTCTTTATCCAGTCTTTCCGTAAGCTCCTTCAGCTTCTCATGCTCTTTTTCTGTAAGCACAAGTGCGTATTTTGCAATCGTATTATTGTCCAGAAACTGAGGGTCCCACTTGTAGCAGTCAAACATCAGGTCAAGTCTGTATTCTTCGTAATTATCTCTTCCTATAGGTATAAGTTTCATAAAAAATAAGCCGCCCCCAATTTATAATATGATTATTATACGACCTTAACAAATCAGGAGCAACTTATTTTTTATAAAACTATTTTATATTATATGCAGCAGGTTCTGCATAATCAGGGTAACGCATGTAATTCCAATCCAACATGAGAATCCAAGAATTACAGGCTTAAGTCCGCTTTTTAAAAGCTTTACTATATTTGTGTTAAATCCAATGGCTGACATTGCCATTATTATAAAGAACTTAGACAGACTTTTAAGCGGTGAAAACACATCGGCCGATACCCCAAGAGATACTGCTATTGTTGTAATAAGACTTGCCGCAATGAAAAACAGAATAAAGAAAGGAAATACTTTTTTAATTGAAACCTTTCCGCCTTCTGCATTTTCTGCTTTGCGGATTCTGAAAAATGCAAGTACAAGTGTAATAGGAATTATTGCAAGTGTACGTGTCAGCTTTACCGTAACTGCCTTGTCAAGGGTCTGGCTTCCTAAGTTATTCATACTGTCCCATGTAGATGCCGCTGCCGTAACTGAAGAAGTGTCATTTACGGCAGTTCCTGCAAAGATGCCAAATGCCTCACCCGATTCCGCAGAAAATCCAAGTACATTTCCCAGTGCCGGAAAAAGTAATGCGGCAAGTATATTAAAGAGGAAAATTACAGAAATCGCCTGTGCCACTTCTTCCTCATCAGCATCTATTACCGGTGCAGTTGCAGCAATCGCAGAGCCTCCGCAGATTGATGAGCCAACTCCAATCAGTGTAGATATTTTCCCCTGCATACGCAAAACTTTATGAAGTACATAAGCTATGACGAGTGAGGTTGTAATTGTGCAGATTATAATAGGAAGCGACTGCTTTCCTGTCTGCATTACAACTTTTAAATTCATTCCGAAACCAAGTAAAATAACTGCATACTGCAATATTTTCTTGGATGTAAATGACACACCTTTATCTAGCGAATCTCTGTTTTTAATGACAAGCGCAAGTATCATTCCAAACAGGATTCCAAATACCGGGCCTCCTATAACAGGGAATAACTTTCCTAAAATTGCCGCTGGCACTGCTACTGCCAGACAAAATAAAATCCCCTTCCAGTTGGTTTTAATAAAATTCATGTTCTTCCTCCAAGTGTTTTTACTGATTTGTTTCAGTTTTTATCAGCCATTAAACTGCTATAGATGTTTTGTGACAGATATTGCTATGCAAACAATGGTAAAGTTGCTGTTTGTATGTCAGTGACGATTACTGTTAAATATTTGCCGCAGCTGAAATTGCAGCTATTGTTCCGTCAGAAACAGCAGTAGAAACCTGACGGACAGTCTTTACTCGAATATCACCAACAGCATATACACCTTTAACCGATGTCTGCATTTTTTCATCAGTACATATAAATCCGTCCTTAAGCTCAAGCTCTGAATAAAGCTCCGTATTCGGTACAGTTCCAGCATATACAAAAATTCCGCATCCGGAATCTTCTATTGTTTCTATCGCGCCTGTTTCCACATTTGCAATTTCAAGAGATTCTACCTTTTCCACACCATATACGGCATGTAACACAGAATGAAGCTTTAAATCTATATTAGGGAGTTTACTTATCTTGTTTTTAAACTCTGCAATACAGCCAAGCTTATCTTCAAAATGAATTATCGTCACCTGCTTAGCAAAGCCTGCCAGATAAATCGCTTCTTTAACCGCACCGTCGGCTCCACCTACCACATATACATGCTTGCCTTCATAGAGCTTTGCATGCTTTGCCGCATTCATGCGCATACCTTTTCCTGTAAGCTCCTTTTCGCCCTCAATATTAAGCATTCTCGGAGAAGTTCCATTTGCAAGGATAACATTTTTTGCCTTATAAACTCCTGTATTGGTAGAAATTGTTTTTACATCAGACAACAAAGATACATCTGTCACTTCTTCATACCGGATTTCAACTCCGGCTGAAATTGCCTGTGCCTCCAGTCTTTTTGCAAATGTCTCACCTGTTTCACCCTCTATAATTCCTGCATAATGTGTGACTGTCGACACATTTCCGATAAGACCGCCGACCTTTGCCTTTTCCAAAACAAGAGTTTTCATTCCTCTGCTTACTGCATAAATTCCTGTACTTATGCCCGCAGGACCGGCTCCAATAATTATTAAATCATACATATTTATAAAACCTCCATTAAATTTACTATTCTTTTACTTTTTTCTTCCATATATTACAATAAATGATTATTATCATTTTGTAAAATTATGATAATTGATATATTAATAAATATTTGTTATGATAAATTTGAGGAGTGGTATTATGATTGATTTCAGAATGAAAACCTTTTTGACTGTATGTAGATACATGAATTTCACTAATGCCGCAAATGAACTGCATTTGACACAACCTGCCGTCTCCCAGCATATCAAATATCTGGAAAAGCTTTACGGCGCAGAGTTGTTTGTAAGGGACAGGAAAAAGCTCAGCTTAACTCCCGCAGGTGAGATATTAAGACATTCTCTGGAGACTATGCAGAATGATGAAAATACCATCATAAAGAGGATGCAGGAAAGTATGACCGGTCAAAAGACCTTAACTTTTGGTGTAACGATGACCATAGGAGAATATGCAATCGTACCTGCACTTGCCCGTTTCATAACAAAGCACCCTGAAATGAATTTTCATATCCGCTACGGAAATACGCAGACATTACTTAGCTACCTTAAGGACGGAAGTATTGATTTTGCGATTGTAGAAGGGTATTTTAAAGCGGATTATTACCATACAAGGGTATATAAAACAGAGGAATATGTTGCGGTTACGGCAAAAGGACATCAGTTTAAAGGCACTGTAAATTGTCTGCAGGACTTAACCAAAGAATGTCTGCTGATTAGAGAAGCGGGCTCAGGAACAAGAGCAATCCTTACAAGACTACTGGCGCTGAACAACATGTCAGTTCTTGATTTTCCACATTTTGTTGAGGTGGAAAACATTCACACGATTGTATCACTTTTAAAACAGGATTGCGGTATTTCTTTCCTGTATAAGACCGCTGTAGAAAAAGAGCTTGAGAGCGGTGTATTAGAACTGATAGAACTGCCTGATATGAAAATACAGCACGACTTTACATTTCTTTGGAATAAAGGGAGTATTTTTTCAGATGAATATGAGAAAATTTGTACGGAATTGCAGAATGAATAACTTCCGTTAAAAAAGCTGATAAAGGCGACTACACACCCTTATCAGTTTTTTTATTAAGCAAAAATCCTGTTATTGCACCAACAATTCCTCCAAATATGTGCGCCATGTTGGATATGTTATCATCTAGGGCTATGCCCTGATAAATCTGCTGCCCCAGATAAAACACCGCAACCAGTATAAATGTAAGTGGTATCTCTCCCTGCCTAAATCCTGTAAATGAAGACATAAGAATAAAAGCAAACACCACTCCACTTGCCCCGCAGAGCGCAATATTCGGAAAGAATATGTAGTTTATTATGCCAGTAACAAGGCCCGTTGCGATAATAACCTCTATCATGTTTGCCGGTCCGTGCTTTTCCTCAAGCATCGGTCCAAGAAGTAAAATATATGACATGTTCCCTATAAAATGTACCCATCCTGCATGTCCGAATACATGTGTTATAAACCTGACATATGTAAGCGGTGATGTAAGCGGCGAATGATATGTCATGAATAACAGCATATTACTCCGTCCTTTGGTCATATAGTTTAAAAGCGTTGCGATAAAACATATTGCGGCAAATGAAAGAATTACCGGTGCGTTAAATGTAATTTTAAATTTCTTTTTCATTTTTGATTATCCTCCAAAGAGATTATAGGTCATTTAGAATTTTTTTCATCAAATATCTCTACACACATTTTCAGACACTCATAGTTAAAATTTTTATTTCAAATCCCCATCTACAAATATTAATCTATAATTCAATATATATAATTACCCCTCAAATCAACACAAAATATTTTTAAACCATCCCTATAATGCGACTACATTTAAAATATTTTATATTGTCATGTAAAATATGTTTTTATAAAAAATATATACGAAGGAGATTTTACAATGAACAATTTACAGACACTTATTAAAATTTATTTGGGATTCTGCCGCACACAAAAATGCCTGGATGAGAAGACGCTCAAAGCATATCGCATTGATTTGCGACAATTCACGGAACAAATACATGCTACTGAAATAGCTGAAATAAACTCCTCTATGCTGGAAGAACATATAGCTACTCTTCACAGACAGTATCAGCCTAAAACTGCAAAACGAAAAATTGCCTCTCTAAAAGCTTTCTTTCATTTCTTAGAATACAAAGATTTAATTGAATATAACCCCTTTGATCGAATACAGGTGCACTTTCGCGAACCGGTTAAATTACCCAAAACAATTCCTTTAAATATCATAGAAACTTTTCTGACCACAATTTACACCCAATATAAAAATGCTGGTACGGCATATAAGAAAAGAAATGCCCTGCGTGATGCGGCTGTCATAGAGCTTTTATTTTCAAGCGGAATGCGTATATCTGAGCTTTGCGAATTGCAAGCCGACAATGTAAATTTGTACGATGGTACAATTCTCATATACGGTAAAGGCGACAAGGAACGCCGAATTCAGATTGGAAATGAAAGCGTAATTCGCACTTTAACAGAATACTGTACTGAGTTTACTTCAGAAATTAGCAAATGCAACCACTTCTTTACCAATCAAAACGGAAATCCCTTATCCGACCAGTCCGTCCGCAGAATGATTAATAAGTACTCTGATATTGCTTCCATTAATATGCATATAACACCACACATGTTCAGGCACACATTTGCAACCAGTCTGCTTGAGGCAGATGTAGATATCCGCTATATTCAGGAAATGCTTGGACACAGCTCTATTAATATTACGGAAATATACACACATGTTGCAGTGGCAAAACAGAGGGATATTCTGATATCAAAGCACCCGAGGAAGGATTTTAAGATATAGTATAGTTAATTTGACACCCCACCAATGAGTTGTTGGTGGGGTGTTTTTTATTAACTCCCAATTCCATTTTGTGTTCCCAGAGCCTAAAATCTAGAAGCCGATTTAGATTTATTCATTGGGTAACAATAAGAGGCTCCGCTTGAATCTTATCGGTTAATTTCTCCCAGTCTTTTTCGTAGCTCCGTTTTAGTTGATTATTTCTCTCTACCCGTAGGCATGGAAAAAGGGCAGTCGATTTCTCGACTGCCCCCAGACTGTAGACAAAGTCAAAAAATAATACAGCTATGTAATATTAACAAATAAATATACATAGCTGTATTATTTTAACCTTCAGCATTAAATATCAAGTTTCCTGTCTATCGTCTCTATCGTTATCTCGAAAAAATGGAATTTTCTGTTCCCTACAATTTAGTTTTTGTTTATAGCCTCTCATTTTTAGCTCACTTTCAATTCTACTCATAATAGCTGTCGCTATTCCTTTACGTTGATACTCACTATCAACAAATAGCAAAGAAATTCTATTTGTTCCATATGTTTCTAACATTCCTACAACTTTAAAAATATCTGTTTAAAGCATCTATGCTTACTAATCTTTTAGCATATTTTCAAGTTCCAGGATATTTGCACCAACATCGCTTTGTTTGTGCGCATCAGAAGCAGTCTCTATTTTCACATTATTTTTTCTTAGAATAGATAATAATTGAGGATTTAAGCCGAGTTCAATATCAGGGCTATAATTTAATTGTAACCCTCCACTATTCTCAGCATACATACCGTGCTTATTTAACAGCACAGCCAATTTATTATAATATTCCGTTAAATCAATGTTCGGTTTATAGCCAAAACACTTGATTGAATCAGGATGGGCAAGACCGTTAAATAAACCGCTCTCACATAACTGGAACATTATTTCATAATATCTTTTATATACTTCTTCTATGTTCTTGCTTTCCCAAATCTCTTTTTGTCCCATATGGTCAAATCCCCAACCATCGATCCAATGTACAGCGCCTGTAAGAAAATCAAAATCATATTTATCAAGAATATCTACCAGAATGTCAGCAGTTTCAGGAATATAACAGACTTCAAGACCAAACTTCACTTTTACAGGATACCTGGTATCTTTTACTCTTTTAATAAAATTAATGTACTCGTCTATCGATCCGTTCATTCTTTTTGTTATCCAGTTATGCTGAAAATCGTTATATGACTTTATTGGTTCGTATACTCTCACAAACTCAGTAAATTGATGGGTATGCTCAAGCATATATATTTCATCAAGCCCAGCATCTTGTGCGACTTTAATGAATCCCTCAAAAAAATCAATATTATAGCCTATAGGATTTCCATGTAAAAAGTGTACATGTACATCTCTCATTATTCATTCCTCCAAGTCTCAGTTTCACCCGCGAGAACGTAAACTTCCGATTTGTCAAATTCAAAAATACGAAATTTTCTTTATCATCAATGATAACATAAAAACAAGCTGATGTATACTTTTTCATTAATATACATCAGCTTATTTCATAATCATACTTTGTCTACAGTCTGAGGGCAGTCGATTTCTCGACTGCCCCTTATGGTGAGAGTTTTAATCTCTTATTCTGTTACAACATCTTCTACTGAAACGGGATTCGGGTCATATACAATTTCTAAAGCTCCACCTATTGTATCAAAAGCTTTTAGTTTTGCCAAATCATCTTCTGCATTTGAAGAAACCGTGATTTGAAGCCGATATGGTTTTTCATACACAGCAGAAGAAGAAACAAATGGCAAATCTCCGTTACGCATAGCTTCGCTGACTTTAGTTTGCAATTCGGTGATATATTCTAATGTAATGGTTCCATTAGAAGTTTCTATATCATCATGCCCTGTTTCATCAACAGGAGCATCAATGATTATATCGGGATTGTTTGTTCTCTCAATTTCTTCTACTCCATCTTTTACATAAAACTCATATGTTCCCCTTACTTCTACAATGCAAATCGAGTCATCCGTTGGGAACTTGATAAAATGATAAACAGTTTTCCCAATTATACTTTCGTCTTGGCTATCTCCAACAATACCCATAACATCGCCTAAATCATCAGAGGTAATCTGATATGTGTTTTCGTCGGTCAATCCTGTTGCATTTTCTTCTATAAGCCCGAAAGTTTTTCGTTGAGAAAAAGAAATTGGAAAATAGAGAATATCGCTTTCCTCCATTGTAAATCCATAAGCAATTTCTTGTGATATGGGCGGTGTGACAGGTGGATTGTTTCCAATGAAGTGGGGAAGTGTAACTGCGCCTGCTACGATGAGACATAAGCAAGCCGCCATAGCGCCCCACCTAATCCAGCCGGGCTTCTTTGCTTTTTGATATGCCCTTACCTGGTTGATATGCTTCTCATTGATGTCACCGAGGACTTCATACAGTTTTTCGTTCGTCATAGTTCAAAGCCCCTTTCTAAAAGATAGTTGTGTAGTTTCAGGCGAATGCGGTTAAGGGTCATTGATACCGCTCCATCATTCATATTGTGCCGGACAGCAATTTCTGAAATGCTATCTGTGTACCAATATCGGCTGATAAAGATGCTTCTTTTCTTTGGTGAAAGACGACCAAGAAATGTATCAATGGCTTTCGTGAGTTCCTTTTGGTCAAATGCCTGTTCAACATCATCCTTACCAGACACCAGATCCGAAAGTTCCTCCAGAACCGCAGGCATTTCTCCACCACCTCGTTTGTCGGCGGTATTGTGTTTATACCTGTTAAACGATATGTTTCTTGTAATTTTCCCAAGGAATGTGGACAGAATGCTTGGCCTGTGAGGCGGCATGGCGTTCCATGCGTTTAAGTAGGTATCGTTGACACATTCTTCAGCATCTTCCTGATTGCCCAGTATATTCTTAGCAATCGAGGTACAGTAGTTCCCGTATTTGTCAGATGTGGCATGGATGGCCTGCTCGTTTCTATCCCAGTATAATTGGACTATCTGTGCATCATCCATCGGTTTTCACCTCGCTTCCTTATTTGCCTTTTCACCTATATACACAACTTTTGAACTCAAATCTCACACATTTTTTCAAACTTTTTCTATCCAATAATACCATATTGTTATCACTGTAGTATATAGATCCATATCTGAATGATAGTCCTGTTGCTGATTGCCTTTTATACTACCTGTGGGAACTCTCCCTTGGTGTTGATGTCCATAGGGCGGACTTTGATTTTATCGTAGTTCTCTGCGTAATCATAACTGTCTAATATGGTTGCTTGAGTAACAATTCCTTATCTGCAAGAGGAAGCCCCTTATGTTTCCACAGCCAGATAAACAACGCTATGTATTGATTGAGGTATTTTGTTGCTGGTAGCCGTTCTGCACTCTCCGGGAGCATCTTTTCTATCTGCGAGTGTATTCCATTAACTGCTCCAAGGTTAAATGGGCCATTGGAATGCTCTCCAGACGGTATCTGCACATGGCAAACCCTTTCCTGCTTGGCTAAAGTCGGATAGGCTCCATGACTGTCCGCAACTAATGTAGTGTTTTTGCCAAATTGTCCTGACAATAGTTTTTGTGCGTCCGTTGTCTCCAGCCTACCGACCGAAACAGGCTTTGCGATTATACGCTGTTCATCATCGACTGCTACCACGATGCAGACCTGCTCGTTGCTGATACCTCGTTTGTATGTTTTGGTATTGTCTCTCAATTCCTGTAAGTATCCCGGAATTGCTGTAACTTGTTCCCACAGCCATGCTTTTTCAAATATTCATCTTGCTCTGTCATTGTCATGTTATGCCTTGGAAACCTTCTGAGTTTCCAGATGAAGAACTCCAGATTCCTTTTGCCCTTAAATGAAACAGGACAATACTATTCATCACATTGTATGATGCCCTCAAATACTAAAGTTGGTTTTCCTTTCTCATTAACTGCTCCTAAATCTTCTGCCAGTTTCTGAAATAGAATGTCCCCGATCTGAATTTTGTGTCTGTGTGCTGTGTATCTACTGACACCAATTCTCTCTGCCAGCTTACCAATAGGTAAATTTTCTATTACTCCAGTAAACAATGCTGTCAACTGACTTCTAGTCAGTCTGGTATTAGGGTGTTCTGACTTGGTAAATGTTTTTCCGCAGTCCTTGCATATTATCCTGATGCTACCTTTTGAGGTTGTCCCATGCTTTTTAATTGCTATGCTCCCACAATGGGGACAGGCATTGATAGTTGTTTCTTCCTTGCCATTTTGTTGTTCCGACCTTATTGCCTGCGCCCGAAGTATCAGTTCATCAAGTTGGTCTGCTGTCAAACTATCCAGGGCGCCGTTCTTCATTATGTCTGAGAAAAAGTCGGACATAAGTAGGCCACTCCATTCTATGGAATTTTCAGCACTTACCCTTCAATCGTATATAAGGTTCCTTAATAATGCTCTTTTCTGAATATCCAAGGCTCTCTGTTGAAACTGTGCCGCTCTTTGATGCAAGTGTGCAGCCTCCTTTACACACTCCTCGGCTTCATCAAATTATGAAATGATTTGTAACTTCAGTTCATTTTTGTTCTTAATCTTTTCGCCTTCAGTAGATGTGATTACTTTGTCAAAATAGTCCTTATCCTTCAACAATACAGCTATCATAAGTCCAAATAGTCCCGTATGCTGGTTTGGATTGTCTACCCTCCCTTCTATGTTAATACGTCTAAATTCTTCCCATTCTGGTGCCGCTATGATTTCAACTGCTAAGTCCTTTGCGTACCTACGAGCCTCAAAGGTTACATAGTTGTTTGTGATAACGACTGGCTCACCATAGTCCTTGTGATGGGCTGTCCCGGCAAATATTTCTTGGATTGGTCCTTTTCCAAGAGGCTTGTTGTAGTACTTGCATTGAATATAAAACCGCTTGGTCGTATTCTTATTTACTGCGGCTGTAGCTATGATATCTATACCACAGTCGTTCTTACCTACACGATCTGCCTTCATCCGAAGCTGACCAAGCAGTTCTTTAACCCATTCCTCAAACTCAATGCCAGAATCGCAACGCACAAAGTCAATGTCCATAGGCTTACGCATGATGTATACGTCCTTTCAAAGTAGATTGAACTTTTTAAGTTCAACCCCTTCTATCCAAACGTATCATTGTGGTTTTCTCTGTCTGATTGGGGCTGTATTACTTAATCTGTGGGATGCTCGAGTGGAAAACACAATGTAGTTCTCATTCTTTGGAACGTCATGTGTGTCTTTGCTATCAAAAAATATTTGATATTTTAATTTTGTATATACGCACAATAAATAGATACTTAAATTAACTAACCTGCACAAAATAGTAGAGGCGACCATTTCTGAGCGCCTCTGCATATTTATAGGAGGTATTCAAATAATATTCATTGGCCTATGGCGGGAACACAAAGTCGAATTGGGACTTTATTAATAATTAAATATTACATTTGAGTTCCTATGAAGGATAATAAGGTATTATCCTTCACATATTTTAATTCAAACTAATAACCTAAATTATCTATTAATTATAATACAACATTTTTCTGTTAATTTCAACGATTTATTTTTAAAACATAGTTGTTCTTATCCTATCAATGACTTTCTTCACAACTCCAACAATCATAACATTTCCCTACACAATTTATATTCTGAATCTTCATCTTCTAAATAAGCAAAAATCAATTTTTTCTTGTTTTCCTAATTCCTATATTAATCCTCCTTCAAACTATTTAACCAAAACACACATCCATCTCATTTTTATAATTCCTTTTCCATAACTTCGTAAACCAAAACCACACCATTTTCCACAGGATATTTTTCATGTTTAATTGTACGATATCCTCTCTGCTCATACATATGAACTGCAGGCAGAGAAGCATCTAAAAGCACCGTATGATACTTTACTGAAATCTCATCCTCCAGGCATTGCATTATATAGCTCCCATACCCTTTCCCCTGAAATTCCGGTAAAACATAGACTCTGGTAATATGATTATCTTCATGACTTCCTGTCCCAACGATTTGATTATCAACCACCAAAACACCTACATTTCCTTTTTCTATGTCTTTGGCAATATTATCTCTGCTGTGATGTTTACAGAAAAAATCTACAACCTCTTTCGGATAGTATTTCGGATAAATTGTATTAACCGTATTCTGTACAATGTCAAAAATACAATCTAAATTTTCTCTGGTAGACTTTATGTATTCCATTCTTTCCTCTCTTTTCATCTAAATATTCTATAGCTTTATCTTTCATATCGCAAACTATCCGCAGATAGCAACTTTTAAATATGACTACTTTACCTGTTCATTGCATCAACCTCCTCCGCAGGCTTTACTGTTATTTCCACCCACGCAGGAATGAAACCGCTTTTAATTGCATTTCTCACGGACCTGATATTGGACCATGCCGAACAATAAAACGGCACTTTACCTCTCTTTAATATCTCGACTGCCAAAGTGCTTGTCAGCGCCGCAGCTATTCCTTTTCTTCTATATTCAGGGAGCACATCCACGCCAATCTGCCACATTTTATCACAGTCGGCTGAACATCCTGCAAGTCCGATTAATCTGCCTTGGTCATATGCCCCGACGCCCAGCACATCCAGTTCCTTTCTTTCTTCACACAAGGCATTGCTCCATTCAGGCTGATACAAATTTATAAAATCGGGCCGTTCTAATATTTTAAGTTCATAATCACATGACATGGCATGCAACTTATCCACATCCGGTAGATAATATTCCGACATAAAGCATACCTTCTGTCCTGCATCTGAAAGTCTTTCATTCAACCAGTATATGTCAGGTGTTTCAAAGCAGTGATAAAACTCAAATCTGCCGATATATTCCTCTATAATCGCTTTGTACTCGTCCTTTACTGAAGCAACAATGTTATTACCATAAGAAATCATGTGACAGGCAATCGGCTCTTTATAATACTCTTTTGCCGATTCACTCAAACAGGAGCTGACAATAACATTTTCATTGCAAAGAAAATCTGATTCTTTACAGTTAATATCCAATGCTGACTGCTCCATTGCAATTTTCAGAATATCTTTATTTGTCATAATCTTTCATTCACTTTCATTATAATTTCACCTGTTCTGCATTTTCTCAAGCCATTCTTCTTTCGTTATGCTGTTTACATGTTCGGTCCGTGTTTCATTTAAAAGAGGCACGTCCTCATTTTCTGTTGTCCACTCATATTTAAAGCCTAATTTCTCCTGGACACGCTTTGATTTATCATTTCCATCATAGTATCCACACCAGATTTTGCTCATTCCCAAGTCCTCAAAACCATGACGGAGCAATTCTGTTGCAGCTTCCGGCATGAAACCATTACCCCAGAATGGTTTACCCAACCAGTATCCAAGCTCACATTCACCATCACGCTCTGTCAGGTAGGTAGAGCTATTCAGTTTTAATTCAATACAGCCTATGGCTTCGTTGTCCGGTTTCATACAAATGGCATAGCATTCCCGTCCGTTCAATACATTCTTTATGATATCACGGCTTTCCTCTATACTCTTATGAGCAGGCCAGCCTGCAATAGGACCCACATCAGGGTTACTTGCATATTTGTATAAACTCTCAACATCTGAATCCTTCCAAGGACGCAGAATCAGTCTTTTTGTTTCTAAATTCATATATTAAAACCTTCTTTCACTTAAAATCAGTTCTCCGTATTTCTCAGGATGACGATAGGCATTACCCATAACCTCATCCTTTCTGTATTCACGAAGCATATCTATATCAATCTCTGCCAAATAAATGCCTTCTTCTTCCGGCGCTTCAAAAATGCACATATCCCTCACTCCCGGCTCATCCCGAAACCATGCAACTCCGTCAAATACCGTGGAATGACCGTTGCAGTCTATCTTACCCTTAGGATAGTTACAGGTTGCGATTGCAAGCATATTTTCGTATGCACGGGTACGAAGCGCAGATAAGCGGTTGATTTCCATTGGACAGGCATTTGGTGCAAGAATCACCTCTGCTCCCTTTAACATCAGAATCCTTGCACTTTCAGGAAACTCTCTGTCAAAGCAAATCATACATCCAATCTTTACAACGCCTCTGCCAATATCCAAATCGCATACATAAAAGTCATCACCTGATGAAAGCATTTTTTCGGCGTCAAAATCACAAGTATGTACCTTGGAGTAATGAAGCCTGATTTTTCCGTTTCTGTCAAAAAGCATCATGGAATTTAAAGGCTTCGGTACGTGCTTCTCAAGAAATGTAATTCCGATTGCCATTTGCAGTTCTTCCGCCGGTTTTCTGAATCCCTGAACAAAATCGCCATCTGCAGAAACCTCCAATTTACTAAGCAAATCCTTGTCCTGCGGAATCGAATAACCACTGCTCCACATTTCAGGAAAAAGGGCAATATCCGCTCCCATTTCCTTTGCCTTTTCACATGCGCTTTTACCTATTTGAAATTGTTCTTCCAAGTCACTTCCCGGAAGCAACTGAAGTAATGCTATTTTTAAAACCATTTGACACCTCAATTCAAATCACATATCATAATATATTCTTCCGTATTTTCATCCACTGTCCTGAAGCCTAACTTCTCATACATTTTAACAGCATAATTTGTCTTTTGTACTGCCAAAGATGCTTTTTTATACCCCTGTTCTTTCAGAAACTCCAATATCTTTAACATAAGCTGTGTACCAATTCCCTGACCGCGATATTCCCGATATAATGAGATAGCGAAGGACGGAGTATCATTATCCACATGTCCGTAATCATCCATTATCCTTGTCCACACTGCACCAACCACCCTGCCGCTAATTTCAGCAACCAGACAATTATCGCCTTTATGTATGCCGAAATCATCGGCGGATATTATAGGGTTGATGATGGGTATTCACTATACCTGCAATGGCATCAGGCGCACATTTATTTATCTCATGTCCAGCTTCGGGAATTATATGAAGCTCTGCTTGAGGTAATAGTTCTTTTAACATTTTTGATGCTTTTATATTTGCATTATCCTTTTCGCCACATAAAATAACAACTGGGCAGGTAACATCTTTCAATTTATCACTAAAATCCAGTGAACGCATGGAATGTGACAGTTTAATCATGTCCTTTTTTGATATACCCATATTTTCAAATGTTTTACTCGGCATACAGCGAAATAAAAGATTTTGAAAATCAATAAGCAGACTGGGAACTTTATACTGTACCCCAATTAATATCAATGAAGCAACTTTATCATTATGACGAATTGTATAATCCAGTGCAAGAATTGCTCCCAAAGAAAGTCCGCATATAAATAACGGCTCAGGCGTATCTGCATACCGCTTTTCCAATCCTTCCAATATGTGAGAATAAGTAACTTCCCCTTCGGATAATGAAAAAAGTTCTGGACAATCTGCATCATATAATGAAGTCCGTTCAATTACCTCTTTCCAATCATGTGCCGTCTGCCCTAATCCGTGTAAAAATATTGTTTTCATTTTTTATTATTCATCCTTTCTTTGACAAAGCAAATAATCAATTCCAAAACAAACAAGAGACAATATAAGGGTAATAGCACTGTTAAAAATATCAGATGTAAAGTCTGACTGATTTTGCGATATGAAATATTTCGAAATATGTGTAATTGCAATCGAAACGGGTATCACAACCAATAAGGAAAAACCAAAGGCGCGCCACAAACGCTTATGATATTTACGAAAAATTCCATATATAATCCAAACAGCAGCAATCGAAACAAGCGAAATACATATACCCAGTGTACAAACAACCTTTTCTTTTAAAATCCATGCCAGTATTGATAAGTAGGGAATCGGAATAATACTTAACACCAACAAAGTTTTCAGAATAATTTTTGTACTGCAAAAAGCAGGAAGTGTAATAAGCCACGCAGCAAATATTGACAGAGAAGCAATTAACGACCATGATAATTTTTCCGCAGTAAAGTAGTCGCAAATCAGACATACAAAAACGGCAATCAATTCCGTTACAGATACGATTATCAAAAGTAAGCGTTTAGTTTTTTCTGACAAATGATAGGTTTTCTTTTTGAACGGTATTTCATCCGGCTCAGTAAGCTCATCTTTAATTAAATAATCCGAGGAAACATTAAAAATATTACTTAGTTGAACTATAAAATCCAAATCAGGTTTGGATTGGTCTAATTCCCATTTTGAAATAGTCTGTCTTGTGACAGTTACTTTTTCGGCAAGTGCTTCTTGTGAAAGCCCTTTCTGTTTTCTCAGCTTTTGTATTTTCTCCCCAAGTGTCATACTGTATTCCTCCTATCAGGTTTTGATAAAATAATAGCAGACAAACATTCATTTATCCAGCAACACTGGCAGGAAACAGCGCAACGAAGCGTTGCAATGGTGGTTTTTAAATCAATCATTTACTCTGTAACTCTATAATGTCCTTCAATATCTTCTCTTTTTTCAAGAATATCCTGTTCATATGTTTTTTGCCATGGACTATTATGATGTATTACATACGGAACACCATTTTCATTTCTGCGCTCAGAAACAATACCTATATGGTTTTTGAATATCACAATATCCCCACCCTGCCATTCTTCTATTTCATCAATATCAGTAGTAAGACTTATAGCAGTATGGGAAAAATAAATCTTTAGATTTCTCACCCGCCTGAAATCAATATTTTTATCAGGATTGTCAATATTATAGTCATCCGGATTATTTTCAATGTCTTCATCTACTAAAGTTCTTAAATCATATCCGGCATTTTTCAGAGCATATGCCACTACGTCTGTACACACTCCGTATTCATCATCAGGATATCCCGTCTGATAATATTTACTCTTATATTTGGGATGAGAATCAATATACTCCAGTGCTCCCTGTAAAATATCCGTCTGATCATCAATACCGTCGTTATCTTTATCCACCTTACTTTGCACCTGAATAATATCTTCATCATACCTGTCCGGTAAGCGTTCTGAAGAAGTATTCTGGTAGCGGGTAAGAATATAAATAAAAGAACAAATAATGATACTTACACATACCAAAATAGTAATTGCAACTTTTTTCTTCACTCTGCTCCTCCCCTTCTTACGTTTCTGTTTCATTCCGTTTAAAGATATTTTTAAGCCAAATCTATTAAAGCAATTTATTCCGTAATAATAAACTGTTTTTCTTTGAAATTATAATTGTCATGCGTCTGATATTTGCCTTGCTAATTCCAAAGCAATTATTGAAACTTTGTCCTTTTCCTTATTCCATTTGCGGAGCTTGATTCAGCAATTTTAACAGCACCAAGTAAGTCAACCATTCTTTCAAATGTAGTGTGGGCATAACACCCTACCAAAACCTCCGGAATCTCATCTACAGGCTTAACTATATCCCATGGATTAATCACTGCCGTTTTTGATTCGTCAAATTCTTCTAATATTATATGAATTCCTCCTTCCAAACATAAAAAATCGCACCGGACATTTTATGTGTCTGGTGCGGTTAATCCTAAGGATTGGTTATAACAAGAAGTAATATAATAGTTATAATATCATAAAACAGCTTACATTCTCGTTTAATGCACAGACACAAAAGACCTATCGACTTAAGCTGTGCATTAACTTTGCATAGCTTAAAGTCTGATACGTCTTAAATCCATGTCCATATCTCGTCTTGAATGTAAGTTGTGTTTCATTTATGCTTTCTCCTTAAAATTTTTAATATGTTATCATTAAATGGAGATTGTGTCAATAAGAAAGTTATCACAAATTTATTATTCCTCGGATTTCATCCGCGTTTTCCCTTAAATATTTGTATGGTGATTTTTCTGCCAGTTCCAGATAATGATTCAGCTTTGGTGAATTAATATCCTTCAACACCCATAGCACCATTATCTTCTGATATTCCTGCTCGTATGAGCCTTCTTCATATTTGTTTCGTTCCCAAAATCGGACAGCATATTCTTCTGCCTTATCTGGATATAATTTTCCTAATGTGTTTAATGCCATTCTTGATGTATATTCATCATCTGATTCGACAAATCGGAAAATCAATTCTTTGCTGTCACCTTCAAGTTTTGAATAGTCTGCCAAATATTTAGCAAACTGCCACTTGGCATTTGTATATTCATAATCCAGACATTCTCTGCAGAGAAGCAGAAACCACTCCTCATATCTAAGAAGCTCTGATATGACTATTTCGCACTCGTTATCACGTGCAATAACATATAAAATATCTGATATCAGCTTTTCTGTGGCATTGTCACATTTAATATTTTTAAATACCATAAGTACTGCATCAACCATATCATCAAGCGGCCCACCTATTTCCCATTCTCCGTTATCATCATCTTCCGTTTTTTCCGGGTAATTCTGCTTAGCCCATGATTTAAATATATCAACTTTTTCATATAATAAATTTATAACTTCACTATCCATATCTACTCAATCACTAATTTTATATACTCTCCATCTTCTTTGTTATATACATGCTTTCCGATAATCGAAAGAAGCTTTCTGATATATTCAATATCATCACTTGCAAATTCCACATAAGAATTATTTGCATCAGACTCATTCTCTTTTTCATAAAAATCAAATACTTCGCAATAAAACTCGTCAAGTATATCCTCCAAAGGATACTGGGAAATTTGAGCCTCCGATGGAGCGTTTTCGCCATAGTCAGGCTCCGGCTCAAATACAATGGATGTGACATAAACTTCCTGCAATTCCTGATTCATATTTTCATAAATCACATCAAAATCAGACTCATTCTCATCCATTTCTCTATAGTATTTTTTACCTTCATATATCAGGACATATAAATTTTCTTCACAGTTTCCTTCACCCTGTTTCCAGCCATTCATGTTTCTTAACATTTCAGCTTTATCTTCATCAGAAATACCCTTTAAGGATAAAGAATTCTCAGACTCAGACATCGTATAATGAGTCTTATAAATGTTCGGCTCAACCTCTTCGTAATCTGGTCCGGCGTATTTCTCCGGTTTGTATGTTCTGATGTTTTTCACTATATAATCCCCTCCTGCTAAAATACGGTATTTATCACAATAATATCTGCCTCAAACTCTTCATCCGGAATCGGATGACCGCCAGCCTCTCTATACATTATTGTATGCTCCAGCTTTTCCATTCTCCATCAGTCATTAATTCGATTAGGGCTATAATCGTCATCGCTTTGAATGTTTTTATTAACGGTAATACGGTACCAGGCAACCCCATTAATATACAGTTCCGGATGTCTATGCCCGTTTACCCGTTTTAATAATTCTTTTCGACCATCAGTGATATTTTTTTCTCTCAAAATTCTTGCTTTTAAACACGCAGTATAATCTGCATACCATCAGATACTATAATTTCCTGTAAACTCCAAATTCCAAAGCAAATCACACACCGCAATTGCTTCATCATAATACTCATAGATGTATAACCATGTAGCCAAATCAGACAAATTTGCCAAATCATTTTTTGATTTAAAACTACATTTTTTCAGAATCTTCTTACAGAGGCTCTGGGCCTTCTTCCTATTAACTTTACTCATTATGGTTTCGATTGTCTCTTGCATACCATACTCCTTGTCTTCAAACATGATATTTCTTATTGATTTCAATCTCTTTTGTACTTTTGTTATAATAGAAAACATCGCGGCTGAAAATCAGGAACGGACTTTCCTTTCGATACTCTTCAAATATTTTATGCGCCTGTTTTATCATTTTCCGTATGGATTTTTTATTGCCTGCTCTTGTAAACAGCACCATATCCTTCGTCGGAACTGCAATCAGCAAGTCATCCTGCAATGTCTCGCTGCAATCTTCCCATATACCCGGCAGACACAAGGCCTCCGCTTCAAAATCTCCGCCAGCCACCAGTCCATACACTCCGGCTTCCTTTGATTCCACCATGCGATACGTTATATCCCGGCACAGGTTTTCAAACGCTTTGCTCTCAAGCAATTGTGCGGACGTATCTTCCGGAAGATTGTCATAGGTCAGATACATATAAGTGCTGCCCATATCCTGTATCAGTGTAATTATATAGCTGTCATAAATCCGAAACATGGGGATATTATTGTATTCCTGTATTTCGCCACTCTGATTATTAAAATTGTTGTTCGCAGCCATAAGCGTGACTGTCTCAGCGGGAGTTTTTGACCAATTCTTTTTGATACGCGGATAAATCTTGTCCGCTTCATATATGTAATCATCTGAAAAGCCGTCCTGAAACTCCGTTTTTTCCCCATTTTCCTTTGATAAATGCGTCCATTCAAGCTCACACAACTTCCCGTTTTCCTGAATCCATTTTTGGCATCTTTCAAGAAAATCCAAGCCATACCTGCTGTAAGAATATTTCGCAGCGACACGAATTACAATTCTGTTATATTCTTCATCTTTATGATACTCTGCAGCTTGTCCGCTGTCTATAAATTGCAAATAATCACTGATTTTATCCTTTAATATATGGGCATGACTTTCCCGCACACAATACCCCCATTCCATCGGATCAACAATGATAAGCACCAGCTTTTCATCTTCTATTCCCATTTGGTCTATTACATATCTGTCATTTACATCAGACATATTTATTTCACCTCAAGTCCAACTAATTTTATATTCATTCTACCATGTTACTCGAACACGTCCAGATGTATATTCGAGCACCTGAGAATCTATAACCTTGATATAGTCCAAATACTGCTGTTCAGGAACAAAGTCTAAAATAAGTTGAATTATGTATTTATATTTCTTTTCTTTCTCATCGCTTATCGAAAAGTATTTAGACATTTCTCTATCGATTATGTAATTTACATACAATTCAATTTTATTATCCAGATATTGCTTATGTTTCTGTGGATCAATATCCTCTATTATAGTATCATAGATGGTCATATAAATAGTTCTTTTTAATCTGTCATGTCTGGAAAAATCAATTATATCTAAGTCATATATCATTGTGGTGCCTCCGAATACTTAAGTATGCTTGAAATTATGCCCGCCAAATACACAGCCATCATCATAGCCAATTAATTGTATAGGAACCATTCCGGTTCACAAATATGTATTTCATGCGTCCACTTAATAAAGCATTTAGAGCAAAGCTGTTTCACTTCTTTTTTAGAAAGTGATATTTTGTCGTAGCATATTGTCGCAACATTTTCGTAATACATAATCACGATTTTACATTGGCAATCGGAGAAATCAGCATCAGAATATACCGTAATAATCATTTCCTCCAGTTCCATATTATGAATCACTTCCATGTGTACTAGTCAACCTTTTTGGTAACACTTTGGTCGGAAATATTTTAACTAAAGCGTGCCTCCATTGGTGTCATATATTTGTTGTAAGAATGAGGTCTTACATAATTGTACCAATTGACATATGACTTTGTCATTTCGTCAAGCATTTCGGCACTTTCAAATGTAAATCTGTAATAAAAGCAATTCTTAAATGTATTATAGTATCGTTCCATTGGTGCATTATCATATGGACAGCCTGCTTTACTCATACTTTGCGTAATATCATGGTTTTTGCAGAAATTAACAAAATCATATGAGGCAAATTGTACTCCCTGGTCAGAATGCAATATTAAACCTTTAGGATGTTTCTGTGTATCTATTGCCTTTGTTAGTGCAGCTATTGCCGATTCTGTATTTATATTATCTCCATTTACAGAGGCAATAATGGCTCTGTCGTATAAATCAATAATCGTACAGTTGTATCTGAAGCGTCCATTAGATTGCCGCATATATGTAAAATCAGTACACCATACTTTGTTTTTTTCATTAACAGTGAAGTTTTGTTTAAGTAAGTTATCAAATATCCTGTGTTTTTTACAAGCCTTATAACCCGGATTCTTACGCATAATAACAGCAGCTAAATTAAGGTCTTTGTTCATATATTTATGAATTGTAGTTTTGCTAAGATGAATACCATATCTTGTTAAGAAAATACGCATTGCTCTGTGTCCGACAGTTCTGTTATTGTTATAATAAATGTACTTAATCCTTTCGTAAATGGCTTCACGCTGCGTATGATAGTCATCCTTTTTATCTTCAAGATAATTATAATAACAATTAAGACTAATACCGAAATGTCGGCATAGCCATCTTAACCCAAAATATTCCCTGTTTTCATCAATAAACCGATATACCACTAATCGATTTCCTTTGCGAAGAATGCCGCTGCTTTTTTTAAGAACTCAATCTACTTTTCTTTTTCCTTTAACAGTTGATTTAATCTTCTTATTTCCTGCGCAGTATCATTTTCTGATTTATTAGTAGTGGTATTTTTATATTGGCATTCTTCACTGTATTTCTTAGCCCATTCCCGAACAGTGGTTTTTGAAATATTATATTCAGCAGATATAGCTGCTGTGGATTTTTCTCCGGTCATATAAGCTTTCACAACTTCCATTTTGAAGTCTTCGTTGTAATATACTGACATTTGCATGCCCTCCTTGAATAATAATATTTTATCATATTATCCGTACGAGGTGTTACCAATTTAGTATACCAGTACATCTGTTAATATCTCGCATGGATGATTTACGGCTGTCATCGCATTTATAATTGGAATATGCGAATGCTCCGCCATATACTCTATCAACGACAAATCCTTGTGACGGACAATAACCATATCCGCCCAATTTTCAAGATATCCTATCACATCCTTAATATCTTCTTTCTTGTCAAGCGTTTCCGGCGGAAACAAAATTGTATCTCCACCCAACATTTTTATTCCCTTTTCAAAAGAAGCTCTCGTTCTAATGCTACTTTCCGGAAAAAATAACACAATCGTTTTCCGCTTCAGCCAATCACATTCTTCGTTATTTGCTTTTAATTTATCCGCCAATTCAAATATATGAATAATTTCCTGTTTTGAAAAATCATTCAAATGTAAAAAATGTTTCATTGTCCTGCCTCCTTAAATTTCTCCAATCTATAATGATATTCTTCATCCAACTCCTTAACACCATTCTTATAATCATATCCAAATTTTCTGTAAAATTCTGTTGCTGTAATAGATGCAGGTATCTCAATACGAGTTGCTCTTACAAAAAACTCATCCTGTTCCAATGTATTTATGATTTTTCTTCCGATCCCTTTTCCATGAAATTCTGGCAAAACAAAAATAGTCAGCAAAATGCTTTCTGTCTTACTTCCCCAGAAACTAGAAATCGATCCCGTACCAACTATCTTACCATTCCATTCAAAGACATACATATGTGCATAGTTGGCAATATTTAGAACTTTCCCTGAATCATAAACCTTTGCAAGTTTCTCCATAACTGCAATTCCATAATCCTTGCTATTGACCTCTAAGAAATTCCTTACAATCAGCTTGCTAACTTCATCTGCATCCTCTTCTTCAAATCTTCGTACTCTAATACAGCTTTTTACATAATCAACCAATGTCATCTTTTCATTTACTACTATATCCTCGCCAACTCTAACAAAGCCGCATTTTTCGTATAAATGGCAATTGCCTGTTTCCTGCTTTATCGTATCTAAACGCCATTCTATTGTATCTGGATAAATATCAAATAATTGTTCTATCACCGTGCTCGCAATCCCTTTATTTTGAAATTTGGGAATTATGAAAATAGGAGATATCCAATTAACATTTTCATATACCTTTTTGCCTTGATGCCATCTGACTCTCACACCCCCAACTTTTTCTCCACGAAACACAATGAAGTAAAAATCTGAATTTTCCTCAATAATCTTCTCTGTTACTCTTTTCAGGCTTTCTTTTGCCGGACTTGTATCATCATCTTGATATTTTTCATATAATGGCATAAACGCTTCTACCTGTAGTCTGTGCAGAGATTCTGCTTCCTTTTCTGTTACCAATTTCAATTCAATTAAGTCACTCATTCCATGCACTCTTCCACGCAAAAAAATCGCACCAAACATTCATTGTCCAGTGCGATAATTCCAATTTACGATGTAATATATATTAACACATCACTCACATTCTGGTTTTATGCACTAGACTAATAGACCTACCGGCTATAAGTCAATGCATTAACCTTGCAAAGCTTATAACGCAATACGTCTATAATACATGTACATATAACGTCTTGAATGTAAGTTCTGATTCATTTGCATGCTCTCCTTGTAATTTTGGTAATAAATATACTACCAATAGTTACTCATGTCAACAATTTATTTACAATTCAAGATATTATCTATCATATCCTGCTTTCCTTTGGTATAAGCTATTCTATCATCTGCATACTTTCTTTCCAGTTCTTCCTTTAGCTGCTGATACTGTAAAGCCGCATTCTCATTAGAATTAAGATAATTCCTAAAATAAATGTAATTCTTCCACTCAGTTCCGTTCCATTTCACAACATGAATATGGTGTGTCCTCGTATCATTTTCCATATCACCCATTACATAAAGCAGCTGGTGTTCCACATCCGAGCCACGATAAACAATTCCTTCTTGCTGCAACTGCTCATTATGCAACAATACTTGATTGAAATCATCAGCTCCAACAGCAATATCAATAATTGGCTTTGCCTTAATCGCTGGTATCACTGTACTTCCTATATGCTGTATATCAATAGCATCTTCGCCTAATATAGCTTTTAATTTTTCAATTGTTTGAACAGCAACCTCTTCCCACTGTTTATTATGTGGTTCAAGTTGTACTGTTCCACGTTTCAATCCTAATGACATAATTTTGCTTTCTCCTTCCCACTCTATCCCACAAATAGAGCCAAAGTAGAGCCATTTTGTAAAACAAATGCCGGAAACCCGCATAAATACAGGTTTTCGGCATTTTTATCCGTCACTCGAACTCCCTACAGGTTAAGTTATTTCCTGTGTTTGAGTCGATTTTTGCTTTCGAAAGCAGCGTCTTCTCGTCTATTTCTCTTTATTATTTTCAGTTTTCAAAATTTCAGGTATCATTTGGGTATCAAATTTACAATTTCCTTCTCGATAAAATTATCATTCAGTCTTATTTAATACCGCAATGATGTCTGATGAAATATTTCCTTTATATTTCATCGATTTATACTCCTTATCAAATACTTCATTTTTTATATATAAATAATTCATAACATTTCGCATATTTGTACTTGATGCATTGTACGTTTCATCCCCAAGCGGACTACTTCTCATTATATCCTGTACTTCTTCTAACAAAAATGGACTATTCATATCTATATCAAAATAGTAAAAGATTGTTGCCAAAACCATTGATACTCCTGTATGAAATTTAACGGACCGCTTATCCTCTCCTTTAAATATTGCACTCGAAAATGGATACTCAACAAATTCAGACAATTTTATAACAAACATGTTAAACTTATTAAATGTATTCTTAATCTTCTGAAGGTCACTATTTTCTCCATCTTTATATGCATTTGCTTGTTTTTCCAAATATTTATCAGCTATTTCTACACCATCTTTATACATAACATTAGGTCCATCATTAATAATGCTAAATATAATGCATAATTCCTGATGGTTACGTTGTTTGTTCTTTCTGTCAGTGGTAACATTATATATTTTTATCAGTTTTTTCGCCAACATTTCCTTATCTTGGTTTTCAATATTATGGTTAAGGAAATTTGTTATATATAAGCTTGTTTTTGAATAAAAAGTTGCCATCGATATTTCGTGTTTTTCCAACGGCTTAGTATTACGATTATATCTTTTAAAAAGTTCAATCTCCATATCATCATTGGAAAATGCTTCAAATTCAAGCACTGACAAATGACTGCTTAGAATTCTAAACTTAATTTCCTTACTCAATTGTGAAAATTTCTTATTTTTAAAATCTTCATTTTCTTTCAATAATTCAAGTTCAGTCAGTGCAAACTTATCCTTTACAAATCTATATATAGCCGTCAGCCTATGTTGTCCATCCATAACATGCCTCAACTGAATTCCGTTGCTACCTGTTCTTACAAGAAAAATTTCAGGAATTGGAATTCCAACAATAATTGATTCAATTATTGAGCTTTCCTCTTTTGCCTTTGAACGATATTCCCTCTGGTAATCCGGACTCAAAATAATACCTTGCAAAAATTCCAATTCTTCCTCCTCATTTAATTCTTCGCTAGCCCTCTTTAAATATCTTTCACCTTTATCTATAAAATTCACCATATCCTGAATAGATATTAAAGGTCTTGTATATTCAACATCTAATGGTAACTGCATATTGTTCTCTCCTTACATATGTTCTTTGATAAATTTTATTGTTCTCACCATGTTATCCTTATCAGGATAAATGTTTTCAAAAGTTATACCTAATTTAAATAACTCTTTTAAAATATTTTCTTTACAATCCTTATCAATTATTGCAATCTTTGTATACTTTTCAAACATTCTATCAAGTGTATCTCTATGCTCAACTCTTAAAAAACATCCCTTTTGAAAATGTATTCGTTCGTTGCAATTCCCAACCCTTATAAAATATGATTTATCTGAATACTCTCTTTCTAAAGATGCCTTCATTTCATCATCAGAAAAGTCTACCAATTTCCTTTCTGCTTTAACATTATCACGATTATACGATAACGCATCAACAAAGTATACAATGGAATGATTATCTGTATATTCAAAATCTTCAACCGCGAAAAGTAACGAAATCAAATGTGCTTCCGTAAAATCCAAATAATTAGTTGGTAAGCCATAATGCTGCCCATATGCTCTCAATTCTTCAGCATTCTTTTTTTCTGTAGTTTCATCGTAATATAGTATACGTTGCTTAAATGCAGATTCGTATTGTGAAGAATGCAATTGAAAACTATCATTATATATTCTATGTAGAGATGGTTCTAACTTAAATTTACAATTCTTCTGTCCTCTTGACACATAGTTGTTTTCATCAAAATTACTAATAAATTCAATATAACTACTTACACTATCAACTAATGTTATATTTTCTACTGGTACTTTTAATTCCCTTGATATGGTTTCTATAACATTATCTCTATTCCATTTATTGATTTCATCAATCTTATTTTTCAATTTACTACTTGCACCAAAATTGTATTTAATACACACATCGTTATCCGTAATCTCGATTTCATCTGGTTCTACAATTTTATCAAATAAGTCAAGAACCAATTTTTTTCTTTGTTCTCTTTCCTCATTTTCAACTTCATCGGTTATTTCTTCAATAGATTGATCTATTTTTAATTTTTGAAACACTTTAAATACTAAATTATTTTTTTCTTTATCGGATATTTTTTCATTAAGAAACTCAGTAATTTGTTGATCTGTTATCTGTATCAATTCTGTTAAATCAACATCCTTTATCTCTTCTTTCTTAACAATTTCATCGACATCAACTGTGTCATCTATTATTTCATATATAATTTTGAATAACGCTTCCAATATCACAGGTAATCCCTCCAATAGTACTTTCAGTTATTTACTTTTATCCACTTTTCCATAAGATAATTAACAAATGAGGCACAAGATACCATCATATACTTTGCATCTTCACTTGGAACATCAACAAATTCAATACTTCCATGCCGTATTCCACCCGAGTCTGATGTATATCCATACAATTGCTTAAAAGCATTTTCCATAGCCGGATGTATTATTACCCCGCATTCTTTCAATTTTTTTAGCGTATTTCCAAGAGTTGCTGTTCCTCCATCCGAGCCAGTAATAATACAACACATAGCCTCTACTGCACTTATCGATTCTTTTACAGAATTCTCATAATCTGGCTTATGGCGATCAGAATACAGTTCCAGCGCTTTCTTCATATGTCTTCCGACGGATTCATATTCTGATTCAATGACTTCAGAAATAGCGTTAAGCTCTCCCTCGCTTATTATAGGAACTACCAACCCATTTAAAATTCTATATGAAGCCACCTCTTCCACTAATATGCGATTGAATTCACTACTCAGCCTTTTTTGTGTATCTTTATCTTTAAGTCTCAGATATTTTTCAACAAAATCATATATTCGATACCATATAGCTCCACATTGAACAACACATTTATGCAGATTATCAGCATTTCTATTTTTAGCATTCCTCGTGTTAGGAAATTCGTACTGAACCCCCATTTCAATCATCATGTCCTCAATGCCAGTTGTATATCCCGAGTACTCAAGAGGGTCGTATACATCATATTCTTCTTTATAGAATACTGCCCATATACGTTCTCTTAATGTCATACTCGTTTTATTCAGCTGATTATGGTTATCATTAATTAATTTGTTTCTCACAGAAAAATATTCCATAATCCTCCTACCTAAACCTTATCTGAAGATTCAGCTTAATAAACATCTCTCCATTTTCCTCGTACAAACTCATATATTCATGCCTGCTTGTAGATGCTCTTTCAAGATATGTATTATCCAACAAATACTGCTCAAAAAAGTTTCGGTTGTATATGTGATAAGCAAGTATCTCTCCGTCTGCCTTCACAATAATGTAGCCACCGTTTGCTTCATCCAAGCCATCCCAAGGCTTTGCAGGTTTCATTCCCAATGCGCAGGAACACAGGAATTTTTTGAATTTATATGTATACATCATCGGATCGCCATATCCAAGAGGATCTCTGTCTCCAAGCATATCTACAAGCTTATCACAGTCCTTGACATCCTCTGTATAGAAATATAACAACATGTTTCCGATAATCTCAGGCATACTGCTGTCTACCATTATCAGATTTCTCTTGAATCCGTCATGGTTCATTCCGCAATACTGAATTTTGCCGCCAAGCTCAGCTATTTTTGACATTTTATCCTTAATCTTGGTTCTGGTCTCGATTGCGTTAATTTCTTCAGCCTGTTCCATTGATATTCCCGTAACTTTGTAAATAAAGTTCGTTGTAAGTCCTGCATTCAGTAATGTAGGCGGATTGCCAACCTCTGACTTAATGGAAAATCCTACATTTCGAATAAAGTTTGTATGTATATCCTCGATTTGCATGGAAATATCCGTTGTATCAGTAGACGGAGCCTTTATCTTTGTAACTTTTATGCCATTTGCAAAATTAGCGATTTCCTCTAATTCAAAGCTTCCGCTATGACTGGCTATTTCTTTTAACAGCTTATTTGCCTGGTTCTCCATTTCAGTTCTGTCAACAGATATAATTTTATTAGACTGGATTTCAACGCTGATTTGATTATCCTGAATCACATAATCAACAACTTCACCCTTTGTTTCTTCTCTCATAATCTTCAGAATTGGATAATATACTTCATCAATTTTTTCAACCTTCTCATTTGCCGCATATACTCTGCCCTGACTGAGAAGCTTCATAAATGCATATAATTCTGACCATTCGCCTTTGTTTCCTGACATTCTTCCATCTTTATTTGCCATTCTCTAACACCTTCCTTATCTCTTTGGCTATTGCCTCAATAACATTAACCGTTACACTATTTCCTAACTGCTTGTACAAATGTGTGTCTGCCAATTCAAGCTTAAAATCATCCGGGAATCCCTGCAACCTTGCCCACTCTCTTGGTGTCATCTTTCGGATTCCCTCTCTGTTGACTTCCCCCTTTATGTGTGTAACAGGCGTAAAATCTGTCAGCCGCTTATCAATAATCAGATTTCTTTCACGACCCATTCCCCCACATACAATCGCGCCTGCCTTACCGTCTAGATCTCTTATCTCATATCCGAAACCGTTACCCTTCGCTTCGTGACGTGCTTTATGTTTTTTTAAAGTATCAATATATACCGTTGAAAGATAATACTTCACACTAACCTCATTCTCTTCCATAATGTCCCTGATACAGGTATCCGGATTTGTAGGTTCAGGAAACTTAAACCCGCTACTGTCGATATCATTTCGGAATGCAACAATGTATATACGTTCTCTATTCTGAGGAACACCAAAATCCTTACTGTTCAGTACCTTGTCATACACGGTGTAACCTATTTGTTCAAAAGCTTTCTTGATAACCATAAAAGTCCTTCCCCTGTCATGGATGGTAAGACCCTTTACATTTTCACAAAAAATTACTTTAGGTTTATGAAAATCACATATCCTCACAACATCCTGGAACAAGGTTCCTCTACATAAGCCCTTGTAATCATCATCAAAGCCCATGCGCTTTCCGGCAAGTGAAAATGCCTGACACGGGAATCCTGCAAGACAGATATCAAATTCAGGAATTTCTTTTTCATCTATTTTGGTAATGTCACCTGCAATATCAAATTTATCACGGTAATTCATTTTGTAAGTCTTCTGTGCAAATTCATCCCATTCGCTTACAAACACCGTCTTAATCTTCTTTCCAAATGCTCTGTCAAAACCTTTTCTAATTCCACCGATACCGGCAAATAAGTCTATTGATTTATACATGTGAAATCTCCTCTGTTTCAATATCGTAATCATCATATTTCTGTTCAAATATAGCTTCTTCTATTACCCGTACACACTCTTCCGTGTTCTTCATAATATCCTTTCCCCAGAAACGTATAACAGTCCATCCCAAAAACTGAAGCTGCTTGTTTATATCATCATCACGCTGTTGATTTTTTGATATCTTTTCAATCCAAAACTCTGCGTTTTTTCCTTTTTCCAATTGTGGTTTCAGCACTTCCCAGTCTTTTCCGTGAAAGAATTCACTGTCACAGAAAATGACTATTTTATATTTAGTAAGTACAATATCCGGCTTACCGGGCAATCCTGCATAATTCTTTCTATACCGGTATCCACGTTTCCATAATTCCTTTCGAAGCTTCAACTCTATGGAAGTATCCTTCGACTTAATATTCTTCATATTTTTATGACGTTGTTCTTTAGTCAGTCTGTCCACTTCACTCACTCCGATTCGTCAGGAACAATTTCCAGAATATCTGCTACATCACATCCAAGTGCGACACATATCTTAAGCAGAATGTCCGTATTGACATTTTCATTTCGTCCAAGTTTAGCAATGGATGCATTGCTTATTCCTGCCTTTTCGGCAAGATCTTTTTTCATCATATCTCTGTCTATCAACAGTTTCCATAATTTCTTATAACTAATTTTCATTGCGCCCTCCGAAAATAAAACATATGTTTGTTTTATATATTATCATACCATAATCAATAAGGCAAGTACTTTTTGATAATTATTTGTGAGTTCTCACACTTTATTATCTGTTTGACTAACTAAATTCCATTTCGAGTCCGTTTCGTCCGTTTCGAGGTCGTCCGTTTCGAGCCGACTCCTGGGTGAATCATATGCCGTATAAAATTCGTCTAAAAAGGGATGAGCTCTCCTCTAAGCAGAGTTCCTCATCCCCACGTCTCCTATCTACCTCCCCTTCCAATCTTCATAAGCTTTCCACAGCCTTTCCTGTTCTCCGCTAAGCCTCAATATCTCAGCCAAATCTCTTTCCATAGCCTCTATATTGGCATCCAGCGTTTCCATGGTTCCTACACGCATTTCTGCACTTATCTCAAACTGTAAGTCTTCCTTTGAATACTGCACCTTCGTTTCCACATTCATATATCCGCATACGGAGTAGCTGTACCCGTTATCCGTATCCCGAAATACAGGTGCAACCTCACCAACGGAAGTTTTCCACCTCATCAGTCTCGGGAACCAGCACAAACCTTCCTTTATCAGTTCTTTAAACCGCTCTAACAGTTTTCCAAGTTCATAAAGTATCCCCCTGAAACTGTTACCGGCATCAAGTCTGCCGTTCCTTTCCACGGCAGTTGCATATTCTTCTATGGTGGGTGCAAGCAGATGAAACATTCCAACAAACCTCTTCATCTGTTCCAGAACCATTATCGCCCTGTCTGCCTGATGCTGTTTTTCCTCCAACTCATCCTTCGTATAATCAAGGATTGCACTCTGAAGCTCTATCGAACTCTTTATATCAGTAAGACTCTTCTCCTTCCTGTCAATATCATCTCCCAGAAGTTCCAATTTCTCCGTTTCCTTTGCAACCTTGTACTCCGCAACAGTCAGATCGTGATTTCTACCTTTCGATTTCTCTCTTATCTGTTCTCCGAAAACAATCGATACTTTCTGATTAATAAATTCACGCAAATCTCCCTGAAGAACCTTTGACAGCGTATATGGTGTAAACACAGAGCGTTTTGACACCTGTTTACGCAGACTCTTCTTAAATCCCGCTGCAACAGGTACACCGACCACATGCATATGTGGACTTTCTTCATCAAAATGGATGACTGCATTTGCTACCTTAAAATCCGGCATTCTATCCCGTAACTCATCCAGCAGCAGTTTGAAGATTCTTTTCATAAAAACCTTGTTGTCCCCATGTTTCTGCCAATACTTCATGTCTCCCACCTGAAAGATAATCTCCACCGCCATATCCTGTGACTTCTCGGATACATATTCATAATAATCTGAAATCTTTCTGTCTTTTCTGGTCTGTTTGTCATTGTATTCCTTCAGAACCCGGTCAAATTCATCATGATATACCTTTTTAACATCCTTCACCAAATTTTCCGTTCCGTACAGCAGCATAATATTTTCTGCACTGTACTCGTCGGATTTATATTTCCTGAGATTGTGCTTTGCCACTCCTTCCAGTTTTCGTTTCGTGGTAATTGCACTTTTCCCATTGCTCACATGAGCGACATAAGAAATATCTCCCATGCAACTCCTCCTTATCTGTAACTTCTCCCGGAGATGCTGTTATCATCTTTGCTCCGCCACAGATGATAACCCCCTAGCAGTTTTGGCAAGCCAAAACATCGGGGGCTCTCCGAGGATAATATATATCTGCATATCTTCATATAGGTGTGTCAAAAAGTGACGCACTTTTATGAAAAGTACTCCAAAAAATGACGCACTTTTTCAAAAGGTGAGTCAAAATGTGACGCACCTCATAAAATACTCCGAGCACAGGTGCGCCACTTTGTGGAGCACCTTTTAGTTTCTGACTCCACTTTTTGACGCACCTTTTGCATTTTGACTCCCTTTTGTCGCACCTTTTATAAACGGATATTCCGACGCTTAATGATACTGCCTTATCACCTGGTGCAGTACAGCCTCCTCTGCCATCAACCTCGCCTGTGTCCGCAACTGATACATCTCCCAAAACGATTGCCTGTTCTTTGGCTTATGACTGCTCAACCACTTACTTTCGATTGCCTCCAACAGCTCATATGCCTCCTCATCAATCTCTGCTACCTTATCCCACAGTCGTCCGAACCTCACAAGATTTCTGTATCTGTCCGGATGTTCCGTTTTCATAAACTCAATCCACATTCGTCCATATTTTCCTATATGAATCGGCTTAACAGCTTCCTCACTTACGGATAAAACAGGATACAGCAATCCGTCATACTCTTTATATTCAATTCCCAGTTTCTCAAATGTTGTCATAATAATCCTTCCTTTCCGGTTTAAGGCCGCAACATCGCAGTGTCTTTGTATTTTGCAACCTTGCAGTCTAAGAATGCAAAGTCTGACACTCTGCAATGTTGCGGTGTAACTTTATTCATCTTTGTGCAGATCCCAATACCAGCTTCCATTAATCCGCTTTGCCTTAATTCCAAGCTCCTTTTTTGCGGTTTCCAGTGTTCTCTTTGAAATTCCTTCCTGCGCCGCCAGTTCAAGAATTTCATTACTCATTATCAGGCTCTTGGAATCCGCAAGTTCCTGAAGAAATTGCTTTGCCATGTCAAGCTTGCATGCTTTGGGTGCTATGCCGCCAAGAATCTCGTCAGCAGATATTTCATAATCTCCAATCCACCGGAAGCCTTCCTCCGTCAGCTCAAATGCCTTGGAATGTCCGAATGCCGAGAGGTTATTCTTTATCTGAACCACGGCACGCATGTTTGGCTGACCTTCAATTCTGCCCACAAGCAATACACTTCGTGCCACGGCATAAAAGTCAATGGAACCCATACCTCTGTATGCCGCCTTTGCACCGGAGCCCTTATTCATGTGACCGATGAGAACAATGGCACAGCCTGTCCTCTCTGCGATGCTCCCAAGCTTCTTGGTCATTTCCCTTGCCTCATTTGCCCTGTTCATATCCGTACCACAACCAAGATATGCCTGTATCGGGTCTAATATCAGAAGCCCTGCATTTTCCTTTCTGATTGCCTGCTCCAGTCTGTCATCTGTCATGGATACTGACTTTTCACTCTCATCTATGATAGATATTCTGGTGCAGTCCGCACCGGCTGACTCCAGTCGTGGCTTTACCGTGTCTGCAAGTCCGTCCTCTGCCGTCTGATATATGACATTCACGGGATTTCCCTGCTCCATGTCAGCATCAAATCCCTGTCCTTTCGACAGCATTGCGGCTATATTTAATATAAAAGTTGATTTTCCGTCTCCCGGATCACCCTGTATAATTGTGAGTTTTCCATATGGGATAAATGGATACCACAGCCATCTGACCGTCTGTGTTTCCACCTGTGACAGCTGTATCATCTTAAGTTGTGTTTGTTCCTCCATGTTCTTCCTCCGCTAAAATTATTCTGTAAATTTGCGGAGCCTTCTGTTATACTGTAGTTGCGAAGTACATATAGCAAAGGCTCTGCTTTTGCCTATGGCTTACAGCCCTGTGTTTATGCATGGGGCTGTTTTTCATCCGTGTTTTCCCACAGATATTTTGCTCCGTCGAGCACTGCAATGACAGCATTTAACATTGCAACATAATCAAATGCAAGTTCATCCAGATCATCATATTCTCTGCAGTCCACGGGAGAACATTTTCCTTTTATCCGTCCATCCCTATATAGTTCATCAGCCAGAATATGCATATCCTCCTGCATCTGCCTTACGCATTCCACAAGCCGGTAAACCGTTTCTTTCTTACCCACCACACATATCCTGTTATAAATGCAGGAGCGGATAAAATAATCCTTTTTAAGCATCCCGCTTGCTTTTATCCTTGCTTCAATTTCCCTTCTGTCCCTGTCAGATATACGGAAACTTATGGTAGGATATTTATGAATGTTGCTCATTTAACATCATCTCCCTTCTCCAAACTTCCTGTTCTTTCACAAAATTCACGGTTAAGTACCGCAGCCATCTCCTGCTGTTCCGTTGGAAACATATGGGCGTAATGAAACGTAATACTCTGGCTTTCATGTCCTACCCTGTTCCCAATGGCAACTGCCGAAAAGCCTCTGTTAATCAGATATGAAATATGCGAATGTCTTAATCCGTGAATTGTAATACGCTTTACGCCTGCCTTTTTTGCGCCTCTGGTCATTTCCTTGTGCAGATAAGATTTGGTAATCATAAATATCCTGTTGTCCCTTGTAAAACCATACAGACTTGAAAGATATTCTTTCATTTCCTCAGCCAGAAAATCCGGCATCACAATATCCCGCCTGCTTTTCGGTGTCTTCGGATCGGTGATGATATCCTCTCCGTCAATTCTCTGGTAGGATTTATTAATGTGTATCACCTTACCCTCCACATCAATATCTGCTGCAGTAAGCGCAAGCAGTTCTCCACTTCTTAAACCACACCAGTAAAGCACCTGAAACGCATAATAGGATACGGATTTATCCTTTACCTGTTCTATAAATTTCAGATATTCCTCCTCCGTCCAGAATTCCATTTCATCCGCTTTTCCCTTTCCGATGGTTCCGGCTTTCTTCACGGGATTATCCGGCAGATTATAAAATCTTATGGCATGGTTGAACAGTGCCGAAAGCTCCGACTGAATGGTTTTCAGATAAGTGGGCTTAAACGGCTTTCCATCCGGTGTTTTAAGCTTCATAATCGCATTCTGCCATTTAATAATGTCAGCCGGACTGATTTCATTCATCTTCTTATCCTTGAAATAAGGCAAAATCCTGTTTCGAAATATGGTATCCTTCGTTTTCCAGGTATTCAGTTTCAGCTTTGGCTTGAGGTCATCCTCATAAATCCTGTAAAAGGAACCGAAATCCATATCCAGGCTGGTTGCCTGCTGGAGTCGGAACTTCTGCTCCCACTCCAGTGCCTCCTTACGGGTCTTAAATCCTCTTTTCAGCTTCCTTCTGTTCTTGCCTGTCCAATCATTGTAATGAAAGGAAACATACCATGTTCCCCTCTCTTCATCCTTGTAAGCAGCCATTTTCTTCACTCTCCTTCCTTAAGCTGTCTGCAAACCATAGAACTTCTCGTCAAAATACTTACAGCTAACCTTACCCGTAATGGTTCTGTATCCCTTTTCCTGCAGCTCATGGTTTAACTCGCGGATAATCTTGTATCCGTGTGAACGTGATATGGACAGCATTTCTGCCACCTCGTCAACATTGTAAAAAATTTTCTTTTCCATAGGTGGTTCACCTCCTTTCCCCGGCTGTACCGGTATGTATCTCAAATTTGCCTTCTACAAAATATGATAGCTCATTTCAAAGTTCTCTTCTCGACTTCGCAGGACTATCTTTTCATGAAAAGTAGCCTTTGCAGGACTATTTTTTGCTCCATGGTCTTTTACACTACTTCCATGCTCAGATTATAAAGTAGCCACTGCCTCAATTTTAGAAACTATCTGTTCTCTTTCACCGGCAAAATGCAAACAATATGTTCTCATGCCTCCTCTGTAAAGCTTACCTCCCAATCCAATGATTGAGAATGCACTCTCTGGCTCCCTTTGGGGACAAGATACGCTCCCTTACCATAATATCTGTTTCTATATCTGCATTTTAGGTGTATACAGTAGGAGTTACTACCCAACTTAGTGGTAGTTGATTTCTCCCACACATAAAATGATAAATTATCAAAAAGCTGATTAAAACCGAGAGATATTCCGAATTTTGTAATAAAAGTCGTAGTATTATTACGAATTTTTATAAAATGGGAAATTTTGAAAAGAAAAAGATTTGTAAGAAATAGAAATACCTTAAATACCTTTTGCAGTATTCCAGAATATGTCCGGTACTGCCCAAACAGGTATCATATAGGTATCAATGAAAAGAAAAAAGCTCCAGAAACGGCTTGTTTTCGCTGTTTCTGAAGCTGTGTTTACTATTCAAACTCAATCGTTCCAGGTGGTTTACTGGTCAAATCATACATTACCCTGTTAACCCCCGGCACCTCATTTATAATTCTGTTAGTAACCTTAAACAGCACCTCAAGCGGAAGCTCCGAAGCTTCTGCCGTCATAAAATCACTTGTATTCACCGCTCTAAGTGCAACTGCATAGTCATACGTTCTCTCGTCGCCCATGACACCTACTGATCGCATGTTGGTAAGCGCCGCAAAATACTGGCCGAGACCTTTGTCGAGACCTGCTTTTGCTATTTCTTCGCGGTAGATGAAGTCTGCATCCTGAACAATTTTAACCTTTTCAGCCGTTACTTCACCGATGATACGGATTCCCAGACCCGGACCCGGAAATGGCTGACGGAATACAAGGTATTCAGGTATGCCGAGCTCAAGACCTGCTTTTCTCACCTCATCCTTAAACAGAAGGCGGAGCGGCTCTACAATTTCTTTGAAATCCACATAATCAGGAAGACCGCCTACATTATGATGAGATTTTATAGTTGCAGATTTTCCGAGGCCTGATTCAATTACGTCCGGATAGATTGTTCCCTGGACAAGGTAATCAACTGCTCCGATTTTCTGAGCCTCTTCCTCAAATACACGTATAAATTCCTCACCTATAATTTTTCTTTTCTGCTCAGGCTCGGTTACGCCTGCGAGCTTTGAATAAAAACGCTCGGCGGCATCCACGCGGATAAAATTCAAATCATAAGGACCCTCTGGTCCGAATACCGCTTCAACCTCGTCCCCTTCATTCTTACGCAGCAGACCGTGGTCTACAAAAACACATGTGAGCTGCTTTCCAACAGCCTTTGATAAAAGCACTGCCGCAACAGAAGAATCAACACCACCTGAAAGAGCACAAAGCACCTTGCCGTTCCCGATTTTCTCTCTGAGCGACTGTATGGTTGTTTCAACGAAGGAATCCATCTTCCAGTCGCCACTACAACCACATACATTATATACAAAGTTCTTTATCATTTCCTTACCCTGCTGCGTATGCATTACCTCAGGGTGGAACTGCGTTGCATAAAGCTTTCTCTCAGGACACTCCATGGCAGCTACAGGACATACAGGTGTATGCGCTGTCACCTTAAATCCTTCAGGTGCCTCCGCTATATAAACAGTATGACTCATCCAGCATATTGTCTTTTTATCAATCCCTTTAAAGATAAGCGAATCAGAGTCATCAATCTCAACCTCAGTTCTTCCATATTCACTTACAGGAGCCGATTCAACCTTTCCGCCAAGCGTATATGCCATAAGCTGGGAGCCGTAACAGATACCCAGTATCGGAATTCCTGCCTCGTAAATTTCTTTGCTGTATCTTGGGGATTCCTCGGCATAAACGACGTCAGGCCCACCGGTAAAGATAATCCCCTTTGGATTCATCTCCTTAATTTTTTCCAGACTAAGCGTATACGGGTGAACTTCAGCATACACATTACACTCTCTTACACGCCTTGCAATCAGCTGATTATACTGACCGCCGAAATCCAGAACGATAATCAATTCTCTGTCCATAGTTTTCTCCTTCGTTAGTTGTAAAATACTCAAAATTTTCTTGTCATAATGCAACTTATAAATATATTTTCTAAAACATCACATGCATATCCGGTACATACTTCCAGTCCGTCAAATACCCCTTCATCGGATTCATTTCACGTACTTTATTTCATATACCGACTATTCACACAACACCTCAATTGCCGCCTGAAGCTGAGTGTCTTCCTCGTGGCTTATTTCAATTTCAGTTTTCAGTTCATCAGGTAAATCCACTTCAATGTCAGGCTCAATGCCCTTTTCATGAATGTCCGAGCCATTAGGTGTAAAGTATTTTGCAATGGTAAGCTTAATTGCCGAGCCATCGGATAACGGGAAGAGTGACTGCACAATTCCTTTACCGTAAGTAGTTGTTCCGACAATAGTTGCCTTGCCGTAATCCTTCATACAGCCCGTGAAAATCTCTGATGCACTGGCACTGTCACCATTTACAAGCACCACCATAGGGATATCAAGCGATTCATCATCCTCAGTTTCCCATGTGTTAATCACATTTCCATATTTATCCTCAGTATAAACAATTACACCATCTTCAATAATATAATCACACATTTCAGTAACTGCAGTAAGAAGTCCGCCCGGATTATTTCTCATGTCAACAATAAGAGAAGTCATTCCCTGAGACTCCAAATCATCCAGAGCAGCCTTGAACTGTTCAGGAGTATTCATAATAAACTGGTCTACCTGAATATATCCGATATTATTTTCAAGCATTTCATAAGCTACGGTTACATTCTCTACCTGCTGTCTTACTATTTCAAAATCCAGATAGTCCGTTTCACCTTCACGATAAATCTTTATATGTGCGGTAGTGCCTTCTTCACCTCTTATCATGTCAACTACTTCTTCAAGCTCCATATCTGCCGTAATTTCTACACCGTCAATCTCGACAAATACGTCCTGAGGCTTAAGTCCAGCAGCCTCAGCAGGGCTTCCTATGATAGGTTTTACAATATAGACCTCATTTGTCTCCATATCCTTTGATACGGTGGCTCCGATTCCTACATACTCACCTTCATCCTCTTCCAAAAGCTCCTGATATTCTTCAGGTGTGTAGTATACAGAATAAGGATCATCCAGACCTGCCATTATTCCGTCATAATAAGACTCCTCGCGTGACTCAACATCCTCGTCAAAATAAAAATAATTGTCGATATAGCTCTCAATCTCTTCAGCTTTTTCAGCAGCGTCATTTGATAGGACGTCAAACTCTGCACCACTATTATCCGCATTTGAGTTGCCGCCTATTTCTGTTGTATTGGTATGCACTGAGCCATTATCAGTGCAGCCCGTCATAAACGACAAAACAAGAGCCATTACAATTATAAGTGCCATTGATTTTTTACCGTTAAATTTCATAAACATAAGCCCCTTTCACACAAGACATTTAATTCCGGTACGCCTGCCTTTATGCACAATTACATTCTTAAATATATATCATAAATACACATTAAATATACCAGTCAATAAAAATCTCTTATTCCATATCAGAAATATGACAGCGGGTCCACATACTGACCATTTATCCTTATAGAAAAGTGCAGATGTGGTCCTGTTGAAACCCCTGTATTACCGGAATATGCAATCACCTGTCCCTGTACCACAGAATCTCCTACACTGCAATTAAATGCAGAAAGATGATAATAACATGTAACCACACCGCCACCGTGATTTACAAGCACTGCATTTCCTGCCGAAGACATATAACCTACATACATTACCACACCATCTGCCGAAGCAATAACATTACTTCCCTGCGGACATGCAATATCTATTCCCCTGTGGTATGAGCTTGCGCCTGCGGTAGGTCTTGACCTCGGACCAAAATATGACGTAATATTTGTACTCATAGGCATAGGCCATGCAAATTCGCCGTCAAAATTTCCGGAAATGATAATTACATTGTTTGACTGATTTTCCAAAGCGGCTATCCTTGCATCAAGAGCCTCTTCGTCCTTATCAAGCTTCTCTATCTCTTCTTCCATGCTGGTTATATTTTTATCATAATTTTCTATCTGCGTCTGCTTGCCTTCCCAGAGAATCTGAAGAGCTTCAGTATCCTCCTGATACTCAGCCCTTAAATCTTCCAGATTTCCACTTTTCAAATCAAGCAGCTGCTGTTTATTGGCAACACCCTCTCTGATTTCAATAAGTCTGTATAGCTCATTAGCATCATATTCAGAAACCTGAGACACATACTCTGCATGATTTATCACATCAGAAAATTTAGTTGCATTCATAAAAGCATCAATATATGAATAATTACCACTCTCATAGGCAAACTGTATTCTTGCCTTCATTGCCTCATACTGCTTACTTTCTTCTGCCTTTGCTTCTTCCAGAAGTTTTTCCTGAGTCTCTATCTCTTTTTCAAGTTCTTCCTCCTGTTTCTCAATGTCCGAAATAATTTCCTGATACTCAGTAATCTTTTCATCAATAAGCTGTGCGGAAGTCACTATGTCCGTCCTGTCTTCATTCAGACTGTCCAGAAGATTCTGAGCTTCCTCCTTCTTTGATATAAGTTCCTCTTTTTCCTGATTTATTTCATCCATCGAGCCGGAAGCGCCTCCCGTTGTGCCGGAAGTTGCTCCTGTGGAGCCAGACTCCTCTGTGGCAGCAGTTGTATTATCTTCAGGCACAGTTGTATGCTCCTCAGGAGTAGTTTCCTCAACAGGAACAACCGTATCCTCTGAAGAAACTGTAGTTTCCTCTGAAGATTCAACATTCTGTTCTGCATTTACATCAAAAACAATAGGTAATATTATCAGAAATGATAATATTACCATAGCTGCTGTCCGAATTAACTTCATAAACGGCAGTCTCCCCTTTCACACCTTCAGATGCTTCCTTGTAGTAAGCCAGCTTCCCAGGAAACCAATTCCGACACCTATAAGAAGTGATACCGGTGCCAGAACGCTAAACAGCTCATTTGCCGGTATAAACGAAAACAGGCTTTGAAGAATAGCAAATCTTCCTACTACATAATTAATAACCATATCATAAATATAATATAATAGAGCAACAGGTATTACAGAGCCGACAAGTCCTATAAGCACACCTTCAACAATAAACGGTGCCCTTACAAAATAATTTGTTGCTCCGATAAGCTTCATAATGGCAATCTCATCCTTACGAACAGTAATACCTATTGTAATTGTATTACTGATAAGAAAGATTGATACCAAAAGAAGAATTACAATAATTCCGATTGAAACATAACCAACAATCGTATTAAGAGCTGAGATACTGTCGGCAGTATATTCTGAGCTTTTTACGCTTCTTACTCCCGCAAGCCCCTGAAGGAAGTTTACAAACTCTGCCTGCTTGCTTACATCTTTCAAAGTAATTGTATATGATGCTGAATTGGCAAGAGGGTTGTCATCACCAAAAGCCTCCATTGCGGCCTCCGGGTCATCATATGTTTCATTAGCAAACTTCTCCCATGCTTCATCAGCCGAGACAAAATCAAGGGTATTTACCTCATCCCTGGTCCTTATCTGCTCACCTATAAGTGTAATGTTTTCCTCGCTTATACCATCCTCAAAGAATACGGAAATAGAAATTGAACTTTCAATTTCCTGCATTGCCGAATCAAAATTTACGAGAATACAATAAAATAATCCAAATAAAAACAAACATGATACTATAGTTCCCACAGAAGCAAGTGAAAATATCAGATTTCTTCTGATATTTTTTATACCCTGTTTAAAACTATACCAAGCTGAACTAATCCTCATCTATATATCCACCCTTTTGTACATCACTTATTATTACGCCCTTCTTAAGAGTAATAACCCTCTTCTTCATGGCATTAACAATTTCTTTATTATGTGTAACCACAACTACCGTAGTACCTTTGGCATTAATCTCCTCCAGCATGTTCATTATCTCCCATGAATTTTTGGGGTCCAGATTTCCGGTAGGCTCGTCCGCCAGAATAATTTCAGGCTTATTTACCAGGGCCCTGGCAAGTGCAACTCTCTGCTGTTCGCCTCCCGAAAGCTGCTTAGGATACGCTTTGTATCTGTCTGCCAGACCTACAAGTGTAAGCATTGCCGGCACCTGTCTTCTGATGTATCTTGTAGGTGTCTCTATAACTCTCTGTGCAAAAGCCACATTTTCATATACCGTTCTGTCCTTAAGGAGTCTGAAATTCTGGAATACAACCCCAATTTTCCTTCTCATCTTAGGCACCTGTCTCGGTTTTAGCTTTGAGAAATCATATCCTGCCACCTGGATATTTCCCTTCGTAGGATTTATTTCCTTAAGTAATAATTTGATTAATGTAGTCTTTCCCGAGCCACTGCTTCCCACTATGAAGACAAACTCGCCCTTTTCAATGTTAATGTTAATATCATTAAGTGCAACTGTCCCCGCAGGATATTTCATACTTACATGTTCTAACTTAATCATTTCATCTATCCTTCCGTATCATGGAGCATGATTAGAAATCCAAAGACTCCATGTATTTCATGTATTTTACAACCATAAGCGCAATCTTAAAGGTAATTGCATCCTCAAAAATCCTTAAATCAAGCCCGGTTGCCTTCTGTATTTTATCCAATCTGTATACAAGCGTATTTCTGTGAATATAAAGCTGTCTTGAAGTTTCTGACACATTGAGACTGTTCTCAAAGAATTTATTTATGGTTGTAAGAGTCTCATCATCAAAATCATCAGGAGATTTGTTCTCAAATATTTCTTTTATAAACATTCTGCATAAAGGTATAGGAAGCTGGTAAATAAGACGGCCTATTCCCAGATTATTGTATGCAATAATGTTTTTATCACTGTAGAAAATCTTCCCTACATCCAGTGCCATCTTTGCTTCTTTATAAGAACGTGAAACCTCTTTAATTTCATTGACAATAGTACCAAATGCCACATGCACTGAAGACATTGCTTCGGTATTAAGCATATCTACAATAACCTTTGCCGTCTTCATCAAATCATCATATGTTTCATTTGCCTTTACTTCTTTTACAAGAATAATATTTTTCTCGTCAACCGCAGTAATGAAATCCTTGGTCTTTGCCGAAAAAAGATTTCTTACAGTCTCAAGAGCATTGTTGTCCTTTTCATTCTTTGTTTCAATTATAAAAACTATTCTCTTTACATCAGTATCTATATGGAGCTTCTTTGCCCTGTTATATATGTCAACAAGAAGCAGATTGTCTAAGAGGAGGTTTTTGATAAAGTTATCCTTGTCAAACCTTTCTTTATAGGCAACAAGAAGATTCTGGAGCTGAAAAGCCACCATCTTTCCAACCATATATGTATTATCATTATCACCCTTTGCCAAAATGACATACTCAACCTGCTTATCGTCATTTACCTTAAAAAACTGGAAACCGAGCAACGACTGGCTTTCTGCCGGAGATTCTGCAAATGCCGCTGCAGCTTCCTCGTAATTTTCTACACTTCCTTCTATTGTTTTTGCAACATACTTTCCTTCAGTGTCCATTACTATTATATCAGTCTTAGTAATAGCCTTTATCCCCATAATAGTATCCTGCAAAATCTGATTTGATATCATTTGATCACTCCTATTCTAACTTCACAATAAATACCTTCCCACAGTCCAAAACATCCCCCATTCAAGATACAGAACTGCAACCTATTAAGATTTTAACAGAATTTCAAAATAAAAAAAAGAGGAAATGCATATTTTTATGCATTTCCTTCTTTTTTTCACACTGCTTTCACAAATTTGTAATTTTGTTCCAAATCTGTCAAGGACTAGTTTGCAATGACCTCTTCTGTTTCCTTATCGAAGATATGTATCTTGCTTAAGTCAAATGCGAACTGTACTGTATCGCCAGGTCTTGCTGTTGTACGTGCATTTACTCTTGCAGTAATATCGAACTGGTCGATAGTGAAATATAAGTATACTTCAGCGCCAAGCATTTCATAGATGTTAATTCTTGCATCTATAACGCTTTCTGGTGAAGACTCAATGAAGAGCTGCTCGTCATGAATATCTTCAGGACGAATACCAAGTACAACTTCCTTGTCAATAAAGCCACCTGCAACAAGCTTAGCAGCCTTTGCTTCTGGAACTTTGATTGAGTGTGAACCAAACATAAGTAAAACGTCTGCTCCGGATTTAACAACCTTGCAATCGATGAAGTTCATAGGAGGCATTCCCATGAAACCTGCAACGAAGAGATTTGTAGGATGATCGTATAAGTTCTGAGGTGTATCAACCTGCTGGATGATTCCGTCCTTCATAACAACTATTCTTGTACCAAGAGTCATAGCCTCTGTCTGGTCATGTGTTACATAAATGATAGTTGACTGAAGTCTCTGATGAAGCTTTGAAATCTCAACACGCATCTGAACTCTGAGCTTTGCATCAAGGTTGGAAAGTGGCTCGTCCATAAGGAATACCTTTGGCTCACGAACGATAGCACGTCCCATAGCAACTCTCTGTCTCTGACCACCTGATAAAGCCTTTGGCTTACGGTCAAGTAAATGCTCAATGTCAAGAATCTTAGCAGCTTCATGCACCTGCTTATCAATCTTTTCCTTTGATACCTTTCTGAGCTTAAGTCCGAATGCCATGTTATCATAAACTGACATATGTGGATACAGAGCGTAGTTCTGGAATACCATCGCGATATCTCTGTCCTTAGGCTCTACATCATTAACCATCTTGTCACCAATCCATAATTCACCTGAACTGATATCTTCAAGTCCGGCAATCATACGAAGTGTGGTTGACTTTCCGCATCCTGAAGGTCCTACAAAGATGATAAACTCCTTGTCCTCTACTTCAAGGTTGAAGTCCTTAACAGCGTTGAAGCCATTAGGATAAATTTTATAGATATTTTTGAGTGATAAACTAGCCATTTTAAATCCTCCTTGAAAGCTAATTGCGTTCTTTATTCACTGTGGTCATTTTAACTCATTTCACAATTTAAAACCATATTACTATTGCATAAATTAGAAAAAAATCTTTTGTATATTTTGTATATTGCAAAAAATTTTATATTAAAATCGCCTAAAAATATGCCGAAACGGAGCCTTTTATAGTTTGTAATTTGTGAAACCTTCACCAAAAACTTCTCTTACATCTTCAACAAAGCATATTGCATTTTGGTCAATTTTATACAACTTTTCCTTTATTTTGACAACTTCCTTAGCAGAAACTATGCAAAATATCATGTTTCTCTCGCTTTTAGTAAACAGCCCTTTAATAGGTATGGAAGATGCCCCCCGCTCCAGTTCTTTTAAAATATATCCGGCAATTTCATCACTTTTTTCAGATATTATACTTACAAGCTTTGCCCTGTCCGGTCCTTCCGTAATATAATCTGCAACCTTTGTAATTATAAATATTGCAATCAGGGCATATACGGCAGTTTCCGGTCCGAACACCACGGCACCGAGTATCACAACCACGGCATCTATTATAGCAAGTGCCTTAGGAACGGTCAAATATTTAATTTTTCTGTTTATAATGGTTGCCATAAGGTCCGTCCCGCCCGAAGAAGCCTCAGCAGAAAACACAAGCCCCAGTCCCGTTCCCATCAGAAAGCTTCCCAGAATAATATTTACCAGAATATCCTCCGTAAGAATATCAAGACGGGGTATCACTCCCAAAAATACAGTGAGCGCCGTTGCTCCAAAGAGGGCAAGCTTCATGCCGGCTCTTTTCAGCACCCTCATTCCCACCAGAAATAATGGGATATTTATTACGAGGTTTGTCAGCCAGACGGGCACAGCTCCATTCGTAACATGGCTTATCACAATCGCAACTCCTGTAAGTCCTCCCGTCACCACACCCATCTCATCAAAACACGAATTAACCGACACTGCCATTAGTGCAGTTCCGGCAAGTATTTTTAACGAAGTGGTAATCTTCTTTTTAACATACATAATTTTCACCACCCAAACACAATTAAAGCATTATTTTACAAACAAAAAAGGCTTCACACATAGTATGAAACCTTTTCATTTTATTTATTAAATTTATTTCAGTTTTTACTGTCCTGAAAGCACGTCGTCACTCTCACCGATTATTATAAATATTTCCACTCCGTCAAGCGGTGCATCAGTATCGTTTGACGTAAGTGTTCCGACCTCATACTCTGCTCCCGGGAAATATTGAAGCAGGTCCTGTCCGACTCCGTCAGATACGGCAACTATCTTTGTTGTTTCAAGGTGCATATAATAATTATGTGCATCTACATTTGTGTATCCGTTACTTGTCAAAGTGTCTTTCCAATGACCGGCAAGACCGCTTGTTGTAGTTCCGTTTAAAACCTCTATTTTTCTATTCGTAGAAAGCTCTGTCGTTGCAGCACCGTCATCTCCCGAAGTGGTGTCTGTTTCCGTTCCGTCAGCCGTAAGCAGATGGTCATCATCTTCACCTGCAAGAATGCTTTCATCCACAGAAGGCTCCTCCGTATTTTTATTATCACCCGATTTAACAACCTGTCTTATTATGGCAACTCCCAATGCAACGATTACAATGGCAAGAATTACAACAACTGCTCTCAAAAACATGGAAAAAAATATCCCTGCTGCGCTTTTCTTCTTCCTCATGACTCTCCTCCTAAGAAATACTTTTTTCAGTATATCATTACTATTTCTTATTTTCAACAGTTTCATGATGTGCTAGAATAAATTTAACCGTTTTGTCACATTTTGTTTAGGAGGATTTATGAAAACAGCAATTATTACGGGAGCCTCACGCGGAATAGGAGAAAAGACAGCATATGCACTGGCTGATTCAGGAAAATATGATTTGATTGCCATAACCTGTCACAAAAGTACGGACAGACTGGACAAAGTATATAAATATATCACCAAGAGAAATATTAAGTGTATAAAATCATCAGGCGATATATCAGATTACGATTATGTGCAGGATTTTATAAATGAAGTAATAAAAGCATCCGGCAGAATAGACACCCTGATAAATAATGCAGGCATATCCTATGTCGGACTTCTTACCGATATGACACCTGCCGACTGGAATAAAGTAATCAGCACAAACCTTACTTCCGTATTTAATACATGCCGCTTAACAGTTCCTTATATGGTACATGAAAAAAGCGGAAAAATAATAAATGTTTCTTCGGTATGGGGCATTTGCGGAGCCTCATGCGAAGCGGCATATTCTGCTTCCAAGGGTGGTATAAATGCATTTACAAAGGCACTTGCAAAGGAGCTTGCGCCAAGCAAAATATCCGTAAATGCCGCATTATTCGGAGCCATTGACACGGAAATGAACTCACATCTTTCTACGGAAGAAAAGCAAAACCTATGTGAGGAAATTCCTTACGGAAAAATGGCAGCCCCCCAAGAAGCTGCCGAATTCATACTTAAATTACTTGACATGCCGGAATACTTTACCGGTGAAGTCGTTAAATTTGACGGAGGCTGGATTTAAAATAAATACAGCCTCTTAATATTTATTAATCCTGCTTGCTCAGATTCTTTAAAGCATGTGAAAGCTTTATCGGATTTCCGTATCTTAAAGTTGAATTTCTATAAATCTTTCCTGCAATTATTCCCATCAGAACAACAGAAGCATAAAGAATCACAGCCGAAATTGTTATTTCAGGCATGCTCACATTTCCCATTGCAACCCTTGCAAACATAGCACTGTATGAGCTTATCGGAAGATATGATGCAACCTTCATAATTATTCCGTCCACATTTTCCAGATTAAAAAGCACCACAAAATATACTATCATAATAACCATCTGAACTGAGCCTGCTGTCTTGTTTAAGTCCTCTGTCTTTGATACAAGAGCACCCATTGCTCCGTATATAAAGGCATAGAAAATGAAACCGCCTATTCCGAAAATGGCAAAAGTAATAATTACTTCTGAAGGGATATTAAGGAACATATCGAGGGCTCCTCCCCATTCATCCCTGTTAAGCTGGTATCCTCCCAAAACTGAAAGTGCAATAAGTACGCATTGGAAAAGTGTTGCTAAAACACCTGCAAAGACCTTACCAAAAAGTATGCTCACGGCAGATGTACTTGTAACAAGCACTTCAACTGAACGGTTGCTCTTTTCATTCGTTACAGATGTTGCAATCATGATTCCATACATGATTATTATCATAAATACCAGGATAACAAGCACATAACAGTACCAGAAGTTTTGAGCAGAATCCTTCCCGAGTACAGTTTCATTTACTTCAATCTGTGCATATTCGATTTCAATAAATTCATTAATATCCAGATTGTTTTCTTCACAGTATTTCATTTTAACGAGCATACCCATAAGCTCAGAAAATGTCTGTGAATTTGTATCTGACATACTTTTATTAAATATGTAATAGTCATAACTATATAACGAATTAACAGCAAATCCTGCTGCATATTCTTCAGATTCCACCTTATCTTCAAGCTCTTCTACATTTTGGCAGCTTTCAAACACGTCTCCCGGAAAATACATAGCAATGACATCAGGAGTAAGAAATCCCTCCGGGTCATAATAAACAAATTTTTCTGTATCTCCATCGTCAGTTCCGTAAGCTCCGGTGTCTCCTTCTGATTCATTTTCTTTAGCAGAATCCTCTCCTGATACAGCATTAATTATCCTTGGTGCAAACATAATGGCAAGTGCCAGCACACAGATTACTATTGTAGAAATTACAAATGACTTGCTTTTAAAATAATTATCCAGCTCAAACCCGAGTATGGTAAATATATTTTTAAATTTATTCTTCATCTTCCGGCACCTCCGTTTCATTTTTTCCTACCCTTGCCACGAATATATCAGTCAGGGAAGGCTCATACAGTCCAAACTGTTCTATTTCTATATCAAGGTCTTTCAGGCTGTCAAGAAAATCCCACTGTGAAATGCCGTCCAAAAGCTCGATTATAATATAATTTTTCTTCTTTGCTGTAGCCTTTGCCTTATCGGACATTTTTTCATTTATCAGTTTTTCCAGTTCATCAAGCGACATGCCTGCCGCACTTAATATTCTTCTGTTATTTCCGTACTCCATTTTAATTTCATGCAAATCGCCGGACAAAACAATGTTTCCTTTATCAATTATTACAATCTCGTCGCAGAATTCTTCTACATAGCTCATCTGATGGCTTGAAAATATAACTATCTTTCCAATGCTTATTAATTCTCTTACCACATCCCTTAAAATTCTGGAATTCACAGGGTCAAGTCCGCTGAACGGCTCATCTAAAATCACTATGTCAGGGTCTGCCACCAGAGTAGCCGCAAGCTGTACCTTCTGCTGATTTCCTTTTGAGAGAGTCTCCAGCTTTTTATATGTATATTCCGTAAGTCCCAGACGGTTAAGCCATTTTTTTGCATTCTCCGTCGCCTTTGACTTAGATATTCCTCTCAGTCTTGCCAGAAACACCATCTGGTCTATAATTTTTTTCTTGGGATAAAGCCCTCTCTCCTCAGGCAGATATCCTATAAAGTTTTTATCAGGCTCAAATTTCTTTCCGTCCAGAAGAATTTCTCCCGAATTTGCATGGAACACGTCCATAATAATTCTGATTGTAGTGGTCTTTCCTGCACCGTTTCTTCCTAAAAGTCCGAGTGCCCTTCCGCTTTCCGCGGAAAAGGAAATTCCATGCAAAATTTCTTTTGAGTCAAAGCTTTTTTTAACATTTACCACTTCGAGCTTCATGATTTCAATTACCTCCCGAAAAAATTTTATATTTTTTTAATTTAAAACAAATCTACAAAGGGCTCATTTATTCTTCCCTTCTCCATTTTATAGCTTTCTGCAAAATAGATAATCTCCTGTACAAGATAAAGCAGTGTAACAGCTATAAATGGCATATAGCCTATTTCAAATAAAACACCGATTAAACAAAGTACCGTTGCCGTAACGGAATAAATAACCTGCATCTTGCGGAATACATTATAGCAGACATTATATATCATAAGCCTTTCCGCCTCATCACAGCTTTCAATCCATTTCTTTTGGAATTTTAAATCAAATGTACTGCCGGCTTTCTCAGGATTTATCTCTTTTTCCATATTTACAAGCTTATTTATAAAATAAACATTTCCTATGGACATACCCAATATAAATACCAGAATCAGAATTATCTTAGTAATAATCGGTGCATCCGGCTCATTCATGGTACGTGGAAGACAGTATAATGCAATTCCGTAAAGCAGTGTGCTTATCGTATTTCCTAATGATACTATTATCATTGCCCTTGACAGACGTGCTTCAAATCTTTCAATATCTTCTTCGGATTCTCTGTTTAATGCAAGCATCTGTTTCTTACATTTTTCATAGTACACATAACATAATATAAGATAAACCGGTACAAATATCAGAAATACATACTGGAATACCGGTACCGCCGCAAGCTGGATATCCCCTAACATCCGCCATACGTCCACATTCCCTTCTATTACAATATCCCTGAAATATGCCCCAAAGTATCCGCACACTCCGCCTACAAGTAAGCATACAACCATAAAAATAATATATTTACCAAAATGTTTTTTATCTTCCTGTTTTATTTCTTCAGAAAAATTTACCTGTTTTTTCATATTGTATTTTAATCCCCTTTCACATTTCCTTTTTAAAGATTAAAGGCATTTAACAAAGTCATGGTAATAAGTACTATAAATAATATCACATTCACAGGAGCAGTAATATAAATTAATGCCCTTCTGCTTCCTGACAGTTCAGAAGCACTTTTCATTTCAGGACTATCTGAAATTTCGGAAAAAATCCGAAAACTGCCTCTGTGATTTATAAGCTCTCCTATAAATAAAATCCCTCCTGCTATTAAAATAAATAATATAATCATACCCAGTAAACCAAGTATTAACATTTTATTATAATTCTGCATGTAATACGTCATGTCCCCTGCGGATACTCTGTCAAGGTCTAATCCTCCGACTGCAACTAACTGTATGGCGCTAATGGTATTTATTACCATATGAACAATAAGAGACGGATAAACAGACCCTGTTTTCGCAACCAGAAAGCATGAACATATGCCTAATACGGTCGCATACAGAATTTGCTCATAATTCATATGATACAGACCAAACAGGATTCCCATTATGATTACCATTGACCATCTGCCATATTTTTTTGCATTTCCAAATAGCATTGCCCTGAACAAAAGCTCTTCAAAAAACGGTGCAAGAACTGCAAGGCAGATAAAGTATAATGCCTTATATTGTATCGTACCTCCCAATGTAAAATCAATAGGATGAAGTTCTATACCACTCATTTCCTGAATAAATGTAAACAGAAAATTGGAAATATAACCCGTTACATATGTTAAAAATATGGAAATAATAATCCATTTTGTGACCCAGCCTGACGGCATTCGGGACTTACAAAAAAATTTACTTACCGGTGTATTCAGCTTTTTTCTAAAGATTCCAAGTATTAAAGGTACCACAATCAGATATTGCCCGGCAAGACCGAGTATCGTAATCAATTCAGAATAATCGCCTGCTTTTTCTTCTGTAATCCATATAGTAATATAAGAAATTATATAACTTAATGCAAGCGTTATCACCATAAAAAGTAAAAGTATTAACGCATTTATATTAGAAGTTTTTCTTATTCCCTTTTTTAAGCTCTCCATATCATTTTTTCTCCTCAATTTATCGGTTTGCTGTCTGTATCTTCGCTGGTCAGTTGAAAAATATCTTCAACACTGGCCTCGCACACCTTAGCAATCTTCAGTGCCAGTGTTATCGATGGAGAATAATCGCCTCTCTCTATCAGGCTTATCGTCTGCCTGCTTGCTCCTACCATTTTCCCCAACTCCTGTTGATTTACATTCAAACGCGCCCGGTATTCCTTTAAATGATTTACCAAAGGCATAATTTACCTCCTTTCAAAATGTAAAGGCAATTATTTTTGTCAAAATGACAACTTTTTTTGTCAAAGCCATAATAACATTGACAAGGATGTTTGTCAACAGAGAATTGCTGATAATTGCAATAAATATACAAATGTATCTAAATTTATATAATATACAAACAGGTGCGGGGTATGGTTAATACACGCTTATATCTTCAGAAACTCTAAAAACAAGAATTTTGCTCATAATATATGCTCTCGTAAACTCGTGTGCTAAAGCACACTCAAACAATACTCGTGCATATTTATTCGCTAAAATCCTGTTTTAAGAGTTTCATGCAGATAACGCTATCGTATTTAACCCATACTCCGCACCTGTTTTTATATATACATATTTAGTACATTAGTTAACAAAGTATAAAAACCACCTACAGCATTGCCTCTGCCAGCTCTGTAAGTGCCGGTACATCACTTTCTTTAAACGCACCTCTTATTGTAACAAGCGGCTCTGTGACTGTTATATTCTTCATTCCTTCAAGAGCAGTCTTCATAACTCTTCCCGCAGTCGGTGCCCATGAACCATTTTCAACAAGAGCAACTTTTCTGTTCTGATATGCCTTAGCCTTAAGGTGATTAAGAAAGGCTTCCATGCATGGGAATACTCCTGCATCGTACGAAGCTGCCATAAGTACCATTCTATCATAGCGGAATGCATCTTCTACGGCTTCTGCCATGTCATCTCTTGAAAGGTCAGTTACAACAACCTTCTCCGCGCCCTTTGCTTCAAGTATTCCGGCCAGTATTTCTGCTGCCTTCTTAGTATTTCCGTGAATTGAAGCGCATGCAATAAGGATTCCCTTATCCTCCGGAGTATATGTGCTCCATGTATTGTATTTATCTATATAATATGAAAGATTTTCGTCAAGAATAGGTCCATGGAGAGGGCAGATAACCTCAATGTCAAGTGACACCATCTTCTTTAACAGCGTCTGCACAGGTGCTCCGTATTTTCCAACTATGTTAAAATAATATCTTCTTGCCTCGCAGGTCCAGTCCTCATCAGTTTCAAGTGTTCCAAACTTACCAAATGCATCTGCGGAAAAGAGAACCTTGTCAGTCTTATCATATTCCACCATAACCTCCGGCCAGTGTACCATTGGTGCCATTATAAACTGTAACTCATGTTTTCCAAGTGAAAGAGTATCGTTTTCCTTTACCTGAATTAATGAGGCTAAATAATCTTTTTCGGTAAAGAGTGAAATCATGGTTGCTGCCTTCATGCTTAATACTATCTTTGTATCAGGATATTTTTCCATGAAGCTCTCGATGCTCCCAGAATGGTCCGGCTCAAGATGTGAAACAACAAGATAATCAGGTACTGCATCTTCTAAAACCTCTTCTATATTTGAAAGCCATTCCTCTGTCATTCTTGCATCAACAGAATCCATTACGGCAATTTTTTCGTCCTTTATAATATAAGAATTATAAGCTATACCATTTTCCAGTATGTACTGGCTTTCAAATAAATCAAGTTCTGCGTCGTCAACTCCGACATAATAAATATCCTCTGTTACATTAAACATAGCTGTAAATCTCCTTTCATTTCTGCATGTATTATTGGGAAGATACAGCCTCCTTCATGGATTTAACATAGTCATACAGATAAGGCGCCGCATCTTTTCCATATTTTGCAACAATTTTTACCATTGCGCTTCCCACTATAACTCCATCTGCCGTTTTTGCCATTTTTTCAGCCTGCTCAGGCGTGCTGATTCCAAAGCCTATCGCAGTAGGAATCCGGGTTACTTCCCTAATGGATTCCACAATGGATTTAAGGTCTGTCTTAATCTCACTTCTTACACCGGTAACACCGAGGGAAGAAACAACATATATAAAGCCTTCTGCTTCCCTTGCTATCATCTTAATTCTCTCGTCACTTGTAGGCGCAATAAGCGAAATAAGTTCTACCCCGTATTTCTTTGCTGATTCCAAAATCTCGCCCTTTTCCTCAAAAGGCATATCCGGGATTATAATACCATTAATACCTGTATCTTTGCAACTCCTGAAAAACTTTTCCGGACCGTAATGATACACAGGATTAAGATAAGTAAGAAATACAAGCGGTACTGTTACATCCTTTCTCACTTCCTTAACCAAATCAAATATTCTGTCGGTTGTCATTCCGCCTGACAGCGCCCTTATGTTTGCCTCCTGAATTACAGGTCCTTCTGCAATAGGGTCTGAAAAAGGTATTCCGATTTCAATTAAATCCGCTCCTGCTTTTGCTGCCTCTTTTATGAGGTTTACACTTGTTTCAAAATCCGGGTCTCCGCCTGTAAGAAATGCTATAAATGCTTTTTTATTTTCAAATGCTTCATGTATTTTACTCATATAACTCAACTCCTCTGTACCTTGCTATAGCTGCCACGTCCTTATCGCCTCTTCCTGAAAGGCAGACAATGATAATATCGTCCTTATTCATCTTTGGTGCTATCTGCATGGCATGGTATACGGCATGTGCACTTTCTATCGCACATATAATACCTTCCGTCCTTGCAATATATTCAAATGCCTCGACCGCCTCATCATCCTTTACAGGCACATACTGTGCCCTTCCTATTTCATTAAGGTAAGCATGCTCAGGTCCTATTCCGGGATAATCAAGTCCCGCTGAAATAGAATATACAGGCGCTATCTGTCCGTACTCATCCTGACAGAAAAGTGATTTCATACCGTGAAAAATGCCCTTTTCACCCTTTGCAATGGTTGCCGCATGTTTTCCCGTTTCAATTCCTCTTCCTGCCGCTTCACAACCGATAAGTTTAACTTCACTGTCATTTATAAAGTTATAAAACGCTCCCATTGCATTACTTCCGCCACCAACACAGGCAACAACTGCCGAAGGAAGCTTTCCTTCCTTTTCAAGTATCTGTGCTCTTGCTTCCTTGCTTATTACACTCTGGAAATCCCTTACCATCATAGGAAACGGATGCGGTCCCATGACAGAGCCAAGTACATATAATGTATCGTCAACTCTGGATGTCCAGTTACGCATAGCTTCATTTACGGCATCCTTTAAAGTCATCGTACCGCTTGTTACCGCATTTACCTTTGCACCGAGAAGCTCCATTCTGTATACATTAAGTGCCTGACGAATGGTATCTTCCTTTCCCATAAAGATTTCACATTCCATACCAAGAAGCGCTGCCCCCGTCGCAGTTGCAACACCGTGCTGTCCGGCTCCTGTTTCGGCAATGACACGGGTTTTTCCCATTTTTTTTGCCAGAAGCACCTGACCCAGCACATTGTTTATCTTATGTGAGCCGGTATGATTCAAATCCTCACGCTTAAGATAAATCTTTGCACCGCCTAAGTCCTTTGTCATCTTCTCGGCATAATATAATAAAGACGGCCTTCCCGCATATTCCTTTAACAGAGTATTCAGCTCATCATTAAAATCCTTGTCATTTTTATAAAACTCATAAGCTTCCTCAAGCCTGTGAATTTCATTCATAAGAGTTTCGGGTATATACTGTCCTCCAAACTCACCATATCTTCCTTTCATATCTAAACTTCCTTTCCTCTGAGATAATCAAGTGTTTTTTTCTTATCGGGACTACGCATAAAGGTCTCCCCAATCAGCACTGCATCAGTCCCGTTATTTTCAAGTACTTCTACATCTTCTCTCGTTTTTATTCCGCTTTCCGATACATAAATGATATTATCAGGTATCATGTTACGAAGGCGCACACTGTTATTTATGTCAACTTCAAATGTCCTTAAATCCCTGTTATTTACACCTATCATACCTGCGCCGCATTTTAAGGCTCTTTCCACTTCTTTTTCATCATGTGCCTCAACCAGTGCTGAAAGTCCGAGGGAGTGAGCCAGCGCAAGATAATCATTTAACTTTTTATCATCCAGTATTGCGCATATAAGAAGTACCGCTGAAGCTCCTATCACCTTTGCCTCATAAATCATATATTCATCTACGGTAAAGTCCTTCCTTAACACAGGAATTTTTACTTTTTCGGATATTTCTTTTAAGTATTCATTTTTTCCTTTAAAGTAATACGGCTCAGTGAGAACTGATATGGCAGAGGCGCCTGCTTTTTCATATTCCTCCGCGATATCACAATACGGAAAATCCTCTGCTATAATTCCTTTTGACGGCGAGCCTTTTTTTACTTCACATATAAAAGAAATCCCTTCTTTTTTTAATGCCTCTTTAAATGGAAACCCTGTATCAGTGTTCATTGAAAGCGCCATGCTCTTTATCTCACTGAGCTGACATTTTTTCTTTTCTTCCTCAATTCTTTCTTTCGTCTTTTTTGCTATTTCATCTAATATCATAAGCCGATATCCCTACTCGTTTGACATCTGAACAACTTTTTCATATACTTCGTATGCTTTTCCGCTGTCTATAACCTCTGCGGCAAGCTTTATTCCTTCCTCAAGAGGGATTTCATTGGTAATGTGAATTGCCGCTCCTGCATTTAAAATCACTGCATCTCTTCCTGCGCCCTTTTCGCCCTTTAATATTTTTTTAGCAATTCCTGCATTTAATTCAGGACTTCCTCCCACGATTTCCTTTTTTTCATGGCGCTCAATACCAAACTGCTCAGGAGTTATTGTATAAGTTTTGAACTCACCGTTATTTACTTCACATACCAGTGTTGAATCTCCAACTGAAATTTCATCGAGCCCGTCTCTTCCGTGTACAACCATGGCTCTCTTGATACCAAGATTATTCAGTACATGCGCTATAGTCTCAACCATGTCATCACTGTAAACGCCGAGGAGTTGCAGCTCTGCCATTGCAGGATTTGCAAGAGGTCCTAAGATATTAAATACCGTCGGAATGCCTATACTCTTTCTTACAGGTCCTACATGCTTCATCGCCGTGTGGTATTTCTGTGCATACAGGAAGCAAAAGCCTGTTTTATTAAGTATTTCTTCATTTTTCTCAGGCTCAAGCATGAGATTTACACCAAGTGCCTCAAGGCAGTCGGCAGCACCGCATTTACTGGACATGGCTCTGTTTCCGTGTTTTGCAACATGACCTCCTGCGGCAGCCGTTACAAATGATGCTATAGTGGAAATATTTATTGAATGCGATTTATCCCCGCCTGTTCCGACAATATCTATAACATCCATGTCATGATTAAGTCTTGTAGCCTTTGCTCTCATTTCGTCAGCACATCCTGCTATTTCAGGAATGGTTTCGCCCTTTATGTGAAGTGCGGTTAAAAATGCCGCTACCTGTGCAGGCTCTGCATTTCCGCTCATAATTTCATCTACTGCCGCTTTCGCCTCATCATATGTAAGGTTTTCATTCATTGTAAGTTTTGAAATTGCTTCTTTTATCATATCAAATTCCTCCTGTATTATTTATTTCGTTTTATATGTTTTCCTGTCTTATACTTATATACTGAGAAAATTTATAAGTATCTGTTTTCCGTCAGGAGTAAGTATGGACTCCGGATGAAACTGTACTCCGTAAATTTCGTAGTCTCTGTGTTTTACTCCCATTACTTCACCATCTGCTGTTTCTGCCGTTATAAAAAGGTCCTCCGGGAGGCTCTCTCTTTCTGCCGCAAGTGAATGGTAACGGGCAACTTTTAATTTTTCGGGAAGTCCTTCAAATATCTTACATTCTTTGCTGAGTGCAGCTATCGACTGTTTTCCGTGCATCAGCCTTTTTGCATAGGTTATAACTCCGCCGAAAGTCTCGCATATTGCCTGATGTCCGAGACATACACCGAGAATCGGAACTTTTCCTTTTAACCTGTCAATTAGTTCCTCGCATATTCCCGCATCACACGGTCTTCCCGGTCCGGGTGAAATAATAATGTGGTCAGGATTAATTTTTTCTATCTCCTCACAGGAAAGCCCGTCATTTCTTATTACCCTTATGTCACTTCTTATTGAGCCAACAAGCTGGTAGAGGTTATAAGAAAAGCTGTCATAATTATCAATCAGTAATATCATGTTATCCCTCCTGTTCTTCTTACTTTAAGTCTGTCTCGGCTGAAATTTTAAGTGCGTCCATTACTGCCTTTGCCTTATTTATACATTCCTGATATTCCTTTTCAGGTACGCTGTCTGCCACAATTCCTGCACCGGAACGGACAAAAACTTTTCCGTTTTTCTTAAACGCGAGCCTTATTGCAATACAGGCATCCAGGTTTCCTTTGAAATCCATATAACCTATCGCACCGCCGTATACGCCACGCTTGTTATTTTCAAGTTCATCTATTATTTCGCAGGCTCTTATCTTCGGCGCTCCCGAAAGTGTTCCTGCAGGAAGTACGGCATTAACTGCGTCTATCGCACTCTTTCCCTCTGCAATTTCACCCTTTACCGTGGAGCCGATGTGCATCACATGTGAATATCTTTCTATAGACATATATTTAACCACATCCACCGTTCCGAATCGGCTTATCTTTCCTAAGTCATTTCTTCCTAAATCCACAAGCATGTTATGCTCTGAAAGCTCTTTTTCATCTTTTAAGAGACTCTCCTCCAGCTCCCTGTCTTCCTCAGGTGTCCTCCCTCTCGGCCTTGTACCTGCAAGCGGAAAGGTGTAAAGCGTTCCTTTATCTAATTTCACAAGAGTTTCAGGAGAAGCACCCGCTATCTCCATGTCACTTCCTCTGAAATAAAACATATAAGGAGACGGGTTTGTAGTTCTTAAAACCCTGTAGCAGTCAAGCAGGCTTCCTTTAAAATCAGCCTCCAGCCTGTTGGATAAAACCACTTGGAAAATATCACCCTCATATATATAATGCTTAGCCTTTTCAACCATTTCGCAGAAGGCTTCTTTTTTAAATAAAGGTCTGAATTCTGAAAGCATTTCAGGTTTCTCATGTTCTTCCTTTTCACCATGTAATACCAAAGCTTCCATTTCATTTAATTCGCTTACTGCATCAGCGTAGTTTTTTTCAATTCCTTCTGTTGAAATATTTTTTATCAGGATAATCTTCTGCATTATATTGTCAAATGCTATGACCTTGTCAAAAAGCATCAAATCACAGTCCTTAAATCCGTCCTCATCCTCTGCCATGGGGTTTAAGGCCGTCTCGCTGTACTTTATATAATCATATGAAAAGTAGCCTACAAGCCCGCCCGTAAAGCTTGGGAGATTATCCACTACAGGACTTGTATACTCACTTAGCAGATTTTTCAGATATTCACCCGGATTGTCGGTTTCCGTGGCAGTTTCCTCACCTGTAAGCAAATTTTTAACTGTCATAATTTTGTTTATGCAGCTTATTTCCATTACGGGGTCATAACCCAGAAAAGTGTATCTTCCCCAATATGCCTGATTGGTCACGCTTTCCAATATATAGCAGTGGCGGCTCTTCTTTTTGAGACGTTTCAAGACTTCGATTGGAGTTGTAACGTCCGAAAGAATTTCTTTTGCAACAGGAACTGTTTTATAACCTTTTCCAATTTCTTTAAGTTCACTTAATGACGGTTTCACCAAATCTCACATCACCTTTCCGGGAATTTTCCCATTAACCAATATTTCATGTGCCAATTAATGCCTGTTTCAGACAATTAAAAAAGCCCTTAATCCAAAATTGGATTAAGGGCGAAAATTCCTTTCCGTGGTACCACCTTAATTCACGGTTAACAAAATTAACCATGCACTCTTACAGAATACTATCATATCCCGTGCAATTAACGCTTGCCCACGTTACAGAATACTCGGAATCACTTCCTTTGACTGTACCCTCAGTGGTCCATTTAATGAACTGTTACCGCGAAGTTCTCAGCATCCTTCACTCTCTGTATGCACATCTTTCATTTTTATCTCCACATCATAGGTTTCATTTATTAAACTGCACTCATATTATCAGAATAATTTTTATATGTCAAGATAAAAATCTATTCATATATAAGGCAGAAAACTTCCCTTCCTGCCTGTACGGGCTCGCCCAGATTAATCGGTACGGACTGCCCCTGCATAAGGACTATGTTCCTCTGGGGCAGAAACGTCCCATGTTCGGAGCCCATATCCTGAAGCACCATGCATGAAATTTCATAATCATAATATATCCTGCACTGGTTTATGCTTATGCCATCCGCATAATCAGGAAAAGCAATCATATTTCCCTCTCCCTTTCCTATGGTTGCCTCGCTTCCTATTGCAAATTTTCTGCCGGCATACATACCCATTGAAAAATATATGTAATAACCCGGCTGAGCCGAAATAATATTCTTCTCAGACGTAAGCGGCTGCTCTGTGATAACATCCTTTCCAAACTCTACCCTCTCTCTTACTACCATAGTATGTGCAATCACATCATGAATTGCCTTATGTCCATCCGTAAAAAGCGGAATTATTCCACATATAAAAAGGACTATAAGGGATATAAACCATACATGTTCAAAAAGTGCCAGCGCACAAAATATTATATTTTTAAGAAGATTTCTGGAAAGTGTATCTATAAAATAAGGCTTATATCTTTCATTATCTGATGATGCCACTTCCAATGAACAGATTTTTTTACCTATGGTAGCATTAATTGTTGTCTCCAAAACTGTACCGAGCACAAAGGAAAATGACATAAAAACCAAAACAAATATACGTCTTGAAGGAAAATGCGTAATAAATGCATTTTCTCTATCGCTAAAAACAAACCACACAATCAGTGTAAATGTGCAATATATTACAATATCTATGAAATATGCCAGATATCTTGTTCCAATACTTCCAATTCTTTTCTCTGCCATTTTTATTTCCCCCGTTTTGCCACGCTTAACATCAGATTAGTGCGCCTTATTTGAAAACTTGGTATATTTACCGAGCCATACAAGGTCCACAGAGCCTGTAGAGCCGTTTCTCTGCTTGGCCACAATTATTTCGGCAATCCCCGGCTTTTCCGTCTCTTTGTTATAGTACTCATCCCTGTAAATAAACATAACTACATCGGCATCCTGCTCTATCGCACCTGATTCACGTAAATCTGCAAGCACAGGCTTATGGTCTGTTCTGGCGTCTACTGCACGATTCAACTGTGACAATGCTATTACAGGAACGCCCAGTTCTCTTGCAACACCTTTCAGAGACCTGGAAACATCCGAAATAAACTGCTGCCTTGACTCCACTGCTTTGGCGCTGTTCATAAGCTGAAGATAGTCAATAATTATAAGTCCGATATTGTTTTGCTGCTTCAGCTTACGGCATTTTGAACGCAACTCCGATACCGTTATTCCCGAATTGTCATCGATGAATATAGGAGCTTTGGCTATCTCCTCAGTGCTCTCAATAATCTTTTCCCAATCATCATCTTTTAAGTCACCTGTTTTTATTGCCTGTGCGTCTACCATGGAATCTACGGCAACAAGCCTTGTAACAAGCTGTTCCTTGCTCATTTCCAAAGAAAATATAACTACAGGTATATTCTGCCTTACTGCAACGTGGTGTGCAATGTTTAGCACAAATGCCGTCTTTCCCATAGAAGGTCTTGCCGCTACCAGAATAAGCTCATCCGAATGAAGTCCCGTAAGCATATTGTCCAAATCGGTAAATCCGGTAGGAAGTCCGTTTACTCTTCCCTGATTTTTTGATGCCTTTTCTATTTCACCAATTACATCTATTACAATCTTTTTTATAGGGGTAAACCCTTTAGAGCCGCTTCTGTTCTGAACAAGATTAAATATGGAAGCCTCTGCGGTTTCAAGTATATTTTCCACATTGTCGCCTGCATCATAACAATTCTTTGAAATGTCATCACTTATATTTATAAGTTTTCTTAAAACAGAGTTGTCCTGAATAATTTGTGCATGGTCTTTTGCATGTACCGTCGTCATGATATCAGAAACAATAGTACTTATAAACTGCATACCGCTAACTTCTTCAGGTACATTTTTCTTTTTAAGCTTTTCCGTAAGTGTTACTATATCTACTGCCTTACCTTCATTATAAAGCTCAACCATGTTTTCAAACAATATGCCGTACTGGGCATTATAAAAGTCTTCCTTTTCCAGCATACCGGACACTTCCGAAATAACATTCCTGTCCATAAGCATGGCACCTATGACATACTTTTCAGCATCATTATTATGCGGTTTTATTCTCCTGATGTTATTTTCTTCCATAACAGTAATTCCTTACTTTTCTTCAGTCACCTTAACTGCAAGCTCGGCTGATACTTCCGGGTGCAGTTTAACCGAAACAATATATGTACCCAAAGCCTTAATCGGCTCCTTTATCTGAATTTTCTTCTTATCTACTTCAATTTTTAACTGACTCTTGCAGGCTTCAGCTATTTCCTTTGAAGAGACCGAGCCAAATGTCCTTCCGCCCTCGCCCACCTTCATGGTAAGTGAAACTGACATATCTTTAAGTCTGTCCGCCAGTGCCTTTGCATCTGCAAGATTCTGAGCCGCTACCTTTTCTTCATGAGCCTTCTTAAGCTTAAGGTCATTTAAGTTCTTAGGAGTTGCCTCCAGACCAAACTTTTTAGGTATTATATAATTTCTTGCATACCCGTCATTTATTTCAACAATCTGCCCCTTTTTCCCTATGGATTTTACGTCCTGAATTAAAATTACCTTCATTTATATGTCTCCTTCCTTATACATTTCTGCAAGTAAAGTTTTAAGTTCTTCAAAGAAGTCTTCTTTTGAGGTATCTTTAAGCTGTACTCCAGCTACGTTTGCATGACCTCCGCCGTTAAATTTTTCCATTATAACCTGCACGTTTACATCATCTACCGAACGGGCACTTACGTAAAGTACATTATCTACCTCTGTAACGACAAACGATGCCTTGATACCGTCAACATTAAGAAGCTCATTGGCTACCTTGGCGGCAACCACTGTAGGAGCATCGCTCTCTGCATCAGGCTCAACATAAGATAAAGCAAATATTTCCATAAATATTTCTGAATTACTTATACCCTGAGCTCTTTCTTTAAGCTCGAGCATGGAGCTTCTGAACATCTTTCTTACTCTTGTAACATCAGCTCCGCACTTTCTTAAATATGAAGCCGCCTCAAAAGTTCTTACTCCTGTTTTTGTCAGGAAATTATCCGTATCAATAAGAATTCCCGCATACATGGCATCGGCCTCAACAGGTCTTATCTTTGGTTTAACGGTAATGTACTGAAGAATTTCAGCTACCATTTCACATGCCGATGATGCGTAAGGCTCGATATATGACAAGGTTGCATTTGATATAATCTCGTTTGACTGCCTGTGGTGGTCAAATACTACGACTGTCTTAACGAGAGAAAGCAGCTCCTCACACTCTGTAATGCTCGGTCTGTTTACATCTACCACAACAAGCAGGGTGCCTGCATCCACAAGATTTATTGCCTGCTCGCTTGTAACAATCATGTCTTCTCCGTAAATACTGCTGCCCTTAAAGCTGTTAATTAAAGGCTTTATTGCAGATGTCACTTCATTTATTACTATGTGGCCTTTCTTTCCCAGAGTTGTAACCAGTCTGTAAATACCTACCGCAGAGCCAAAGGCATCTGCATCCGGTCTCTGATGGGCCATTATTATAACCTTATCTTTGTTTTCAAGAAGTTCTTCAAATGCCTGTGCCTTTACACGCGCCTTTACACGGGTATTTTTCTCTGTTCCGGCACTCTTTCCTCCGAAATAAGAGACCTGGTCTCCATGCTTTACGGCAACCTGGTCTCCGCCTCGTCCTAATGCAAGACCGATTGCAACCCTTGAATTTTCATAAGCCTCTGCAAAGCTTTCCGTACCGGAGCCTATTCCGATACTTAAGGTCATTCTTATTTCATTTCCTACCATAATGTTTTTTACATCATCAAGTATGGAAAACTTATCATCTTTTAAAACCGAAAGATACTTCTGTCTGAACACAAAGAAATATCTGTCCTGTTCCACCTTTTTCGTTATGGCATCGACATTTCCCAGATACATGTTTATTTTCCTGTCCACAAGTGCAGTAAGTATGGAATGTCTTACCTCTTCAAGAGAATCCATTACTTCGTCATAGTTGTCTATATATAAAAGTCCCGCAACCAGCTTCTGGTCCTCGTTTTCCTTCATATATCTCTTTAAATCGGTAACGTCAAAAAGGTAAAGTGCAAGTACCACGTCGTCGCCTTTTTCTTCCTTATCACTTTCCTCAAATACTCTTGACAAATCCACACGTTTAATCATGACATTATAGAATTTTTCATTATATTCTATATCCATGTTTATCTTTTCTTCTGAAGAAAGCACCTCTGGACCAAGCTCAGGAAAATACATTGCAATATCCTTTTTTATACGCTTCTTACCTGAAATTCCCAGGATAGAATAAAATCTTTTATTTGCCCACATTATTTTCCCGTCAGTGTCCAATATGGCATAAGGCACTTCCAGTTCTTTAAGAAGTTCTTTCTGAATTTTTCCCTGTTCCAGAGAATAATTTACAAGAACGGAATTTATTACAGGACGCATCCTGAAATATACAATTACCATTATCAGTATATAAGTTGCCACTATAAGCACGGCAATTACGCCTTCTTTGGTCCCCACTCCAAAGAAAAGTGCACACATGATAAGAAGTCCCAGTGCAAATACAATGGGAAGCACGGATAAATATTCAAGTTTCTTTTTAAGTGCTCTTTCTTCTTTCATATAAATTCCTTTCTTATTCTGCAGCAGAAAGCTGTTTGAGTCTCGCTGCTACCTGTTCATAGGTTTCAGTATATTTTTTAAGCTTTGCTTTTTCCTCTTCAACTTTTGCACAAGGCGCCTTTTCAACAAATTTCGGATTGTTAAGCATGCCGTTGGCTCTCTTTATTTCAGATTCAAGCCTTGCCTTTTCCTTTTCCAGTCTTTCTACTTCCTTCTTTATATCCACAAGCTCCGCAAAAGGAATATAGATTACTGCATCATGGATTACGACTGAAACCGCATCATCAGCTATTCCTGTTTTATCAGCCTGTACATGAACTTCATTTGCATATGAAAGTGCTCCAAAGAAGTCTGCGCTGTTTTCAAATATATTTCTTATGTTTTCCTTTTCGGAAACCACATATACGCTTGCCTTTCTGCCGGGAGAAACATTCATTTCAGTTCTGATATTTCTGATTCCCCTTACAGCCTCTTTAATTATGTCAACTGCTTCCTCATCCGCCTTAAATGAGTATTCCTCACTGTAAAGCGGCCAGTCGGAAATCATAATGGATTCTTCATCCGTAAGGGTACAGTAAATTTCCTCTGTTACAAACGGCATATAAGGATGTAAAAGCTTAAGCCCTGTCGTGAGTACCTTTTTCAGTGTCCACAAAGCAGCCGCCTTGGTTTCATCCTCGTCCTTCCAAAGTCTCGGTTTAACCATTTCAATGTACCAGTCGCAAAATTCCTCCCAAAGGAAGTCATAAATCTTTGCTGCTGCTATTCCCAGCTCATACTTCTCCATATTTTCAGTTACTTCTTTTACAAGTGAATTCATCTTGCTGAGTATCCATCTGTCAGGAGTTGTAAGAGCATCAGGACTCACATCGGAAATATCTGCTTTATCCATGTTCATCATTATAAATCTTGAGGCATTCCATACCTTATTTGCAAAGTTTCTGCTTGCCTCAACTCTCTCCCAGTAAAAACGCATGTCATTTCCCGGTGCATTTCCTGTGATAAGTGTAAATCTAAGTGCATCTGCACCATATTTATCTATAACCTCAAGAGGGTCAATGCCGTTTCCGAGCGATTTGCTCATCTTACGTCCCTGGTCGTCTCTTACAAGCCCATGGAAGAGTACCGTATGGAACGGAAGCTTGCCTGTCTGCTCAATAGCGGAAAATACCATTCTTATTACCCAGAAAAAGATTATGTCATATCCAGTTACCAGTACGTCTGTAGGATAGAAATAATCCAGTTCCTCCGTCTTATCAGGCCATCCGAGTGTAGAGAACGGCCATAATGCTGATGAAAACCATGTATCAAGTGTATCTTCATCCTGCTTTAAGTTATGACATCCGCACTTAGGGCAGGTATCCGGAGTTTCCTTTGATACTATGATTTCTCCACAGTCCTGACAGTAATATGCAGGTATTCTGTGTCCCCACCAGAGCTGTCTGGATACACACCAGTCACGGATATTGTCCAGCCAGTTATAATAGGTCTTGTTCATTCTTTCAGGAACTAACTTTAATTCTCCCTTTTCAACCGCTTCCTTTGCAGGGCGTGCCATTTCAGTCATTCTTACAAACCACTGTGGCTTTATAAGAGGCTCAACAGTAGTCTTACATCTGTCGTGGGTACCTACCATATGTTTATGAGGCTTTACTGCAACCAGAAGTCCCAGTTTTTCAAGGTCAGAAACAATTTCCTTTCTTGCCTCGTATCTGTCCATACCTGCATACTTACCGCCGTTTTTGGCTATGGTAGCATCATCATTCATAATATTTATTTCTTCAAGATTATGTCTCTTACCAACCTCAAAATCGTTAGGGTCATGTGCAGGTGTGATTTTTACAACGCCTGTTCCGAATTCCATATCTACATATGAATCGGCAATTACAGGTATTTCCTTATTAACAAGCGGAAGTATTACCTTTTTACCTATTAAATCTTTATATCTTTCATCATCAGGATTAACCGCAACAGCAGTATCTCCCAGAAGTGTTTCCGGTCTTGTGGTAGCTATTTCAACAAAACGTCCCTCTTCACCTGCAACAGGATAATTTATATGCCAGAAAAATCCGTCCTGTTCCTCATGAATTACTTCTGCGTCTGAAATGGATGTCTGACACACAGGGCACCAGTTTACAATCCTTGAGCCTCTATAGAGATATCCTTTATCGTAAAGTTTTGTAAAAACTTCAGTTACTGCTTTGTTGTTTCCTTCATCCATAGTAAAGCGTTCTCTGTCCCAGTCTGCAGATGAGCCCAGTCTTTTAAGCTGGTTTACAATACGTCCGCCGTATTCAGCCTTCCACTCCCATGCTTTCTCAAGGAAACCTTCTCTTCCTAAATCTTCCTTTTCTATGCCCTGCTTCTTCAGGTTTTCTATGAGTTTAACCTCTGTTGCTATTGCCGCATGGTCTGTGCCCGGCTGCCAGAGGGCATTATATCCCTGCATTCTCTTAAAACGGATAAGTATATCCTGCATGGTATTATCCAGTGCATGTCCCATATGCAGCTGCCCTGTAATATTTGGAGGCGGCATAACTATTGTAAAAGGCTTCTTATCTCTGTCCACCTCTGCATGAAAATATTTATTTTTTACCCATTTGTCATATAATCTCCCCTCTATTTCAGAAGGATTATAATTTTTTTCCAATTCTCTGTCCATTAGTTTATGTCCTCCAAATTTTTATATTGCCTGTTCTCTGAACTCATCCTTAAGCTGTCCCAGAATTATATCCATACGTTTATCGTAATCCGTCATGTCTTTATTCATTTTATTAAATACCGCTCGCTGAAGCATGGCGAATATTGTCATCTCTCTCACGTCTGCCTTGGACTCTCCAACCTCCAGCATTATATTTTCAAAATAGTCATCACCCAAATCCATTTTTTTCATTTCCTGCTTCAATGTGGCAGTATCTTCCTTTGCCGCCAGAACAAAGAAATAATCCTTTAAGGATTCAGGGTTGTTATTCAGCTCATATGCCTTTAAAAAGTATTTTTTTGCGTCCTCAATGTCCATATTGCTTGCCGCCGCTACGGCTCTGTTATGATAGACATTTCCAAGGAATACCTTGTCGGTTATTTCCTCCTGCTTTGCAATTATATCATCATATATGGAAGCTGCCTTTATATATCTTCTGTAACCTAAGTATCCGTCGGCTTTGAGCTTCATTCTCTGCGATGCCGTAAGCCTCCTGTACTTCTGCCATGCTTCCACATACACCTTTATTTCAGACGGCTCGTAGTAATTGCCTGCGTTAAGTATTTCAACAAGTAAATCCTGTGCAAACGCGGTCTTATTTGCAAGTCCCGTCAGCCTGTCGGCAAGTTCAGGCATATCTATCTCATTCCTTATCCAGTCAAAAAGCTTGTCCGAAAGCGAAGATTTGCTTATCAGCACCGTGTTGTTGTAAATATAAAAGCACAGTTCCTCATAGGTATATATCTCTACCTTAGTATTTAAAAAGGTAAAGGGAGTTTCTGCCTGTTTAGTTGTACATACAATAATTTTAGACATTTTATATACTAAACTCCTTACGATAAATCTTATTTGTGGTAGGGAAGAGTTTTCCGAAGCCGAGGTCCTTAATAATTACGGCTCCCTGATTAGGATTCTCAAAACTCACCTCGAGTGACAGTTTGGTTGTCTTATTAGGTCTTTTTGGTATACCATGTATCTTTACGGTCTCCCTTACCTCTTCAAGATTATGTCTGCTTCTGTATATGAGCGTTATTTTGTCCGTATCATCAAGTATTATGTTTATCTTTCCATGAATGTTATACCACTGTTTTCCTCCGTTCGCAATCGGAACAAAGGTGTCTTTTTCGTCTCCCAAAGAAATTCCCACGTCAAACAGAACATTTTCCTTTGTTTCTATGAAAAAGCGGTCGTAAAATTCCTTATATTCTCCTCCTACCGCTCTGTAGCAGGCTCCTTTTGTATATATATTCTGACCTACAAACACCCTTCTGCCCTGACAGAGCACATTTGTGGATTTTTTCATCCACTTTCCGCTGAAACCTATGCCCGTCAGAAATACGGAAGATATATAAGCCTTTTTCACTTCGTAATCTGCGATGCTTGCAAAATCACCGTCCATTGTATATGTATCATTCCCATATTTTGCAAGATTCATCTGCTTTGAATAATCTTCATGGATAACCGTAACTATCTCAGGCTTTTTATTTCTTGCTATATCAACTCTGTAATAGTTAAGTCCGTCGGAATTATAATCAAAGAGTGCCACACTGTTTATCCATAAGTCCTGTTCCTGGTTAAATATATAATAAAGTCCGCTGTCTAAGTGACTTGTTATTTCAATGCTTTCACTCGGGACATCCAGCTCCTTATAAAGCTGCGAAAGCACCTGATAAAGCTCTTTACTATATTCAGGAAGTGTGATTACCAGTTTTTTTACGACGGCTGCTTCATACCTGTAAAGAAAAGAATCAATGTGAAGCTTTACCATTTTTAAGAATAACTCCCTATAGGTGTAATCCTGTCCTTCAACGGTAATTACCTCATCACTGTTTGCATTCCGGTAAAGTCCGTCAACCACAACTCCTTCTTCGTTGAATCTTGCTTCAGATGCTTCACCGCCCACATACCAGTGTTCAGTCTGCCTGCTGTAAAACAAAATATTAGGCATCATATATGTTTCTTTGTTATTTAACTGACTGATTGACTCCGGTTCTCTTTTAATATCGTTATAGTAGCTCATCTGGGTAAAGTCGGAGCAAAGATCCATTCCGATATAAAAAACTTCAGCCATTATTTCACCTCCGGTTTCATCTGTTACAGTATTTCAAGATTCTCCTCAAAAAGATGGACGGTATTTAAATATATGTCCAATGCTTCCAAAAGGTCGCTGTCTTCTCTCATCTCCTGCTTTACAAGCATACTGTTTATCATTTCAAACCTGTTTTTATCCTCTTTATTAAAGGATTTGGTCTTTAATACTTCACTTTCCACAACCTGTGCATTTCCGTATTCATCATCCACAATCTTATAAACAAGACGTTCACCGTGAAATACTACAAATTCCTTTACATATAGTCCGGGAAGCATTTCCTCCAGCCTTTCTGTCTTTAAGGCTGTCCTGTTTCTCGTTCCCGTGTCAAAGCTGTAACTCACATATACCTGCCTGATATTTTCAGTCTTATATATGAGATAGGTTTTAAGATATACATCCTGAGGAAGTGTAACGAATGAAGCAAAGCTCTTGTAAAACGGAAGTATCTTTCCTGCATCCATAAATCTGTCCACATTTTCGGATATCCATTCCTTCTGGTCGTCCGTATATCTCTCCAGCTTGCTGAAATAGAGAAGGAGCGCCATTTTGGATATCTCATCATCAATATTTCCCTTCATTATCTCCAGATAAAGACAGTCAAAAATATAGCTCGGAATCTGCATATCCTTAATTAAATAATTGTGAGCAGAATATCTTAAAAAGGCTTTTACAACAAGTCCTCTGCTTCTTCCGTTGTAATATGTTGAAAATATATCATAGATATATTCTATATAACTGCTTGCAAAAAGCATCTGTGCAAGTGTATTTTCTGCAAGCAGTGCAATATCATGCACCTTATCCTTTGCCAGCTTAAACAGTTCTGTAAGCTCTCCAATGCTTCCTTTAAAATTATTTATTATATAGGTCAAAATATTTGCATTTACCGTACCTGTTTTATAAAGATTAAGGCATATGGACATCAGGTTTTCATTCACAAAGCCGTCTGAATCACGCACACCGTAATCCGCAAGTCTGTAAAGCTCATTTACATCCAACTCGTTAAAGCCATAGAGCTTAACTGCCTGAAATGCCTTGTCAAACATATTCATGTCAATCAGATATGTAATGATTGTCCTTGCATTTGCATGGGTAAGATATTCAATATCCAGCTTGGCAAGATATTTTGTCAGCACATCGGTATCCAGATTTTCATGATAGTATTCTATAATATTTAAACATGCCTGCTGTTTAAAATGATAGGATATCTCGTCACAGTTTACGATTTCCCTTGCTGCATTTACTTCTTTTGCATTTTTATAGGTAAATTCGCCTATACTCATATAATTAAAGAGAAGCACCCTGTAATCCTTAGGGCTGTATTCCCTGCATATATTCATATATGCTTTTTCATCAACTATGCGCTCCAGATGATACGGTATGGAGCCTGCATATCTGTTACCTCTGTTATCCTCAAAAATTATTGATGCCCCGTCAGAAAGAATTTCCACATATGCTTCGCCGTTTACAAGAGGTACCCTCTGTACGTTTTCCAGTTCCTCATGTGTAACAATGACTGCCCTTACACCCTTGTTATAGCACACGAGCTTTCTTCTGAAAATTATATTTACCAGTTTTCCTGCAAACATGGAGCTTACGGTTTCAGGCTCTAAGAATTCGTCATATATGACGGTTAAATCATCATTCACCCTGCCCTTTATAATCATGTTTTCCATGAAGTCTTCCATGGTAGAAGAATATTCATGATAGATTTTCATATGCTCCGATTTATTGTAGATTACATTTGCATAAAGATATGCCAGTTCATCTTCGGTAAGTGTATTCTTATAATTTAAATACATAAGCACAGACGCAGGTATGAGTTCATACTTTGACCTGTTCATACTTCTTATATAGCACTCATTTAATCCTATAAATTTGAGCGATTTTTCCACTGCCGCCTTATAAAATCTGTGATATTTATAATCCAGCATATTGGCTCCGATAAGCATTGAGCATATACTTTTCAAAACCTCATCGTTCATTTCTTCATTGTTTTTATCATAGATTTTCTGCAGTATGTCAAATATCTGTTTGTTAAATTCCTTGTTTTTTCCCGCCAGAGTTATAAATTCATTAAGTACCTCGTCGGAAATATAGTTATTTCTCAGTCCCCACTTTATTGTAGTTATTTCAAGCCCCGATAATTTCTTTAAAAGCATAGGGTTGTTGTTTAACATTTCACACATTTCAAGATACATGATGGCACTGTTTTCACCGTCCTCATACATCTCGTCTATTTCACGATAAAGAGCGTTTTTGTCTTCCGCATAGACATTGTCAACAAATAAAAGCAGCCAGAAATAAAACATTTTAGGCTCCTGCGTCCTGTAATTTCTCTTTATCATATTGGCAGTCTTTTCTATTGTTTCCTCATCTTTAAGCACCATTGCTTTAAGATAATTATAATAGCATTTCTGCTGACTGCTCATTGTATTTCTGTCCACGTCGGCTTCTATTCTCAGAAATTCCTGTTCAACCTTTGCCAAATCTCCTGAAAGAATGTGCATATGCATAATTCCGAGGCGGTATAAATCTTCCTCAGGCTCTAATCTGGCCAAATCGCGGAATGCATCAAGCGATATTTCGACATATTCCTCCAAAGATATTTTATTCATGCGGAAATCCAGATATGCTCTTGTAAGCTTAATCCTGCTCTTCTTCTGAATATGATTCTTTGTCATTGCCTGCGGACTGACTCTTACCTTCACAGGCTTTGTAAGATGAATGTCTATTTCAATCTTCTGATATATATTTTCTATTATTATTTTTCCGCTGTTTTCTCCCTCAGGAATATGCTCAGGTGAAATATACACCTCAAGTCCGCACATATTCCCCGTAAAATCTGTCGCATTTATGGATTTTTTTGCAGGAATAATAAATTCAGAATCGCTCTTTATATCAGAATATGTATATCCCCATGTATTTTTATTTACGTTTATTACTATTTTAGAAAGTTCTTCAGGCATTTCCACGTCAATTTTAGCTTTAGACACGGAAAGTGTAACTGCACGCTTTTTATGTACAAATACAAGAAATTCTTCCAAAGCCTGATTTACAGACTGGCTTTCAAGCAGGCTTTCATATATCTGTTTTATAAACTTTTCCTTATTTATAAATGTCCTTTTGAAATCGTCATGAACAAATAAACGGGCGGCCTCATTCCAGTTACTTTCAGCAAGTGCGGCAAACTTGAACAGGTCGTCAATTTTATTATCATAAAATCTTACACATGGCATAACAATATCAATGTCATACGGTATTTTAAATTCTCCTCCATCCGTTATGACATTTATATGTCCTCTGTAATTCTGTCCTGCTTCAAGGCATGTTGCATCGAGGGAATACTTCACTTCAAACCTTTTACTTACAAAGGTATGAGTTTCAAAACGCAGAATATATCTGCTGTCATATACCATTCCCTTTATCGGATAATTATTTTTACTTTCAATAATAAAGCTTCCTTCATAAACCGTTCCTGCTTCAATATTAAGTTTAAAAAAGTTTTCAGATATTACTACTTCGGGTCTTTCTATATTAAATTCACCCTTGGCATACTGCTCTACAATACCTTTCATTTGTATCTCCAATTTTCCAATTTTAACTTGATATTATTGCCTGCTTTGGTATAATAAATATAATTATTTCGATTATAACAAATATTTAAAGATTTTAAAAGACCAATTTGCATTAGGGGGATTCCTTTTATTATGAATAATAGTACGCTCAGGCTCGAACAATATGATACTGTTCTTTTTAATGCCAACATAAATCCGCTTGGCACTCCTTTGTCTGTAAAAAAGGCTATTTCAGAAAGCATTGATGCCATCGTAAAATATCCCGATATTTACTACAGAAATCTGAAAAAAGCAATTTCTTCTTATGTAGGTGCTCCCGAGGATAATATTGTTATTGGAAGCGGCTCCACGGATTTGATAAGACTTTTTACTGCCCTTATAATGCCAAAAAAAGCTCTCCTTATCGCTCCGGGATACAGCGAATATGAAAAGGTGCTTACTGCATACGGCTGTGAGCCTGAATTTTATTATCTGAATGAGGAAGATAACTATGCATTTAACGTAGTGGATTTTGTTTCAAAGTTAAACTCTTCTTATGATATGATTTTTCTTCAAAATCCTAACAATCCCACTTCCCAGCTTATGGAAAAAGAGGATATAGAAATCATAGCTTCCGCATGTAAAGAGCTTAATATTTTTCTTGTAATCGATGAAATGTATGTGGAATTCCTGGATGATTATGAAAAATATACCTCAGTTTCCCTCACGGAAACCTACCCTGATATGGTTGTTTTAAGAAGCGTTTCTAAATTTTTTGCCGTACCCGGGCTCAGAATGTCCTATGCAATAATGAATAATCCTTACCAGATGCAGATTATAAATATGACAACTACCACAAACAGCGTTCCTACACTTACTGCAGTTGCAGGAACTGTTATGTTTAATGACACTCAATATATAGAAGAATCCCGCTCCGTAATTCATACTGAGAGAAGCCTTGTATATGCTGCAATGTCTACATGTAAGACAATAAAACTGTTTAAGCCATATGCAAACTTTATGCTTGCAAAACTTCTTAAAGAGGACATTACTTCAGGCAGTGTTGCAGAACACTGTAAGTTAAAGGGGATTATTATCAGAAAATGTGATGATATAAGGGGACTCGGAGATAAATATATAAGATTTTGTTTTATGAATCCTAAGCAGAATGATTTGATGGTTAATACCATACTGGAGGTTGTGTAAAGCATCCTTGTCAAATTAACCTAAATTATGACCAGAATTATTACTTATACGAAAATAACCGGCGCATCGCCGGTTATTTTTATGCAGGTTTATTTTCAATTTTCTCAATTCTCTTTTTAATCTTTTTCATCTCTTCTGAAAGTGCGGCAACTTCAGTCTCATATATTAAAGTTTTATCAGATACACGTATTGCCTCATTCAGCTTATCTATAAGATGTAAATGATTTTCAGCCAACAACTCAATTTTCCTGTCAGTTACGTTCTCCAGATGAAGATGTATACCTGATATATCCTGTTTCATGTCGGATATTTCCTGCTTCATTCCCGGTATCTCTGATACATCTTTCTTCATGTCGGATATTTCCTGCTTCATTCCTGGTATCTCTGATACGTCTTTCTTCATATCCGATATTTCCTGCTTCATATCAGATATTTCATGCTTCATCCCCGGTATCTCTGATACGTCTTTCTTCATATCTGATATTTCATGCTTCATCCCTGATATTTCCTGCTTCATTCCCGATATTTCTGACAAAATTTTGTCTAACTTTTCATTTTCCATCATTGTCTCACCTCCCTATATCATTTGTATGAAATTAATTATAGCATACCGTCCAGCCAAAGTCTATTAATATAAATATCAGATTTGTTGCATTTTCCGTTCATTATTTATCAACTTTACAGTAAGTTTACCTTCACTTTTATATAATAAAAATAACCGGCAATCGCCGGTTATTTTTAAGCTGTTTTGCTTTTTTCATCTGCCGTCTCAGTTTCCTGCAACGGATTACTTTTCGTCTTCTTATCAAATACAAACCATTTTCCAAGTATATAATTTAATATTATTACTACTGCCTGAATTGTATATTTTGATATCATTTTTCCTATATGCAGGAATTCTACCAAAAAAGGTACTCCCAATAAATCTATAACACCTGTAAATCCCCTGGCAAAAATAAATTTTATTATTTCTGCCATAAGCTCCTTTAAGTTCCTGCAATGAGTTCTGAACACAAACAGTTTATTGGTTATATAAGCAAACAGTTTACTTGAAAAAACAGCTATGGTATTAGCAATCCAGTATGCCATACCTACCTTTAAGCCAAGCGTATAAACAGCCAGATTTACAAGCGTTGTCAGTACTCCTGCAACGAAATAGCTGATAAACTCTCTTGTAAGTATCTTATTTTTTATAATATTTATAAATGAATTGTTTTTCATGATATTAATTCCTATCAGTTATCAAACTTCTTTTCGTATTTTCCTGCAAATTTTAACAACAGTTTTTTCCCCGGTACAGCCTTATATATTTTTCTTAAAACTCTTTTAATTTTTAAAGATAAATATTTTTTATCCTTTTTTACCGTATCTTTTAAACCAAAAGTGTTATAAGAAACACAGTCCTCTACAGTCTTTTTTCTTTTACAGGTTACAGGCTTGTAATCAATATATCCCATTGATATAAGTGCAACCGGCTCATAATTCCAAGGTATATTAAATATCTTCTTAAGCTTCTTTTTATTCGGAATATTATTTATCCAGCAGGTCCCTACTCCCAGCTCATATGCCTTTAAAAGCATATTTTGAATAGCAGCGCAGGCACTTTGTATATGGTCCCTGTATTCCAGATTATCCGTACGGTTATCATATAAAACCAGTATTGCCTGATTTACATTTTTTAAGAATGCCGCACTTCCGCCCTTTAAAAGCTCATCAAATTTTTCTCTTTCATTTATTATAATAAAAGCTGAGCCCTGTCTGTTACAGGCACTTGGTGCCCAAAGGCCTGCCTCAATAATATCTTTTATCACATCATCAGGCACGGGTACATCCGTATATTTCCTGACAGACCTTCTTCCGCGTATTGCTTCATCCAGATTCATAAGTCACTTACCCAAAATCAACACAAAACATTTATCTGTGTATCAGTAATTTCCTCTGATGTATTTACAGTCTGTGTGATTTTTACTTCCTTTCCTTCAAATTGTTCTGCACCCGAACGTGAAATCAAATCAGTTGTACTGAAAAATTTTCCGGAAGCAACCACTCTCATCGAGTATCCCGGAGCAAAATAAAAGCTTCTTTTCTCATCGCTCTTTATAATATCAGTGATAATTATAGTATTCTCATTACTCAGGTCAATATTCCTTTCAAAGGTAACAGGAACATGAGAGTCCGAATATATGAGAATCTTCTTCATCAGCTTATTTACCTTGTTTCCAAGCAAAAATGAAGCCACACGTATGCCAAAATGATAAACCGGATTCTGCACCTTCTGACCGACAGAATTAAACCGTCCCGAAATTTTAACTATGTCTCCTTCACACACTATTTCATAGCTTTCATCCAGCCAGTTGGTTACCGCCAGTTTTTTCTTTAAAGGAGTTCTGTAACCAAAATCAGCAAATATCTCATTTCCATTTTTAAATATTTTTACAACTCCGCCCTTTTTTAATCCTGCTATCAAATCATAATTACCGTTATTTTTTCTGTAGATACCTGCATTATTAAAATATTTTTCACAGACCTTATCACATGGCAGTTTTTCCGTATTATCAGTGACCTGTCCGCCGTTTTTTAAATAACAGCGTTCTGCCCTGAGATATGAATGCAGTACATAATGTGCCATATAGCGTTCATCCACGGCATTCATAAAGAAGTCAATATTATTTATATTATCATATACTTTTTTTCTAATTGCCAGAGCAGATTCGTTACCCAGGCTGCACATATATTCTATACCGTTAGCCATAAAATAGGTTGTGTTTCTTGAAGCATATTCTCCGCCTATCGTTCCGTCCTGATGCACAAAGTATTTTAAAAATTCCACCACCTTGTTAAGAGGTCCGACTGCTCTTTCATCTCCTGTTATTCTGTGATATTCAGCCAGCATATCCAGAGATACGGAAAGATATCCTATATCTGCTCCACCCTGTTCAGAAAAATATCCCTCTTCATCCTGTAGCTTCAGTATTCTTTCCAGTTTTCTGTCTGCGGCAAGTTTTATTTCTTCTTCCTTGAGCAGTTCATATGCCGAGCTTAAGGCAGCTATTGAAGCAAGCTCCTGATTATATGCTTTTTCTTCAATATGATTAGAAAGATATTTTACTGTCTTTTTTATTCCGTTTAATATATTCTCATCTCTAAATCCCAGTATGCGGCATGTCTCACACACAGCATATAAAGAGAATGCCGTAGGCGGAAAACCGTGCTCATGAGGATAATATTCATTAAAGCTTCCGTCCCTTAACTGTATTTTCACCCAGTAATTTACAACACCCTTTGCCCACACTTTTAAATTTTCATTTTTATAGTATTTATTTCCCGGAAAATCAGTATCATAAACAAGCGCCAAATCAAGTGCCGACTGCTGAAGTATTGCAGAAGTAAAGTCCCTTATTCTTAAGTGCCAGTGATTTCTGTCACAGCTTCCGAAAGTTTTGGAATTTATATCTCTGTCTATCTGAGTTAATAACCTGGGTACATTTGCTAAAATAAATCTGCTGTACATATATCTCTCCTGTAATTATACTTAAAAATACTTTTATATTATCTCTTTTATATGCTCTTCACTGTAATGAGACTTGTATGAGGAATCCACAATCAGGTTGCCTATCATTCCTGTTGAAAAGAGCTGTATTCCCGCAATAATAAGAAGTACTCCGAGAATAAGCAGAGGTCTCTGTCCGATAAGATGTCCCATAAACCATAAAACAGTTAAATATATACATATAATCACACCGATAAGCATTGAAATCAGACCCCACTTACCAAAAAAGTACATAGGCTTTTCGTAATACTTAAGAAGGAATGTGGTTGTAATGGAATCAAAGAATCCCCTTAAATACCTTTCAAATCCGTACTTTGACTTTCCAAACTCCCTCTTATTATGCTTAACTACTATCTCAGTAATTCTAAATCCTTTTCTGGCTGCAAGTACCGGTATATATCTGTGAAATTCACCATATACACATATACTTTTAACTACTTCTTTTCTGTATGCCTTAAATCCGCAGTTAAAATCATGCAGTTTAACTCCTGACATATGAGCCGTTGTAGCATTAAAAAGCTTTGACGGAAGTCTTTTTTCAAGAGGGTCATGCCTGTTATATTTCCATCCTGATACCAAATCATAACCTTCATTTATTTTTGCTATAAAATTCGGTATTTCTTCAGGCTCGTCCTGCAAATCGGCATCCATTGTAATCACTATGTCTCCGTTGCAGTGTGTAAAACCTGCCTGAAGCGCTGCTGCCTTACCGAAATTTCTCCTGAAGCTGATAAGATGGACCGAACTGTCCTTTTCGATAAACTCCTTAATTTTATCCACCGAGCCGTCAGATGAGCCGTCATTCACAAACCACATCTCATATTTGTAATTATTTCTTGTAAGAACTCTGATAATCTCCTCATACAATTTATCCAGAGAGTCCTCCTCATTATACACCGGAATAATTATCGAAAGAAGCTCCGGCAGTTCTCTTTCCTTTTCATTCATAACAGTTTCCTCTTTTCTTTACTCATTAAGTATTCTTTAGTCATTTTATCATAATATTTTAAATATTAAAACCTTTTATACATGCTTTGCTTTTCTTTTACTGCGGCAGTCTATAACAATCAGAACTACAAAAAGCACTATGCCTATACAGGTAGAGCCTATTGCAATATTCAAATACGGTCTGTTCCAATTAAGTTCAATATCATGATAACCGTCAGTTATTTCTATTGCCATAAGACCATAGTCAACCTTATATATATCTGTCTCCTCTCCGTCTACGGTAATATTCCAACCCTTGTCATAAGGTATTGTAAAAAGCAGAATCTTAGTTCCTTCGGCCTCTACACTTCCCTCAATATGATTCTGCGAAAATTCCGAGATTTCAAAGGTCTGACTTTGCTCCAGCCTTTCAGTAATAAGTTCCTCATACAGTTCATTATATCTTTCATTAAGATATGACTGCTGCATTATTTCCATATCTGACAGTGTATAGCTTCCTGCCTCTGAAAATCTGAACATATAATACTGTACCTTTTGTTCATCAGTATTATAATCGATTTCATTATTTCCCTGCTGCAGTGAAAATGTTTCACTTAAATAACCGCCCTCACCGTCTGCCAGGATAATCTCGACATTAGCAGCTTTGTCACTGTATATATTAATATGCAGTCTGTAATTCATTGGCTCTGTCTCATTTGATATAATAACAGCCAGAGATGCACCTGCATTTTCGGTGCTGAATGTAAGCTCATTATTCAAATCTCCGGAAATGTCCCCATCATTTATACCTGCATAAGTCATAACAAAATTTCTGTTTTCAGTATATTGGTCTATGGTTTTTTCAAATTCATCATTCAACTCATTATCTTTATTTTCATAATTTTCTCCAAGCTCGTCAGATAAAACCGAAGAAGTAAGGGCAAGTGCTTTATATCTTTCCCTGAGTCCGTCAAACATATCCTCGGATATTACACTGTCATATACTATTCCCAAATCCTGAGCATAAATGTTCTCATAAATATCAAATCCGTCATAGGTTTCCTTATAAATACAGCCGTAAGGTGCTTCTGCACCTTCCTTTGTAATTATATATTTGCAGCCTATTATGGACTCAAGACCAATATTTTCGGTTATTCCCTGCACCAAACTATAAGAAGTATAAGTCGACGGAGAAACATTACTGGCAAACTCGGCATAAGAATTTACATAGCTTGTATAGTAGGAAGTATCAAAATAATCTCCAAACAGAGGATTGGTATACCTGTAATAGCCCTCAGGAGTCAAATAACATGCGCCTCCCGATATCCTGTAAAAGGAGTCTTCATCCATTCTTTTAATTTCCTCAAATATTCCCGTTCGTTCACTTATTTCATCAGCTACCTCTGACTTTTTCATGGTGTGAATATTTTCCATAAATTTATCACTTGCGGAATAGCTTGATATCGTAAGTTCCATACATAAACAAATAACAAGAAGTAAGTTTATTATTTTTACATTTTTTCTTAAAGTAATAATAAATAAAAGCAAAACATATACAGCTAAAAATATACCTACATATTTAAGCGCATCACTTCTTGACTCCAGTCCCGTACGTCTGCTTATCTCAAAACAACCTAAAACAAGCAGTATTATTCCTACGGCAGTTATAAGTAACGCCCGTACACTCAGCTTTTTCTCCAACACGGCAAGCTGATATCCGTATGCGGCGCAGGCGGCAAAACCCGCTACCACCCATGCATTAGATAACTTGGTATGTTCATATGCTATGAAACCGTTTAAAACATATCTAAGCGTTGGAAAACATATATACGCTAATGCGGCAACAAGAAAAGCAACTATAATTTTCCGTGCCCTTCCTCTCGAATAAAGAAGTGCAAATATTGCAAACAGAACTGCAGGTATACCTATATAAAACATAAAGGAATTAAAATACTCACCATGATAGTAGTCAACACTTCCCGATAAATCATATCTGAAGGTCCTTAAAATACCGTTTGCTATATTACTGAGATTATCCATGCTGAACACTGTCACATGATTTACAGTTCTTTCTCCGACTCTTTCCGAGGTAAGAGTACTGTAAAGCGAAGGGACCCAGAAAACACCCGATAATAAAAGTGATGTCACATATACCTTGAGACAGCCTGCAATATGCTTAAAATATGCTTTAAAGCCGCCTTTATTTAATACAATAAACCTTATTGTAACATACATGAATATTATCAGTGAATAGAGACACAGGAAATAAACTCCCCTGCCTGCAAAAATCATGGCAAGCAGAAGTGTAAGCCCCTTCCACTTTCCGCTTCTTACAAATCTCTCAACAAGATAAAGAAGCAGGGCAAGGTACACCATTTCAGATGAATAATGATACCAATATCCCCTGATTATCGTTATCGCACAAAAAGCATAGGAAATCCCACCATAGGCGCACGCACCCTTCCTTAAGCCTATTTCTCTTAAGAAAAGAAACATAAACACTGCGGACAATATAAGCTTTGAAAGCTGAAGCCAGCTAAAAAGATACGGCATAAGCGCTTTTCCTGCCAGAATGGAAATCAGATAATAAAAATCACCTGCATTGCTGTATTCCATCACGGCACCCATTCCTATACTGAATGACCATCCCGGGAAGCCCTCGGACAATATATATTCTTTAAGATATGAAAGCTGCTGCCAGAACTGCTCAGTAGAGTCATAGTTGGCCATATATACATAATCGCCAAATAAAAATTTATGGTATATAAGAATACCCATAAGTGCAGTTATTATAGCAGTTACAAAAAGCATGTGCCTTTTCATAAAGTCATAAATAATACTTATTTTCTCTTTAACTGTCCTCAAATCAAATAACCTCCAAGTAATCACACAATATATTAATAATCAGTATCCATTATGCTTTGATATACAGTATCTGTCAGTCCTGCATATATTATTTCATCAGGATTTATAATTGATACCATTTCATCCAGATTGTCAACATCCAGCTGATGAATAAACACAAGCTCCGAAAAGCTTTCGGATATCCACGGCAGCATAAACATCCATACATATGAATCACCCACTATTATTGCCTTAGGCAGTGTTTGGTCTTCATTTTTATAATATCTGTAGCTTTGCCATGTATCCTGTGACTGATAATTAATACTTTCAAAAAATGTCATGTCAAGCGAAGCGTGACTTCCCTCTTTCAAGGTAAAGGAGTAATCAATATCACTGTAGGTTTTACCTGCATATTCATTTTCCACCTGTACCTCTTCAATGTAAAAATCCTCTTCACTGAGTATCTTTAAACCCGGTATGTCCTTTTTTACATTGTTCATTACGGACAGATATCCTATATAAGCACCGTAGTAATTCCAGTGAGATGCATCATATGAAGCATAATAGGTCTGAATGTCAGTATTTTTATATGACATGAGTTCATCATACGGAACATCCACGTTAAAACTTTCATTCTGCTCCAGATTATTAATAAAAATATCAAGCAGTGATTCATCGTTTACTTTAATTACTGAATCAGTAAAATATTCACCGTAAATATCCGTCTTATATGGAAATACGGAAGTACATACTCCTATGCCCTTCTCCTTATAGTATTCCTGAATTCCCGTATATTTTTCAACAAGAAGCCTTATTTCCTCATCATTTAATGCATTAGCATTGCTGTAGTTATTTATAACCCAGTCCTGATTTAAAAATATCCAGTTATTCTCTCCGTAATAATATACGCCGTTCTTTTTTTCGCCCAGTATATGAACATTTATATAATCCGTTATCTTAAGAAAATACTCTCTTCCGTATGCATTGTCATTAATCCATTCTTCGGTGCCCTCTCTCAGACCTCCTAATTTCAAATGACCATTTTCAAAATAGTCAGGAGCCGTAGCCAGATACCGGTTTTCTCCCTCAGAAATTTTTCCGCCCTCTTTATCGGACAGAACAAAAGGAAGTGTTATGCATAATAAAAAGAATACAATATAGATATAATTAATTGCCTTTTTCACTCAGTATTCACCTCAGAATTTAAAATAAATAAATGCGTTATAAGTATCAGTCATCATAAACATCAGGGAAACAATAAGCAGTAATGCCGTATAAATATTTCCTGCCACAATCCTTACGGTATCGTTTTTAAAAATTTTAAGCTTAAGCACCTGATTCTTTACAGGAAGGCAGGCTATAACTGCCACAATAATAAGAATAATCAGCTTAAAATCCAGATACCACATTATGCTGAATTTAGGCTGAGGGTTTTCCATACCGAACATAACCTTTATATAGTCCCACGCATAGCTCATACCTGGAGAATTAAACATTACCCATCCTACGATAACCGCAAGAGAAGTATATGCCCATTTAAAAAATGATAAAAATACATTCTTACTTTCCTCCTGGGTCTTTTTATGCTTCTTTACAAACCTTTCTATCAACATAAATATTCCATGCCAGATTCCCCATATTATAAAGTTCCATGAAGCTCCGTGCCAGATTCCGGTAAGAAGAAATACTATAAAAAGATTAACATATACATTTCCACGTCTGTTTCCACCTAACGGAATATAAACATATTCCCTAAACCATGCTCCCAGTGATATGTGCCACCTTCGCCAGAATTCGGATATACTCTTTGATATATACGGATAATTGAAATTTTCCATAAAATCAAATCCAAACATTTTTCCAAGCCCGATTGCCATGTCACTGTAACCGGAAAAATCAAAATAAAGCTGAAGTGTATATAAAATTGCTCCAAGCCATGCGGTAGATACAGAATTAGCCAAAGGATTATCACCGAATATTTCTCCTGCTACAGAGCCGAGCTGATTGGCAAGAAGCACTTTTTTGGAAAGACCAAAAACAAATCTTCTTATTCCCTCTGCAAAGCCTTCTGCAGTTACCCTCCTGTCATGAAGCTGATTTTCTACATCCTTAAATTTAACGATAGGTCCCTGCACAAGCTTAGGAAACATTGATATATATAAGGCAATGTTCATTGGATTTTTCTGTGCTTCTGCCTTTCCCATATAGACATCTATAATATAGGATAAACCTGAAAAGGTATAAAAGGAAATTCCTACAGGCAGGGCTATATTCTTAAGACTTATGTTACTGTCAAATACCCGGTTTATGCTTGATACCACAAAGTCATAATATTTGAAATAAAACAAAAGTAAAATATTTAACAATATTCCTGCTGTTAATATCAGCCTCTTTACTGATATTTTATCTGTCCTGCCCATTAACAGCCCCGCCAGATAATTTATTACTATTGATAAAATAATAATCCATATATATGACGGCTCTGCCCATGCATAAAAAAACAGCGAAGCAAGCAAAAATATAATATTTCGCAATTCATTTTTTGAAATATAATATATTCCCAGCACGGCAGGAAGAAACATAAATAAAAATATATTAGATGAAAATACCATAACAACCTTCCTTATTTTTCTGTATTAATTCTCAGTACTGCTTTCCGGTATACGCTGTCTGTCCCTGAACAAAAACCTTTTTAAAGTTTTTTCGAGTCCGTCACATTTATATACGAAAGCCGACACAAACAATACCACTATTACACATAAAACGTAAAGAAAAATATTATTTGAAACGCTGAGAGTACGCCCGCTGAATCTTACAACAATATAAGAAAGCAGGACATGGTGTGTAAGAAATATCGCATAGGAATATTTCCCAAGGTATGTACATATCTGATTGATAACAGAAAAATTGATATATTTTGATATATATACTATAACAAAAAATGCGGCACTGCCGATTACCGTAGCTACATATATCGGTTTAACCTGCGATACATCAATTAATGCCCCTGCCAGAAGTACGGCGGCCGACACAATAAACACAGGGAGTTTGACCCTCTTTATATATTTTATAAAATACATTCCCAAAAGCATCTCAGGAATTCTAAGGAAAAACATACATTCCAAAGGCTTCGGAGATTTAATAAAAACTGTTCCCGCAATATAAATCACCGCTGCCACGGCTATTGTAATTTTAGGATATTTCCTTACTCCGCAGAGTAAAACAGGAAACACCAGATAAAGCAGTATGATACAGCCCAAAAACCACTCGCCTAAAATATAATAATTAGGATGATAAAACATCAGATATCCATCCATACCCAAAACAGTTTCCAGTAAACGATACTTTGGATAAACAAAGGCAAAACCCGAATTAAGATAAAATGCCAAGAGGAAGAAAAGAAGATAGACTCTCCAGAACATCGGATAAATTGATAAAAATCTCTTTTTATAAAAGGTCAGTATCTTAAAATCTTCCTCATATGTATACATAAGAGAGGCTCCCGATACAATAAAAAAGAGAGACACTCCCAATGAGCCAAGGTAAAGACCGAAAACAGTATCAGGAAGTATTTTATTTACAAAGCCTACTCCCGCAGTCTCAAGCTGCCTTGTATAATGCACCGTAAACACACATATAACTGCTATTGCCCTTATTAAATCAATATAAAACAGTCTCTCCTTCTTCACGGGGTGTCTCCTCTCGTTTTATCTCAGGTTAAATAAACTTAAATTTTTTCCTCTTATGCTTACTCTTATTTATAATGTCAGCTATTTCCCTGCCACAGGTATCTGAAATTTTTTCTTCAACCTCTGCAGTTATTATTATATTTTTTATTTCTTCCTTTATCTGCTTTGGAAATATGAGCATTATCTGAGGGTCTCCCGCTATAAATACAATCCCGTCTTTAATTCTAATACCGTTTGTATCAGCAGAATCAGCATCAGACTTTAATACTTTTCCGTTATTAAAATAAATCTCAATATTTAAATCCCGCAGTATCATATTTCCGCTTTCACCGGGGTCAAATCTCAGATGCGTAATATCACTTACACCTTCAAAACCGCTAAACACCCACCTAAGCCTGTTCTTTTCTTTATCCTCAACGACAGGCTCAGAAATCCGTGAGGTTTTTTCACTCATATTTTCTGTAAGAGATGCATAATAAAGCTTACCCTGACGATTTGCATTATAATACTCTATATCATCAAGTCCCAGCATAAGTCTCTGATGAGTTCCGGCAATTCCAAAATCAAAAAACAGCTTTTCATTTATCCTGTGAAGCATATGATACAGATTTGTAAGCTCGAGCCTTGAAAAATCGTCCGAAAAAAGCCAGCCGTTATAATAACCCGCGTCCTGTACCACATAGCCGTAAATTCTCTCTATTGCATGCAGAAGAGTACCGTCAATATTATTCGGCTCTTCAGGCATGTCCTCATATGAAAAGCCATAACTAAAAAGTTTTTTCATTGCCTCAGGTCTTACCCAGAACATAGTTCCCAGAGGAGAAACAGGCTCCTTCTTCTCACTTATATCCGCCTTAAGTTCAAGTTTATCCGCCAGTTTTTTAGTTATTTCATAGTTCATTCCCCACTCAAGTCCGAGTGTAATGTAATAATCTCCGTGATTAGGGGGAGCAGGCATAAGCATCCCCATTCTCTCATTATCTTTGAAGGTCTTAATTACATTTTTTACAAAATGCTTTGAGGCAAGCATGTTCTCAAAGCATTTATATGAAAAGCCCTCTCCGATAGAGCCTGGTTTGAGCTGTCCCACCTTTTTATCATGCATGAAGCAGACAAGGTCATAATCCATAATGTAAGCTTTTGATTCAATGACAAAAGCACTTACATCTCTTCCTCTGTTTGGTATGACTTTAACCGAAAGCTTTCCGCAGTTAAGCTTTCCAAAGCTCTCAAGTATTTTTTCCTTTTTTTCTTCACTGTCCGTAGTCACATAAATATCCGCATAGTCAGGCATGGACTTTGCGTATTCTGCACAGTAATCTATCAAATCATAAAAATAAATATGAATAATAAGTGCGGTTTTCATAACCGCTTCAGACGCGCCCTCAATATATGAAGACTTAGGAAGTACATAATTAAGCTGCATATTCTTTTTTATATCTGCCATATTTTCAGTTCTGAGCAGATTGTCCCACAACAGATTTACGTCAAAATCAGTTTTTTTGTCCAGATATTCATACAGCATAACAGCTTCCTGTCCGCAGGACTCATTTATTACAATATCATAATCCTGCATAAAGGAACGGCGCTTAAATACCGGACATCTTTTTTCCGATATCATTCTCTTTGCCGCACCAATAATAGGCTGAAAGGTAAGTTCCCTGTAGTCTTCTGAATCGGCATACACCTGCCATTTATATCCCATATCCGAAAAATATTTGGTAAACACGGACTCATGACTGCTTACCGAATCCTGATAGCTTTCTATCATTTTCATATTCTGCCAGTATTCTCGAAATTCTTCAGAGCTTACCATACTTCTTCTTATCGCAATAAAATGAGACTGTATATGCTCAGGCAGGTAATCATATCTGCCCTCACCAAATGGATTTCCGTCTTTAAATTCATGAAACTTTGTTATTCCCCAAAAATCCAAATCCCTGTTATCCATGCTGTCAAACATTTCACAAAAAGGATAGACGGGCCCCATAATGGTATAATTCATAAGAATTATCTCATCATACTCCGAAAGTCTGTCATATCCTGAGATTTCCATAGCCTCCTTATATGCCCATACGTCAAAGCCCTTGTTTTCCCTCTCAAGGATATCCGGTGTTATTTTTTCCAGTCTTTTTCTGCTGTCATTTTCGAGCATTCCATTAGATACGATTCGTATATCTCTTACATGTTTTTTTAACCCGTTAAGCATATATATGATATAATCGTCGGCTATTCCATCCTTATCATATATGAAATATATAAGCAGTCTGTTGTTTTTATTATCTGTTATCTTCATAAAGCTCTCTCCAAAAGCTATGCTCTTTTTATTTTTCTGTATAATTTAAGTACAAAACCCGGCGTAAATCTTTTTATTCTCTGCCTTAACTGATACTTAAAGGAGGTCTGTGGGATAAGTGCGGCTATCTGCGCATCTTTTTCTGCAAGTCCTGCCTTAAGAAGATTTATCTCCTTCTGATGAGCCACATAATCATCAAAATGCTCAATCACATCAAAGAGGTTACTTGTATAATAATTTTGAAATATTTTTTTATTAATTTCTCTCAGCATAAAATACAGATTTGTAGTTTCTATTTCAGCAAACTTATCCGTCATAAGCCATGCAGGATAATAACCCTCATACTGAACAACAAAGCCGTAACCTCTTTCAACAGCATGAAGTATTGTGCCATCCGTTTTATTCGGCTCTTCAGGAAAATCACTATATTTCCAGCCATAATCAAAGAGCTTTTTCAAAGCTTCGGGTCTAAACCAGAACATTGTGCCAAGAGGCGCTATAGGTGCCCTGTCAGGCTTTACATTTAAGCTTATTCCAAGCTTATCCAGTAAATCAAGGGTTATTTCATAGTCTCCCGCCCACTCAGAGCCAATCATCTGATAAAAATTTCCGTGTGAAGGAACAGGCGGTGTAAGAAGTCCCAGCCTTTCATTTTCATCAAAAGTCTTTATAACATTATCTACAAATTCTCTGCTTGCAAGAATATTTTCAAAACACTGGTATGAAAAAGAGTCTCCGTTGCAGTAAGGCTCTACCTGCTTGGTTTTCTTGTCGTGTGCATAACATATATAATCATATTTATCTACATAAGGCGCACAGCCTATCAAAAGTGAAGATACGTCACGTCCTCTGTTTTCTATAAATAAAAGTGTTACATTATATTCAGAAAGCTCAGATTTTTTTTGTTCCAGAGCCTCCAGAGTTTCCTTTACAGGCGTGGTAATATATATATCAGTTCCCTCCGGCATGGACCTGGCATATTTAAAGCAGTAATCAATCAGGTCAGCATAATAAATATGCATCATAAGAGCAACCCTTGAGCCGGATTTATAATCTTTTTCAATTCTGTGTTCCTGCGGGAGAATATAGTTAAGATGCATTATGGTTTTCATCTCATCCATATTATTTATCCTCAGTCCGTTCTGCCAGATAAGATTTTCGTCATAGTCAGTATGATTTTTTATAAAATCATAGGTATCTCTTGTTGCCTGACCCACTGTATCAGTCAATATGTCATAATAATTCTGTGAAAAGGACTTTTGTTTTATTACAGGACATTTTCTGTTTATTACCAGTTCACTGGACATCATCATAAGAGGATATCTGGTATATCCCTCTAAATCAGATGTATCAACATATACACCGTCCTTAAAACCTTTTTCTCTTGACTCCTTTGTAAATATAACCTCAAAAAGTCCTATTGCCTCTGCATAGGAGTGTATTTCCGGAAGCTCATTCCATACTTTTTTATATTCGTCAGTTATACCCATGCTTTTTCTTATAACAAGAAAGCTGGATTGTATATGCTCGGGAATATAACCGTATTTACAGGTCCCGAAACAGTCCCACGGTACACTGTGGTGCTTTGTTATTCCCCAGAAATCCAAATCTCTTTTACTCATTTCCTCAAACATTTCGTCAAAGGGATAAATCGGTCCGTACAGTGTGGAATTTACAAATATACATTCATCATAAGTATCAAGTTTTTCCCATGTTATATGCTTAATTCCCTCACGATAGCCCGTAATATCATAACCTTCATTCGGTCTTATAAGTATGTCATCGGAAACTTTTTTAAATTTTTCAAGTCCCTCTTCGTTTACTTCTCCGTTTATTACAACAAGCAGATATTCGGTAAATCTTTTAAGCTCCTTCAAAAATACCGGAACATAATCGTCCACTATTTTGTCCCCGTCATGAAATACATATATAGCCGCTCTTTTTGCTATTTTATTATCAATTATCATAACTGCCTCCCAAATCACTTATCCCTTGTAAAAATTCTCTTAAATCTGTCTTTTAACTGCCATTTTAAGGAGGTTTTAGGGATAAGCTCCGCCACCATGAGCCTTAATTTTTCGTTTTCTTCTCCAAACATATTGGTCCTCTGCCTTAAAAGCTCCACTTCATAAAGCATGCTTTCAATTACGTTTACTGACTGCTGATAGCTGAAATATGCCGCATACTTTTCAAGACTTCTGTTTATTCCCTGAAAAAATACCGCACTGTTAGTAAGAGAAATGTCCGCAAAGGTTTCATTACAGAGAATTGCAGGATAATACCCTGCCTGCTGTGCAGAATAAGAATACATCCTTTCCACTGCATGAAGCAGTGTTCCGTCCACTCCGTTTGGCTCTTCCGGGAAATCACTGTATTCCCAGTCACAGTCATAAAGAATTTTTAAGGCAGGCGTTTTAAACCAGAACATCGTACCAAGAGGCGCAACAGGTGATTTATCCTTTTCTATAGGTACCGTAACTCCCAGTTTTTCTGCCAGCTTTTTTGTATTTTCAAAATTACCCGCCCAGTCAATATTTCCGTGTATTGCATAATAGCTGCCGTGAATCGGGTATATTGGCGATAAAAGTCCGAGTCTGTCATTATCATAAAGTGTACATATTACATTATTTACAAATGCCGAAGAGCCCAGTGTATTTTCAAAACACTGATATCCGAAATCGCGTCCTATTGATGCAGGAACAAGCTGTGCACTTTTTTTATCATGAACAAAGCAGACGTAGTCATAATCCATAATTACGTCCTTTACACCCGTAAGAAGAGCACTTACGTCTCTTCCCCTGTTTTCAACAACCCTTATATCCAGTTTTTTACATTTAAGCTCTTTAAAAGCCTCTTCAATTTCCTTTTTCTTTTCCTCGGTATTTGTGGTTATATATATATCCCCTTCCTCAGGAAAAGAAGAAGCATAATGAAATGATTCCGTAAGCAAATCCATAAAATAAAGATGCATTACAAGTGCAACTTTCTTTTTCTTCAATATTTCTTTTGTTTTTTCCTCATCGCTTATCTTAGAATCCAATATATAATTTAAATGAAGATTATTATATATATCCTGCTGATTTCCGTCTTTTAAGACAGACTCCCATATCATGTCAGTATCATAATCAGTTTTTTCCTTAAGGTAATCCATTAACTCTATGGATGCATTTCCTACCGTGTTTGATATAAGAAAACTGTAATCTCCTGTAAAGCTTTTTCTCGAAAACACAGGACATTTTTTCTTTGAAATAATTAATTCAGGGCAAAGAAGAAGCGTATTATAATATGTTTTACTTAAATCAGAATCGTCAACATATGAGGACATGCTGAAACCATTTTCCGAAAGCTTTCGGCTTAAGGAAAGCGCCCTGTTATCTATCCATGAATCTCTTTCATTTTCTTTTTCAACAGCTTTACTTAAAATATCAAAAAAACGGTCTGAAGAGATGACTGAGCTTTCAAATACGATAAATTCAGTATGAAGATATTCTTCCTGAAGATTTTCACCCGTATAATCCAGATAATTCATCGGCGTTTTATGCTGCCTTGTAATGCTCCAGACGTCACAGTTTCTTTCTGACATTTCAGAAAACAAGGTACTAAAATCATACAGGGGGCCCATTATATCATCTGACACACATATAAGTCTGTCATAGGCTTTAATGTTTTCAAACCCGATTAATTCCATAGCTTTTAAATATGCCTGCAACGGATTTGATATTTCATCCACTAAAACAAGCATATGATATTTACTGCTTATATTTTGTTTTCCGACAATGTATATATCACTGGCATAATTTTCGATATGCTCAAAAAAATACTCAGAATACTTTTCCAAAATATCTTTTGAGTGTTCTGCAAAATATATTAACAATACTTTATTCGCCATTTTTTTCACCGACCTGTTTTCTAAGCTTTGTCATAAGCTTCCATGTTCTTGAATTTATTATTTCCTCATAGCTTTCTCTTATTTTCTCAAGTTGTTCCGTCTGCTCGGAAAGCCTTTTATTCTCATCAGTAAGAGTATTTATACTGGCCTCTTGCTTTATATTCTGTTCATTATTCTGTTTAATTACGTCTTCTAATTCCTTTATATATTTTAAAGCCTTGTCATATAATGAAAAGCCCTCTTTTACTCTGCCTTCAAGTTCTGTTATATACGTCTTTTTTCTTTCTTCCTCTGCTTCAAGTCCAGTTATATATGTCTTTAACTCACTTATTAAAGCTGCAGCTTCCCTTTCTTTTTCTTCAAGCTTTGCTATATACTCCTTATGCTTTTCTATAACTTCGGAAGCCTCATTTTCCTTACCTTCAAGAATTTTTGTATAATCTACGGTCTTGTACCATTCCTGCTTTGTCCTTTCTATTTCCTGTTTTAACTCATTTACATATGAGGCATTATCAACAGGCATATAATACTTAGGCTCAAACAGTAAGGGCTCCCTTAAATCTGCAGAAAATACCGATGAATTAATATTATATTTTTCTTCCAGTATACTTCTTAAATACTTATTATTCAGCAGTAGAAACAGATTCTCCGTAGCTGCCATCTTTCCTGCCGCCTTGGACAAAAATCTGTCCCTTGTAATAAAAATCTGCTCACATATAAGGTCGTTTTCATTGTCAGAATTTTTATCAATAAAATATTCAGAAAATCCCTCTTTAAAGACCTTCATGTCCATGTTATCAAAAAAGCTTTTACAAATCAGATAATACTCCACATTCGTTCTGTTTGTATTTTCTATATTGTCATAGCTTGTATTTTTCTCAGCGCCTAAAAGCCACCTGTAATTTACCAGCTTTTCGTTTATTATATAAACATTGCATTTTTTTAATATCCTGATAAAAAGGTCATAATCCTGAAGCTGTTTTAAACCATAGGTATAACCTCCGATTTCAGATATTACACTGCTCCTTACAAGCATGGAAGGATTTCCCAGCTTGCAGCCCTCGGTAAAAAACAGTCTCAGCCATTCACCCTGAGTATGATTTTCGGAATTCCACATGACATCTCTGTATTCACATTCTTCCGAAGATACTTCATTCTCTTTTTCATCTACTACCTTAATCCATGAAAAGCAGGCTCCGTACTCAGGATTATCTTCCAGAAATCCCACCTGTTTTTCCAACTTATTCTTTTCCCAAAAATCATCGCAGTCTATCATGGCAATATACTTTCCATTAGACATGCTGATTGCCATATTATGAGCAGAGGGAATTCCCTTATTTTTTTCAAAATAATAAACTCTTATTCTTTCATCCTTTTCTGCATATTTATTAATTAAAGCCAAAGAATTGTCAGAAGAGCCGTCATCTGCAATTATCAGTTCAAAATCATTAAAAGACTGTCCAAGTACGCTTTCTATTGCCTTGCCTATATACGCTTCCTTATTATAGCTTGTTAAAATCACGCTGACCTTTGGATTGTTCATCATATTATTCACCTTTTTTAGCTAATATGCTGTTAATTTTAGAAGGGTCTCCCCATACTCCCGGAGAATCATATTTTCTGTCAGGAAAGGCTCCGTACTCCAATTTGATTTTAAGTCCCTTGTCTTTTATAAAACTTTCCACCTGCTCTGCAAGTGATACAGGCTTACCCGTGCACACATTAATAATTCCGGTTATCTCGTCCTGAGTACTTGCTGCGGCAATCTGCCTTGCAAGCTCCTTAACATGTATAAAATCATATTTGTTCTTTCCCGATGTAAAAGGAAATTTTTCCTTTCCGTCGTCTTCCGCCTGAAGAATTTTAGCAAAAATCGAACTGCTTTTTGCCTCGTCTCCTACTATATAGTATGCCCTGAGCCAGTACAAATTAAAATTCTCCGTACCTGACAAAAGTAAAAGTGACTGTCTCAAAGCATTTTTTGCAACACCATACTGAGAAAGCGGATTACATGGAGTATTTTCATCAATGGCTCCCTCCCAGTAACCCACTTCATGCATGGTACCCATTACACTGACGCGTTTAAGGCCTCCCTTTACCATATTGCTTATAAAGGTATAATGGTCAGAAAGTCCCTGCATATGTGCGTCTGAATTATGAATAAAACCATCCTTCCATGCAAGATGAATGCATACGTCCGGCGAGCCTAATTCCTCATATATATTTCTGTCCCCGCTGAATATCGGAACATCAGTTATCACCGCTCTGCTGTCTATCCCTTTTTTATCAAAATCAGAGGCAATAACCTCATGTCCTTCCTCAAGCAAAGCCTTAACGACATGCCTGCCTATATATCCGCCTGCTCCTGTTACTAATACTTTCATCCTAATCTCCTTCCTATAACACATCTGCAAAATGCTTCTCAAGGCTTCTGAAAATCTTTATTCCAATCAGTAAAATAAAAATCGCAACCACCCAGAAATAAATTCCCATCTGCGGTTTTTCCCAAAACCAGACCTCTTGAAAGAAAGCGTCTCTATATCCGTCAACAACATAAAACATCGGATTAAACTTAAGTATTTTTGCCACCGTTGGACCGAACATGGTAACAGGATACATAATAGGCGTCGCCCACATTCCAAACTGAAGTATAATGTTTACTATCTGTCCCAAATCCTTGAAAAATACCACCACGGCAGAGGTTATATATGCCAGTCCCAGTGCAATTACCATTGTACACAACGTGTAATATACAACCTGTACAATATATATTGATAAACTTCTTTCCGTAATAAGCTGCATGACTACCGCCACCGCTATAAAAAATACATGAATAAAGACCGCAGAAACAATCTTTACCATTGGCAGAATATTAACCTTAAACACCATCTTTTTTACAAGATAGCTGTATTCCAGAAGAGCATTAGTAGCGTTTGTAAGTGCTTCTGAAAAGAAAAACCACGGTACGATACCTACAGTAAGCCACAGCGCAAAGGAAATGCCCTCTACCGGAAGGGATTTAAAGCCCAGTCCGAATATAACCGAATAAATTGTAACCGTAACAACAGGCTGTACAAATGCCCAGAATACTCCCAGATAAGATGAAGCATATCTCATCTTAAAATCATTTATTGCAAGTCCTTTTATAAGTCTTGACTCCCTGAAAATATCCATCAGCCATTTTACGTCATCTTTCAGACTGTTATATTTAATATAAGTTATTATAAACACAAAGGCGGCTATTATTATATATAAAATAACAAGTACCCTGTTCATGCTGCCTGTTTTTTCCTGTATTTTATCAAATGCACTGTTTAAATCAAATACAAGGTATGCATCTTCTCCCTGAGTACTTATCTTATATGTCCCGTCTTCAAGCCGCACTTCTTCTATATCATGCATTTCAACAAGCATTTCTTCGGTAAGCCCTGCACTAAAATTTCTGTATCTTATACAAACATCAGATATCTCAACATTATTTATCACGTCTCCCAAATCTATCCTCAGATATCTGTATTTTCCCGAAACATCAGAGCTTATGCCTGTATCTTTCTCCTGCTCCACATTAAATATGGAGGAATGCTCCTCGGTATAGTTGTCTTTATCGTCACTATAAAAAATCTGAGTATTGCTCTGATTTTCATATTGTACATTATAATTAACAGTAAAGCCCGAAAAGTCAAGTCTGAAAAAGAAAATAAGCAAGAAGCATGTAATTCCGCCTGTAATTAATCCTGATAGTATTCTTTTAAAGCTCATGTAAAATTCCTCGTTATTCCCAGCTATGATTAAGTACCACACGGCCTTCGGCTATGTAGTCCATCTTAACAAAAAAAGTCTTATATTTTGATTCATAATCAAATTGTACCGTTGCGGTACTGTCAAATAATGCTACATCAAAATAATAATTTCCTCCTGTTAGATTGAACTTATTATATTTTAATGTACATTCATTAATTCCCTTTTTCCAGCTAATCTCTTTCTTATCTAAAAGAGTATTTAAGCCGCATATATATTCATCATTTATTGTTCTTATTGCAACTCCCAACACCGCATTCTTCACAGAAGTATCCTTTACGGCATATTTTATTTTCAGATATACCGTGTCTCCGTGGTTTATTTCTTCTATTTCCCTGCCGTACATGTCATAAAGCTTTGCATCTACAACACTAGCTATATCAACACCCTTAAGGTCATATTCCTCATTATTTTCCTCAGCAGGAAGTACGGCTGCATTTCTACGGCTTTCCATATATGCTTCATATGACAAATCGCTTACAAGAAAATCATTATAGCTGTCCGTTACCTCATCTGTATCTCCATCCATAACAACCGTTCCGTTATTTATCCATATGGCACGCTTACAGAAACGCTTTACGGAATTTAAATCATGGCTTACAAAAAGTATTGTTTTGCCTGCTCTCATAAATTCCATAAACTTATCCATACATTTTACCTGAAATCTCGTATCTCCAACGGCAAGCGCTTCATCTACGATTAAAATTTCAGGGTCTACGCTTATTGCTACCGCAAAGGCAAGTCTTACAAACATTCCGCTTGAATATGTCTTTACAGGCTGATTAATATGGTCTCCTATATCAGCGAATTTAATTATGCTGTCAATCTTTTTATCCACTTCTTTTTTAGGAATATTCATAATAGTTCCGTTAAGATATATATTTTCTATTCCTGTATACTCTCCGTTAAAACCCGTTCCAAGCTCCAGAAGTGCGGATATTTTTCCGTTTGTTATAGTCTCTCCGCTGCTTGGGCTTAACACACCTGTTATTATTTTAAGCAATGTGGATTTTCCCGAGCCGTTTCTTCCGATTATTCCGACCGTTTCACCCTTTTTTATATTTATATTAATATCCTTAAGCGCATAAAATTCATTATGATAAACCTTTCCTCTTGAAAAAGTCTCCTTAAGCCTGTCAGAGGGCTTTTCATAAAGTTTATATATCTTGCTTACATTAGTTAAACTTAAAGCATTTTCCATTTAAAATACTCCTGATTTTATTTAGTGTACTGATTCTTTACCTTTATCATTGTATCATATAAAAGATTTAAATCTCTTCTGCTCAGAGTTACATATTTAAGTGCCATACTGAATTCGGTACATTTACCCGAAACAGGTATATTATAACATATTTCGGGATTTTCGTTAAAGAAATAATACTGACCTCCCTCAAGAGCGTCAAGATTCGAGCTTGTATATTGAAGCTCTGTCTGATTATCCGTACCGAAAGACGCTTTTACATTCTCTAAAATACAGCAGGAATTAACAGGTATCACCTTTATTCCTTTTGTTCCCGCAGGAAGCTCAACCCTGAATACCTTCTCCTCAGTTATGTCCTCTATGGCATACTGAATAAAGTTATCCTCTTTAAAGCCGTCCCCCGTGTCAAAGATAAACCTGATAAAATATGAAGGATAGTATTTTACTATATTGTCAACTGTCTCTGATATATATTCCCTGCCCGTCTTGAGCTCATATATATACTGGTATACACAGCCGTATTCTCTGGTGCGCCAGAAGCTGTCATCAATTCCCTTTACATCAAAATAAGAGTTCTTTATCTCATTATCTCCTGCTTCGTTATAAGCCGCCATTCTTTTGGACGGAAAAAAGCCCGCCTCGAGCGCCATCTGCTCCAGACTTTCCTTCGTAAAGAAATGTATATGCGTATTATCAAGAAGTCCAATATCCGTATACTCAAACTTATTATTTATTAAATTAATTACAACTGAATTATGGGCTATGTTAGGCACTGAAAGCAGTACAGAGCCGGTTTCCTTAAGCAGAAGCTTTGATTTTTGAAGTACCTTTTTAGGATTATGCAGATGCTCAAGTACATCTGCATAAATTATATAATCAAATCTTATGTCTGCATATTTATCCAGCCATTCAAAATTCTCGATATCATCTACAAGTAAATCCTCGGCATACCTTAAAGCGTCTCTTCCTGCCTGTTCATCAATTTCCACAAGATATACCCTGCATGAAAGATTTTCCTTCATAAACCTTGTAAGCCGTCCGTTTGCAGGACCGAATTCAAGAACTGTCGAGTTCTTTTTTATCTGTCTTGCTATTATAGACAGGGAATTGTTGTATACAACATCTAAATCGAAATTATATTTCACCTTGCATATACTCCTTTATACCCTTCCACTTCTGATCTTTCTCAGAAATAATAAGGTCTTCTCTTGTCATTCCTTCCGGCATAGGCCACTTTACTCCTATATCAGGGTCAGACCAAAGCAGTCCTCCCTCATCGTTAGGATGATAAAAATCCGTACATTTATATGCAAACTCTGCGCTGTCTGAAAGCACCACAAAGCCGTGAGCAAAGTTTTTAGGAATAAAGAACTGCTTTTTGTTCTCTGCAGAAAGCAGTACACCATGCCATTTTCCATAGGTCTTTGAGCCTTTTCTTAAATCTACCGCAACGTCAAATACCTCTCCGCTCACAACTCTTACTAGCTTGTCCTGAGGATAATTTATCTGAAAATGAAGTCCTCTTAAAACTCCCTTTCTGGAGCTGGACTGATTATCCTGAACAAATTCCATGTCAATTCCTGCTGCCGCATAATCATTGTAATTATAGGTCTCCATGAAATAACCTCTTTCATCTCCGAATACTGCCGGTGTAATAATTTTAAGACCTTCTATCTCACAGGTCTCTACAGTAATTTTTCCCATTTTTCTTATCCTTTCTGCTATAATTTATTATATATAATTACAAATAATCAAAAAAGATTCTTTTTCCAATAAAAGGAAACACTTTCACTATGCAATCGTATCATATAAACGCACAAAAGTCACTCTTTTCTTACATGTACTTCAATATATATCATTTTCAAATTAATATATATTATAACTAATATGTGTGATTTTTCAATAAAATCTTCATTTTTGGCAATGTAAATGTTATGTATGTGTCTTACAATTTAAAAAGAAGCTACAGTGCTGATAATTTCATCATCTACTGCCTTTGCATGATTTTTCTTTTCAGTTTCACTTCCGCTTACATGTATACCGACTGCATTCTTTACTCCGTCAAATTCAGCCATTACGGGAGAGCCGCTGTTTCCGCCTGAGGTGCTTATTGTGTAAGAAAGCACTCCTTTGTCTGACTCATTTTTTAGTTCCCCTGATGCCTCCCACATTGCTATGGTAGACTTATTTTTAACCTCAGCAGGATAGCCTGCAATTAAGCCATCTTTTTCTTTAAGTTCACTAACATTCTTAAGAGGCAGGATAGCGCTTTCATCACAGTCATAGTCAATTTTTATCAGTCCCCAGTCATTTTTATCATCATCAGATAATTTAAAGCTCTCCGTAACCTGAGTTTTCTTAGCCTGCTTTTCTTTTTCTCCTTCAATAAATATCGTGACTGAATTAGCCATTTTTTTCAATTTATGGTCATACAGATTATGACCCGCAGTAAGAATTACATTCTTATTTACTACAAACCCCGTTCCTCTGTATTTATCTTCGCCAAATGTCATGACAAGTCTTACAATGCTTTTATATGGAGCAATTTGTGTATTAGTTACCTCTGTACGGGTATCATCTCCTATAACTACTCCTAATCTGCCGCTTTTTTCTCTTACAGGCAGGTTATAATACTCTTTTAAATTCAGACTTCCATCTGAGTTAGTTAAATTTTTATCTTCCATTTAATCTCCCCATTTCTAATAATAATTTAACTGAATTTTCCGGCTTAAGAAGTCATTCATACCTCTTTATTTCTCCATAAATAATTTGTCAAGACAATTTCCCATTTAAAACAATTCCCCTCATATTTCGGTTTTATAAATCCTTCTAAAGCCGGTATCAGTTTTACGGTCTTAAATTATATTTTAGACCACTTTTCATTCTCATACTTAACATTTACATTGTCAGTCTGAGTTAAATCAACCTCAATGCTGTTTGTTTTCATGTCCGTAAACATGGTACTGGTTTCGGCATTATATTCAAACCAGATAAGCACCTTTTCAACAGGCCTAAATGAAGCCTTTCCTGTCATACATTCATTTTCCGAAACATAAATAGGAGTTGCAGCAACTTTTCCGTCAACTCCTTTGGAAACCTGTGATATGCCTACATGTGTAGCCTTATATTCATTGTCAACATTGATTGATGTTTCCTCACCTCCGGTTACAGGGTCGGATAAAATTCCATATTTATCAATAACCGTAATTTCACCAAGTCCTATATCCTTAGGATTTGAAGATACCTTAACCGTTACTTCAGACTCAAAGGTATCTGTCCTGAAAATCTGATACTCCGGAGTCCATGAAAATGTATTATTTTCAGAGAAATCCACATATGACTGCCATATAACATTATAGCTTTCAGTTCCTACCTTTTTCGCAAAGCACATTCTGTAACCGTTATCCTTTAATTTCATCAAATCTGCTGTTGCAACCGTTACATTTACTGCTTTCTGTGTTGCCCTTAATACCTCTCTCAAAGTCTGGGCATTTAATAAAAATTCTCTTTCTACAGTGCTTAATTCATTCATAATAAAATCCTCCTTAAAATTTAATCATCATTAATGTTTTTAACAATTACTCTGTTTTCATCCGGATGCAACTAAAGGCTGTGACGTCATTACCTTCACTATTTATCCGACAAGCCAAACGTATGTTCTATTTTCCTTATTTTTTATCGTCAACTATCCGTTTTTAGCCATCTGTAATTTTTGTACATAATCGCTACCCTGTCCGCATTTTCTAAATTTACTTCTATTGCATTACTTCTTGAAGCACTAAGTAAATTTTCGTTTTCCCTCCTAAATATCATCCCTTCACTTACATCTTGCTCAAACCAGATAAGGAACATGTCTGTAGGCTTTGTCTGAAAAACCCCCGGAACGCACAAACTCTCCTGTTTTTGCTCCATTAAAAAAGCCTTCTGCTGAAATCTCCGTTTTCTCGCCTATATTAATATCCATTGGACCTATATTTTTAAAAACCATATCTCCAATGTTTGCTGATACCGAAGCAAATACACTGTACTTATTTTCTATCTTAACTAAATTATTTTGCGAAAAGCCTGTTTCCGACAGCCAGATTACATTATATGTATAATCAGAAGTTCTCCCTGCAATACATAAAGAGTATTTATTTTCAGTCAATACTTTTAAGTCATCATCGTAAATTGCTATAACTATTTCTTTCATAAATAAAATTCTCCTCATTTCTTTTACACTTGACAATTTCAGCATATACTGATAATATCGACATTATAGAACATTTGTTCTGTTTTTACAAGAGGATTTTCCATGATTTTATTTTACATATTAAAACAATAACCTTTCTATTTCACAAATTTATATTTTAAAAGATTTTAAGAGGTGAAATTATGAAAGAAGAAAATTATACAATATGGATAGAAAAAAAGCCCATTGCCGTAACTGAAGAGGTATACAGGGAATATTGGAAGGGAAAACGAAAGGAGAGATACTTTTCGGAAAGTGATATTCACAATCAGGTTATGTACTATAATGCGCTTGACACAGAAGAAACAAACGGTATAGATATTTTCTGCAATGAGGAGGCTCTTTCCGTCGAAGACGAAGTAATTAAAGAACTTGAAATAATCAAATTAAAGGGGATTCTGCATGAGCTTTCACCGGAAGAATACGACTTAATAGAAAGACTTTATTATTACAACCAGTCCTTGAGGCATATATCAAAGGAAAAGCAGATACCTCTTTCGACACTGCATTACAGACATTTAAGAATTTTAAACAAGCTTAAAATTTTGATGGAAAGGTAGTTAATGCATGCCAATTTAAAAACTGCCGAAAAACAGATTTACATATGTTTTTCAGCAGTTTTTATTACCTAATCTCTTCCGAACAAATCCCTTGTATAAACTTTATCCTGCACATCATCCAGACAACTGTCATATCGATTTGCAATAATAGCCTGTGACTGTTCCTTAAACTTATTTAAATCATTTACTATTCTGCTTCCAAAAAAAGTAGTTCCGTCCTCCAGTGACGGCTCATAAATTATAACCGTGGCACCTCTCGATTTGATACGCTTCATTACTCCCTGAATACTGCTCTGCCTGAAGTTATCACTGTTACTCTTCATGGTAAGACGGTAAACTCCGATAATTAATTCTTTTTCCTTATTTATATCAAAATCGCTGTTTTCACCATATCCACCTGCAATTTCCATCACACGGTCTGCTATGAAATCTTTACGCGTACGGTTACTCTCAACAATTGCTTCAATCAATTTTTCCGGTACATCAGCATAATTTGCCAGAAGCTGCTTTGTATCCTTTGGCAGACAGTAGCCACCATAGCCAAAAGAAGGATTATTATACTGTGTTCCGATACGAGGGTCGAGACAAACACCATTTATAATATCCTGAGTATTTAATCCTTTCATTTCCGCATAGGTATCCAGCTCGTTGAAATATGATACCCGAAGTGCAAGATAGGTATTTGCAAACAATTTTACAGCTTCTGCTTCTGTAAAGCCCATAAAAAGTGTATCAATGTTTTCTTTAATTGCACCCTCCTGAAGCAACGCTGCAAATTCATGCGCGGCATTTACCAGTCTCTTATCTTCCATATCCGTGCCGACAATAATACGACTCGGATAAAGATTGTCATACAGCGCCTTGCTTTCTCTCAAAAACTCAGGACTAAAGAGGATATTATTGCAACCCATTTTTTTGCATATGGATTTTGTATACCCTACGGGAATAGTACTTTTTATAACCATGATTGCATCAGGATTATACTGCATTACAAGTTTAATAACCGTTTCAACTGCAGATGTATCAAAATAATTCTTTTTACTGTCATAGTTTGTGGGAGCTGCAATAACAACAAACTCTGCATCCTTATATGCTTCCTCTGCATCTAATGTTGCTGTCAAATCCAGGTCTTTTTCAGCCAGATACTTTTCTATATATTCGTCCTGAATTGGTGACTTTTTATTATTAATCAGTTCCACTTTCTCCGGAATGATATCAACCGCCATAACATGATTATGCTGTGCCAGAAGCGTAGCTATTGATAACCCTACATATCCCGTACCTGCTACCGCAATTTTTCTGTTCATTAAATTTTTTCCTCCTGTTTGTCTTTCATAATTATAAAGTATTTATATTATTTTTTCTTAAATGCCCAAAACTTATTTATAAAAAAATTAAGCGGCACGCTTATAATAAGATTAAGAAGCGGGGCAATAAATTCCGATATTCCCAGTACTTCAATCCACAGTACCAGAAGCGCCGTACTTAGGAAAAGTCCCGTAAATGAATAAGAAACATAAGTTTTTAAAAGTGCAGGGAGAATCGACCGTTCCTCTCCGTCCTTAAGTTTAAATACCACTCTGTTATTCCAGTAAAAGGACCATGCCACACTTAGGACAAATGCAATAAGCTGTGAAATAATATAGTTTAAATCCGGCAAAAAACCGGTCTTTTGAAAAATTATAAGGGACACTGAATAAAGCACATATGAAAGAATGGTATTTGAAAGTCCTACAATACCAAATTTAACAAACTGTATTATACCCTCATACTGCGCATCAGTCATTTCCTTTCTAAACATTTTAAAGAAAAATATAAGAACAGCCCTTATCACTTTTTCAAGAAAATTCCATATATTATCCGCTATCTTTTTCATGAATAAACTCCAATACAATTTGAAACAGTTCAGATACTGTTCAGATTTTTCCGCAGACCTCTTCAATCTGCCTGTCCATACATTCGCATACCGACTCACCTGCCAGATATGCTTTTGACCATTCCACCGTCATGTCTATGGCTTTTCCTATGTTTATTTCCGGTTTCCATCCCAGTCTCTGTTTGATTTTAGAGCAGTCCAGCTTTAAAAATCCTGCCTCGTGAGGGCCTCCGTCATATTTATTTATCCAACTCATGCCACATCCCCAGCTTTTGCAGAAAATATCCGCAAGTTCTCCTGTGGTAATACAGTCAGAATCATCAGGACCTACATTATAGCATCCTGCCATTTCTATATTATCATACTGTTTTTCTAAAATCATAAGATATGCTGTAAGAGGCTCCAGTACATGTTGAAACGGTCTTACTGAGAAAGGGTTTCTTATAATTACCGGCTCATTTTTTTCAGCCGCCCTTACGCAGTCAGGTATAATCCTGTCTTTTGCAAAATCTCCTCCGCCTATTACATTTCCTGCCCTTGCGGTGGAAACAGGAACATTCATATCTTTAAAAAATGAATTTATATAGCTGTGTGTCACAAGCTCAGAACAGGATTTACTGTTTGAATAAGGGTCATATCCGTCTAAATAATCATCCTCACGGTAGCCCCATTCCCACTCGTTATTTTTGTATACCTTATCAGTTGTTACATTTAAAAATGATTTTACACTCGGGCAAAGTCTTACACACTCGCATACATTTACCGTACCCATTACATTTGTTTCATACGTATATCTGGGTTTCTGATATGAAGTTCTGACTATCGGCTGTGCCGCAAGGTGAATCACTATTTCAGGACATGCCTTATAAAACACCTTCTTAAGATGCTCAAAATCGCGAATATCTCCTGTCACGGAGGTCATTTTATCTTCTATGTCTATAAGAGAAAAGAGGTTTGGATTTGTTGGCGGATCAAGAGCATATCCTGTCACTTCAGCTCCGATATTTACAAGAATTCTGCACAGCCATGAGCCTTTAAACCCTGTGTGTCCGGTGACAAGTACCTTCTTTCCTCTGTAAAAATCAGCATTTATCTTCACGCCTTACCTCCCGCATTTTCCACTTCATTGTCTACTTTATTATCTGCCAAAGCGTCCTCTGTATCATCAGGGGCAAAATTTATCCGTTCCTCCTCCACGACAAGCGGTCTTTTCATAACCCTCTTATTTATAGACATTATATATTCGCCCATAAATCCTATAAAAATAAGCTGTACTGCGCCTATCATAAACATTCCGATAAGTATGGGTGCCATACCTGCCGTAAATCTGTCCCAGTAAATGAGCTTCAACACCAGATATACAACTGCTATCACAAACGATACAAATGCAATAAGAAATCCCAGCATGGTAGCAAGCCTTAAACCTATTTTTGTATATGAGGTAAAGCTAAGCATTGCAGCATCATAAAGTGTATACCAGTTATTATGTGTTTTTCCTGCTGCCCTCTTCTGCTGTTCATAAGGAATATCCTTCCTCTTAAATCCAAGCTCCGCAACTATTCCCCTTAAAAATGGTGAAGGGTCATCCAGTTCCCTCAAAACCTCTATAAAACTTCTGTCATATAATCCAAAACCCGTAAAATGCTCTATCTGTTCTACGTCCGACATTTTTTTTATGAGCTTGTAATACATGGTCCTAAGACCTCTTACCAGCTTGTTTTCCTTACTTTTGGTTTTTATTCCCGTTACTATTTTATAACCGTTTTCCCATTCCTTTACAAAGACCTCTATAAGCTCAACAGGGTCCTGAAAATCACAGCACAAGGTAACCGTACAATCACCTGTTGTCTGAAGCATACCATAATACGGCGAATTAAACTGCCCGAAATTTTTTGTATTAAATATTGCCTTTATTTTTTTGTTATCCTTACAAATCTGCCTTAAAAGTGCCTGTGTATTGTCAGTGGAGGCATTATCAATAAAAATCAGTTCATAGTCATACTGTGGCAGCTTAGTTTCCATAAGCTCCACAACTGCTTTGCTCATTGGCACCACATTTTCTTCTTCATTATAGCACGGAATCAAAATGCTGATTTTTTTCATGTGCTTACACCTCACAACCCTTTATCCATTCAATAGTCCGTTTAATTCCTTTTTCAAAAGAATATTTAACGGTAAATCCCGTATCTCTTTTTAAATCCGTAATATCGGCACAGAGATACATAACCTGTCCTTTGCCGTACGGAATCTCTCCTATTCCGGGAGTAATTCCGCAACCTGTACATTCTTTAATCTTATATATATATTCCTTAAGCGGTCTTGCCTCACCGCTTCCTATGCAGTATATTTCCTCATTTTTTCCTTTTTCGCCCAAAAGGAGCATGGCTTCTGCGGCATCCTCAGAATAGATATAATCCCATTTCTGTTCAGCCTTAGTAAACGGCTGTTTTTCACCTTTCAGAAAACTTCGTATTGCCGAGGAAACCATGGTATTTTCCCCGTCATATGGCCCGTAAACACTGAGTATCCTTGTCCAGACAAATTGCATTTCGTATTTTCTGCATTCCACCCTGCACATCTGTCCCGCACATAGCTTTGCCATACCATAACCGTTTTCGGGATTAACGGGCACATTTTTATTAAGCATGCCCTCATATCTGCCATATTCCGCCTGAGAGCCCGCACCGACAAATCTGCGGCAGCCGAGCCTTTTTGCCAAATCCACGGCATCCAGTGTATACCTGATATTATCAGTCTGTGCCTTCATGTCATTTCTGCCGTCACCAATGGTTTTAGCCCACGCCAGATGATAGAATACGTCATATTTATCATCTTCAGAAAAATCAAGCTGTGCGTACCCTGACATATCACACTCCACAACCTTAACAAGTGGATTTTTCGGAATCCTTTCGTTACGTGGAGAGCCTTTTCTTACTATGGCAAGTACCTGAATACCATTTTCAATGCATAGCTTTATCATCGCCATTCCTACAGCACCTGTCGGGCCCGTAATAACAATTTTTTTAAATTTTTCAGACTTTAATTCCCCCATACTGCTTCCTTAATAGTTTTTATCATATAATTCAGTTTTTCATCCGTCATCCCCGGATAAACACCTATCCAGAAACTGTCTTTCATAATTCTGTCAGTATTTTCAAGGCTGCCTGCCACTCTGTAGCCCGTACCATTCTTTCTCATTTCATCAAAACACGGATGCTTGATTAAGTTTCCTGCAAAAAGCATCCTTGTCTGTATTCCATGCTCTTCCAGATACCTTACAATGCTGTTTCTGTCAACTCCCTCACGGCAGGTTATGAGAAAACCAAACCAACTTGGGTTTGAATCAGGACATGCCTCAGGAAGTATCAGCTTATCTTTAAGCTCATCAAGTCCATCTCTTAAAGTTTTAAAGTTTTTAATTCTCTTTTCTACAAATCCCGGTAATTTTTCAAGCTGTGCCACACCTATTGCCGCCTGCATATCCGTAGCCTTTAAATTATAACCGAGATGCGAATATACATACTTATGGTCATAGCCCATTGGAAGCTCACCGTACTGCTTATCAAATCTGTGCCCGCACAGATTATCCTGGCCGGAAGCACATATACAGTCACGTCCCCAGTCCCGCAAAGAACGTATGCACTTATTTAAAAGCGGATTATCCGTATATACGGCACCACCCTCACCCATTGTCATGTGATGTGGAGGATAAAAGCTGGACGTTCCTATATCTCCTATAGTTCCGGTAAATTTTACCTCCCCGTTTATGGTATATTTTGTACCCAGAGAGTCACAGTTATCTTCAATCAGCCAGAGTCCGTGTCTGTCACAGAATTCCTTCACGGATGATAAATCAAACGGATTTCCCAAAGTATGTGCCGCCATAACCGCCTTTGTCTTATCGGAAAGTGCCCCTTCCAATGCTTCCACGTCCATATTGTACTGTGGAATTGTCACATCTATAAACACAGGCACCGCACCGTATTGTATTATAGGCGCAACAGTAGTAGGAAAACCTGCTGCAACTGTTATAACTTCGTCGCCCGGTTTAATTCTTTTTTCACCGAGAAGAGGTGAAGTAAGAGTCATAAATGCCAGAAGATTTGCAGATGAGCCGGAATTTACGAGTGACACGTATTTCACGTTCAGGTAATCTGAAAGCTTTTTTTCAAACTCTGCAGTATATCTTCCTGATGTAAGCCAGAATTCCAGAGCACTATCCACCAGATTTACCATTTCTTTTTCATCATATATTCTGGATGCATAAGGAATTCTGTCTCCTTCTTTAAATTCCTTATTCTGATTATGGTATTTTTTACAATACTCTCCTACCATTTCAAGTATTTCGTTTTTCGCCTCAGCTTCGCTTTTATTTTCAAACATAATCTTACTCCCATGTCTTCCAAGGCGGATTGCCTGAATCCCACAAATCATTAAGTCTGTCCATCTCCCTCTTTGTATCCATACACTGCCAGTAACCCTCATGGATATAAGCCATAAGCTCTCCTTTTTCAGCAGCAGTTTCAAGAGGTTTCTTTTCAAATACCGTTTCGTCACCATCTATCCAGTCAAATATTTCAGGCTCAAGCACCATATATCCGCCGTTAATTCTGGATCCGTCGGCACTGTCCTTTTCACGGAATGAGGTAATTTTATTATCCTCGGTTATATCCAGTACGCCGAATCTCTGGTCCAGGTTTACTGTAGTAATTGTTGCCACCTTCCCGTGGCTCCTATGATACTCCAGAAGCTTCTTAATATTTACATCCGAAACACCGTCACCATAGGTAAGCATAAATGTTTCATCACCAATAAATTTCTGTACGCGTTTTACACGGCCGCCTGTCATTGTATTCAGCCCTGTGTCAACAATGGTCACCTTCCACGGCTCCGCCACATTGTTATGCACTGTCATACTGTTATTATTTGTAAAATCAAATGTAACATCACTGTTATATAAATAATAATCCGCAAACCATTCTTTTATCTTATGCTGTTTATAACCGCAACATATAATAAAATCATTAAAACCGTAATGTGAATATTCTTTCATGATATGCCATAAAATAGGCTTACCGCCTATCTCAATCATAGGCTTCGGCTTTAAATGACTTTCTTCACTTATTCTTGTACCCAGACCACCCGCAAGTATTACTACCTTCATCACTTACCACCTTTGTATATTTCAATGTTATCACCAATCCGAAGAATTGATGATGCACGCACAGCGCCATCGCGGAGCGATTTATATGCGCTGTGCTTATTTATTATACCATATCTCGACACATTTTTACAGTACCTTAGAAAGAAACGCCTTCAGTCTTTCGTTCTTAGGACTGTCAAATACTTCAGAAGGAGTTCCGTCCTCTGCTATAACCCCATTGTCAAAGAACATTACTCTGTCCGCCGCTTCCCGTGCAAATCCCATCTCATGTGTTACACATATCATTGTTATTCCGCTTTCAGCAAGTCCCTTTATAACATCAAGCACCTCGCCTACCATTTCAGGGTCCAGTGCCGACGTAGGCTCGTCAAATAAAATCACTTCAGGATTCATGGCCAGTGCCCTGCAGATTGCAACCCTCTGCTTCTGTCCACCCGAAAGCTGTGATGGATACATATTCTCCTTATCGGAAAGACCTACTCTTACAAGCAGGTTATGCGCATCCTCCTTTGCTTCCTCTCTGCTCTTTCCCAAAAGCTTTACAGGTGCCACCGTAATATTTTCCATTATATTAAGATGAGGAAAGAGATTAAAATGCTGGAATACCATCATCATCTTCTGACGCTCTTTATTTATATTTACACCCGGTGCGGTAATGTCCTTTCCGTCAAGATAAACATGTCCTGCAGTAGGTGTTTCCAAAAGATTTAAGCATCTTAAAAACGTGGACTTTCCGCATCCCGAAGGTCCTATTATTACAAGAGTTTCACCTTTTTTTATCTCAGTATCAATTCCCTTAAGTACTTCTAATTCTCCGAAGGTCTTTTTCAGACCTTCCACCTTTATCATCACATTATCTGTCACTGTTCTTAAGCCTCCTCTCCATACGGCCCACAAGATAGGATAGACATACTACTATCACGAGATATATAAGCGCTACGGCTATAAGCGGCAGAAATGCCTCGTATGTACGGCTTCTTATATAATCTCCTCCTCTTGTAAGGTCTGCTATTCCTATGTATCCTGAAATTGAAGTTTCCTTCAAAAGTACGATAAACTCATTTCCGAGTGCAGGAAGCACATTTTTAAGTGCCTGAGGAAGTATGAAATTCCACATTGTCTGAGCATATGTAAAACCAAGACTTCTTCCCGCCTCAAACTGTCCCTTATCTATTGACATAATACCTGAACGCACAATTTCCGCTATGTATGCAGATGAGTTAAGACCAAATGCAATTATTGCAATAATTATTTTATTTATTCCTGATGAAGCAAATATTACATAATAAATTATAAGAAGCTGCACCATTGCAGGTGTTCCTCTTATTACTGTTAAATACAGCTTGAGGAAGATATTTAAGAGCTTATATTTCCCCGTAATATCACAGGTTGCACGGAGTATTGCAATTATAAATCCAAATACTATACCTATAATTACTGCAAAAAAGCTTATTTCCAAGGTTGTAAGAAGTCCATTGGTAAGATACTGCCAGCGGTTATCTTCTATGAAATTTGTCTTAATGCTGTCTATAAAGCTTTCTTTTTCCTCTGCGGTACCGTTTCTTACCACTATTACCTGTGTAGCTGTTGTATAAGTATCAGTAAAGTTAATATTTTTCAGTCTGTCCTCGGTAACAGTCATGCCTGCCATACCCATATCTGCCTTACCTGACTCTACCGCACTTATTATGGAATCAAACTCCATGTCAGTAATTTCGAGCTCCATGTTTAAGATATCAGCTATGGCTCTTGCTATATCTACATCTATTCCTACAATTTCTCCGCCCTCTACATATTCGTAAGGCTCAAATGCCGCATTTGTCGCCATAACAAGGGTACCGTTTGAACGGTCAAGTCCTGCAGGAGATTCATATGTGTAGCTTCCCTTAGTTGCATCTCCTATGTAGTTTTCAATGATTTTATCTATTGTTCCATTGTTTTTAAGTTCTGCTATTGCTCCATTAATCTGATACAGGAGTTCATCATTATCCTTTGCTATACATATCGCATAATCTTCTATTGCGAATTCCTCGTCCAATATGGAAAGGTCACTGTTTCTTGCCACAAATGCCTTTGCCGGCTCTTCGTCTATTATTACACAGTCTGCCTTTTCCTGCTTTAATGCCTGAATTGCATCTGCTCCCTTGTTGCATTGTATAATTTCTGCTCCCTCTATATCCGAAGCCAGTATGTCGCCCGTTGTTCCAAGCTGTACCGCTATTGTTGCATTATTTAAATCATCTAATGATTCCACAGGAGACTTGGACGGTGCCTCTTCTTTTCCACATGCCTGAAGAACAAATGGTATTGTAAGTGCAATCAGACATATAAATATCAGTGTTCGCAGTGATATATTTTCTCTTTCTCTTCTCATATGCCTTTCCCTTTCGTGTTTTATATTATTATGATGTTTAAACAGTGATAATTTTACTGTTATTCATATATCGGTCATCTCTCTGCATTTTATACAGAATCTATACCAAGCAGTTTAACTGCATTTTTATAATAAATTTTTTCTTTTTCTTCTTCTGTAAGAGGCATCTTTGAAATAAGCTCGGCATACTCCTTCTGGTCCGCCCACGGACTGTCTGTTGCAAAAAGGATTTTGTCTGAGCCATGTCTCCTTACCATGTTTACAAATTCCTCATCGGTAAGCATGTGAAAGTCGGATTTTATGTTTTTGTCCACCCAGTTTATTTTTCCGATTGAGAATGCCGTATCAAAATAAACCGGAAGGTCTGCCAGTTTATCCATTACTTCCTCCCACATCATCCATCCGCCCATGTGTGCAAGCACAAGCTTTTCAGGCTTTACTTCTTTCATAACCCTTAAAACCATATCAGGTGTACAGTGTACCTTTTGCGGAAGTCCTATGTCAACGCCGGAATGAGTTACAATGACAAGTCCGAGTTCAGCAGCCTTATCAATTATCCTCATTATCCTGATATCATCAAACATCACACCGTAATAATCAGGATGAAGCTTTATGCCCTTTAAACCAAGATTTTTAATTCTTGTAAGCTCCTCTTTATAGTTTGGAGTGTCAGGATGTATTCCTCCAAAAGAAAATATTCCTGTTTCCTTAGTTTTTTCATTGGTTTTAGCTGCCACATCATTTATCTTTCCTGTTTTATCAGGATTTGTCACCACCGGTACAATAATCGATAAAGTAACTCCCGATTTTTTCATTGAATCGGAAAGTCCGGTCATGGTTGCATTTGTGCATGGTACGGTATTGCTTCTTGAAGAAAGCATACCTATGGTCGTCTCTGCAATCTTATCAGGAAAAATATGCGTATGAAAATCAACTATCATACTTATCACCTCGCTAAATTATTTCATCATATCTTCTTACAATGTCCTCAAGTATTTCTACATTACGGACAATATCATCCGTTTCTATCGAATGATTTCCATTTTCATATTTATATAAAGGTATATCTTTCTCCCTGCATCCTGCTTCGAGCACTGACGTATCCATAAGAGGGTCTTTTGTGCCATGATTTACAATTCCGTTTTTTGTCATATTTGGAATCGTTTCAGGTACAGGAGTATTATATATATTAAATGCAGGTATGTTCTGCTCACTGCATATTTTAGCCGCAGCCACGCTCCCTATGCTTTTTGAAAGAAAAATAATCTTGTCATAATCTTCCCATCTGATTTTTGAAAGCGCCGTACATACACTGTCCCATACTTTGTTAAATGCTTCAATGCGATTTTTCGGAAGTGTGCCATAGTTAATATCTGTTATGTCATAACCTTTTGCAATCATCATTTTTTTGCCGTAATATAATAGCGGCTTATCACTATGATATCCCATACCCGGAAATATCACTCCTATTTTTTTCATATCCTTTCCTCTTTTACCATTATCTACAGATAATTTATATTTACCAAAGTAAGACCACAGGCCTCTGCCTTAGGTCCCGCCTTCTGCCTGTCACAGGCATCTAAAATTTCTTTCACTTTTTCAGGAGGATACATTCCCATTCCCACTCTTAAAAGTGTGCCTGCAATAATCCTCACCATGTTATATAAGAATCCGTTTCCGCTTACAGAAATTGTAACCATATTTCCATCTCTTTTTACAGTAAGCTCCGTAATTTTTCTTACCGTGTTTTCTACCTGTGACCCTTTTGAGCAAAAGCTTTTAAAATCATGCTCGCCTACAAGATAATCTGCCGCCTCCTGCATCTTATCCACATCCAGCCTGTAATATATAAACTTTGTATAAAGTCGCACAATAGGATTGGAAAATCTCGAATTCCATATTTTATATTCATAGGTTTTTATCGTGTCACGGTAACGTGGATGAAAATCCAAAGGAACTTCACATGAATCCTGAATTCTTATATCCTCAGGAAGCCTCTGGTTAAGTGCAAGTGATATTTTTTCAGGCGGAATCCTTGTTTCCGTATCAAATACAGCTACATTTCCCAAAGCATGTACACCTGAATCAGTCCTGCTTGCGCCTATAACCGTTATTTCCTCGGAAAGCAGTTTAGAAAGCTCCCTGTTTAAAACTTCTTCTATTGTAATTCCGTTATCCTGTATCTGCCATCCGCAGTAATTTGTTCCGTCATATGCGACAATGAGCTTAATACGCTTCATCTGTATCTCCAATCAGTTTTGGTTTTTATTATCACCAATCCGAAGGATTGATGAAAACATTATACCATGATTTCGCTACGCTACATCATGGTTCGCGCACATTCGCCAAATGTCTGCTACGCAGCCGCTTGGCTCATTGTGTTCGCGTACATTATATCATAATCGTTATACAAACACCAACCATTAACATTATTATTATAAAAGCCATATAGTCACTTTTTCTATACTTAAGGGGATATAGCTCTGTTCTTTCCTCCCCGCCCGTATAACATCTTACGTCCATTGCATCAGCCATTATCTCAGAGCGGGAAATCGCCGCCTGAAACAACGGAATAATCACCGCAACTGATGATTTAAGTCTTTTTACCGCCTTTCCTTTTTCAAGCTCCAGACCTCTCATTTTCTGTGCCATGCGAATTCTCCTCAGTTCCTCTGACAGAATAGGGATAAATCTTATTGCTATGGTGATTATCATGGCATATTCACTCTTAATATTAAAGCCCGTTTTTAAACCCTTTAATATTTCCATTGGTTTTGTAGTATATACAAATAAAACCGATGATAAGGTAATAAAAATAAGCTTAAAAAATACAAACGCCGCCTTATTAAGGCCTGTATCTGTAATTTGTAATATATAGCAGTCTAAAATCACTCTTCCATCCGAGGTAAATGCATTTATAAAGGAGCCAATAAATATTATTATTGCCGTATTTTTTATACTTTTTAAAATAGCTTTAGGTGAAATTCTGCATAATAGTATCAGATTCATTAAAATAAGTCCCAGAAATCCCGTCATAAGCCAATTTACACTAACCAGGCATAAAGTTATGTAAACTATAATAAATGCGAGTTTAACCCTTACATCTATTTCATGTATTATAGAATTTTTCTCATAATATCTTCCGATAGTAATATCCGCCATATATAATTTATGCCTCCGAATTAATTACTGACATGTCTTATCTTCTTCATAATAAAATTCATTTTCTCTTTTCTTAAATATAAGCTTTCTGTCATAACATCCACGGAAATACTCCTCATCATGCGTCACAACAATTATTGTAACCCCTTTGCTTTTTAGCAATATTAAAAGTTTTCTTAAGCCTGCTATTCCTTCTATGTCAAGACCTGCCGCCGGCTCATCAAGTATGATATAGTCCGGCTTCATTGCTAAAATACCTGCCATTGCCACACGCCTTTTTTCTCCTCCGGAAAGTGTCCTTATATTTCTGCAGAGTAATTTTTCATCAAGTCCCGTGAGTTCCATTGCATACCTGCACCTGATTTTTACCTCGTCATCCGAAAGTCCCATGTTTTTTGGTCCGAAAATTATGTCATCATATACAGTTTCCGCAAACAGTTGTCTTTCAGGAAACTGTCCGACATATCCTGTTTTACCTAAATAAATTTTTTCTGCCTCAGTACCATCTATATAAACACCTCCGCTTACAGGCTTTAAGATACCGCATATAAGCTCTGTTACGGTAGTCTTTCCCGTTCCCAATTTCCCCGTTATCATGGTGATTTCACCCTGATTTATCTTTAACGAAATATCCGTCATTTTCCATGTGTCATAAGTTACATCCAAATGACAAAATGATACCTTATTAAAAATTATTCCTGATTTTTCATCATTTACTTCTGTTTTTTTAATATTATCAATAATAATTTCGTTATTATCTGAATATATTTTTTTATCAAGGCTTTCTGTATATCTTTCTATCTCTCCATTATTTTTTTCATACACCCGTTCTATTTTCCCTTTATCAATAAGAAAAATCCTGTCAGCAAGTAAGAGTTCTTCTTTTCTGTGGGTAATCATAATAATTGTTGTATTATATTTTTCATTATCTTCCATCAAAACTTTAATAAGGTTACGTCTGGCTTCTGAATCAAGCATGGCCAGCGATTCATCCATTATTATACATTCAGGTTTCATGGCAAGTACACCTGCAAGTGCTGCTCTCTGTTTTTCCCCACCGCTTAAATTTTCAATTCTTCTTTTCCTAAGCAATTCAAGCCCTGTATCTGCCAAAGCTTCCGAAATCCTTACCGCAATTTCTTCTCGCGGAATGCCTATATTTTGAGGGCCAAATGCCACATCCTCCTCTACGGTATCACAAAAAAGCTGATTTTCAGGATTTTGAAAGAGAAAACCTGTTTTTTTCCTTATTTCATACTCATTTTCAGCCTTTCCAACATCAAGACCGCTTACATAAAGGCAATTTTCTTCAGGTGATATAAGTCTTACAAGGTATTTTGCAAATGTAGTTTTTCCCGCACCGTTAGGGCCTGTTATGGCAATAATCTCGCCCTTTTTTATATGGCAGGTAAAATCCCCATCATCAAAATATTTCATTTTTAAACCTTTTGCCTTAATCATAACTTCCCTCTTAATAACAAAAAAACCCTTAATGACATTAATTATATCATTAAGGGCCTTATAGTTTTGTTTCAATTATACTAATTCGAGAATTACTTCAAGAGCTCCATCGCCCTTTCTCTGACCAATCTTAACAATTCTTGTATATCCACCCTGACGGTTCTTATACTTCTTGCCATACTCGTCAAATAATTTCTCTACAAGGTCTACCTTCTTTGTGCCCGCTTTCTTTCCTGCAGCTTCTGTTGGAACTTCAACAACAGGATATAAAACCTTGAGCATTTCTCTTCTTGCATGAAGTCTTGAAGGCTGATCCTTCTTTACAGTCTTTTCAATTTCGTCATATACGGTAACTTTCTTTCCGTCTACAACTTCCTTTACTCTCTTGCCGTCCTTATCTTTTCTTGCTACCTTAGCCATAACCTTAACTTCATCAAAGTTCTCGCTTTCCTTTACGGCTAAAGATATAAGATGTTCAGCAATTTTACGTACTTCCTTTGCTCTTGCATCGGTAGTCTTAATCTTTCCATGGTATAATAACTGAGTTACCTGGTTTCTAAGCAGTGCTTTTCTCTGGTCGGATTTCTTTCCGAGTTTTCTATACATTGCCATTTTAAAATTTCCTCCTTACCCGTTATGGGTCTTCACTATGCTTACTGTCCTTCAGCTTAAGTGGTGATATACAGGCTTATTCGTCGCCTGAATTTAATGATAATCCTAAATCTTTAAGCTTTGCAAGTACCTCTTCAAGTGACTTACGTCCGAGGTTACGCACCTTCATCATATCTTCCGGTGTCTTGTCACAAAGCTCCTGAACTGTGTTTATTCCTGCTCTCTTTAAGCAGTTGTATGAACGCACTGATAACTCCAGCTCGTCTATACTCATAACAAGAGCCTTCTCCTTATCATCCTCAGCCTTCTCAACCATAACAACTACGGTCTTTGCGTTCTCTGAAAGGTCAATAAAGAGATTTAAATGCTCGCTAAGTACCTTGGCCGCAAGGCTTACTGCCTCGTCCGGTGCCAGAGTACCATTTGTATATACTTCAAGTGTAAGCTTATCGTAATCTGTTATCTGACCTACACGAGTATTTTCAACGGTAATGTTTACACGCTCTACCGGTGTATATATGGAATCTACTGCAATTACGTCAATAGCAGTGTCAAGCTCCTTGTTTCTGTCTGCACCCACATAACCTCTGCCGTTTGTAATTGTCATTTCCATTTCAAGTCTTGCATCGCTTCCGCTTAAGTTTGCGATTACAAGGTCAGGATTGAGTATCTCTATATCACTGTCAACATGAATATCTCCGGCAGTAACTACACAATCGCCGGAAGCTTCAAGGTAAGCTGTCTTGCGCTCATTTGTTGAAGAATTGTTCTTTATACATAAATCCTTTATATTCATAATGATTTCAGTTACGTCTTCCTTAACTCCCGGAATAGAACTGAACTCATGAAGTACACCCTTTATCTTTACAAGACTTACGGCTGCTCCCGGCAATGAAGAAAGCATAATTCTTCTAAGTGAATTGCCAAGTGTAATACCATAGCCTCTCTCTAAAGGCTCCACAACAAATTTTCCGTACTTGTTATCATCGGAAATCTCCACGATTTCAATTTTCGCTTTTTCAAACTCAAACACTGTACGACCCCTCCTTTCTTATCATAAAACCACCTGATTTATGATATATGCCAAGCGCATGCAAGGGACTTTCAGTCCCCTTGCTCTACGCCATTTTGGATTACTGTGTATATTAATTCTATTTATTACTTAGAATACAACTCGACTATAAGGGTCTCATTAACAGGTACGTCAATCTGCTCTCTAAGTGGTTTTTCAAGTACTGTACCGCTTAAAGTCTCTGAATCAGCCTCAAGCCAAGCTGGTACTGCTACGTTTCCGTTAGCTTCTACGATATCCTTGAATCTCTGAAGAGACTTGCTCTTCTCTTTGATTTCAATCTTATCTCCAGCTTCTACCCTGTATGATGGAATGTTGATGCACTTGCCGTTTACTAAAACATGCTTGTGGTCAACTATCTGTCTTGCTTCTCTTCTTGTTCTTGCAAAGCCCATACGGAAGATAATATTATCAAGTCTTAACTCAAGTAAAATCATAAGGTTAGGACCTGCAAGACCCGGCATCTTCTTTGCCTTTTCATATAAGTTACGGAAAGGCTTCTCCTGCATACCGTATATAAACTTAGCCTTCTGCTTCTCACGAAGCTGAAGTCCGTACTCACTTACTTTTCTGTTTGCTCTGTTTAACTTTCTCTTTGATTTCTTGTTCACTCCGAGATACATTGGCTCCATACCTAAAGACCTGCATCTCTTGAGGACCGGTGTTCTATCTACTGCCATTTTAAATGTACCTCCTAATCAGACTCTTCTTCTCTTTGGTGGACGACATCCGTTGTGAGGAACAGGAGTAACGTCCTTGATGCTTACAACTTCAAGACCACAGGCTGAAAGTGCACGAATTGCAGCTTCCCTTCCTGAGCCAGGTCCCTTAACCATAACGTCAACAGTCTTTAAACCGTAAGGAATTGCAGCCTTTGCTGCTGTTTCAGCAGCCATCTGTGCAGCATAAGGAGTTGACTTTCTTGATCCTCTGAAGCCAAGTCCGCCTGCGCTTGCCCATGATAAAGCATTACCTTCGGCATCTGTTAATGTAACAATTGTATTATTAAAAGAAGACTGAATATGAGCCTGACCACGCTCTACATTCTTCCTGATACGCTTTTTTGTCACTTTTTTAGTAACTTTCTTAGCCATTAACCTAAACCTCCTAGTTTACTACTACTTCTTCTTGTTTGCTACTGTCTTCTTAGGTCCCTTACGAGTTCTTGCATTTGTCTTAGTTTTCTGTCCACGAACAGGTAAGCCCTTTCTGTGACGGATACCACGATAGCATCCTATTTCCTGTAAACGCTTGATATTAAGCGCTATTTCTCTACGTAAATCACCCTCAACAACTACAGTCTCGTTGATTACATCACTGATTCTTCTTACCTCATCATCAGTTAAATCACGTACTCTTGTGTCAGGATTAACATTTGCTGCTTTGAGAACCTTCTGTGAAGTCTTTAAACCTATTCCATAAATATAGGTAAGTCCGATTTCAACACGCTTCTCTCTTGGTAAATCTACACCTGAAATACGAGCCATATTTCTAATTGCACCTCCGTAAAATCATCTCTTAACATCAATTTTTAACACGCTCCCTGGGGTATCTTCTGATTGGTTAGATTCAGAAGGTGAAATGCATACCTTACTTAAACGCATTACGATTGCACTAACCAAGTGCCAACAACTAATTGCAGCGTTTTTAAGCGCCGCTTTCTGTTTTCTTTTATTATAAACCAGCATACCTCGTATGCTGCAGCCGCTTTTTCGTTAGATATGATACTTGGAATAAAGTATCAGACGCACAAATAACAAGGCATAGTTATAGATGGGCTATCATCCTACATACCTTGTCCTAACCTTTGCCATACTCCATGAGATTTTCTCACGAATTAACCCTGACGCTGTTTGTGCTTTGGATTTTCGCAGATAATTCTTATACTGCCTTTTCTTTTAATGACTTTGCACTTATCGCAAATCGGTTTTACTGATGCTCTAACCTTCATTAAAATACTCTCCTTTCGCAAAAGTTCGCTACAGAAAAACATTGTAACATTATATAAATTAAAATGCAAGCAAAATTTTACAATTTACTTTGCTCTCCAAGTAATTCTTCCCTTTGTAAGGTCATAAGGCGAGAGCACAACTGTCACCTTATCTCCCGGAAGAATCTTTATATAATTCATTCTGAGTTTTCCGCTTATATGTGCAAGTATCTGGTGTCCGTTTTCAAGTTCCACCTGAAACATTGCATTTGGAAGCTTTTCGATTACTACTCCTTCGCATTCGATTTCATCAGCTTTTGACATGCATATACCTCCTATTTTGCCACCGACTTATAATTCTATACCATCTGCTTTGGACAGTATCTCAGGGTCACCCTCTGTAATAAGTATTGTATTCTCATAATGTGCAGAAAGTGAGCCGTCCTTAGTGACAACCGTCCAGTCATCATCAAGCCATTCTACTTCATATCCACCTATATTTATCATAGGCTCAACTGCTATTGTCATTCCCGGTCTGAGCTTTGCTCCCCTTCTTCCGGTCGGAAAGTTCGGTACCTCCGGGTCTTCGTGAAGATGAGCTCCTACTCCGTGACCTACAAGGTCCTTTACCGCTGTATAACCTCTTTCAGTGATGTAATCATAAACTGCCTTTGATATATCTGAGATATGATTTCCTGCTCTTGCAGCCTTAAGTCCTTCAAAGAAGCTCTCTTTTGTTACATCAATAAGTTTTTGGGCTTCTTCACTTATTTTTCCTACTCCGTATGTCCTTGCGGAATCTGAATGGTAACCTTTATATATTACTCCCGCATCCAGGCTCACTATGTCTCCCTCTTTAAGAATCCTGTGTTTAGATGGTATTCCGTGTACTACCTCATCATTTACCGAAACACATATTGAAGCCGGATATCCGTTATAATTAAGGAAGGACGGGATGCATCCCTGACTTCTTATAAAATTTTCACCAATTTGGTCAATCTCATAGGTGGAAATTCCAGGCCTGATTGCCTTCTTTAATTCCTCATGAGTAAGTGCAAGTATTCTTCCTGCTTCTCTCATGAGCTCTATTTCCATCTGAGATTTAATTTCTACTGCCATTTTATTACTCTCCTAATATAGAAACGATAGCATTGAATACATCATTCATGTCCTGAGTACCGTCTACCTCAGCAATTATTCCCTTATTTGTATAGTAATCTATAAGAGGCTGTGTCTGTTCATGGTATACATTAAGTCTGTTTATAACTGTCTCAGGTTTGTCATCATCTCTTAATATAAGGTCTGCTCCGCAGGTATCACATTTGCCCTCAGTCTTTGGAGCATTATATTTAATATGATATGTTGCACCACAGCCTACACATGCTCTTCTTCCTGACATTCTGTTTATTATATTTTCATCAGGCACTTCAACATTTATTGCATAATCCATTTTATCTCCCATAGCTGAAAGTGCCGCATCAAGAGCCTCTGCCTGTGGTATAGTTCTTGGAAATCCGTCCAATACATATCCGTTTTTGCAATCATCTTCTTTAAATCTGTCAATTACAAGGTCTACTACCAGTTCATCAGGTACTAAAAGTCCCTTGTCCATATATTCTTTAGCCTTTTTTCCTAATTCAGTTCCGTTTTTTATGTTGGCTCTAAAAATATCTCCCGTAGAAATATGAGGAATATCATATTTTGCAGCAATCATTTTTGCCTGAGTTCCTTTTCCTGCACCCGGTGCACCTAACATAATGATTTTCATAGTAACTTACCTCCCATCTGTTTAAATCGCAATATTACAAACTTGATTAACCACGAATAGGGAACGCAAGCTTACGCTGCACTCCCATTCGTTTTACTAGTTATTTAAAAATCCCGAATAATTTCTTACAATCATCTTTGATTCAATCTGCTTAATAGTTTCTATTATTACACCTACAATAATTATAAGTGATGTTCCTCCGAAGGAAACATTTGCTCCAAACCAACCGTTAAAGAAAATAGGTATAATAACTACTATAATAAGTCCTACAACACCAATTAATACAACATAATTAAGAATCTTATTCAGATAATCCTGGGTTGGCTTACCCGGTCTTATTCCCGGAATAAATCCGCCGCCCTTCTTAAGATTATTTGCAACCTCCATAGGATTAAATGTAATTGATGTATAGAAGTAAGCAAATAATATATTGAGAATTATATAAATTATAAGACCTATGCTTGCCCAAGGATAGTCTGGATTAAACCAGTAATTCTGATTTAAACCTTCTAAAATCTTTGAGCCAACTCCGCTTCCTACCTCGATTCCGAAAAGGTTAATTATTATTGACGGAACGGACATAAGCGTTGATGCAAAGATTACCGGAATAACTCCTGCGGTATTTACCTTAAGAGGAATGTGTGAACTTCTTCCGCCCACCATTCTTCTTCCCTGTACCTTCTGTGCATACTGTACAGGAATCTTTCTTACTGCATTCTGGAGCAGTACTACAAGCACTGTTGTAATTAAAATTACTGCAAGGATGATAATAATTGCAACTGCCATATCAACCGCATCTTTACCCTTTACAAACATGGTATAAAGATTCATAAAATCGTTAGGCATTCTTGAAACAATATTTATCATAAGGATTATGGAAATTCCGTTTCCTATTCCATGCTCTGTAATTCTCTCACCAAGCCACATGATAAATGTACTGCCGGCTGTAAGAGTTATTATAATAATTGCAACAGTCTGAAAATCATAACTGTTAAGATATCCCATACGTCCGAAAGTAACAGTCAGTCCGAGACTTTCAATAATTGCCAGAGCAATTGAAAGATATCTTGTTATAGCAGTTATTTTCTTTCTTCCCTCCTCACCGTCTCTGTGCATTTCCTCAAGTGCAGGAATGGCAATGGTAAGGAGCTGTATTATAATTGATGACGTAATATATGGTGTTACACTGAGAGCAAAAATTGACATCTGTGAAAGCGAGCCCCCGGTAAAGGAATCCAAAAAGCCAAGTGAATCACCAAATGACTCAAAATATAAGGCCAATGCTTCGGTATTTACTCCCGGTGCAGGAATCCATGAACCAAGACGAACGACAATTAAAACAAAGAATGTAAAGAGAAGTCCATTCCTTATATCCTTTATTTTAAGTGCATCTCTTAAGGTTTTGAACATATTACATCACCTCAACTTTTCCGCCAAGCGCCTCTATCTTCTCAGCCGCTTTCTTACTTACGGCATCTACTTTGACAGTAAGCTTCTTTGTAAGCTCTCCATTTCCTAAAATCTTAACACCATCTCTTGGATTCTTTATAATACCTGCTTCGATAAGTGAAGCTACGGTAACCTCGGTGTCATTATCAAATCTTTCAAGAACTGATACATTTACAGCTACGATATTCTTATGATTTCTGCATGTGAAACCTCTCTTAGGAATACGTCTGTAAAGTGGCATCTGACCACCTTCAAAGCCCGGTCTTGGTGCGCCTGAACGTGCCTTCTGACCCTTGTGACCCTTACCTGCGGTCTTTCCGTTTCCTGAGCCATGTCCACGGCCTCTTCTGAAGTCATCTCTTGTTTTAGAGCCTTCAGCCGGCTTTAAGCTTGATAAATCCATGACCTGTACCTCCTTCTATTCTTTAAACCTCTTCTACTTTAACTAAGTAACTAACCTGCTTTACCATTCCCTGCACGGCTGCGTTGTTAGGAAGTTCAACAGTCTTGTGCATCTTTTTAAGTCCGAGTGCTTCTACTGTCTTTCTGTGCTTAGGAACGGCACCGATAGGTGACTTTACTAATGTAACTCTTAATTTATCTGCCATTTTTTATTCCCTCCTAGTTAAGAATCTCGTCTAAAGATTTACCGCGGAGTCTGGATATTTCTTCAGGGGACTTAATCTGTGAAAGTCCCTTTATGGTTGCAAGTACAACGTTCTGCTTGTTGTTTGAACCAAGTGACTTTGTACGGATATTTTTGTAGCCTGCTAAATCAAGCACGGAACGCGCAGGACCGCCTGCGATGATACCTGTACCCTCAGGAGCTGTCTTAAGAAGTACTTTAGCACTTCCAAACTCACCTGTCCAGTCATAAGTGATACTTCCGCTCTCATTGATTGAAACCTCTACCAGATGTTTGATTGCATCTTCCTTACCCTTGCGGATAGCTTCAGGAATTTCTGTAGCCTTTCCAACACCGGCTCCGATATGACCGTTTCTGTCTCCGACAACTACGAGTGCAGCAAATCTGAAGTTACGACCACCTTTAACAACCTTAGTAACACGCTTGATTGATACTACATTTTCTTCTAATTCTAATTTACTCGCATCGATTATTGTATGCTTCATGTGTCGTTTTCCTCCTTACTAGAATTCAAGACCGGCTTCTCTTGCTGCATCTGCCAAAGCCTGAATCTTTCCATGATATATAAAACCGCCTCTGTCAAAGACAACCTTTGTAATTCCTGCGTTTACTGCCTTCTCTCCGATAACCTTTCCGAGATAAGCTGCTGCTGCAACGTCGTTTGTCTTCTCTAATTCAGCCTTTACTTCCTTCTGAACTGTTGAAGCTGACACTAAAGTCTTACCAACTGTATCATCAATAATCTGAGCGTACATATGATTATTACTTCTGAAAACAGCAAGTCTAGGTCTTTCGGCAGTGCCACTGAAACGGTTACGTATCTTTAAATGTTTTTTTACACGAACTGCGCTTCTTGATTCCTTGTTAATCATCTCTTTCACTCCTTTAATTATTTCTTACCAGTCTTACCGACTTTACGTCTGATAACCTCATAATCGTACTTGATACCCTTGCCCTTATATGGCTCCGGAGCTCTCTTTTCTCTTATTTCGGCTGCATACTGTCCAACTTTTTCTTTATCGATACCGCTTATTATAATCTTGTTTCCGTCAACTGCTGATGAAAGTCCTTCAGGGTCTTCAATCTCAACAGGATGTGAATATCCAAGTGATAAAACAAGCTTCTTGCCCTGCTTCTGAGCTCTGTAACCTACACCGTTTACCTCAAGAGTCTTTGTGTAACCCTCGGTAACACCGATTACCATGTTGTTAATAAGCGTTCTTGTCAAACCGTGTAATGACTTCATTTTCTTTAAGTCATTAGGTCTTTTTACCAAAATTTCTGAACCTTCCTGAGTGATTTCCATCTCAGCAGGGAGAACTCTTTCAAGCGTTCCCTTAGGTCCCTTTACCGTCACCTTGTTATTTTCTGCTATATCAACAGTTACGCCTGCCGGTACAGCGATAGGCATTCTTCCGATACGTGACATTGCCTTTACCTCCTTATAATTCCTGCGGATTTACCATACGAATGCAAGAACTTCTCCGCCTACGTTCTCTTTTCTTGCTTCCTTATCTGTAAGCACACCTTTGTTTGTTGAAATGATTGCAGTACCAAGTCCTCCAAGTACCTTTGGAAGATTTTCCACGTCTGCATATACACGAAGTCCCGGCTTTGAGATTCTCTTTAAGTTTGTAAGAACCTTCTCATTCTTATCCTTGCCGTACTTAAGTGTGATTCTTATTGTCTTGAATGTTCCTTCAGAAATAACGTCAACTGACTTAACATATCCTTCTTTAAGAAGAATATCTGCAATCGCCAGCTTCATTTTAGAAGCCGGTATATCTACTGTATCATGTTTTGCAGTATTTGCATTACGGATTCTTGTAAGCATATCTGCAATTGGATCGCTCATTGACATAATTTTGCCTCCTTAAATTAATCTTACCAGCTTGATTTCTTCACGCCCGGTATCTGTCCCTTATATGCTAACTCACGGAAGCAGATTCTGCAAATTCCGTATTTTCTTAAATATGCATGCGGTCTGCCGCATATCTTACAGCGAGTGTATTCTCTTGTTGAAAACTTCTGCTTACGCTGCTGCTTAGCTATCATAGACTTTTTAGCCATGTTAATTCCTCCTTATTTCTTAAACGGCATACCAAACAGTGTCAATAATTCACGAGCTTCTTCATCTGTCTTGGCAGTTGTTACAAATATAACATCCATACCTCTTACCTTATCGACCTTATCGTACTCGATTTCAGGGAAAATAATCTGCTCTTTAATACCAAGTGCATAATTTCCTCTGCCGTCAAATGCATTTGGATTAACACCTCTGAAGTCACGTACACGAGGAAGGGCAAGATTTACAAGTCTGTCTGTGAACTCATACATCTTGTCGCCACGAAGAGTTACCTTACATCCGATAGGCATTCCCTCTCTCAGCTTGAAGTTTGCGACAGACTTCTTAGCACGTGTAACAACAGCCTTCTGTCCTGCAATAGTCTCAAGGTCCTTAACCGCTGCATCTAATACCTTTGCATTGTCTCTGGCTTCTCCAACGCCCATATTTATAACTATTTTCTCAAGCTTTGGAATTTCCATAACATTTTTATATCCGAACTTCTTTACCATAGCATCCTTAATTTCGTTGCTATATAAATCCTTTAATCTGCTCAAGTTTCTTAAGCCTCCTTCCTTAGATTAATCAATAACCTCAAGTTTACCGTCAACCTTAGCTACTCTGACTTTATCCTTCTTCTCACCCTGGAAACCTATTCTTACAGGCTTACCCTTGTAAAGATACATAACATTTGAAATATCGATAGGAGCTTCCTTTTCGATGATTCCGCCTGCCTGGTTAGCTACGCTCGGCTTGCTGTGCTTATATACCTTGTTAACACCTTCAACTAAAACCTTATTATTTTTAGCATCCACTGATAACACTTTTCCTTCTTTGCCTTTTTCTTTTCCGGCGATAACCTTAACTAAATCGCCCTCTTTAATCTTAGTTGTTGCCACAGTGTCCACCTCCTATAATACTTCCGGTGCCAACGAAACAATCTTCATGAACTTCTTATCTCTTAATTCCCTTGCTACAGGTCCGAAAATACGAGTTCCTCTTGGGTTTCCGTCATCTCTTATTATTACTGCTGCATTCTCATCAAACTTAATATATGAGCCGTCCTTACGACGAGCGCCCTTCTTTGTACGAACTACTACAGCCTTAACAACATCACCTTTTTTTACAACACCGCCTGGTGTTGCGTCTTTAACAGAAGCAACTATTACGTCACCAATATTAGCATATCTTCTTGTAGAGCCGCCTAAAACTCTGATGCAAAGAATTTCTTTTGCGCCTGTATTATCGGCAACTCTAAGTCTTGTTTCCTGCTGTACCATTGCTTTAAGCCTCCCTTACTTAGCTTTCTCAATTATTTCAACAAGTCTCCATCTCTTATCCTTTGAGAGAGGTCTTGTCTCCATAACTTTTACTCTATCACCAATTTTACATTCATTGTTCTCATCATGTGCCTTAAGCTTATATGTTCTCTTGACAATCTTGCCGTAAAGAGGATGCTTAACGTTATCAATGATAGAAACAACAATCGTCTTATCCATCTTGTCACTTGTAACGATACCTACACGTGTCTTTCTAAGATTTCTTTCCACTGTCTATTCCTCCTTTACGATAATTAGGCATTTGCCTTCTCAGCCAGGATTGTCTGGATTCTAGCTATATTCTTTCTTACAACCTTAATTCTGCCTGTGTTCTCAAGCTGATTAGTGGCATTCTGGAATCTTAAGTTAAATAATTCCTTCTTAGCAGCAACTAAATCGCTATTTAATTCTTCAACAGATTTGGTCTTTAATTCATCTAAATATTCTTTAGTCTTCACTGCCGTTACCTCCTAACTTTGCGTCAACCTGAGCATCCAGGTCAGCCTTTGACACAATCTTACACTTTAAAGGCAGCTTGTGAACTGCAAGACGAAGAGCTTCCTTAGCAACATCTTCAGGTACTCCTGCAATCTCAAATAATACTCTGCCAGGCTTAACTACTGCTACCCAATATTCCAAAGCACCTTTACCGGAACCCATACGAGTTTCAGCAGGCTTTGCTGTTACAGGCTTATCAGGGAAAATCTTAATCCAGACTTTACCTGTACGCTTTACGTAACGTGTCATAGCGATACGGGCTGCCTCTATCTGGTTGGACTTAATCCAAGCAGGCTCCGTTGCAACGATTCCGTATTCACCATTTGTAATTCTATTTCCTCTTAACGCCTTGCCGGCCATTGAGCCTCTGAACTGCTTACGACGTTTAACTCTCTTAGGCATTAACATAATTACTTATCGCTCCCTTCCTTGTTTTCCTTAGTAGGAAGTACTTCACCATGGTAAATCCATGTCTTAACACCAACTTTTCCGTATGTTGTATCTGCTTCAGCAAATCCGTAATCTATATCAGCACGAAGTGTCTGAAGAGGAATTGTTCCCTCGCTGTAGAACTCTGTTCTTGCCATATCGGCACCGCCGAGACGTCCTGAACATGCAGTCTTTATACCGAGCGCTCCTGCCTTCATTGTTCTTCCCATGCATGATTTCATTGCTCTTCTGAAAGAGATACGGTTTTCAAGCTGTGCAGCGATGTTCTCTGCAACAAGCTGAGCATCTAAATCAGGCTTCTTAATTTCCTTGATGTCGATGATAAGCTTCTTTGATGTAAGCTTCTGTACCTTAGCCTTAACCTTTTCGATTCCGGCTCCGCCCTTACCGATTACTACACCCGGCTTAGCGGTATATACAATAACCTTAACTCTGTCACGTGTTCTTTCAATATCAATCTTTGATACATTTGCAGAGTAAAGCTCTTTCTTTAAAAACTCTCTTATTTTATAATCTTCTACAAGATTATTAGCGAATTCACCGTTCTTTGTATCAGCGTACCATTTGGAATCCCAATCTTTGATAACTCCGACTCTTAAACCATGTGGATTAACTTTCTGTCCCATGCTCTGCCTCCTATCTTTCATCAAGCACAACAGTAATGTGGCTTGTTCTCTTCTCTATTCTATAAGCTCTACCCTGTGCTCTAGGCTGAATTCTCTTCATTGTTGGTCCCTTATTTGCATAACATTCTGCAACATAAAGGTTTTCTGCCTTTAAACCATTGTTGTTCTCTGCATTTGCGATAGCAGATTGAAGTAACTTGTAAATTACGCTTGAAGCATATCTGTTATTGTAAGCAAGAATACCAAGAGCTGTGTTTACGTCCTTGCCTCTTATTGCATCTAATACATAGCATGCCTTTGTAACAGATACTCTGGCGTAAGAAACCTTAGCTGAAGGTCTTGTATCTTTATTCTCATTTCTCAGTCTCTTAATCTGGGATCTATGTCCTTTTGCCATGAGTCCGGTCCTCCTTTACTATCTTCTACCTTTCTTTTCGTCTTTTCCGTGTCCTCTATATGTTCTGGTTGCAACGAACTCGCCGAGCTTGTGACCAACCATATCCTCTGTTACATATACAGGTACATGCTTTCTTCCATCATAAACTGCTATTGTATGACCTACAAATGAAGGAAAGATAGTTGAACGACGTGACCATGTTTTGATAACCTGCTTGTCGTTTGCTGCATTAAGAGCATCAATCTTCTTTAATAAACTTTCATCTGCAAAAGGTCCTTTTTTTAATGAACGAGCCATGTGCTACCTCCTTACTTAACGTTCTTTCCGTCTCTTGTTCTGATAATCAACTTGTTAGACTGCTTGTTCTTCTTTCTGGTCTTTAATCCCAGTGCCGGCTTACCCCAAGGAGTAGATGGTCCCGGACGACCGATACTGGTCCTTCCTTCACCACCACCGTGTGGATGGTCGTTAGGGTTCATAACAGAACCACGAACAGTAGGTCTTATACCCATGTGACGCTTACGTCCTGCCTTACCGATGTTAACAAGTCCGTGCTCGATGTTTCCTACCTGACCGATTGTCGCACGGCATACGATAGGTACCATTCTCATCTCGCCTGACGGAAGTCTGAGTGTAGCATATTTGCCCTCCTTAGCCATAAGCTGTGCTGAGTTTCCTGCTGAACGTACAAGCTGTCCGCCCTTTCCAGGATAAAGCTCAATGTTATGGATTTCCGTACCTACAGGAATATCTGTAAGTGGGAGGCAGTTTCCTACCTTAACTTCTGCTTCAGGGCCGCTCATTACACTGTCGCCAACCTTAAGTCCTACAGGAGCTATAATATATGACTTTGCTCCGTCAGCATAAACGATAAGTGCAATGTTTGCCGTTCTGTTTGGGTCATATTCTATTGAAGCAACCTTTGCAGGTATGTTGTCCTTATTTCTCTTGAAATCTATAATTCTGTATTTCTGTCTGTTACCGCCACCATGATGTCTTACGGTAATCTTTCCCTGATTGTTTCTTCCTGAAGTCTTTTTCTTTGAAACTACGAGAGACTTCTCAGGAGTGGTCTTTGTAATCTCACTGTAATCAAGACCGGTCATATTCCTTCTGGAAGGTGTATATGGGTTATAAGTCTTAATTCCCATTGTTTTTCTCCTTTCAAAAATAACAATTTATTATCATGCTTGTTTTGCATATAGTTGCCGCCGAGCGTAGCCGAGGGGGCCATCCGTGGCGCCATCGCGTAGCGATTTTATTGCGCCGCGTCCTTTTTATACTACTCGCGCGCCAACGCGAAGCGTTTTAAGATGCGCGCGTTTCCCGATACCCGCCTATTTATTATTGCGATAACGTCCTCTTTTTACAGTCCCTCAAAAAGCTCGATATCTGCGCTCTCTGCTGTAAGCTGTACAACTGCTTTCTTATACTTTGCAGTCTTTCCGTAGGTCATACCACGTCTCTTTGGCTTTCCGTCATAGTTCATGGTATTTACCTTTGCCACCTTTGTTCCCTCGAACATTTTCTCAACAGCTTCCTTAACCTGAGTCTTGGTTGCTTCAGGGTGTACGAGGAATGTATATTTCTTTTCAGCCATTACGTTCATACTCTTCTCTGTAAGCACAGGCTTAAGTATTACGTCATAGTATTTAATATCTGCCATTATGCGTATACCTCCTCAATCGCTTCAACCGCATCCTTAGCAATAACTACTGTGTCATACTTAAGGATATCATAAACACTGATTGAATTACTTACGGTAGTCTTAACTGTAGGAATATTTCTTGCCGAAAGAACTACCTTGTCATCCTTTTCCTTTGTAATAACCAGAGCCTTAGGAGCCTTAAGGTTATTAAGAATCTCTACGAACTTTGCTGTTTTTACTTCATCAAGCTTAAATTCGTCAACTACAATAAATTTATCTTCCTGAACTCTTGAGGTGAGAGCTGACTTCATTGCTATCTGCTTCTCTCTCTTGTTCATCTTTACTGAATAATCTCTTGGCTTTGGTGCAAATACAATTCCGCCGCCTTTCCACTGTGGAGCTCTGATTGAGCCCTGTCTTGCATGGCCTGTTCCCTTCTGTCTCCAAGGCTTCTTTCCGCCTCCCGAAACCTCCGAACGCGTCTTTGCACTCTGAGTTCCCTGACGACTATTTGCAAGCTGTGTAACTACAGCCTTATGAACTAAATTTTCATTTATTTCAACACCGAAAACATTATCGTTAAGTTCAAGCTTATCAACTTCTTTTCCTTCGATGTTATATACAGCTACTGTTGCCATCTAACGTTCCTCCTTCCTTCAAAGCCGCTTACTTGCCAACTTTTACTGTTTCCTTTATCATTACTAATGACTGCTTTGGTCCCGGAACAGCACCCTTAACCAAAATTACATCATTCTCTACATCTATTTTAACTATCTCTAAGTTCTGAACGGTAACTCTTACGCATCCCATATGTCCAGGCATCTTCTTACCTTTGAACACACGACCCGGAGTTGTTGCAGAGCCGTTTGAACCTGCATGACGATGGTATTTTGAGCCATGAGCTGAAGGGCCTGACCTCATACCGTATCTCTTGATACCGCCTGCATATCCTTTACCCTTTGACTTTGCAGTAACATCAATCTTGTCACCCTCTGCAAAGATGTCTGCCTTAATTACGCTTTCTCCTACTGTATAATCGCCAATGTTTTCAACTCTGAACTCTCTGACATACTTCTTTGGAGTAGTGCCTGCCTTCTTAAAATGTCCTACAGCAGCCTTTCCTGCGCCATGCGGATTTCTGATAACTTTCTTTCCTGAGCCGTCCTTGGTGGTAATTCTTTCCTTCTTCTCACCCATGGCAACCTGAATTGCCTCATATCCGTCATTTTCAACTGTCTTAATCTGTGTAACCACACAAGGTCCTGCCTTTAATACTGTTACAGGTGTCAGAACGCCATCTTCATTGAATATCTGGGTCATTCCGACTTTTGTTGCTAAAATAGCCTTCTTCATTTTTAATTTCCTCCTAATTTTAATTCACAGCGGATTGCATTTTTGCAATCATACTAAATTTGCTTTTATCATTATTCTTTACAGCAACTCGATTTGAATAACGATAACCGAAGTAACCTTCTTAAGCTTCATTAGGTACTGTACTGTTTTAAAGTTTTCATATTTTTGATGAATTACTTCATCTTAACATCAATATAAACACCGGCTGACATGTCCATCTTCTGAAGAACATCTATTGTCTTCTGATTTGGTGAAATGATGTCAATAAGTCTCTTGTGAGTTCTCTGCTCGAACTGCTCTCTGGAATCCTTATACTTATGAACAGCTCTGAGGATTGTAACCTTCTCAACCTTTGTAGGCATTGGTACAGGTCCGCTTACCTTTGCTCCCGTTCCCTTAACAGCCTCAATAATCTGACGTGCTGCCTGATCGATTAACTTGTGATCATATGCCTTTAATGTGATTCTCATAATTTGACTTGCCATAAAAAAAGCCGCCTCCTTTTCGCACTTTGTTTCAGTACGACAAGTGGTGACTGTACACTCTCCCGTGTGTTTCCTAATCTCTGAAATTTCACACGTCATCTCTGTCCTAAAACAGATGGTTTAATAGTAAGTACAGTGACTTGTCGCCAGTTATTATTAATTGACATTCGCTCCACGAAATAACCTGCAACCCTTGTAAATTCAGGTATGCAGCAACCTCCGCTTCTACGCTATCAATGTCACAGCAAGTGCTATTATAACTCATCTGTTTTTAATATGCAAGGACTTTTTTAATTATTTTAAGCGAATTTTAAACCTTCTCTATTGTCTCTCCAAAATTCTGAAACTTGCTACACCCTCAGTAATACACTTGGACTTTTCCCTTTCTTCTTTATCCTGTTCTTTTTCCTTTTCCTCACACTTTTCCTCTTCGCTTTCATGGTCTGTCATTATGGCTCTTTCTTCCGGGGTTATGAGCGCAAAATTTTCCATAGCTTCATTTTCCGTCTCAAGTGAAAATCCAAGTCCTGCCGGAATCCCCGCTCCCGGAATATTCTTATTTAAAATACCTTCATTATTTAACTTATCATTATCCTTTTCCATATAATCCACAATCCTTTCCTATGGTTTCATATATCTGCTAATATTGCAAGCATTTCCAATTTTCCTGTTTTCTATTCATATTTTAAAATCAGGCTTCTTATCCTGATTGACGAATTTCAAATTATAAGATATTCTTAACAGAGATATAAATAGAAGGAGTTTTTGATATGTGGACTGCAGACAACTGGAAAGATTACGAAATACTGGACTGTTCCTCCGGAGAAAAGCTGGAAAGATGGGGTAAATACATTCTTCTCCGTCCCGACCCGCAGGTCATATGGAATACTTCTAAAGAAAATGAATTCTGGTCAAAATTAAACGGACATTATATAAGAAGTAATCGCGGAGGCGGTGAATGGAAATTTAAAAACCTTCCACAGCAGTGGAGCATAGGCTACGACATGCCGGAAGCTGCCGGCGGCACCCGTCTTACTTTTAACCTGAAGCCCTTTGCCTTTAAACACACAGGTCTTTTCCCTGAACAGGCGGTAAACTGGGACTGGTTTGGAAAACTGATAAAAAATAAAACTTCTCACGGAAAAGAAGTAAAGGTTTTAAATCTCTTTGCTTACACGGGCGGTGCAACTCTCGCTGCAGCATCCGCAGGTGCAAAAGTAACCCATGTTGACGCATCAAAAGGAATGGTAGGCTGGGCAAGGGAAAACGCTGCCTCCTCAGGACTTGACACTGCTCCAATACGCTGGATAGTGGATGACTGCGTGAAATTTGTCGAAAGGGAAATAAGACGTGGAAATAAATATGACGGAATCATTATGGACCCGCCTTCATACGGAAGAGGTCCCAAGGGTGAAATATGGAAAATTGAAGACAGCATACATAATTTCATTAAATTATGCAGCCGTCTCTTAAATGATAAACCTTTGTTTTTCCTTGTAAATTCTTATACCACGGGACTTGCTCCGGCAGTTCTTACCTATATGATAAGTCTTGAGGTAAAGAAAAGCTTTGGCGGTCAGGTTTTCTCTGAAGAAATAGGAATCCCGGTAACCGAATCAGGACTTATACTGCCATGCGGTGCTTCCGGGAGATGGAGTTTTTAAATTTCCTTCTCACACAGGGAAAGCGCCTCTGCAACTACCTTATCCATGTCATAATATTTATATTTTCCGAGGCGCCCTCCAAAAATAACGTCCTGCCTTGCTTCGGCAAGCTTCTCATATTCTGAGTAAAGCTTCTGATTTTTGTCATCATTAACAGGATAATAAGGCTCATCACCCCTGCTCCACTTTTTGGAGTATTCTCTGGTTATTATGGTATCAGGCTGTGTACCGAACTCAAAATGTTTATGCTCTATTATTCTGGTATATGGCACTTCTTTCGCCGTATAATTCACAACAGCATTTCCCTGATAGTTTGCAACACCCTCCAGGATTTCTTCTTCAAATTTGAGTGAACGGTATTCAAGCTCACCCAGACTGTAGTCAAAAAATTCATCAATCATTCCCGTATACACTGTCTTTTCAAAGACGTCATCTGTTTTTGCAATAAATTCTTTATATTCAGTATTTAACATTACAGGAATATCATTTAAAAGCTTACTTATAAGCTCTGTATAACCTCCGCAGGGAATTCCCTGATATCTGTCGTTAAAATAATTATTATTAAAAGTAAATCTCACGGGAAGCCTCTTTATTATAAAAGAAGGAAGTTCTGTGCATTCGCGTCCCCACTGCTTTTCCGTATATCCCTTTATAAGCTTTTCATATATATCTCTTCCAACCAGAGAGAGTGCCTGTTCTTCCAGATTCTTCGGCTTAAGATTATTTTGTTCTGCCACCTGCTCCCTGATAATCCTCTCTGCCTCAGCAGGGGTTTTAATCCCCCACATTTTAGAAAATGTATTCATGTTAAATGGAAGATTATAAAGCTCGTCTTTATAAATTGCAACCGGCTGATTTATATAATTATTAAATTCGCAAAACTGGTTTACATAATTCCAAACTTTTTTATCTGATGTATGAAATATATGTGCACCGTATTTATGAACATTTATGTCAAGCTTTTTTTCCGTATATATATTCCCTGCAATATGGTTTCTTTTATCTATTACCAGACATTTTCTGCCACATTTATTCATTTCATGAGCAAACACCGCCCCAAACAGTCCTGTTCCCACAATCAGATAATCGTATTTCATATTTACCTCCCGTTATGTAACATACATTATATTACTGCATTACCCCATCTACGGCAATTTTTATACCTATTAAAATAAGTATTATTCCCCCGGCAATTTCTGCCTTGTTTTTATATCTGCTTCCAAATATATTTCCTATCTTAACACCTATTGCAGATATGATAAAGGTAATTATTCCTATTATGGCTGCGGCAAGTGCAATATTAGTCTTCTGAAGTGCAAAGCTTATGCCCACGGCAAGCGCATCTATGCTTGTTGCTACTGCCATGACAAACATTGTCTTTATTCCGATGTTGTCGTTTTCTTCACAGTCTTCTCCTGATACAGCCTCCCTTATCATGTTTACTCCTATTGCCACCAGAAGAAGGAGTGCAATCCAGTGTGAATAACGATTCACATATTCCGCAAAGCTTAAGCCCACAAAATAACCTATCACAGGCATAAGAGCCTGAAAACCTCCAAACCACAATCCTACAATGCAACATTTTTTTAATGTGATTTTCTGCATTGCAAGTCCCTTGCACATAGAAACCGCAAATGCATCCATAGCCAGTCCGACTGCCACCGCAAGTAAGCTTCCAATTCCCATATTAAGTTCACCTCATAATTTTTTCAATATGTATTACAACACGTTTAAGAGATATCCTGCAAAATGCAGACAAAAAAATAAAGACTTCATGTATAGTGTTATTCCATACATGAGTCTCATCAATTAAGGCAAACCAGATTTTAAAAATCAGTATGTTGGCTTACCGCGCATTAATACGCCGATTACTCCCTCAACATGTTCTTCTGTGCACACAACATAACATATTAAGACATATGTGTCAATTATTAATTGTATTATTTTACAAAAATATGGTAAATTTTTTCAAACAGAAGTTTTCTTATCAATTCTATAAATGCACATGCCGCAAAAATTCCCAGACATATTAAAGGAATTTCCAGTACATATGTATCTGAACTGTAAAATGACATAGTATCCATCTGTATAATCTTATCCCATATTATTTCCCTGCCCATGGGATGTTCATGAATCATATAAACACCAAGATTTAAGGCGCTTATAAAGTTTATTGCTTTTGAATGGAAGTTAAAGTTTGCAAAAAACAAAAACAGAAAAATGCATTGTATGACCACAAAAGGATTGTCATTATAGCCTACTATATCATCATATCCCGGAACATTGTATACTATTATTAAATTTATTATTCCTGCTGCAAAAAATATTAGAAGATTAACAGCATTACACCATTTAATATGAATCTTTTCATCATCAGAATATACAGTTTCGTTGGTTTTACCTACAGCAACAAATCTTCTTAAAAAACCACCCAGCACATACATGTAAATAAAATCATAAAGGCTTTTTCCACCCTCGGTATTTACAATCTTCTTTATTCCAAAGGTGTCCGAGAAAAAATCCAGTTTGGCAATGGGCTGCCATACTGAAAATATAAAAAAGAATATGAAAAGGAGTATAATATAGTCTTTCTTTGAAATTTTGTTAAGAACTATATTAAGGTAAGGCGAAAATATGATTACCAGAAGGTAGAGTGTCATAAAATACCATGTTCTTGAGAGCATTGGAAAACAAGCTCTTACTATTTCATTTTTATCAATCTGTACCAAACCGGTAAGAACTAAAGATACAGGAATAAATACCGAATAAAAATACATTGGAATATACACCTTAAGAATTCTTCTTACGGTGTGTTTTTTATCGGCATATATCATAAAATAACCCATTATAATTATGAACATGAATACAGGGCATCTGCTTATAAGCCAGAGAAACCATGCCAGAAGCCTGTGAAGTCCTCCCAGTTTTTCAGCATTATCCATATACTCTCCATATTCACATATATGAAGAAAAATTATCTGAAGCATCATAATAATTCTCAGCAATTCAATACTTGAGTTTCTTTCCTTTTTCTCAGATATGGACATGATATATGTCTCCTTTATTTTTAAGTTGATAGTCATACATTATCTTATATATTCTTTCGCAGTTGTTTCTGTCATTATATGCAAAGAAATCATCAGCCCTCTTTACATACTCTTCCTTCATTCTGCAGCCGTTTTTCATATAATCCGTAAGCAAATTAATCAGCTCTTCATTATTATGACATATTTCACCAAATGCCATTGTATCATACCTGTATGTTCCTTCCTCATAATGTGCTTCAAGAAGGTCATGGTGCAGGTAAACAAGCGGCTTTCTCATATATGCAAAATCAAACTGCACACCACTGAAATCAGTAACCATAAGGCTTGATTCGCAAAACAGTTTTTCATAGCTCATATCTCCCGTGGCAGGAATAATATCCACATAATCATTTTTATCAAAATCACCTGCCTGAGGACTTACTATCGGATGCAGGACATAAGAAAGCCTGTAACCGTATTTTTTTGCGGCATCTATAAGGCGCTTGTCATTTATAAGAGAGTTATATATTTTAAAATATTCCGTATTTTTAAAGTCAGGATTATAATCCCTTTCTACTCCCTCATTTGAAGAAACCAGCATTGCTGACTGCATACGCCATGTAGGAGAAATAAGTATTCTCTTTTTATCATTATTAACAAGACCGTCATATCTCGGCACGCCCGTAAGCTTAAGTGCTGAAGGCTTATAATTATATACCGGTCTTGAAAGATTTTCTATTTCATATTTTGAAGCACAGAAGTAGAGCCTTGTGTTATCCCTGAGTCTCTGCTGTGCAAGTGCAATCTTTTGTACCGAAAGACCATGCTGCACGCACACTACATGAAAGTCCGTAAATCCTCTTACATATCTGGAATTTTCCAGATAGTAGCCGTTAAAGGCAAAAACCGTGGAGTTTGACACTATCATCATATCCGCATTTAAAAATACAAGTCTGTGCTTTATACTGTTTCTTTTAAGCGGACGGTAACCTTCAGCCTTGAGTCTCTTAAAGTCCGGTACCTTTTTATCCAGAAGATAGTATTTCTTTATTCCGTCCTTTTTCTTTTCGGCATATTTATAAAGATACTCCGAAGAATCTCCGCCCTTATATATTTTATCGTAAAACATCCATATTTTTTTCTTCTTATAATATGGGCGCGTAACACAATAAGCCATTCTTAAGATAAGGAATTTAAGTGAGTGCAAATTCCTTTTTGCAATAAGTTCTTTCCATACCTTAAGTTCGCGTTTTGCCATCTTCTTCCATTTATATTTTACAATTTCAATGACACCTTCATTATAAAATGCCAGGTAATCCCCAAAATGCCAGTATGAATTTACAGGATATGTCGTAAGCCTGCTTGTATGGGACTGAAATTCAGGAAAAATGACATATTCCTTGCCTTCATATTCCATTACAAACTTAAGCTTCTGAATTTCCTTTTCTTCTATATTAATACGCGCATGAAAGGTATATCTTTTATATGCTGACTCCCCGAAATATTTTGTAAGAGAATAACCTTCATTATATTCCACATCATATTTTTTATCATTCATTAAAAAATAATATTTTACTCTTTCAGGAGAATAAATGTCAGGAAGCGACGCATCTATTTCCCATGCCCCCTCCTTATAATCTATGAGCTGTACATTATACTTCATTTTATTTGAAATATAAAGCATGGTTTGGTTAAACTCTATTCCAAGTACCGTTCTTTCCTTTATATATCTTACATCAAGCATTTCTGCATGGTACTTAAGCCTTATAAACATTCTGTTAAACTGGTAATTTTTTGAATATGCAGGGCAGGCATGCACATTCATTATAACCTCGTCATCAATATATGAGAGAAGCTCTGAAACAAGCTCTCTGTATCTTCCGATTTCATCCTGCACCAGTACATGCTTATTCCTGTTATTCTGATTTGCCATAAGGCGGCACTCCAGCATATACATAACATAATATTGTACAGTTACGGGAATTTTACCGGCATACTTTTCCCTGCAATCCGAGAGAAGCGGGATAAGGAATTTCTCAATATTCCCAAAATACCAGTCCTTATAAAATATTCCGCCGTAACACTGATAATTACTGTCATTCGGCTCTCCTGAGGTATACATGATATCAGTATGTGCAATATCCTGAAACTCCAAAAACAGTCTGATAAGGAAGTCTCCTTCCATATCCCATTTCAGGCTTTCATTCATTCTGTATTTCTTAACCGCAGAAATATTCAGCATTACCCCCGTAAGTTTATCAGGCATTACAGATAATTTAACTGTGTCAGGAACAACATGGAGATTGTTTACAATATGCTGTCCGTTCCAGATAAATTCTTTATTTCCGATTGCTAAGGAGCATGACTTTCTGCTCTTATCCAACTTAGCCTTGAGTGCTTTAAAATAATTTCCCGGAAATGAGTCACCTTCTGCTATTGTTATAAGATATCCGGCATCTTCCGATGCAAGTATCTCGTTAAAATCCCGGCAAAGATATTCTTTTTCTGTCTTGCGGATATCAATTTCGCATCCACACCCCGACTGCTCCCCTATTAAATTTAATGTATCAGATTTACCACCGTCTTTTACATAAAGAACAATGATTTTTTCATTCTTCAACGCATCTACCTCATGTGTAAATTTATATATTATCGTTCAGATTTTATACCCGAAGTCTGCTGTTGTCAAATTAATTTATTACTATCACTGTTTTTTAATAATTGTAATGGAAAATTCTGCATTACTATAAAGAATTCCGTGTTTAACTTAGTCTTGACTACACAATTTTTGTCCTCTATAATAAATTCATGTTTTTATGTTGTTAAATAATATTTTTTGGAGAATTTCGGGAGGACATATTGATGTCAGTAAAGTACATTTTTGTTACAGGAGGGGTTGTATCAGGTCTTGGCAAAGGTATTACCGCAGCTTCACTCGGCCGTCTTCTTAAGGCAAGGGGATACAAGGTAACCAGCCAGAAGTTTGACCCGTATATCAACATGGACCCGGGTACAATGAATCCTATTCAGCATGGTGAAGTTTTTGTCACCGATGATGGTGCCGAAACGGACCTTGACCTGGGACATTATGAAAGATTTATAGATGAAAGTTTAAATAAGGGCTCCAACGTAACCACGGGAAAGGTTTACTGGAGTATTCTTACCAAGGAAAGACGTGGTGACTTTGGAGGACATACCGTTCAGGTAGTGCCTCATATTACAAACGAAATAAAGGACCGTTTTTACAGAAATCCTGATTCAAAGAATACGGAATTTGCCATAATAGAAATAGGCGGTACCGTAGGTGATATAGAAAGTCAGCCATTTATAGAGGCAATACGCCAGTTCCAGCTGGATGTAGGGCATAAGAACTGTATTATTATACATGTAACACTTATCCCTTACTTAAAATCTTCAGGTGAACTTAAGACAAAGCCTACCCAGGCAAGTGTTAAAAATCTTCAGGGAATGGGAATACAGCCGGACATTCTTGTATGCCGTTCCGATTATCCGCTTGATAAAGGTCTCAAGGATAAGATTTCACGTTTCTGCAACGTGCCAAGCAACTGTGTAATACAGAATCTGGATGTAGACGTACTTTACGAAGTACCTCTTGCAATGGAAAAAGAAAAGCTTGCAAATGTTGTATGTGAATGCTTAAACGTAGACTGTCCTGAGCCTGATTTAACTGACTGGATTGATATGGTAAACGCCTGGAAGAATCCTTCCAGGAAAGTAAAAGTTGCTCTTGTAGGAAAATATGTTTCCCTTCACGATGCATATATATCGGTAGTTGAATCCTTGAAGCACGGCGGTGTAGCCAATAATGCAGAGGTTGAAATAAAGTGGGTAGACTCAGAAACAGTTACATCCGAGAATGTAGGAGAAATCTTAGGGGATGTAACAGGCATTATTGTTCCGGGCGGCTTCGGAGACAGAGGCATAGACGGAATGATTGAATCCATAAAATATGCCCGTGAAAATAAAATTCCTTATCTGGGACTCTGTCTCGGTATGCAGCTTGCCATTGTGGAATTTGCCCGAAATGTTGCAGGTTATTCAGACGCTCACAGCTCAGAGCTCAACCCAAGCTCCCTTAATCAGGTAATCCATATTATGCCTGACCAGCACGGGGTGACAGACCTTGGCGGTACATTAAGGCTTGGTGCTTATCCATGTGTACTTGACAAGGAGTCTCTTGCATATAAGCTTTATGGTGAAGAGTTAATTCATGAAAGACACAGACACAGATATGAGGTAAATAACGATTACCGCGATGCGCTTATTGAAAACGGCATGAAGCTTTCAGGTCTTTCGCCTGACGGTCATATAGTAGAAATGATAGAGCTTCCTGACCATCCTTGGTTTGTCGGAACTCAGGCACATCCTGAATTTAAATCCAGACCAAATAAACCGCATCCTCTTTTCAAAGGTTTTATCGAAGCTTCAATAAAGAAAAACGAAGGTGCTTTCTAGTTAAAAATCCAAATATAAAAACAAGGAGAATAAAAGTATTTTACTACTTTTTATTCTCCTTGTTTTTATGTTACAGATAAAATCTCGTGAATAATTTACTCTGCCAAAGCTATTGCTTCTATCTCAATAAGTACGTCCTTCGGAAGTCTCGCTACCTCTACACAGGAACGTGCAGGGAAATTTTCCGTAAAGAATTCTGCATAAATTTTATTTATCTCACCAAAGTCATTCATATCTTTTATGAATACTGTTGTCTTTATAACCTTTTCAGCAGATGAGCCGGATTCCTTAAGAAGTGCGATAAGATTTGAAATAGCCTGCCTTGCCTGTACCTTTACATCTCCCTCTACGAGAGTATTTGTTTCAGGATTAATAGGTATAACTCCCGATGTAAAAATCAGATTACCTGTTTTTATCGCCTGTGAATATGGCCCTATTGCAGCAGGTGCCTTATCAGTTGATATTATTTCTTTCATTCTTCATGCCTCCTATTTTATGATTTTAATATTCTTATCTGTAATTTCTATTTTCTTTTCCTTAAGGAGTCTTCCCACAGCTCTCTTAAAAGCATTTTTACTAAGTCCGAATTCCTTTAAAATAAGCTCCTTATCAGCCTTATCCGTAAAAGGAAGCACTCCGCCATAGCTTTCTATAACGGAATAAACCATTTTGCTGTCTTCGTTCATCTGGATATATGCCTCTTCACGAAGTGCAAGGTCCGCCTTTCCGTCTTCCCTTATGGTTATAACTCTGGCATTTACGGTATCACCCGGATATACCTTATTAAAAAGTTCATTTTCATGAATAAGACCTGAATATTTATCATCTATTGCAACAAAGGCTCCAAAGCCCTTTTTATACTCATATACCGTTCCTGTTACATGGTCGCCCTTTTTATATTTCTCATTTGGCAGCATATAATCATAAAGCTTCATTGATGCACAAAGCCTTCCTGTTTTATCCGCATACATTCTGACAAGATATTCTCTGCCCTTTTCAACTTTGACAGTCTGTTCTTTAAACGGCAGGAACAAATCCTTCTCAAGTCCCCAGTCGAGAAATGCACCAAAGTCTGCAACATTCTTTACCCTGAGCCTCTTTATTTCGCCCATTGTAATATAAGGCTCATTTGTTGTGGCAATCGGTCTGTCCTCAGAGTCTCTGTAAATAAAAGCCCTGATGTTATCTCCAACTTTCACTCCTTCCGGCACCTGCTTTACCGGAAGCAGTACATCTTCCGTACCGTCACTTAAATATATTCCAAAATCCTTTGAACGGACCACAGAAAGTTCGTTCCATTTTCCTAATTCCATAATCTTTTCCAATCCAAAATCACTTATGATTTGCCGTTTTTCTTTTTTCAGGTTTATCAAGCTTCAGTATCTTCTGCCTCAAAAATGCAAGTTCCTTTTCATCAGCCTTTCTATATCCGTATTCCTTAAGCCTGTTTACGGAATTTGTAATATTAAGGAGTGATACTGCTTTTCCCGGCTCATTAAAATTATATCCGTTGTACACATCAACCACTGCATATATATCCTTGCTTCTTCTGTCAGGATTATTTATCACGTCCCTGATACACCAGTCGTCAACGGGTGTTCCCTTCTCAAGAACAACGCTTCCGTCATTATCTATTTTCTTTATATACATACTTTCAGTATCGCAGATAGCCCATGGCACAACATAAATAATGCTGCTCATTGCATTTCCTCCAAACTTTAGTTCGTTTCCAAGTCTATGTGAGTTATAATAACATTGTAAATTGGCATTGTCAAATAGTATTAGAGATTGACTTAACGCCTGATTTTTATGCATACGTAGTATACTCAGCAATGGTACCACGTATGCATCATCAAATCTTATAGGTTGGTAACATCATTATATAGTAATTGCACAAGGCGCAATTTTTGAATTAAAATTTTTTAAAAAAGGTATTGCATTTTTTTTACTATTATAATATAATTGTCTTCGTTGTTGAAGCAATACAGCAACATTTAATGGGCTATCGCCAAATGGTAAGGCACTGGACTCTGACTCCAGCATTTCAAGGTTCGAATCCTTGTAGCCCAGTTTTTTTATGCCAATTTTTTATAAGACCTAAAAAAGCTTTCGCTTAAACATTTTTATCTGTTAAAGCGAAAGCCTTTTTTATTCCTGATATATTTTTATTCAGACTGCTGTCCTATCATCCATATCGCCTTTTTAAAGAATTCTATCTCCTCATCCATCAGTGCTGATATTGTATATTGATTTTCTTCATCTGCGCTCTTCTTAATATTTTCCGCATGACCAAGCATATGTTTAAAATCTTTTAAAACCTCTGCAAATATTTCCTGAGATGTAATAAATTCTCCCGGGACCTCAGTAAAAGATGTCTCTTCCAGAAATTCCTTAAGCATAGCCAAAGGCTTTCCATTAATCATAAGAATATTTTCTGCAACCTCATCAATACTTTTATTTATTGCATTATAATATTCCTCAAGTTTTGCATGAACGGTAAAAAAATCCTTTCCCTTTACATACCAGTGAAAATTCTGAAGTTTATGGTATTCAACTACCAAATCTGCCAGCAAATGATTCAACTTCTTTTCCATACTATTACCTCCGTTAAACTTTTCATATAGTATGTGCCATAAAGTTGAAAATATACTTAACTGCATTTACTCATTATTTTTCAAAGCTTCTTCCATAGGTATTTTTTTGATTTTCCTTACCTGAATTATATTTACTGCCATATATGATATAATTCCCAGTAAAAACATTATTATATATATTGAAAAATCAACATTCATATCAAGCCAGCCGTTTATTGAGGAAAACATAATTTGAAATAATATTTCCCGTATTAACAGATAAGCAATCGGTATTGTCACTATCATAGAAACAAATACTACAATCATAGTGGCATTGTTATATAACTTATTTATTTCTCTGTCATTATATCCGAGAATTTTTACCATTGATATGGAATTTGCATTTTTTTCAATTACAAGCTTTGACAAAAGATAAATAAGCATTACAAATATAATTACTGCGAATACCGCAAACAGATATATCAGTCCGCCCATTGAATCAATGAGCTGGTCTGAAATAACCACAAGCACACTCTCGGTTACTACATTAACTACATACCCTTCATCAATATCCGTTAATTCTACATTTGACAGATAACCGTTATAATAATCCTCATCATTTCCAAATACTTCATTGAAATAGTCAATATCCATAAATACGGCTAACGCAGCAGGATAATAATAGCTTCCCGTAATTTTAAATTCATATACTTTATCTCCGTATTTTTCGCTGAGCCTAATTGTATCTCCCACCTCGAGATTATATTTTTTCATATAACCATCAGTTACATATACATTTTCTCTTTCATCAAAAGATAAATTTTTAATATAATCCGAATCACTGTTTATTCCGTATACGGAAATTTCTTCCGTCCGTTTCCCACTCTCGTAATCAAGAGCATTTACCGCATACTTTTCTGCCGTCTCTTCTTCCGTGTCAGTCTGTGTATTAAGTATATACTGATACCGGCAGAACATATTGTCAATTACACTCTCTTTATGATTTTCCAATACAGGCATCAGCATAAGTCCGCACAAAAGAAGCAGATTTGCAAAAAGTATACCGGCAAAAAGAACTATATACGCAGAAACATTGCTAAATATAATTCTCATACGAAAACGGCTCAAAAATTTTATGTCGGGAAGTCTTACAGCCCTCTTCTTTTTTCTTTTTGTTAAATCACGGCGGATTAACCTGAGCGGCGAAAGTGACAGCTTTTTCCACAGGACTAAATAATTTACTACAAACATTATAACAAGCGGAATTACTGTAGTCTTTATAAATGCATCCGCATTCCACAGTGTAACATAGCTTGTAAGCGAGTATGAGCCGTAATACATAGCTGCACAGACGTATTTCATAAAGGTATAACCTGCAATGTTCCCCAAAATTGCAGCCACAACCGTCACTGTCACAGGAAGCACCATATAGTGTGTTATCAGCTCGGATTTTTTATAACCTGATGCCCTGAGCGTTCCCACAGCCATTGCTTCCTTATCAATAGTATCACTTGTGCTTACCGCCAGCACAAATGCAAAGATGACAGTAACTATATACATCAGCGTAGTCAAAAACGATTTATCGGCACCCATATCATCTCCCGTAAAATTTATCGCCTGATTATCCTCCTGCTTCACAAAATCTTCGATACTGTTTTCCTGTATTAAAGAATAAGTATAAAGAGTTTCCAGAAGCTCGTTTCCTTTTTCATATTTTTCATTTGTACCGAGTGTATCATCATTATATTTCCATGCATAGTTGTAAAACAGTTTATCTTCTGCAAGAAAATCAAAATCTTCATCCGTTACCACTGCAACATTAAATTTATTTGCATCAAACATGGAATCCGTATTTTCTTTAAATAATGCACTGTAATCCGACATTGCTATAAATCCGCATACAGTCCAATCTTCATCATTAATTTCCACAATATCACCTATGGATATGTCATTATTTTCCGCATACAATCTGTCAACGGCAATCTCTCTGTCATTTTCCGGCATACTTCCGTCCATAAGGCATATCTTATCTACCTCTGAGCGATTTTTATATATACGCCACGTATGGTTTTCAAAAACAGATATTTCCACATAAAAGTTCTCATAAACAGTAATGCCCTCTTCTTCCTCAAGCCTGTTTATCATATCTGAATCGATTTCTTTACCCAGCCTGAAATGTCCGTCCTCAATATTATATCTTTCAAAGCTTTCATCATATGCAGCCTTCATGCTGTTGCCTGCAACCAGAAATCCCGAAATCAAGCCTACGGCAAGGGTAAAAAACAGAAATATGACCACATACTTTCCAAGTTCAGATTTTAATTCTCTGCCTATCCTTTTATTTAAAGGGTTTTTCATGTTAATTTCCTCCTACCATTCCAAATCTGATGCAGACACAGTATTTTCATTCCTGTATTCTTTTCTCACTTTGCCGTCACGGAGTTTAATTACATGATTTGCCATAAGCTTTATTGTATCATTGTGAGTAACAATAATTATGGTATTTTTGAATTTTTTATTTATATCCTCAATAAGCGTTAAAATTTCTTTTGAAGTATTGTAGTCAAGCGCTCCCGTCGGCTCGTCACAAAGCAAAAGGTCCGGATTTTTTACAATGGCACGCCCTATTGAAGTTCTCTGCTGCTGGCCTCCGGAAAGCTGATTAGGAAGCTTATTTCTATGCTCCCACAGTCCTAAGATTTTAAGAAGTTCATCCGTATTAAGTGGTTTTTTACTCAGATATGCACCCACCTCTATATTTTCCTTTACGGTAAGATTTGGTATCAGATTATAAAACTGAAACACATAACCCAGATGATTTCTTCTGTATAAAGACAGGGTTTTCTCATTCATATCGTTTGTTTTTTCACCGTTTATACTTACACTTCCACCGTCTGCTGATTCTATTCCTCCTATTATATTAAGAAGGGTGGATTTACCAGAGCCTGACGGGCCCAGAAGCACGCAGATTTCACCCTTTTCAATTTCCAAATTAATATCGTTCAGTACTTTAACCCGGTTTTCTCCCTCGCCATAACTCTTATTTAAATTATCAATACTTAAAAACATATTATTCTCCCTTTATATAAACATCTCTTATCGAAAACAAAAAGCAGAAGCCTGCATATAAGTTAATGCCTGCTTCCGCCTGTTAAAATCATAAGTTATTTTTTATGACATACACTGTGGGAAGGACAGCTTTCACACCCGCATCCACATGAACTTTTACCCTTTTTCCTGTCCGATGCCATTTTTATAATAATCAGTGATACAATAACAAGTAACACTAAACAAACTATTATCGTTCCTAAATTATCAATTAAAAAACTCATGTCCGACCCTCCTTGCTTTTCTTCACCAATTTTAAGCTGTAACCTTGTTTGGCATTATCCTGTCATGAACTGCATTTTTATTAGGTCTGAAAAGAAGATATATGTAGGCAATCACTATAAGAAATGCCACAACAGTACCTATTCCAAATGAGTCTGTTGTAATAAGGTTTCCAATCTGATAGATGCATAAGCTCACGGTGTAAGCAAATATTGTCTGATATCCTATTGCAAACCAGGTCCACTTTGCACTGTTCATTTCTCTCTTTATAGCTCCGATTGCCGCAAAGCAAGGTGCACAGAGAAGATTAAATACGAGGAAGGAATATGCTGATATAGTCGTGAAACTGTTTGCAAGAGTTCCCCAATATTCTGCTCCGTCCTCTGCAACCTCTGCAAAGCCATAAATAACACCGTAAGTTGCAACGACATTTTCCTTTGCAATAAGTCCTGTAACTGCAGCCACTGCAGCCTCCCAGTTACCCCAGCCAAGCGGAGCAAATATCCATGCAAATGCATTTCCGATAACTGCAAGTATACTGTCTGCACTCTCTGCCACCTGGTCTTCTATCATGTGGAAGCCTCCTGTGAAGCTGAAGCCCTGCAAGAACCAGAGAACAATGGTTGAAAGGAGGATAATTGTTCCCGCCTTCTTTATAAAGGACCATCCACGCTCCCACATGCTGCGAAGAACATAACCTACTGTAGGAAGATGATATGCGGGAAGCTCCATTACGAAAGGAGCCGGGTCTCCTGCAAACATCTTTGTTTTCTTAAGAATAATTCCTGAAATAATAATTGCCGCAACGCCCACAAAATAAGCACTTGGTGCAACCCACCATGCTCCGTCAAAGAGCGCACCTGCTATAAGTGCAATGATAGGAAGCTTGGCACCGCAAGGAATAAATGTAGTTGTCATTATTGTCATTTTTCTGTCTCTGTCATTTTCAATAGTACGGCTTGCCATAACACCCGGAACGCCGCAACCTGTTCCTATAAGCATAGGAATAAATGACTTACCTGAAAGGCCGAATTTACGGAAAATCCTATCCATTATGAAAGCTATACGTGCCATATATCCACAACCCTCAAGGAAGCCAAGGAAGATAAAGAGCACAAGCATCTGTGGTACGAAGCCGATAACTGCACCGACACCACCGATTATACCATCAACAATCAGGCTCTGAAGCCATCCTGCACAGTTAATACTCTCAAGCAGAGAAGTTGCTCCTCCCTGCAGCCACTCACCTACAAACACATCATTTGTCCAGTCCGTAGCAATAGTACCGACTGTCGTTACGGATACATAATACACTATAAACATAACAACCGCAAATATAGGAAGTGCAAGGAAGCGGTTTGTTACTATCTTGTCAATCTTATCGGAGGTAGTAAGAGCTCCTTTATTCTTTTTAACATAACAGTCCTTTATAATCTTACCTATGTACTCATAACGCTCTGCGGTAATAATACTTTCAGCATCATCATCACGGGAATCTTCACATGATTTAATTTCTTTCTCAACCGCACTCTTTACTACTTCATCAAGCTTAAGCTGTTCCATGACCTTCTCATCACGTTCAAAGAGCTTTATCGCATACCAGCGTTTCTTATCTTCCTCCACGCTGTCAAGTGCCGTATCTTCAATGTAAGAAATCACGGTTTCAACATCATCCGCAAATCTATGTACAGCCTGTGTATTTTTCTTATTCTTTGCGGCTTTGACTGCTGCTTCTGCAGCCTCTGTAACTCCGTCACCCTTTAAGGCTGAAATCTCATATATTTCGCAGCCGAGTGCATCAGACAGCTTCTTTAAGTTAATCTTATCGCCGTTTTTCCTGACAATATCTATCATGTTTACTGCAACTACAACAGGTATTCCGAGTTCTGTAAGCTGTGTGGTAAGATAAAGGTTTCTCTCAAGATTTGTACCATCAATTATATTAAGTATCGCATCAGGATTTTCTTTAATAAGATAATTTCTGGCAACAACCTCTTCAAGAGTATATGGGGAAAGTGAATATATTCCGGGAAGGTCAGTGATTACAACCTCTTTGTTATTTTTCAATTTTCCCTCTTTCTTTTCTACTGTAACACCCGGCCAGTTACCTACATATTGGTTGGCACCGGTAAGCGCGTTAAATAAAGTTGTCTTTCCGGAGTTAGGATTTCCGGCAAGAGCAATTCTAATAGACATCTTCGTTCCTCCTTATCAAAATAAAATTCTAATAACTTCCCTTAAATTTACTCAACATCTATGTTGTCTGCATCTGCCTTACGAAGTGAAAGCTCATAGCCTCGTACCGTAACTTCAACAGGGTCACCAAGAGGAGCGACTTTTCTTACGTAAATCTCTATTCCCTTTGTGATTCCCATGTCCATAATACGGCGCTTAACGGCACCTGTGCCGTTTATCTTTACAACGCGGACTGTTTCACCACACTTTGTTTCCTTAAGTGTCTTCATTAGGATTCTCCTTTCACATTGTATTAATCTTAACCGTGTTTTAATTTAAATCATAATTTTAGAAGCCATTTCACGGTTTATCGCAATACGGGATTCTTTGATATTTACTATCAGATTTCCGTTTATTTCAGATACAACTGTTACATCTGCTCCCGCAACAAATCCCAAATTTTCAAGGAATTGCCTTGTATCCGATTTTCCTCCTACCTTAAGTATCAGGTTTTTTTCTCCCGGATTTGCCATAGTTAAAGGCATCATTATCACCACCGCTTTTATCCTAAATTTGGTTAGTATCTTCTAACTTCCTATAGGTTAGCTTAAACTAATTCATTTGTCAAGCGGTTTTATAAGAAAAATATGCCAAAAAGCAACAAAAAAACGGAGACATATTGTGCAAATATGTCTCCGTTTTTTTATCCGGCAGTTTTACTGCCTTACAATTATTAAATTAAGTTATTTATAACGTGCCTGGAGGGATTCGAACCCCCGGCCTTTTGGTCCGTAGCCAAACGCTCTATCCAGCTGAGCTACAAGCACAATCGTTTTGCAACATTGCTATTATACATACGAACAACACCATATGTCAAGGTTTTTTTACCTGCCATTTACATAATGAAATTAAGTACCCTGCAGGTGCCTCAGGTGTTAAAAAACTAACTTTATTCCAGTACAGGCAACGCGCCTCATCAGTAACTTCTTCAATTCTTAAATCAGGCGGACTCACGCAGAATGAAGCAAGCGGTATGCTTATACCCTGCCCGGTAAATTTTAAGTAACTTTCCTTCATGGTCCATATACGGCAGAATTTTTCTTCCTGCTCTTTACCGCTAAACTGTTTGAGATATTCATATTCTTTTTTATGAAAACATCTCTCTGCAATTTTTATATTAAATTCCCGTATAGATTCTATATCAATTCCCACCTCATTGTCTGACACGGCACATGCCACATAACCGTGTGAATGGGACAGATTAAAGTATACAGGCGGATTTTCAATGGAATTTATATACGGTTTGCCGTGTTCATTTTTTACTATAATAATGTCTTCTTTTTTATAACCCAGCTCGCCAAGCATCCTTTGAAGAACAAGTCCGGCGAAGGCTCCCTCGCGGCGGGATTTCTCATTTTTTATCTTCGCCAGACTTTTTCTTCTGTCCTCATAAAGTTCTGAAATTATATTTTCAAGTTCTGCCTCATTTTCATTTGAGGGTATTTTTACTATGCCGACCTTAAGCATGATTTGATTTCTTTCTAATCTTATTTATTATCCAAAAGCGAAAGTACTTTGAGAAGAATCGAAACCTCTTTTTCCTTTGCTATGTTAAAGTACTTTTTAAACCTTACGGCAGCTCCTGTATCACCTGTTATTGATATTCTTACAAGCAGATTTCTTGCGGCAAGCATATTTACCACAACAGTCTTATACTCATCAAGTATCTCCTTATCATATTCCATATAATCATTTGCCATAAGATATTTAAGCCTTTCAAGCATAAGCACCTTATGGTCATACATAAGATGTAATGCCCTTATGTCAAAATCCGGCTCTTCCTCACTCATCTGGCTGTTTATTCTGGAAAGCACCCTGTCATAAACATCTACGCCAAAAATTGTATCATCAAAACGGTTTCTCATCATTCTGAAGTGATTTTTGGTGTCCATGGAATTCAGATATTCTCTCAAGGTAGTCTTTATCAGCTCAATATCCACTTCATAATAAGGAGTATCACTGTTTTTAAGTATTACATAAAGTCCTCTTGTACCCTTGTAATCATCCTTAAACATATGGTCATCCTGAGCCGTAATAACTTCATAGCCCTTTTCTACATCCTTAAAAGATACTGTAGTGTATGAATAATGGTCTTTAAATGTAAAATCGCCAACATAAAAAATCTCTTCATCTATGTTATAACCGTATATAAAAAGCTCATGAGGGAATTTATAATCTACCTCTGTGTCACAAAGGATTTTTGCTTCATCAAAAACGCCATATACATAACCGTTTAAATCTATTGTCTTGATTATGAAATCAATAATATTTCCGCAATAGCTTTCTATCTGTTCTTTTGTCATAAGTGAGGTTATGAGATAAGGACATTCTTTAAGTGAGCTGCTACCCGGCATGATATCCGCAAACAGCATATCATCCCCCGTAAATATCTCCTGAATATTATAACATCTCAGCTGTATATAGTTACTGTATATCCATTTTTTTGCATTCTCATCATCAGATAGAATGGAAAAAAGAGTAGCATGCCACTGCCACGACGTAATGGTAGGATATGTTACTTTTAATTTTTTCATATTTGCCATTTTTTTAACCTCCACTTCTCCATTAATCTTCTAATTCCAATTTTTCAGAAACTGCAGCCGCCAAGTCTCCGAACGTGTCATATGAAGAAAGGTCCAGCTCATAATCCGAAAATGATACCCCGAATTTGTTTTCAGCCGCAACAATAAGTCTGATTATAGATATGGAATTCACGCCATACTCATCTGTAATGGATGCGTTCATATCCACCTCGTCTATATCGGGGATAACTGTCTTTATAAGCTCTGTGAGCTCAAAATTTAATTTTTCCCTATCCATTTTACGCCCTCCTTATATAAGTAAAAATACCCGTCTGATTAGATAATTTTATTTTACTAGAAATATATGTGAAAATCAACCAAAAAACATTGTCATCATTATATAAAATTTGCCTCAATAAAAAGGACAGCCTCAAACGAGACTGTCCTGAAATCCTCAGAAATAATCCTATGCTTACTGTGCAGCGCCAAGCTTAACTGTATTAAGCTTAACTCCAGGGCCCATAGTTGAAGCTATAACCACGCTTCTTAAATACTGTCCCTTTGCAGCAGCAGGCTTAGCCTTTATAACTGCGTCTATTAAAGTCTGGAAGTTGTCCGTTAACTGCTCCTCTGTGAAAGAAGCCTTTCCAATTGGCACATGGATAATGTTTGACTTATCGAGTCTGTATTCAATCTTACCTGCTTTAATATCGTTAATAGCCTTTACAACGTCCATTGTTACAGTACCGGCCTTTGGGTTTGGCATTAAGCCCTTAGGTCCGAGCACACGTCCGAGACGTCCTACAACACCCATCATGTCAGGAGTTGCAACAACAACATCGAAATCCAGCCATCCTTCATTCTGAATCTTTGGAACGAGTTCCTCACCGCCTGCAAAATCAGCTCCTGCAGCGAGTGCCTGGTCTACCTTATCTCCCTTAGCAAAAACAAGAACTCTTACGGTCTTTCCTGTTCCGTGAGGAAGAACAACGGCACCACGTACCTGCTGGTCAGCATGACGTCCGTCTACTCCAAGTCTTAAATGAGCTTCAATAGTCTCATCAAATTTTGCGCTGGCTGATTTCTTAACTAAGCTTACAGCCTCTTCTAAATCATATAATGTAGTTTTTTCTACAAGCTTTGCAGCTTCGGTATATCTTTTACCTTTTTTCATTTTTAATAACCTCCTGTGGTATTATCGGGAGCGACCCTCCCACTTTCTTCATTAATTCACATGGTGAATTAATGAACTACTCGCACGCTATTGCGCGAAGCGCAATTTCTCATGCGTGCGTTTCCCGTCTTGTTAATTCATTCAATAACCTCGGGAAACTACTCAACAACAGTAATACCCATTGAACGTGCAGTACCTTCAATCATGCTCATTGCAGCCTCAAGGCTTGCAGCATTTAAATCCGGCATTTTAAGCTCTGCAATCTTCTGGATTTCTGCTTTTGATATTTTTGCTACCTTGTCCTTATTCGGCTTACCTGAACCTGACTTAATGCCGCACGCTTTCTTAAGCAGGACTGCAGCCGGCGGAGTCTTTGTTACGAAGCTGAAGCTTCTGTCCGCATAAACAGTGATAACAACCGGAATAATCATACCGTCCTGGTCAGCAGTTCTGGCATTGAACTCCTTTGTAAACTGTACGATATTTACACCATGCTGACCAAGTGCAGGTCCGACAGGTGGTGCAGGGGTTGCCTTTCCTGCAGGTATCTGTAATTTAATGTATCCTTCTACTTTCTTCGCCATTTTAGCGTACCTCCTATATTGTGGTATAACGGAATTTTATATTCCTTCCACTTACTTGCTGTTACTTTTTCTGAATATCACCAAAGCCTATTTCAACTGATGTTGAGCGGCCAAAGATGTCAACGTCAATAGTAACGGTTTGTTTGCCTGTATTAATATACTTAACCGTACCTTCTGTACCGTTCCAGGCTCCTGATACGACCTTTATGATATCGCCTATTTCCACATCAACCACAACGCTGTCTGTCTTAACTCCAAGTTTTCTCATTTCGGCTTCAGTGAGAGGCACAGGCTCTGAGCCCGGTCCTACGAATCCCGTAACTCCTCTTGTGTTACGCACAACATACCATGTCACGTCATTCTTTATCATATGCACAAGAACATAGCCCGGGAACATCTTTTTGGCAACCGTCTTTTTGGTGCCATTCTTCATTTCTACAACATCCTGAAGCGGGACCATGACCTCAAACATCTGGTCCTGAAGCTTTCTGTTTTCGATAGTCTTTTCAATATCGGCCTTTACCTTGTTTTCGTAGCCTGAGTAGGTATGCACTACATACCATCTTGCTTCATTATCCTGCTTTCTTTTTACAGGTAACTCTGAAGCAGTTTCATTTACTGATATTTCTGACATACTTCTCACCTACCTAAACCAAAATAAATGATAATCCATACTGAAGCAGGTAATCAACACCTGCAATTATGAATCCAATTACTACTGCAGACACTATAACTGCAATGGACTGCTTAGCCAAATCCTTGCGGCTCGGCCATGTAATCTTACCGAATTCAGATTTCAACTCCTTAAACCAGCTTCTTTTAAGGGCAGGTGATGTCTCTTTCTTTTCTGACATATCTTACTCCTTTTAAAATAAACAACGCCGATTACTTAGTTTCCTTATGCATTGTATGTTTCCGGCAGAACTTACAATACTTTTTAGTTTCCATTCTTTCCGGATGCGTTTTCTTATCTTTTGTAAGATTGTAATTACGCTGTTTACAATCCTCACATGCCAATGTTATCTTAACGCGCACAACTATCCACCTCCGTTTTTCTTAATTTAAGGCATAAAAAAAAGACCTTCTTCCATCGCAAGGTATAGGATATCATAACCCTGCATTGGAAGTCAAGCCTATTTTATGCATTGGTACAATTTATCTGTTTCTTCTTCAGTAAGTGTCCTGAATTCTCCTGTTTTAAGGCTTTCGTCCAGGAAAACCGGACCCATTTGAAGCCTTTTAAGATATACTACTTCATGTCCTGCGGCAAGAAACATTCTCTTTATCTGATGATACCTTCCTTCTGTTATCACAATTTCCGTATCTGTATATGTAGTACCGTTTTCATCATATGTATTTAAAATCTCAAGCTCTGCAGGTGCGGTAAGCTTATCGTCACCTATGTCAACTCCTTCCTTAAAAAGCTCTGCAACGCTTCCCAAAACATTACCCGTCACCTTTGCAAAATACCTTTTTTTTACATGGTGATTAGGAGAAAGAAGTCTGTTTGCAAGCATACCGTCATTCGTAATAATAAGCAGACCTTCCGTATCTTTATCCAGCCTTCCCACCGGAAATAAATCCCTTCTCTTTGGCACATTGATTATGTCAATAACTGTTTTATCTTTATTATCTGTGACTGCCGAAACAACTCCTGCAGGTTTATTCAGCATAAAATACTCATATTTATTATATTTTACGGTTTTTTCTCCGCAAATCACAATGTCTTTTTCAGTATCTACCTTAAAATCAGAATCACTTACCGTAACTCCGTTTACTTTTATCATTTTCTTTTTAATTATCTGCTTAACTTTGCTTCTTGTTCCAAGCCCCGTATCCGCCAGATACTTATCCAATCTAATCATTTTTTATCCCTTCAGTAAATATTTTTATCTTATACCGGAGGCTTAAAAAGCCCCAAATCAGGCTTATAAAATGAAAACGCAACAAATAAAATACACATCAAAAGAAGAATTGCAGGCGCAAGAAACCTGCTGTCCGTCCCGAAAAGTTTCTTCTTATTTATAATTCTCTTATATGAAACCACATATGCGGATATAACGCTGATATAAAAAATCGCTATATCTATAAATGTTACAGAAAATCCCAGTATTCCTGAATAGGTATAAAATATATCAGTAATAAGAAAGATTCCCAAAAACACAGTTACCGCCCTGGCAGGTAAAAAATACCCGTTATTTTTTCCATAAACCGCGTATTCAATTATGGAAAAGAAAATAAAAGGCCAAAAGAAAAGCTTTAAATGCTCAAATGTGGATTCATCCACAGCCCCGAATATACCGGCAATTACATTTCCTCCGGTCCATTCGTAAACAAAGTGAAGCAGTGTACCGACAACGCTCGTAAACAAAGCGCCAAATATATGCCACCTTTTTATTTTATATTCATCAAAAATGTCCATATAATAAAACCTCTTAAAAATTTTGTTTTATTATATGAATATTTACCATATATTATACGCAGATTGCTATTTTCAGATTATTGCCTTAATTCCGAAATATACGAGTACAAGCACACCAAGCACTATTCTGTACCATCCGAACACTTTAAAGTCATGCTTTTTGATATAACTCATAAGGAATTTTATAATGATTACAGAAACCAAAAAAGCAACCACCATTCCGGTTAAAAGTATGATGATTTCATTTTGGGTAAAATCAAAGCCAAACTTAAGAAGCTTTACAAAACTTGCCCCGAACATTACCGGCACTGCAAGATAAAAGGTAAACTCTGCCGCCGCCACTCTGGAAACACCTATAAGAAGTGCACCGATTATCGTAGAGCCCGAGCGGGACGTACCTGGGATTAGAGAAAGCACCTGAAACATACCTATTATAAACGCCGCCTTATACGTAATTTCATCTATGCTGTTTATTTTAAACTCTTTATCTTTATTTTTGTTTTCCAGATATATAAACCATATACCGTAAAATATAAGAGCTGCCGCAATTACTACAGGAGTATGAAGATGCGCCTCCATAAAGTCATCAAACAGTATTCCCAAAACCCCGGCAGGAATACATGCTATAATGACCTTAAACCACATATTCCATATATTCTTTTTGGAATAAACCCTGTTTTCTTTTATACCAAAAGGCCACATATCACGCCAGTATATGACTACAACTGCAAGAATTGCCCCCAACTGTATTACTACAAAAAACATTTCCTTAAAGGCATCCGATACATTAAGTTTTATAAATTCATCCACAAGGAGCATATGTCCGGTACTGCTTATCGGAAGCCATTCTGTAATACCCTCGACAATTCCAAGAAAAATAACCTTAAAGAGTTCAAGTATATCCATTCTTCATATCCCCTTCAATAAAAACTTTCCGCACATCATATGATATATCTATACAAAATTATAAGATAATATAACCTATTTACATGAAATTAAAGCACATCTATCTGACACATTTTCATAGCCTCAAGCGCATTCGCATGGCTTTCAGGCGTTACGCCCGCACAAAGCGCTGAGTCAACTGCTATATCTATCTCCGGGAGCCTTGCTTTTAATATAAATGCATTTGAGATAACACATATATCTGTACACAGCCCGACCAGTTCAATGTAATCAGGTTTTAAATCAGCTACATACTCCGCAAGCTCAAGCGAGCCAAATGACGGCTTATCAATTATAACCGAATTTTTTGTATCAAGTTCCTTAGATATCTGCCAGCCGTCTGTGTCCTTTATACAATGAACAACAGGCAGTTTTTTTCCTTCCTGTGTGTCAGGATAATTTTCAAAATGAGTGTCTCTTGTAAAAATTACAGTCTCATTATTTTTCCTGTACTCATTTATTTTTTCCTTTACTCCCGGAACAATTCTTTCTGCTTCCTTTGTACCGAGCGCTCCGTCTATGAAATCATTCTGCATATCCACCACAACGAGTATCTTCATAATTAAATACCTCCATTCTGTCAGCCTGTCATTTCCTCATATTTCTTTGCCACTTCTTCCACATTTCCTTTGGCAACGATTTTTCCTTTTTCAAGAATAATGGCTTTGTTACAAATTTTCTTAACCTGTGCCAGATTATGTGAAACAAAAAGCACCGTAACTCCTGTATCCAACATGTCTAAAAGCTTTTTTTCACTCTTTTTCTTAAACTTTGCATCTCCGACGGACAACACCTCATCCAGTATTATCATGTCCGGCTCTACGATTGTTGCGATTGCAAAACCAAGTCTTGCCTTCATTCCTGAAGAGTAGTTTTTTAACGGAACATCTATAAAGTCCTTAAGCTCAGAAAAAGCTATTATCTCATCTATCCTGCTGTCTATGAACTTCCTGCTGTAACCGAGTACCGCACCATACAGATATATATTTTCCTTTCCCGTATACTGCATGTCAAAACCTGCGCCAAGCTCAATAAGCGGCGCAAGTACGCCTTTTCTTTCAACTGTTCCCTCAGTAGGGCGAAACACACCTGCAATAACCTTTAAAAGTGTACTTTTTCCTGCTCCGTTCAGTCCGAGTATTCCAAGTCTGTCCCCTTTTTCCAATGTAAAGGAAATATCCTTAAGAGCCCAGAATTCATTGTACTGAAGTTCTCTTCTCAGAAGCTTTATTACATACTCCTTAAGACTGTCAACCTTTTCTTTATTCAGGTTAAATTTCATTCCAACATTTTCAACCTTTAATACTTCTTCACTCATAACCGGCTCCCATTAAATATGAAGAATAAATTTATCTTCATTTTTCTTAAACATGTATACTCCCAGAATAATTGATACCACACTGAACACCAGCGAGTATAACATAAGATTCATATCCATCAGTTCACCAAATATTGCACTTCTGAAATTTGATATAATGCAATAAAGCGGATTATATTTAAGCACCCAGCCAAAGCTGCTGTCAAGCAGTCTGTCAGGCATATAAAAGATTGCACATGTATACATTATCAGCATTAAAAATACATTCCAGAGATATTCCATATCCCTGAAAAACACTCCGATTGTAGAAAGTATCATTCCGCACCCTATACAAAGAAGCATAAGAATAAAAAGAGGCACAACTGCCTGAAATACATATAATGTAGGAAATACACCCATAACAAGGCTGACTGCCACAAGCACAATCAGTGATATAAGAAAAATTATATAGTTAAAAAAAATACTTGAAACGGGATAAAGATATTTCGGCACATACACCTTTTTTATCATCGAGCTGTTTGCCCTGATTGATTTTAAAGCCGCAGTTGTAGACTGGGAAAAGCAGCCGTAAAGAAGCCTTCCGCACAATATATATACCGGAAATGTATGGCTGTCCTGTCCCATAAGTGTACCGAATACTATAGTAAGAACTATCATAGTAAGAAGCGGCTCTAAAAGAGACCATATTATTCCCAAATATGATCTCCTGTATTTTAACCTTATTCCCTTCTTAACCAACTCACTTAAAATAAAGCGGTTTTGAAGAAAACTATTATTATCCATTTATAATACCTCATCAAATGCCGTAATATGATTTTATTAAATGAGCACAGCGCATGAAAATCGCTCCGTGATGGCGCTGTGCGTGCATCATCAATCCTTCGGATTGGTGATAAACTGTAATCACACAGCATATCAGTTAAATTCAACACTGTCTGCCCATTCAAAAAACGAATCTTTTAATTCATCATATTCATCTGCAAAACAGGCAAAATTTATCATCCAGTATCTGTCTACATCTTTGTACACGCAGGAAAGATAGGAAAATTCCACGTCTTCAATAACCATATTGTATTCAAAATACATATAATCTCCGCCGTCTTTAACACTTACCGAAGCAGGAATACTGTTTGTATCTATTACCGCTTCAGCATAATCTCTTAAGGAATTTACTTCAAGCCCCGCTTCCTCAAGCTCATCTCTTGTCTCCATAATACCCATTACAAGCACAGAATCACTCTCATAATACCAGTCGGCATTTGCCATTGTACTTTCAGTAAATTCATCCGTAAGTGTAATCGTCATGCCCTCCTCCGTAATAGTCATAGGCTCTGCTCCGCAGGCACAAAGTGAGACAACCAGCATAACAGACATTCCTGTCATAAGTATAAGCTTCTTTAAGCGACTCATCAAATTCTCCTTCCTAAGCGTCAGTATAGAAAACTGCTTGATTAAATAATAAAATGTAGGTTTTGTTTTGTCAAGTTTGAGCGCCTTATTGCTGTTATTATTACTATCAATAATTGTTTACATTTTTTTTCATTTTTATGATACAATGTGCACAGCGCATGAAAATCGCTCCGCGATGGCGCTGTGCGTGCATCATCAATCCTTCGGATTGGTGATAACATGATATAATTTATATCTGCCATTTGTTTATTGGAGGTTTTTATGCTGCTTAGGACATTTGAAAAAATAAGTGAATTATTTGAAGCTTCATACGGATATCTCACAACCGGCGAGCTTAAAAGTGAAAAGATAACTACGGTACAGATTAATGAACTGGTAAAAAGCGGGCATGTGGAAAGGATAACCCACGGTGTTTACTGGTGGGTGGACAAAAAGAACGGCAAGCCTGAAAACTATAAAATGATTGAAATAGCAAAGGCAAATAAAAACGTCATAGTATGTATGGAGAGCGCATTGTATTTTTACGGAATCACAGAGGATGAGCCGGCTGCACTTTCTGTGGCAACTTCACGTACGGACAGGTCCGCCATGAAAATGAATTTTAATGTGTTCAGACATTATTTTTCCGAAAATCTTTTTAATAAGTATTTCAGGACAATATCTACTAAGTACGGAGATTTCAAAATATACAGCCCGGACAGAAGTCTTTGCGATTACATACGAATAAACCGGGGCAACCAGAATAATGGCATAGAAAAAATTATTTCGGCTTACAGCTCTTACGATGCGAAAAATCTCAGTGAACTTATGAAATATGCTGAAGAAGCAAACTTAAGTAAATCCGAAAAATATATGCTGTCCGAAATAAAATAAACTCTTGACAACGAGTTTAGAAAATATACAATATAAATAATAATTATTATTAATACAGAGCGTAATACGCCCGGAATGGAGATGCTTGTATGGAAAAGAAAAATATTGACTGGGGCAATTTGGGTTTTGCCTATATGCAAACTGACAAAAGATATGTTTCGCTTTACAAAGACGGCAAATGGGATGACGGAGTTCTCACTGAAGACGCAACCATTCAGATGAACGAGTGTGCATGTGTGCTTCAATATGCTCAGACCTGTTTCGAGGGTCTCAAGGCATATACTACTGAAAACGGCCATATAGTGTGTTTCCGTCCCGACTTAAATGCAGAAAGAATGAGCGACACCTGCAAGAGACTTGAAATGCCTGTATTTCCTGTAGAACGCTTTGTAGATGCAGTCGCACAGGTTGTAAAGGCAAATGAAGCTTATGTTCCGCCTTACGGCTCAGGTGCTACACTTTACATACGTCCTTATATGTTCGGCTCTGACGCAATTATCGGTGTTAAGCCTGCAAACGAATATCAGTTCAGAGTATTCTGTACACCTGTTGGTCCTTATTTCAAAGGCGGTGCAAAACCTATTACAATCCGCGTAAGTGATGTGGACAGAGCAGCTCCTCACGGAACAGGACATATCAAGGCAGGACTTAATTATGCAATGAGCCTTTACAATATTGTGGATGCACACAATAAAGGTTTTGATGAAAATATGTATCTTGACCCTGCAACCAGAACAAAGGTTGAAGAAACCGGCGGTGCAAACTTCTTATTTGTCACAAAGGATAACAAGATTGTAACACCTAAGTCCCCAAGTATTCTTCCTTCAATCACACGCCGCTCTCTTGTATATGTAGCAAAAGAGTATCTCGGACTTGAAGTAGAGGAAAGAGAAGTATACTTTGACGAGGTTAAAGATTTTGCAGAATGCGGTCTCTGTGGTACGGCGGCTGTTATATCCCCTGTAGGAAAGATTAATGACCACGGCAAGGAAATCTGCTTCCCAAGCGGAATGGATGACATGGGACCTGTAACAAAGAAACTGTATGATACCTTAACAGGCATCCAGATGGGAAGAATCGAAGCTCCTGAAGGCTGGATTAAGGTAATAGAATAAATATAAAGAAGACCGGCACTAAGATGTTAAACACATCAAGTGCCGGTCTTCTTTTTCATATTCTCCCATTATGATTTACAAATTTTATCATTCAGGTCTCAGATTCTTAAGACTTATATCCATTATAGGTGCTGAATGTGTAAGAGCTCCTGCTGATACATAATCAACCCCTATTTCAGCTATCTCGGCAAGTCGTTCCTTTGTCACATTGCCCGAGCACTCAGTCTCGGCTTTTCCCGCTACTCTTCTTACTGCTTCCTTCATGGTATCATTATCCATGTTATCGAGCATTATTATATCAGCTCCGGCAGAAAGTGCCTCATCAAGCTGTTCCAGAGTTTCAACTTCTACCTCAACCTTTCTTACAAAAGGCGCATAGTCTCTTGCCAACTGCACTGCTTTTGTTATGCTTCCTGCGGCTCCGATATGGTTGTCTTTAATAAGTATTCCGTCAGAGAGATTATATCTGTGATTTGTGCCTCCGCCGACCTTTACCGCATATTTTTCAAACGGTCTCATGTTAGGAGTTGTCTTTCTGGTATCCAGAAGCTTAGTTTTCTTACCCTTAAGCTCATCTGCAAGTTCCCTCGTAAATGTTGCTATTCCGCTCATTCTCTGAAGGTAATTAAGTGCCGTCCTTTCTCCTGAAAGAAGTGCCTTGATGTCACCCTTAATTACGCCTATTAACTCGCCGTTTTTGACAAAATCTCCGTCTTTCTTATAAGCTTCAAACACAGAGTTTTCATCCAGAAGTTTAAAAACCCTTTCAAAAACTGAAAGTCCGCAGATAATACCGTCCTGCTTACAGATAAGCTCGGCTCTTCCACATCTTTCCTCCGGCATAATTGCATTCGTCGTAACATCTTCACTCGTAATGTCCTCTCGGAGTGCATTTATAATGTAATTGTCCATGTTAATTTTCATAGTTACACCACTTATCATAAAAATCCCTGTCCCTTCTTTTTATTTCATCCAATATGAGCTTCCTGTTTTCTCTGCTCCACTTTTCATAGTCCATGTAAGGAGTTATGTCGACTTCAGGTCTTTTTGCTTCTATACTGTCTATCTCCTCATTTATTACATAACCTGCTCTCTCTGAAAATACAAGACTTTCCAGAAGCGAATTGCTTGCCAGTCTGTTTGCTCCGTGCACGCCGTTGCAGGCAGTTTCGCCCACCGCATATAAATGCTCCATGGAAGTCCTTCCGTATGTATCAGTATGAATTCCTCCCATTAGATAATGCTGTGCCGGTGTTATTGGTATAGGCTCTTTTGCGAGGTCATATCCCGCCTCAAGACAATGTCTGTAGATATTAGGAAATCTTTTCTTAATCTCATCTTCAGGCATATGCGTAACGGAAAGTCTCACATATGGAAGTCCGTCTTCTTTCATCTGTTTCTTTATGGCAGCTGTCACCACGTCTCTAGGAAGCAGTTCATCTACAAATCTTTCGCCCTTCTTATTTAAAAGAACTGCGCCCTCGCCTCTTACCGATTCTGAAATCAAAAATTTACGGTTGGCTTTTTTGTCATAAAGTGTCGTAGGGTGAATCTGAATATAATTAATATTTTCAAGTTCTATGTTATGCCTTAAAGCAATGGCAAAGCTGTCGCCCGTTATGTGTCCGAAATTTGTCGAATGTTGGAAAAGTCCGCCAATTCCTCCCGTTGCAAGAATAACCTCTTTTGCATAAATAAGTATAACTTCTTTTTCCCGTATTGCCACTATTCCCCGGCAGGCATTTCCGTCTGCTATAATATCTGCCATTACGGTATGGTCCCACAGAGTAATATTATTCCTTTTTTCTACAGTCTTAAGAAGCTGCGTTGTAATTTCTTTTCCCGTCACATCCTTATGGTGAAGAATCCTGAATGTGGAGTGTGCTCCTTCTCTTGTATAAGCGTAAGTTCCGTCAGGATTTTTATCAAATCTGACTCCGTATTCCACCAGTCTGTCCATAATCCTGGTAGAATTTTCTATCATTACCCTGACTGAATCTTCTCTGTTCTCGTAATGTCCTGCCTTCATGGTATCTTCCAGAAAGCTGTCAAAATCCTGCGGCTCCTTTAAAACACATATTCCTCCCTGTGCAAGATAGGAATCACTGTTTTTCATCTCATCCTTTGTAATAATCAGTATTTTCAGCCGCTCGGGAAGAGAAAGTGCAGCAAACAGCCCTGCAACTCCCGTACCGACAATTACAACGTCATAATCATATTTCTTTAAATCTTCCATTTTCTTTTTGCAGATTAAACTGCCGCCTCCTTAAAGTAGGTTGCTGTAATTTTTATCAAAATTTTACATAGAACTAATATGACACATTTTCAGACATTTTTCAATTATTATATTTCATTTACATTCCGCTCACCATTTTTTCATACACATTCTTTTCTTTCTGTGATATACTTATTAATTAATACGTATACTAGTAATTAATAGTTTCATTATTTCAATGCACATGTAAAATAAGGAGGAATTTGTATGCCGTTTTATTATTATTTTGATCCGACATATATATTAATCATAATAGGAATTGTCATAAGTCTTATCGCACAGGCAGGCGTAAACTCGAGCTTCAGAAAATACTCACAGGTTAAATCCCGCCGTCAGATTACGGGTGCCCAGGCTGCAGATATTATATTAAGAAATGCAGGAATACGTGATGTCACAATAAATCATATCAGAGGAGACCTTACTGATAACTATTCTCCAAGAGATTTAACTCTTAATCTTTCTGACAGCGTATTTAACAATTCCTCAGTTGCGGCAATAGGTGTTGCAGCACATGAATGCGGCCACGCTATTCAGGACGCCGAGGGTTATGTGCCTATAAGAATAAGAAACGCCATAGTTCCCGTTGCAAATATAGGAGCAACCATTTCATGGCCTTTAATCATAATCGGTATAATAGCAGGCTGGTATCAGCCTCTTATAACTGCAGGTATACTGCTTTTTTCTGCCGTAGTTCTTTTTCATCTGGTAACACTTCCGGTAGAAATAAATGCGTCACGCAGGGCACTTAGAATACTTTCGGATTCAGGTATGCTCTATGAGGAAGAAGTAACCGGTGCCTCAAAGGTACTTAAGGCCGCTGCCATGACCTATGTGGCAGCACTTGCAAGCTCTGCATTACAGCTTCTCAGACTGATACTGCTTACGAGAAACAGAGATTAATATATATAAGAAAGGCGAAACAAGATGTTCAAGGTAGACTTTGATAATCCATGCAAAATACACTTTATAGGAATCGGAGGAATCAGCATGAGCGGTCTTGCTGAAATCCTTGTTAAAGAAGGATTTACGGTAACAGGCTCAGATGTTAAAGAATCAGAAACCACGGAAATTTTAAAATCCCTGGGTGTTAAGATTTATATAGGACAGGTCAGGGAAAATATAACAGATGATATAAATATTGTTGTTTATACAGCGGCAATAAGCAGGGACAACGAGGAATTCCTTGAGGCAAAAAGAAGAAACATTCCCATGCTTACGCGTGCGGAGCTTCTCGGACAGATTATGTCCTTCTATAAATACAGCATTGCAGTAAGCGGAACTCATGGAAAAACAACCACAACCGCCATGCTTGCCCACATACTTCTTGCTGCAGAAAAAGACCCTACCATATCCATAGGAGGTATGCTTGATATAATAAACGGAAATATCCGCGTAGGACACACTGATTATTTTGTAACCGAGGCATGCGAATATACAAACAGCTACCATGCTCTTACTCCGTTTGTAAGCATCATATTGAACGTCGATGCTGACCACCTCGATTTCTTCAGCGGAATTGAAGAAATTGCAGAATCTTTTAAAACTTTTGCAGAGAAAACTCCTGAAAACGGAGTTGTCATTTTAAACGGTGACATGAAATATACGGATTATATCAGGAAAGACCTTAAATGCAAAGTCATTACTTTCGGACTTAACGAAGATAATGACTATCGTGCGGCTGATATTACGATTGATGAAGAGGGGCATTCCTCTTACACTCTTATAACTCACGGTACTGAAAGAGGAAAAATTTATCTTAGCACTACCGGTGTACATAATGCAGTAAATTCACTTTCTGCCATTGCAGCCGCAGAATTCCTTGACATAGACCTTTCTTCTGTAAAAACAGGACTTTTAAACTGCCACAGTGCAAAAAGACGTTTTGAATATAAGGGAACTACAAAGGACGGAGTTAAAATAATTGATGACTATGCCCACCACCCTACGGAAATATCGGCATCACTTAAGGTAGCAAAACAGGTTGCAGAGGGCGAAGTCTGGTGTGCATTCCAGCCTCATACATATACGAGGACATATGCTTTACTGGATGAGTTTGCAGATGCTCTTTCACACTGTGACCATATTCTTCTGGCAGATATCTATGCCGCAAGGGAAAAGGATAACCATATGGTTTCCTCACATGACCTTGCAGATAAACTTACAGAAAGAGGTGCTGATGCATTATATCTCGGAGATTTTGATTCAATCGAAAAATTTATTTTAAAAAATTGCAAAAAAAATGATATGTTGATAACTATGGGAGCGGGAAATATTGATATTATTGGAGAAAATCTCCTTTCATACTGATTATCCACAATATCAACAAGGTCGTCCTCAAAATCATATGGTGGACGACCTTAATTTTTACATGGTGTTTAAATAAATTAAATCCATGTTAAAAAGTGAGTATTTTCAAGCACTTATTTAAGTTGCCTCAAATGTCGGATTATGTTATGAATTTAATTTCCACATTTTCAACATTTTCCACATTTTATGACAAGGCCCTAACCAATAATATGTTCGATTTGCTTTTTAAAAATCCTGTGTTATAATGTGCGAAGCGCATGTAAAATTGCTGTATGATACTGTGCGTGAATCCGGTTATCAGGATTGGTGTATACAGGAAATGAAGGGGTTAAATTATATGGGTGTTATAACAATTTCAACTGAAACAGAGGAAACTTATTCCTCAATATCAAATATATTTATAGATTATTATATGACAGAAGCAAATGGTGAATTTGTTAAAGTATACCTGTATCTTCTTCGTCTTTATCACAGCAAAAATGACATTTCCGTATCGGATATAGCAGACCATTTCAATCTTACTGAAAAAGATATCTGTAGAGCTATCAGATACTGGGTTTCTGTTGATGTCCTAAAATTTAAGTATAATGACAAGGGCGACATCACCGGCATTATTCTGATGAATTTAAAAGTACCTCAAAAGCAGGAAGTTCATTCAAGTGATATACTTTTGTCACTGGGGTCTTCTGATGAACAGGAGGAGCCGGCGGCTTCCCTTGAAACAGCTGCTTTGGGAGGCAAGATAATAAATAATGTATTTACAAATACCGTTATCAAGGCTCCTGCAAAGGAGCGGCATAATGCAAAGGCGCTGAATTCAAAACTTAGGGATGAAGAATTTTACAATATAGTAAAACAGGCCGAGGCATATTGCAGTAAGACAATCACTCAGACTGATACAGACACTTTACTTTATATATATGATACACTGCATTTTCCTATAGAGCTTATTGAATATCTTCTTGAATACTGTGCTTCAATGGGTAAAACCAAATTCAGTTATATGGAAAAGACAGCGATAAACTGGTATGAGGCCGGTATTACAACAAGAGAGGAAGCAAAAGCACAGTCACAGGCATTTATCAATCCTCTCTGCCGTAAGGTTTTTAAAGCTTTGGGCATCACATCCAGAATGCCTACTTCTATCGAGCTGACTTATATTGATTCATGGCAAAATGATTTAGGATTTGATGACAGCATTATACTGGAGGCCTGCAAACGTGCCGTTTTGTCCAAACCTAATTCTGTTAATTTTGCTTACATAAACGGTATTCTTGAGAACTGGCACAAAAATAATGTCCACACTTTCTCTGATATAGAAAAAGTTGACCAGGCATTTCATCTCAAAATATCCGAACAGAAGAAAAACCAGAAAAATCATAGAGGAGTTCAAAAACCTAACAGTTTTTCTACCTACCAGCAATCTGATTCAGAAAGTGAACTGGATGAAATGACAAGGCTCTTTATTAATGAGGTAAATAATAAATGAATTACAGCTCTGTAAATATGAATAAAATACTGGAAGACCTGCAAAAGACACGTCTTCAGAATATGCTTTTGCTTCAGGACAGAAAGAAAGAAATATATGAAAAAATTCCAAAGATAAAAGAAATCGATATGGAGATAGCTTCAGGGTCTTTGGATGCAGCCAAAAAGCGTATTTTAAATCAGAATCCTGACAGTACTGTTTCTATATCTGAAATAAAGGAACGCAACCTCACGCTTTCCTTAAAGAAAAAAGCTCTTTTAAAAGAAAACGGATATCCCGAGGACTATTTAAACGAGATTTATAACTGCCCTATCTGCAGGGACGAGGGGTATATTAACAACAAACCCTGCTCATGCCTTGAAGGTTATATAATAGAAGATATGTACCGTCAGTCAAACCTGATAAACATTTTAAAGCAGGAAAATTTTGATACATTTTCTCTTAAATATTACAGCAGGGAAAAATCAGAGGGTCAGAACTTTTCGCCATATGTCAATATGTCCAATATTTTGAAGCGTTCAAAAGAGTTTATTAAAAATTTTGATACAAAATTTGAAAATATATTAATCTGGGGCGAATCAGGTTTAGGAAAGACCTTCCTTACAAACTGTATCGCAAAAGAGCTTCTGGATACCGGACATACGGTACTTTACCTGTCCTCAAATGAACTTTTTGAGGATATCCTTTCCAAATATATCATGTCCGGAAAGAACAGCGATGAACTTAGCACTATTTACAACTTTATATATACATGTGAGCTTCTTATAATTGATGACCTGGGGACTGAGCTCACAAACAGTTTTCAGCTTTCACAGCTCTTTGAGATAATTAATAAGCGCAGCATTTCAAAACGCTCAACTCTTATTTCAACTAACCTCTCAATGAAGCAGTTAAGTGACCGATATACAGAGCGCATAGTATCAAGGCTCATTGCAGACTATATGGTATTTTATGTATACGGAACAAATATCAGATATCAAAAGCGCCGTGCGCTTATGAATAAAACCAAGGATACAAACTAATAATTATTACGGAGGAAAAAACAATGCCAGATTCAAGTAAACTTATTACCGTTCCTGTTGGCAAACTGGGAATCATCCCACTTAAAAGCTGTGAAGCGATGGGCGAAAAGGTTAACAACTACCTTGTAAGGTGGAGAGCCGACAGACACAACCTAAATAAGGACACTCTGATGTTTAACGGTTATGAAAAAGATTCATATATCTTAAGGTCCCAGTGTCCCCGTTTCGGCTCAGGTGAGGCAAAAGGTATGCTGATGGATTCGGTCAGAGGAACGGATTTATATATTCTTGTTGACGTCGGAAACTACAGTATAGAATATAATCTTGCCGGCACTCCATGCAAAATGTCTCCTGATGACCACTATCAGGACTTAAAAAGAGTTATCGCTGCAATAGGAGGCAAGGCTAGCAGAATAACCGTTATCATGCCTTTCTTATATGAAAGCAGACAGCACAAGCGTACAACAAGAGAATCTCTTGACTGCGCTCTGGCACTTCAGGAGCTTGTTTCAATGGGTGTGGACAATATAATTACTTTTGATGCCCATGACCCTCGTGTACAAAATGCCATTCCTTTAAACGGCTTTGAAAATATCATGCCTACCTACCAGTTCATAAAAACTCTTCTTAAGACCACTCCTGACCTTGAGCTGGACAGCGACCATATGATGGTAATAAGCCCTGACGAGGGAGCCATGCATCGTGCAATTTATTTTGCAAACCACCTTACGGTAGATGTAGGAATGTTCTATAAAAGAAGAGATTACACAAGAGTAGTAAATGGCAAGAATCCTATCGTTGCCCATGAATTCCTTGGAGATGACGTAGAGGGTAAGGATGTAATAATTATTGATGATATGATAGCTTCCGGAGAAAGCATGATTGACGTGGCAAAAGAACTTAAAAAGCGCAAGGCAAGACGAGTATATGCATTAGCTACATTCGGTCTTTTTACAGCGGGTCTTGAAATTTTTGACAAGTGCCATGAAGAGGGAATTATTGAAAAGGTAATCACAACAAACCTTACATATCAGCAGCCTGAGCTTCTGAAGAGGAGCTGGTATGAATCAGCAGATATGAGTAAGTATATTGCATATCTGATTGACCACCTTAATCATGACGCTTCCATAAGTGACCTTCTCGACCCTACAGAGCGTATACAGACAAGAATCAGTGAGTATAGAATCAATCATACCATTTCAGATAATTATAAAGAAGAAATGCTTAATCTTTTAGGACTTTAATAAAAAAACACGGACTGTCATTAACATGACTGCCCGTGTTTTTTTATTCTGTTTTTTATATTTATAGCTCCACATAATTATAATCCATATCAAGGTCATCTAACATGTCACCGATATGAGGATTTGAGGTAAGCAGTATAATCTGCTCGGTATCAATCTTTTTCAGACAATCCAGTGTATTTATCAGACGCTTTTCGTCATAACTTGAAAATATATCATCTATTATCAGTGGCATTTTATCTCTGCAGAGCAGTTTTGCAACACTCAGTCTTACGGCAAGGTAAATTTGCTCCATAGTACCTGCTGAAAGATATTCAATTCCTATAAATCCGTCGCCGTCTCTCACTACTGCATGCAGATTTTCATCAAGTTTAACTTCATTATATTTTCCGTCTGTTATCTTGCTTACCATATCAGATATATTGTCATTTATCAAAAATCCAAGTTCGTCATGAATTTCAGTAGACATATCATTAATAGCAGCTATTGCTATATTAATTGCGGCTATTTCTTTTTCAAGCTCGCCCTTTTTCTTAAATACCGCATTAAATTCGCTTTTTAACTTTGTGCACTCGGAACGCTTTCCGATAAGCTCATTTTCCTTAAGCTTAAGTTCAGTCTTTTTGTCAGCATATACCCTTGCAAAAGTCAGGTCAAACTTAAGTGCTTCTCTTTCGTCATTTTCTGCCTCAAGCTCTTTAATTATCTTCCTGAACTCTTCCTCTGACGGTGTCGAGATGTCATTACTTTCAAAAAATCCCTTCGCTATAAGTCCATCTATAATGGTAAAAATAACCAATATGACAGTAAATAGGATAAACAGCTTTCTTATTACATCTTCAAATGGCATTATATGCACGATTACGGATATAATCAGAACTACAAACAGTCCTGTTAATAGTATAACTATAGGTCTGTCCGTAAGTTTTGCTTCGGCCTGCTCCTCATCCCTAAGCATATCTTGTCCTGTTTCCGTAAGCTTATTCAGGTTTTCGCTTAAAGATTCATCCTCTTTATAAGTTACGGTGCCATCTTCATTTTCAATCAAAGTTCTTGATTCACGTTTTATTTTTGCGGCTTCCATTGCAAATTCTTCATCCAGCTTTGCAATTTCATTTCCAACCTGCTGAATTTCTTCATCTATTCCGTCATATTCTTCAATTCTTGAAGATAATTCGTTCAGTCTTCTTATGAGAGGCCTCGTATCATTTTTCTTTCGTTCTGCCTTAAGGTAATCTATAGCTTTTTCCTTATCTATATCCGAAGCACCTGTAGTTGTCATGTTTACAAGATAATTATTTAACCGTCCTGCCAGTTCTTTACCTGGAGCAGCTCCATTTTCTCCTATACAAAGCGTATCTGAATAGGTACTCTTGTCAACATCAAACAATGTCCCCTGAAGCGTATTGGAATTTTTAAGATTTTCAGCCCTGCCGGTCTGTACATCAAAGAGTTCGGTTTTCTTTGATGTTTTAAGAAAAGACCGCTCTATAAGATAGGTCTTTCCATTATGCTTTATATAAGCCTTTCCCGAATATCCCCTTCCGTCCAGCGGTTTTCTCAGCTCATAATTATCAGGCCGTCTTGCAAGTCCTCTGGTTTTTTCAATACCATAGAGCATGCCTATGATAAATTCCTTTATTGTGGTTTTTCCTGATTCATTTTCGCCGTAAATAAGATTTAAGCCCTGTTTCAGTTCCAATTCTTTATTATGAAATTTACCAAAATCCTTAAGCAATAATTTATTAAGATACATTTACTTATCTCCTGCCGTAAGCAGCGCTTCTATTCCGTAACGCAGTGCCTTTTCTTTAATCTCCTCATCTGTCTCGGTCCTGTTTTTCATCTCATATATAAACCGTCCTAAAAGATTATTTTCATTTTCTCTGAGAAGTATATTTTCATCATAATCACATAATGTTCTGTTTTCAATTTCATATATATTATATCTGTTTGTTATTTTAGGAAACTCTATACTTACTTTTTCGCCTATCTGTCCTGTAAGTATAATTTTATATATATTATTATATCCAAGCTTAAGTATCTGCCCATCCAGAACATCCTGAATCTGTGCATTTGTAAATTCAGGCTGAACTTTAAGCTCCATATTGATATAACTTCTTATATTGGACGGAATCCATTTAATTCTCGTAACTCCGTCTGTAACTTCACCATAAATATAGCCTCTTCTACCAGTCTCCGTATGGTCAAGAGGCTCCAGTGAGCCGGCAAAAGCCATTCTGTTTTTCAATATATGTGCCGGTTTATGGATATGTCCCAATGCTACATAATCAAAGCCTTTCTTTGCAATCACAGACTTAGAAAAAGGCATATGGTTTGCGTCTCCTCCATGTCCGAGCAGAATATTAACGGCTCCTTTTTTTCCCGGATTTATGTTCTCAAGTATTCTCTCCGTATATTCCGGTTTGCCATAACTGTAACCCGTAACACATACATTTAAATCTTTAAGATATGCGTTTGTAGTCTTCTCCCTTGGAAGAATGACTGCTTTTGATTTAAATTTATATCTTGCCGCAGGAGAATTTTCTGCAATATAATCATGATTGCCCGCAATCATGACAACCTTTGTATTGCTTAACTTGGAAAACTTATAATCTAAATCCTGAAGCATGGACTCTGTAGGCGGCTCGTGATACAAATCGCCTGCAATAAGCAGAAGGTCTATTTTCTGCTCCTCACATATTTTAAGTATATTGTCAAAACTTTCTTCAATCTCGGCAGTTCTGCCTTCTCCCCACTTTTTATCGGAATCAGGTGATGCGCCAAGATGTACATCCGCTATATGAATGAATTTCATTCGCATTCTCCTTATTTGGGCTGAGTTCATTGAGCAGTGCGTAACCGAGAGGGCTTCGCCCTTCCTCGGTCACGGGCTTTCGCCACTATCTCTTTTTTTCATTGAGCAGTGCGTAACCGAGAGGGCTTCGCCCTTCCTCGGTCACGGGCTTTCGCCCTATGTAAAAATAAAAATGCAGAACTGCTTTTGTGCGAGCACAAGCAGCCCTGCATTTTTATTTTTACGCACTGCTCAATGCTTTCGTGTACATTATAATATGTTTTTGCTATAAGTGCAAAATATTTTTCATGTTTTTTGTTTGAACTTAGTGCTCCTATTTGTTAAGATACTTTTCTCGTGTTGCCATTCCGCCCCTGATATGGCGTTCTGCCTTGTTTACGTCCAGTACGGCTCTGGCTTCAGCGGCAATCACGGGATTAATCTGAGGCATTCTGAGTACTATGTCCTGATGAGCAGTGCTTTTACTTATACCGAATTTTTTCGCTGCCTGTCTTACTGTTGCTTTTTCTTCAATAATATATGATGCAACCTGCAGTGCCCTCTCTTCTATATAATCTTTCACTTAACCCTCTCACAGCTTGTTTTTATAATGTATGCTTTTTTATCAAAAGATATATCATACACTTAAAAATTTTTTGTTTTCTTTTACTGGATTTAGAAAATACAAAAAAACAAAAAGTAATTCTTACAATTTTCTTGCATTTTTTCTCTTTTTCTTAAAATCGTTGCGTCAGTTTATAAAATTTGATATACTTTTATCAGTGACAAAGGCGTCTGAATTATTCAGGCGCCTTTTTGTCTTCAGTCATGACTTCACTAAAATAATATATAAGACATATTGCAGAAGATGCATCCTGCATTTGTCTTATAAGAGGAGGATTTATGAATTCAGGAGATACAGCATTTATAATGATTTGTGCAGCCTTAGTATTCATCATGACACCCGGGCTTGCTTTCTTTTATGGTGGTCTTGTAAGGCGAAAAAACGTATGTAACACAATGATGGCATGTGTTGCCATTATGGGAATTTCAGTTTTTATGTGGATATTGTTCGGATATTCACTTGCATTTGGGTCCGACCACGGCGGATTTATCGGAAGTCTCGAATATGTCTGCTTAAACGGAATAGGAATGGACGAAATAGGACCTTATTCCGACACGATACCTCACTATGTGTTTATTCTTTTCCAGATGATGTTTGCAATGATTACCCCTGCACTCATCACAGGCTCAGTAGTAGGTCGTATGCGCTTTAAGGCACTGTTTTTCTTTATTGTGCTTTGGTCAGTTGTTGTTTATTATCCAATGGCTCACATGGTTTGGGGTCAGGGCGGATTCCTCGCAGAAATCGGCTCAGTTGATTTTGCAGGAGGTAACGTAGTACATATAAGCTCAGGTGTTTCAGCACTGACACTTGCACTTCTTTTAGGACGCCGCCGCGGTTTTGAGCACACTTCTTACAGAGTACACAACATTCCTTTCGTAGTTCTCGGAGCTGCTCTTCTGTGGTTTGGATGGTACGGATTCAATGCAGGAAGTGCACTTGCCGCTAATGGACTCGCAGCACATGCATTTATTACAACTTCAGTTTCTGCTGCAACAGCACTCCTTTCATGGATGCTTATAGATGTTATTATGACTGGAAAGCCTACCCTTGTAGGTGCTTCTACAGGTCTTGTGGTCGGTCTTGTTGCCATTACGCCTGGTGCAGGTTATGTACCGGTATGGTCATCATTTATTATCGGAGCTCTTGTAAGCCCAATATGCTACTTTGGTGTCAAGCTCTTAAAGGGCAAATTAAAAATTGACGATTCACTTGATGCCTTTGGATGCCACGGTATCGGCGGTATCTGGGGAGGTATAGCAACAGGTTTATTTGCACAGAGCTCAATCAACGGAGCTGCCCGCTGGGACGGTCTGGTATTCGGAGACACCAAGCTTTTTGTAGCTCAGCTTCTTAGTATTCTCATAACAATAGGTGTTGCAGTAGTAGGAACACTTATTTGTGCAGGAATTGTCAGAATCTTTACTCCACTTCGTGTAGATGCAAAGGACGAACAGATTGGTCTTGATATGTCACAGCACGGAGAAAGTGCATATCCTTCCTTTAATGGTTGGGATTAATAAGAGAAAGGAGGCAAAACCGGATGTTAATTAAAATTGATGCAATAGTAAGGCCTGAAAAAATGGAAGACGTAAAGGATGCCCTTGATGCCATAAATATTAACGGAATTACGGTTTCCCAGGTAATGGGCTACGGAGCACAGAGAGGATATACTGAGGTCGTAAGAGGCACCGAAGTTCCTATCGTTTTGAATCCGAAGGTAAAATTCGAGATAGTCGTTTCCTCTGAAGAATGGGAAGAAAAAGTTATCAAGGCAATAAAAGAAGCAGCTTTTACGGGTGAATTCGGAGACGGAAAAATTTTCAGCTATAATATAAATTCTGCCATGAAAATTCGTACCGGAGAAACCGGTTATGATGCACTTCAGTCAACTGAAGAAAAATAAGGTCAGAATCCTGCGATTAATTGACGCATTTTTATCCTTATGATAGGATAAGAATGCGTCTGTTATTTTATGGAAAAAATATAAATATTATTTTTAATTTAAATACTTATAAATAAACAGGGAAAGGAAAACATATGAACATTTCTGTAATTTTCACCGGTGGAACAATAGGAAGCACAGTAAATACTGACGGATTCATTACAACTGAAAAAAACAATCCTTACCGGATACTTGAAATGTATAGAAAACTCGTGCCTTCATCAACTTTATCAGACAGAGAAATTAATTTTAAAACATATGAGCCTTATAATATATTAAGTGAAAATCTGGGAGCAAAGGAACTTAATATGCTTTTTTCATGCATAAAAAACTGTTTGAAAGACCCTTTATGTGACGGCATAATAATTACCCACGGCTCTGATACTCTGCAATACACTGCCGCACTCCTCGGATATATTTTCGGTGCAGAAAATATTCCTATTGTTCTTATCGCAAGTAACTATCCTCTTTCAGACAAGCGTGCGAACGGACTATTAAACTTTTCTTCTGCAGTAAACTTCATATCGGGAAACTATGGTAAAGGGGTATTTGTCAGTTACAGTAATAATAATATTGATACTTCTATTCATTACGGTACACGTCTTATGCGCCACACTGAATACAGCTCTGATATTATAAGTATTGAAAATAAATGCTATGGAATAATTAAAGATAGTAAATTTATCAGATTGAATGAAACAGCGGATTCATCAGAATACGAAACCGACAACATGCTCTTTAACAGAAAAAACATATCTCTTACCGGAAACTCTTCTTCAATACTCAGGATATCACCATATGTGGGAATGGTATATCCATGCATAAACGAAAGTACCCGGGCAGTCCTTTTTGACACATACCATTCGGGAACACTTAAGACTGACGAAAGCTTTATAAATCTGACTAAAAAAGCAAGGGAAAAGAATATCCCCTGCTTTATTACCGGCGTACCTCAAAATGAGGCTTTTTATGAAACTGTCAAATATTATTATTCATGCGGAATAACCATTCTGCCTGTTTCATCGGGCATTGCCATGTACTGTAAGTTATGGCTTGCTTTAAGCTGCGATATGCCGCTTAAAAATACCATGCTTACCCGCTGTAATCATGACTTTCCCGGATAGTACATTAAATAAGTCTTACGTTTTCAGTAAGTTAAAAATTCCGTCCGTTCCAGCCCCAGTCCTTAATGCCTGTATATGTTACATATACTGCATTTGAGGGAATATCAAGCTGTTCTTTATAAAGTCTGCAGATTTCCTCTGTCATCTTATTATAAGCATCTGATGAAGCATTTCCATACAGGCTTACTGAGACAAATGCTCCCTTATCCAGCTTTTTTCCTCCCATGTAAAGGTCGTAATTATCTTCAAAGCCCACCATAAGAAAACTTTCAGGCTTTCCTATAAAAGAAATTATTTTCCCAAGCTCTGATTTTAAAACTTCTCTTTTTTCCCTGCTTACAGGTACTGATATTTTTGAATCAATAAACGGCATATTTATTCCTCCTTATTTAATGTTTTTTGTTGCTCTTAGATTTGATTCAAAGAATTTATTATAACCAAGCCAATTTGTATTATCTTTATTGCTGTTAAGCAGTTCCGTAAAGGTCTGAATCTTTGCATCAGTATTATCTGCAAAAGAAAGTGCAACGGCTTCAATTAATGCAGGTTTTTTCGGCGAGCCGTATTCCAGCTCCCCATGATGTGAAAGTATACAATGCTGAAGCTCATTCAAAAGTACATTCGGGAATCCTTCTATTTCCTTTGCCTTGTCCCTTACAATCATGGCTCCCATTACTATATGTCCCAGAAGCTGACCCTCATCCGTGTAATCATTTACAGGAAAATCTGATATTTCATAAACCTTTCCTATGTCATGGAAAATTGCCGCCGTAAGAAGCAAATCCCTGTTTAATACAGGATAGTTTTCTGCGTAATATGCACAAAGCTTAGTAACCGAAAGTGTATGCTCCATAAGTCCGCCTATAAAGCCGTGATGTATTGATTTTGCAGCAGAATGATTTTTAAACTGTTTTACAAATTCCTTATCATCAATAAAAAACAAAGAAAGGAGTCTTTTTAAATATTGATTTTCTATTGAATTTATTATATTTAAAAGTTCAGTATACATATCTTCAATATTTTTTGAAGAACATGGAAGATAATCGGATACATCATATTCACCTTCATCAGCTTTTCTCACGCGACGTACATTTAACTGCAGGGTATTATTAAAACTTGTTACCTGAGCTTCTACTTTTATGTAGTCCATCGGCTCAAAATGACCTATACCGTTGTTTAAATCCCATATCTTGGCGTCAATCTTACCTGTTCTGTCCTGAAGAGTCATACTGTAATAAGTTTTTCCCGACTTAGTTAGCGCATTGGACTTTGTTTTACAGAAATAAATTTCCGAAATCATCTCTCCCTCACGCAGGCTGTTTATATAGTTCATTTTATTCCTCCATTAAATAATAGCTATTCATAAATTATCACGATAATATGATATATGCAAGCAGGTTTATTTTAACCTTTGTTTTACTGTAAATCATTATCCGTGTCCTGTAATTTTCTTTTGGTAAGTGAAAATTTAAATTCACTTCCGGCTCCTTCAGTACTTATCACATCTATATTTTCATTGTGAGCCTTCATTATTTCTCTGGCAATAGCAAGTCCCAATCCCGTGCCCTGTTTATCACGTCCGCGGGATGCATCGCCTTTAAAAAATCTGTCCCAGATTTTACTCTGGGTTTCTTCACTCATTCCCTGTCCCTCGTCCTTTACGGAAACATAAATTTTTTCATTCTTTTCTGTAATAGTAACATATATTTTTTTATATTCCGGGGTGAATTTAATTGCGTTATCAATAAGGTTATAAAATACCTGCTGTATTTTTGTCTTATCAGCCGTAACAACCGTATTTAAGGCATGATTATTAAGATATATCGCAATGTTTTTATCTATACATTTCCCTTCAAAGGTATTAAGAGTAGATTTAATTACTTCAATTATATCAAAGTCAGAAAGCTTTAAATAAGGCCCGAACTTCTCCAGATTATTCATATCCAGAAGCCCATTTGTAAGCTTTGTAAGCCTCTGTGTTTCTGTAAGTACTATGTTTAAATATCTTTCCTGCTTTTCGACAGGAATCGTGCCATCCAGCATGGCTTCTATATAGCCTTTTATAGATGTAAGAGGTGAACGGAAGTCATGTGAAATGTTTGAAATAAATTCCCTTCTGTATTCCTCAATTTTTGAAAGGCTGTCTGCCATAAGTTCCAGGGAATGTGCAAGTGCCCCCAGCTCATCCTTAGTCTCAATTTCAGTTTTTACTTCAAAATTTCCTTTTGCATACTCACCTGCGACATTACTTAAGTGCTTGATAGGCTGAATAACCTTACGTGAAATGGTACCGAGAAAAGCAAAGGAAATAGCAATTATTACAAAGCAAGGTATGTATATAATACCAAATATATTAGTCATAAGAGTATTTATCTGTGAACTTTCCGCATGTACGATAACTGCTCCTGCATTCTTATCCTCAAGATTATCATCCAAGGGATAAGTCAGGGTAAGAGGAATTGTTACGGTTATCATGTCATTATAAAACACTTCATAAAAATCGCCGATTGTGGCTGACTGGGATGTAAGATTATAATCAGGGTCTAGGAAAAAAATATTTTTAGGAACTTCTCTCATGTTTTCATTATCCGACATGGCAATAATAACACCGTTCTCGTTCACATACCATATATCCGCATCCAGATAAGAAGCATAGTAATTAAATGATTCCTCCAGGGTTTCTATGTCATAGTTCCCCGAAAGATAGCCTATTATAGTCTGTGTTGCAATAAGAGTTGCTTCATTTGTAAGTGTTTCCTGCTTTTCCTGAATAAGCGCATTTCGGGATGAATAAGATGTATATACAATAAGTATTCCAAATGATGCTATAAGAATCATTAGAAAAGACAGATAGATTCTGTCAAATAAAGAATGCTGCATATTATCTCACCTCGAATTTATAACCTATGCCCCATACAGTTGCAATGGACCAGTTATACTTGTCATCCAGCTTTTCTCTGAGACGTTTGATATGTACATCAACCGTTCTTGTGTCTCCTATATACTCATAGCCCCAAAGCTTATCAAGAAGCTGTTCTCTGGTAAAAACCTGATTTGGTCTGCTTGCCATAAAATAAAGAAGCTCCAGTTCTTTAGGAGGCATTTCTATGACTTTCCCTTCATAAATAACTGAATAATTTGATATGTTTATGATAATTCCTTCATACTCCACATATTCTCCTTTTCTTGCCGAATCCAGAATAATAGAGCCTGAATCACCTGCAGGAGCCGGTGAAGCTTTACTCTGAGCAGGTGTATAACGTCTAAGCACTGCCTTTACCCTTGCTACAAGCTCTTTAGAATCAAAAGGCTTTATAATATAATCATCTGCTCCTATCTTAAGACCCAGTACCTTGTCAAAAACCTCTCCCTTGGCAGACAACATGATAATCGGAGTATTATCAGTCCTTCTTATTTCCTGGCATACATCATATCCGTCAATACCCGGAAGCATTATATCAAGAAGTATAAGGTCGGGGCAGTAGGTTTTTACAAGCTTAAGCGCAGTTTCCCCATCATAAGCTATTTCCGTATCAAAGCATTCCTTCAAAAGGTAGAGTGAAATAAGCTCTGCAATATTTTCATCATCATCAACAATTAAAATTTTCTGTTTTTCCACGAAAACCCCTCCTGTATAAAGCTTATTATCAGAATTCTACAATAGTTACACCTGCATCGCCTTCACCAAATTCGCCTGCCCTGAAATTCTTCACATATTTCTGGCGGCTCAGGTAATCATGTATTCCGCGTCTAAGGGCGCCCGTGCCTTTTCCGTGTATTATGGTCACCTGTGAGGCATGTGATAACATTGCATCATCTAAAAACTTATCCAGCTCAGTTATTGCTTCATCCACAGTTTTTCCCAAAAGGTTAATCTCCGGTTTAAATGTATATGCCTTATTCATACCGCCATATCCTGCCTGTGATTTTGTACCTTTATTCTTTTTATTGGTGCTCTGATTATTATTTGTTTCACTAACTATCAGCAAATCACTTATAGGAAGTCGTGACGTAAGTATTCCCATCTGTACCAGCGCATTCCCACCGGAATCAGGAAGCTCTACTATATGCCCGTTGGTATTCAGACTTATAACCAAAACCTCGTCCCCAATATGATAATCTGAAGGCTTGTGACCGGAAACTTTGGAAGGAGTATTACTTTTTCGATGCGAATAATATTCATTCATCTTTTCTCTTAATCTGCTTCGTTTTTCTTCCATTTTACGCAGGTCGGCCCTGTTTGGATTAGTACGCCACTTATTGTAATCTCTTATTGTGGCATCGGCAGTTTCCTTGGCTTCTTCAATTATGGAGCGCGCCTCTTCACGTGCCTTATCTAAGATTTCAGTCTTCTTTTTATCAAATTTTTCTTCTTTTTCAGCAAGTCTTCTCTTTAAGGTTTCTATTTCAGCCTTATAATTTTCTGCTGCCTTTCTGTCCTCTTCTATGGCAATTCTGCTTTTTTCAAGGTCTGAAATCAAAGTTTCCATATCTAACTGCGTACTGTCTATGCTGTTTTTCGCATCTTCTATAATATAATCGGGAAGTCCCAGCTTTTTAGATATTGCAAACGCATTGGATTTTCCCGGTATTCCCATAAGAAGTCTGTAGGTAGGGCGGAGAGTTGCCACATCAAATTCACAGGAAGCATTTTCCACTCCGTCCGTAGAAAGAGCGAATGTTTTAAGTTCACTGTAATGGGTGGTTGCCATTACCCTCGCTCCCATATTTTTAAGATATGAAAGTATGGATACGGCAAGAGCCGCACCTTCAACAGGGTCGGTGCCTCCGCCCGGCTCGTCAAACAGGCACAAGGTTTCCGGTCCTGCATGATTTATTATATATACAATATTTTTCATATGAGAAGAAAAAGTAGAAAGATTTTGCTCTATACTCTGTTCATCTCCTATATCTGCAAAAACATCCTGAAATACATTAAGTCTTGAGCCGTAAAGTGCAGGAATATGAAGTCCTGCCTGCCCCATCAGTGAAAAAAGTCCGAGCGTCTTTAGTGAAACTGTTTTTCCACCCGTATTCGGTCCTGTAATTATAAGCAGATTATAATCTTCCCCAAGCTTAATATCCACGGGAACTACCGTGTGCTTATCCAGAAGCGGATGTCTGCCCTGCCTTATGTCTATAATTCCTTCTTCATTAAATATAGGCTCTGAGCCGTTATATGAGCGTGCAAACTTCGCCCTTGCAAATATAAAATCAAGCTCAGTAAGCAGAGATACATCATATGCTATGTCTTCAACGTAAGATGCCGCCTGCTCACTTAAGGAAACAAGAATTCTTTCTATCTCCATAAGCTCCTGATTTGCCAGCTCCTTTATCTCATTATTTAAATTAACCACCTGCATAGGCTCTATAAAAAGTGTAGAGCCGCTCTGTGACCTGTCATGAATCATACCCGGAAACTGCGCACGGTATTCCTGCTTAACAGGCACACAATAACGTCCGTTTCTCATGGTAATAATATTATCCTGAAGATAGACGGCGGCTTCATTACTTTTAATAATCTGTGCAAGCTTCTGATGCAGACTGTCATTTGTAAGCTTTATTGAACGCCTTATGGACTTAAGGCGCGACGAAGCATCATCAGCAATTTCATCCTCTGCAAGTATGCATCTTCTTATTTCAGTGGAAAGATGTGAAAGAGGCATGAGTTCACTAAAACGGTTAGTCAGTGAGTCATAAGAAATTTCGTCATTTTCTCCCGCATATTTTTTGACCGAGCCCGCAGTTTCCAGAACTGCCGCAACAGAAAGAAGCTCCGATGCTGATAGAGAAGAATTTATCTCCAGAAGCTTAATTGATTTTCCTATATCAGTAAGACCTGCAAACGACACGCTTCCATATTTATTTATTCTAATAAGCGCATCACGGGTTTCCTCCTGAAGCGCAGTTATTTTTGCAAGTTCACGCTGCGGTTTCATACGAAGGCAGTACTTTTTTGCCATAGATGACGCCGCATATTCAGAAAGCATTTCAAGTATTTTATTATATTCAAGAATTCTTAAAGTGCGTTTATTCATTATAACCTCTATTATCACCACTCATAATGATGCAACTGACCTTCTGTTTCAAGTAACGGGAAATTATTCTGCCTTAATGCTTCATAAAGTACTATTGCCACTGAATTTGCAAGATTAAGCGAGCGTATCTCAGGAAACATTGGAATCCTTATGCAGTTTTCCCGATTTTCAAGAAGGATTTCCTCAGGTATTCCCGCACTTTCTTTGCCAAACATTATGTAGCAGTCATCTTCATAGTTTACATCCGTATACTTCTGTCTCGCCTTAGTTGTGGCCATATATATTTTTGCCCCCGGATTTTTATTTAGAAAATCAGAATAATCGACATAAGTTGTTACATCCAGCTTATCCCAGTAATCAAGTCCTGCCCGCTTAAGCTGTTTTTCATTTATCATAAATCCCAAAGGTTCTATAAGATGAAGCCTTGCACCTGCCGCCACACATGTTCTTCCTATGTTACCTGTGTTTGCAGGCATTTCAGGCTCATGAAGTACTATGTTTAACATACTATTTTCCATTTCTTATTCTTGTTATAAAATTATTTATTCTTCCCATTGCCTCACGAAGCTCATCTATTGAATAGGCATAGGAAATTCTTACAAATCCCTCACCGCAGTCTCCAAATGCAGTTCCCGGAACTACTGCAAGCTTTTCTTCGTTCAGAAGTCTTGTGGCAAATTCATCACTGGACATTCCGAATTCCTTGATGCAAGGGAATATATAAAATGCGCCAAAAGGCTCAAAACATGGTATATTCATTTCTTCAAGCTGCTTCATAAGGAATTTTCTTCTCTTATTATATGATTCACGCATCTTTTCAATATCCTTATCGCCTTCCCTTACGGCACTTATTGCAGCATACTGGCTTGTCGTAGGAGCACACATTATGGCAAACTGGTGAATCTTAATCATCTGTTCGCAGATAAGGCTTGGTGCCAGAGCATACCCCAGACGCCATCCTGTCATGGCATATGCCTTTGAAAATCCGTTAACTATGATTGTACGCTCAGCCATTCCCGGAAGAGAGCCTATTGTACAATGAGGTTTATCTCCATATGTAAGCTCTGAATAAATTTCATCAGATATTACAATGATATCTTTTTCAACGGCTATCTTTGCTATCGGCTCCAAATCCTCTCTTGTCATTATTGCCCCCGTAGGATTGTTTGGATAAGAAAGAATAAGCACCTTGGTTTTATCCGTTATGGCAGAAAGCAGTTCCTCAGCCGTAAGCTTAAACTGATTTTCATTTTTTAAAGATAATGTAACCGGTACTCCTCCTGCAAGCTCTACGCATGGCACATAAGAAACATAGCAAGGCTCAGGAATTATTACCTCATCCCCGGGGTCAAGCATGGCGCGAAGGGCAATATCTATGCCTTCACTTCCGCCGACTGTTATAAGGCACTCCGTTTTTGCGTCAAAGGAAACATCATATTTTCTTTTATACCATGCACATATTTCTTTTCTAAGCTCCATAAGCCCTGCATTTGAGGTATAAAATGTCTTTCCCTTTTCAAGAGCATATATTCCTTCATCACATATATGCCAGGGAGTGTCAAAATCCGGCTCTCCTACTCCGAGTGAAATAGCGTCCGGCATTTCGCTTACTATGTCAAAAAATTTTCTTATTCCTGATGGTTTTATATCTACAACTGTTTTTGATAATGGATTTCTCATGGCATCACCTGAATTCTTTCATCGTCTGTGTTTTCTGTTTCAAAACCTACTCCGTGTTCCTTATATTTCTTAAGTACAAAATGTGTTGCCGTACTTACGACAGAATCCATAGGAGCTATCTTTGCGGCAACAAAATGTGAAACCTCTTTAAGAGTTCTTCCTTCAATGGTAACAATTAAATCTGAAGCCGAGCCCGATAAAAGATATACCGTACTTACCTCCTCAAATTTTCCTATCCTTGACGCTATTCTGTCAAAGCCTTCACCACGCATAGGAGAAACCTTTACTTCTATAAGAGCGGTAACTCTTTCGTCGGTCATCTTGTCCCAGTTAATCATGGTATGATAACCGCAAATTATATGCTCTTTTTCCATTGCCTTAAGTTCTTCTGAAACCGCTGATTCATCTGTTCCCAGCATGGCGGCTATGTCCTTTGCATCAAGTCTGCTGTTTTTTTCAATCAGTTTAAGAATTTCTTCGCGCATATACCAATTCCTCTTTTCTATTATTATCTTTATAGTTTTTAAACTGTTCCACAAACCTTATATATCTCATCACCGGAAGGTGCAAACAGGTATCTCAGTTTTTCATCATCGCTGTTAAACACTGACCTGTCCTTATTGTCGGTAATTCGTCCTATAACTTTCGCCTCAATACCTTCACTGTTAAGTACCTCAGCCAATGGCTTGCCTAAGTCCTTTTTTGTAATAATAATCAGTGAGCCCGTACCTTCCAGCATATACGGATTTATATCCAGATACTCACATATTTCTATTGTTTCCTGCATTATAGGCACATCATGATGATTTATAACAAAACCTTTATCAGCTCTTTTAACCGCCTGACACAAAGCTGTATAAAGTCCTCCACAGGATATGTCATGCATGTATACAGCACCCTGCTCTGCCGCAATTTCTGCTTCTCTCTTTATATACATTGAATCCGAAATATATTCTGCATTTTTTATGTAGCTTACCGCAAACCTTTCAAGCAGTTTTTCCCTGCATTTATCCGTAATAACCGCCATTCCCATAAGACCCGTGTGTTTTGTCATTACAATCTCACAGCCGTCTTCAATATTTTCATAAGAAAAGTCAAGTTCTGATGAAACATTTCCTACTGCCGTTATCATCACAAGCGGACGTATGCAGGCATCACTCACCTCAGTATGACCACCCATAACCTGAATGTTATCCCTGTCTGCAAGTGAATTAACAAGCTCCATTGTATCTCTTACCCATTTTTCTTCAATACTCTGGGGAAGCATTAGCCCCACATTTATTCCGACAGGTTTTGCACCTGAGACGCACAGATTATTCATCGCTTTTATATATGACGCCTCTGCAATATGAAGTTTAGAAGGTACGGAAAACATACCTTGTGCGATTACAATATTTCCTTCTGTATGTCTTAACTTTGAATAATCATTTCCTATTCCCGCACCGGTAATTACTTCTTTTCTGTTCTTTCTTATATGTTTTAATATACTTCTTGACAGTACAAGTTCTCTAATACTTCCTTTTTCCATAATAATTCCTACTGTAATCTTTACGCCGCAGGGTCTGTTACGGGTGCCTCTGTCGAAGGCGCTTCTGTTGAAGGTGCCTCCGTGGTTGGCGCCTCTGTTGAAGGTGCCTCCGTAGTCGGCGCTTCTGTTGAAGGTGCCTCTGTCGAAGGTGCCTCCGTAGCCGGTGCCTCTGTTGAAGGTGCTTCTGTCGTTTCTTCAGAAGGGCCCACAGATACATAATTCGGAGTTGCTTTATAAGTACTCCTATTTACAAGTATCGATTCCGTAAGTTCTCCATCTATATATACATATTTCCAAAGTTCAGCCTTATATCCCGTATGCGCTCTCTGTGTAATTTTGGTAGTTCCCGGAGCAAGTGTCGGGTCTTCCGTTATTTCATCAGGTCCCGGAGAGATAACACTTATAGTCTTTGATTCAAATTCTATTGTTCTGTTTTCCGGGCGATATTCCTTACCATAAATCCTGAAGGTTACGTCTCCATCCGAGCAGAAACCTTCAATATATATCGGAGCATCAGTATTGTTTTTAAATTTAAGGTCCAGTACGTTTCCCGCAAGTGCCGCATCTGCCGAAAGCGGTACATAACTTACTGTCAGTCCGTGATTATTTCTCTGAACTATTTCAAGTTCTGCACGTATAAGGGCATTATAAAGTGTAGTAGATACCTGACACACACCTCCGCCTACACCGTCAACCAGCTTTCCTCCTACATACTGTCCCGCACTGTAATATCCGTTTGAGGATTCTATCGGACTGATTGCTTCATGTACTGAAAGCTGCTCACCCGGATATAACACAGTGCCGTTAAGAAGCTCGGTTGCTCTTTCTATATTCTTCATTCTTCCTGAAGCACTGCTGTAATCCGTTGTAAATTCTCCAAGAAGGTCTTTTATTTCTTTAAGCTGTTCAATCTTTTCACTTGTTCCGTCCTCATCAAAAACTACGTCAACCGTAATCTCAGTGCCGTCCCAGTTTTCTGCAAGTATATTATTAATACTTTCTGCCGTTTTTTCATTATCAACAAATACTCCGTCCGAGGCGGGTACAACACTTATATCGTCTCCGTTTACGATAAGTCTCGGCTTCTCTGAAGTTACATTTAATACACTTCCGAGCTGTTCATTTATGACTGCTTCTACATAAGACTCCTTAACTGACTTTGCTACACTTAAATCATACGAAGCAGATTCAAGGCTTTTGGTTTCAGAATATCTTTTTAAAATATTTCCCTTATTTCCATATGCAACAGCCTCATCTAATACCTCCCCGGCATTATCGCTGTAACCGATTTCCTCCAAAGTCGTATTTACGTCACCATAATCACTTGTTATTGTAACATTAGTGCTTTTTAATGCGTCTGACTTTGACTTATATGCAGTCATGGCACCTTCTTTAGTCATTCCGCCGATTTGAATACCATCTATTGTAATGTTATTTTTTATCAGTAACTCACTTTCTGCATCACCTGCAGTTGCAGTAGCTGAAACATCTGTATCCGTACTGCCGTTACCCGTGGCAGACGCCTTTACCGGAAATGCCGGTAAAATCCATAGTACTGTTACCACAGCCAGACATAATGCAATTATTCTTTTTAAATAATTTGACTTATACTTTCCTATCATATTCCCCTTACCCTTATTACTTTATGTAAACCTAATATATTTGATTTAGAACACCGCTACAAGCATGCTTATAATCATTGCAAATGCAAGAACACCGCATACTATTCTTACCGCCAGCTTCCGTTTTTTATTTCCGCCGCCGCTGAAATTATACATGTTAATCCTCCTTGACTTTTATTTCTTTTCTTCCCGGACAGACATCATACAGCACACATTCCGCACATTTAGGTCTTCTGGCTATACATACCTGTCTTCCATGCATTATTATCTGAATATTATATAATATCCACTGCTCCTTAGGCAATATCTTCATTAAATCATATTCGATTTTTTCAGGGTCGGTTTCCTTAGTAAGACCCAACAGCCCCGAAATACGCTTTACATGAGTATCTACCACTATACTTGGCTCATTAAAAATATTTCCTCTTATGACATTTGCAGTTTTTCTTCCTACACCCGGCAGAGCCGTGAGTTCTTCTATGGTCTGCGGTACTTCACCATTATACTTATCAATAACCTCCCTGGCGCAGGCTATTATATTCTTGGCTTTGTTTTTATAAAATCCGGTAGAATAAATATCCTTTTCCAGCTCTTTTAAATCCGCATCCGCAAAATCATATACATTCTTATATTTTTTAAATAAATCCTTTGTTACTATGTTTACTCTTTCATCCGTACACTGTGCCGAAAGCATTGTAGCAACCAGAAGCTGCCAGGGTGTTTCATGATTAAGGTAGCACTTATAATCAGTACCATATGTATCATTAAGTATTCTTACAATTTCCTTTACTCTTTCCTTTTTTGTCATTTGAATACCTCCAAAAGCTACTCAGCGGCACCTAACAGATAATTTATAAACTGCTGAGCCGTTCTTCCCGATATTCCGCCGTGTGACAGCTCCCATACATTTGCTTTCTGACAGAGTTCTTCATCAGAAAGCTTTATTTCAGGATAACGCTTTGCAAGCTCGGTTACTATTTCAAAGTATTCCTTCTGGTTTGGTTTTGAAAAGCTTATGGTAACACCAAAACGGTTTACCAGAGAAAGCTTTTCCTGCATGGTATCCGAATGATGGAGTTCAGCCTCCATATCGCTTCTGTCCTTCCATGTTTCCTTGATAAGATGTCTCCTGTTTGAAGTCGCATAGATAAGAACATTATCCGGGCGGGACTCCAGACCACCTTCTATAACTGCCTTCAGATATTTATATTCAATTTCAAATTCTTCAAAGGACAAATCATCCATGTAAATTATAAATTTATAATTTCTGTTTTTTATTTCTGAAATAATTGGCGAAAGGTCCTTAAACTGATGCTTATATATTTCTATCATTCTCAGACCTCTGTCATAATATTCATTTATTATCGCCTTTATGCTTGTGGATTTTCCTGTTCCGCTGTCACCAAAAAGCAGACAATTATTTGCCTTTTTACCCGAAACAAAAGCCTCAGTATTATCTCTTAACTTTTTCTTCTGAATTTCATAGCCGATTAAGTCACTGAGCATAACCTTGTCTGTATTGTTTATAGGAACAAATTCCAGTTCGTCATCCCTGTCATGTCGTATACGGAATGCCTTATTAAGCCCGAACATTCCCACACCAAATCTCTCATAAAAATCTGTAACTATATCAAAAACTTCCTCAGCACTCTGTGATGTCGCGATTTTATCGCTTATCTCCCTTACCTTTTCACTCACATTACGATTATACATCTGCTCTTTTTTTCTTATGGATGTATAATTTGTAACGGTAGTAAAGCAGTCGATGTTAAGCTCTTTCTCAAGCGATGAAAAATCATACTCAAATAGATTTTTGAATATCTGCATGTCATTAACCGCAAATTTATTTACGCTGCCATTACTTGCACCTTTTTTCTCGCAGGTAAGCGAAAATGGATTTTCATTAGTAATAAGTAAAAATGCAAGATAATCATGCCACAGGTTTTTATCAAATCCATAGCTTGTTGCAATCTCAAGCAGTCTTCTTATCTGCTCATAAATTCTGGTCACAAGATGTTCCTTTTCATCAGCATTAAAGTCAAAATCATGAATTATTTCCGCCAGTTTGTAAAGAATACTGTCCTCTCCCAAATCTCTGTACATAACCAACTTAGATATCTGCTTATACATGTTTTTCCTGCCTTCTTTCCTTTCGTACACTTAGTCCTACTTTAACACTTTTATCCCGAAGTTTCAATCAGATATGGGAGTTTTATTAAGCCAGGGAAATGAGGGTTGCAAGAACAATAAAGATATGCGAAAATATGTTTGGATTGATATGTATTTATGCTGATAAATTCTGTAGAAGGTGTTGGGTTATATGAGTGAGCCGCTTATTTTTCATATAGATGTAAATTCAGCTTTTTTAAGCTGGGAAGCTTCATATCGTGTGAATACTCTGGGAGAAGAGGAGGATTTAAGACTTATTCCTTCCGCAGTAGGCGGAGACATTGAAAGGCGTCACGGCATTGTACTCGCAAAATCTACTCCGGCTAAAAAGTATAAAATTACCACCGGAGAGCCCCTTGTAAATGCCCTTAAAAAATGTCCCAACCTCGTCATAGTACCTCCCAATTTTGATTTATATGTAAAATGTTCATCTGAACTTATGAAGCTGTTAAAAGAGTATGCACCCGAAGTAGAGCAATACAGTATTGATGAGGCATTCTGCAATATGACGGGAACTTCCATGCTCTATGGCTCACCTGTAGAATTTGCAAATAAATTGAAAGATATAATTAAAAATGAACTTAAATTCACTGTAAACATAGGAATTTCTTCTAATAAGATTCTGGCAAAGATGGCCTCTGACTTTGAAAAACCGGACAAAGTCCACACTCTCTTTCCAAATGAAATTTCAACCAAGCTGTGGCCGCTTCCGGTAGAAGATTTATTTTATGTGGGGCGCTCCACAGCGCAAAAGCTTAGAAAACTCGGCATATCAACAATAGGAGAACTGGCTGATACAGACCCCGAAATCTTACGCTTTCATTTTAAAAAGCACGGTGAGGTTATTTATAATTATGCAAACGGCATAGATAATACTCCATTTGAAAGAGAGCCCGTGAAAAATAAAGGTTACGGAAATTCCATTACCCTGTCGGCTGACTTAACTGATGCAAAAATTGCAAAACAGATTATTCTCTCTCTCTGTGAAACAGTTGCGGCACGCATCCGGGCTGATAAGGCTTATATAGGAGTAGTATCTGTATCTATTGTAAACTTTGAGTTTTCTCATTCTTCCAGGCAGATTACTCTTGATTCTCCGACTAACGTCACGGAAAAAATCTATGAAACAGCCTGCATGCTTTTTGATAATCTGTGGGACAACACGCCCATAAGGCTTTTGGGAGTCAGCACCAGTCATGCCACGGATACAGCTTTTGAACAGTATAATATGTTTGACATGGACCGATTTGAAAAACTTTCCAAACTTAATAATGCAATAGATTCTATCAGAAACAAGTATGGTGAAGACTCTGTTCAACGGGCAAGTTTTATAAATTCTAAACAGACCCATATGACAGGCGGAATTAATAAATCCAAACGTAATAAAAGGGATTAAAGTTTAAACGCTTTAATCCCTTTTATTATTTGCATTCTATATCTTATCTACTGTGCATAATAAGCGCTTTGTGATGAGGAAGAAGGTGCTCCGCTTCCCTTAGGTACAATCACTATCTGAATTGCCTCAAGTCGTTTTGACTGTCCTGAAGTTCCTGCGTTTTCTCCGTTCTTTGCCCATCCAAGCCAGCCGTAGGTCTGTGCATGAACTCTGTAATATACGTCATAATAATTTGCCGCATCTCCGGTAAGCTCTATCCTTATTGCCTCAAGTCGCTTAGACTGTCCGCTTGTTCCGCTTAATGCTCCGTCATACGCCCAGTTCTGCCAGCCGTCCCGCTGTACGTGGGTGGTATAACGGATACCTCCTGACACTCCGAGATTACCTGTCTCAAGCTCAATTTTTATTGCTTCAAGTCTCTTTGACTGATTGAATGTTCCTGATATTGAGCCGTCCTCAACATAAGCTTCCCAACCATAGGTCTGGACATGTGTGGTATATTTTACAAGACCGTTTCCTGCACTCACTGTAGGACTTAAACCATAATCTATGAATGAATAGGTCTCCAGTCCGCCTGAGCCCGTTCCCTTTGGAACTACCTTTATCTGAATTGCCTCAAGACGCTTTGACTGTCCTGCCGTACCTGCCGGCTCTCCGTTCTTTGCCCATCCGAGCCATCCGTAATTTTGCACATGAACTCTGTAATAAATATCATATTTATCCTTATCAGCTCCGGTAAGCTCTATACATATAGCTTCAAGTCTCTTAGACTGACCGCTTGTTCCGCTTAATGCACCGTTATAAACCCAGCCCTGCCAGCCGTCTCTCTGCACATGAGTTTTATAACGCACGCCTATATCTTTACCTGAAGTTCCTGTAAGTGAAATTCTTATTGCCTCAAGCCTTTTGGATTCACCGTTTGTACCGGAGGAGGCTCCGTTTGATACATAGTTAAGCCATCCGTAATTTTGAACATGAGTTGTATACTGTACTCCTAAATTTGTATCCTGTGCAGAAGTATTTCCGCCGCTTCCTGAGCCGCTTCCCGTACCTGTTGATGTACTTACAATATAAGAATCAGTAGATGAAGCATCAGTTGATACATATAGCGTAGCCTCTGTATCATTTTGCAATGTGTACGATTTTACATTTTTGTAAGCAAATATCTGTACCCAGTAATATCTGCCTCCACTCACAAAACAGCCTATTCCTATAGAGTTGAAATTACTGCTCAAAATATTTGCCCTGTGTCCACTGGAATTCATCCATCCTGTCATTACACTGGAGGCAGAGCTATATCCTGCAGCAATGTTTTCTCCTAATGCATACCATTCCATATCATCACATATCGTAAAACAGCTCTCACCATTTGGACGTGTGTGGTCAAATACTTCCTTTATTTCTGCAGCTCTGATTGCCGCTGCCTCCATAAGCTCTGCGTCAAACGAAAGAGCGCCGAGTCCGTTCTGGCTTCTGTAACTGTTTACAAGATCAAGAACTGAATATGCTTCGGAATATTTAAATGTACCCGAAACCGTTGTACCTGATGCCGCCTGTACCTCGGAAGGTCCCTCCTGTGCAGGTATATATATTACTGAAATTATCATTAAAAGTGCCATAAGGAATGTGTATATTCTTCTTTTCAATTTCATAAAGATACCTCCTTTTTTCAAAGTAAATTATATAAAAATAAATTTTAATTTCAACCTACAATATATGGTTTTTGCGTCTGTCCCGGTGCAGGATTTCCCTTTGGAACAAGCATTATCTGTATTCCCTCCAATCTTTTTGACAATCCGCTTGTTCCCGACATTTCGCCGTTTTTCGCCCAATCCAGCCATCCGTAGGTCTGCACATGCACCCTATAGTATATATCATATGTTGATGCTGCATTGCCTGTAAGCTCTATACATATAGCCTCAAGTCGCTTTGACTGTCCGCTCGTCCCGCTTAAAGCACCGTCATACGACCACCCCTGCCAGCCGTAGGTCTGTACATGAGTCCTGTACCTTATACCCCCGTCTATGTTTTGATTAAGTCGGATTTTAATAGCTTCAAGACGCTTTGACTGACCGCTTGTTCCACTTGCCGTACCATCTGCCACAAAGTTCTGCCAGCCGTAAGTCTGCACATGGGTTGAATAATTTACATTTCCGGCATAAGGAGTAACAAAGCCCCCCGAGGTGCTCTGACCTATACTCTGTCCTTTCGGAACTATCACTATGTTAATTGCCTCAAGCCGCCTCGAATAACCCTCAGTTCCTGCAGGTGCTCCGTTTTTCACCCATCCAAGCCAGCCGTAGGTCTGTGCATGCACTCTGTAATATACATCATATTTATCTTTATCCCGTCCGGTGAGTTCAATTTTAATAGCTTCAAGACGTTTCGACTGCCCGCTTGTCCCGCTTAATGCACCGTCATATACCCAATCCTGCCAGCCATAGGTCTGCACATGAGTTTTATATCTAATACCCAGGTCGGCTCCGCTTACCTTTATTGTAATTGCCTCAAGACGCTTTGACTGTCCGCTCGTTCCGCTCATCTTACCGTTTGTAACTTCCTGCTGCCAGCCGTAGGTCTGCACATGAGTTGCATATGACACCGTTATTCCCTGTGCCGACGGCACGGAAGGATTATTTACTGTTCCGTCCTGATTTCTGGATGCATACTGGCTTTTAATAAATCTGCCTGCCGCAGAAAGTTCACTGTCCGTCCAACCGCTTGTTTTATTACAGGAAGATGATATAAGTGAAGCGGATTCATTCTTATTGCTCAGGCTCCAACAGAAATAACTCACATTATTTTCATCCATTAAATTAAGCCATGTCTCGGCACTGGATGTATCAATATTCCCGCCTCCGCTTGCCTCAGACAGACCGAATTCAGACACGATAACCGGAATTCCCCTGTTTATGGTATTTGTAAGTTTAGTCCTGAGATACTGTGTATGAGAAGCTTCCGCCGCATAAAAATGAAGCGCATACATTATATTACTGTAACCCGTAAGAGGACTTTCTGCAACCTCATAGGTATGCCCCTGATATCCAAGCTGTGACCACGTAGGCGTTCCTACAATTATTATTGCATCCGGGTCATTTGCCCTGATAACGGGAATAATTGTATTTGCATAAGATTTTATGTCTTCCCACGAACAGTTATTAGGCTCGTTGCAGATTTCATATATTATGTTGTTGTAATTTGCGTATTTTTTTGAAACTTCTGAGAAAAACTCTTTAGATTGATTTACATATTTCAAAGGATTCTGGTCATTCAAGACATGCCAGTCTATAACAGCATACATTCCCAGCTCCGTAGCATACTGAACACCATTATATACAAGATTTTTTAAGGAAGTCTGATTTCCTCCCTCACAGTAACCATTATATTCTGCGGTATACATTACAAGGCGCACTGCATTTACGCCCCATTCATCTCTCAAAGTCTGAAATGCAGCTTTATTTACATAGGGATATCCTACATCCCAGTTAATACCGTGGGTACTGATGCCTCTCAGTTGAAAATTCTGACCGTATTGGTCCACTATATTTGTTCCGCTTACACTGAGCTGACCATGCTGTGATACAGGCGTACTGCCTGCCGCATATACATTATTTTGTGCAGTTTTATATGTACCTGCAGCGCATGTAAAAATCAGCATTACCGCACATATAATGCCGATGATTTTTTTTAATCTTTGCCCCATATTATACCTCCCACTTTTTTATCATATTCCATGTATAAAGTATAACATAAGGGCAATAAATTTGCTATATTTTAATGCTTCTTAAATTTCTTTTGCAACATATTTTTTACAAGCATGACCTCGTCCATCTTAAGTATCAGGGCAGTAATAAAATAGACCACAACTCCCACTGCCGTGCCGAGTATAACTTCCACAATCTGCATTAATTTAGATGTAAGATTCATGGTATTGTCCATTATATGTGTGAGTATCACAATTACCACAAACATCACTGCCGTTGCAATAAGCGTTTTTATAAAAGATTCCAGGATTTCTCTTCCGTTAAAGCCTCCGATTTTATTTCTGAGGAAGATATATAAAAGTGCCATGCTGATTAATCCCGAAAGCGAATAAGAAAGCGCAAGCCCCGAAGCCCCTCCTATTTTTACAAAAATATAGCTTAAAATAATATTTAATATGAGAATAAAAATATTAATTTTTACAGGCGTTTTTGTATCCTGAATAGAATAAAAACCTCTGTTTAATATCTGCTGTGCGGAATAACCTACTATTCCAATGCTGTAAAACATAAGAAGCGTTGCAACCTGATTGACGTTGTCATTTGTAAAGTTACCCTGATAATACATTGCTCTTATAACAGGAACTCTGAGTGCGATAAGTCCCGCTGCAGACGGCACCGTAATAAAAAGCACGGTCCTTAAGCTCATGGAAAGGTCTCTTTTATACATGGCTATTTTCCCGTTTGCAAAATGCTCAGTCATGGTAGGAAATATTGAAAGTCCTATCGCCGAGCCGAAAATTCCAACCGGAAGCTGCATTATTCTCTGTGCATTTTTAAGCGCAGACAATATACTTTCACCAAGCCCGGAGCCGAAATACTGATTTGCAAGAAGATTTAATTCATTCATGGAAAGTCCCAGAAGGACAGGCAAAAGCAGCGCAAAAAATTTTTTTACACCGGGATGCTTTAAATCTATTACTAATTTATATTGGAAACCAAATCTTTTCATGGCGGGTATCTGAACTGCAAAATTAACTATCGCTCCAAATACCACACCTATGGAAAATCCCATTATTCCCAGGTCAAATACTCTGGACAAAATAAGTCCCACTACTATTATTGTAATGTTGTACAGCACGGCCCCCATTGCCGGAGACGAAAAGTGCTTATAAGACTGTAAAATCCCCTGTGATATACCTGTGAGACACATGAAAAAACTCTGGCAGAACATAATTCTGGTAAGAAGTACGGTAAGGGTGTAACTTTCTCCCTCAAACTGAACAAGAAGATTTACCAGCTGCGGTGCAAAAATTTCACCCATAAGACATAAAAACGCCGCCAGAATACTTACAAGATTAAGAATTGTACTGGACATCACATAGCCGTCTTCATTTTCTTTTCTTGATATATAACTGCTGAATACAGGAATGAATGCAGAGCTTAAAGCCCCTCCTACCAGACAGTAATATATCATGTCAGGTATGGTAAATGCCGCATAATACGCATCCGTCATATAATTTAGTCCAAAACTTGAGGTTATTACTATATCTCTGATATATCCTATTATTCTGGACAGAAATGACGTGAGCACAAGTATTCCTGCCGCCTGCATTATGCTGTTGGACTTTTTTGTTTTATTACCCATATTTTTACCTTAATGCTGCCGTAATTTTATTTTGATTCCAGAATCTTAAGTGTATACTCCCAGACCCTTTTCACTGATTCCAAGGACATTCTTTCTTCCGTAGTATGAATGTCATAAATATCCGGCCCGAACGATACGCAGTCCAAATCCATAATTTTACCTGCCAGTATGCCACATTCAAGTCCCGCATGGATTACTTCAAAGACCGGCTTTTCTCCGTACATATCCTCATAAATTGAAGTCATTTTCTTTCTAAGCGGAGACTCAGGCCTGTATTCCCATGCCGGATATTCTCCTGAAACAGAAACAGATGCTCCCACAGTTTCTGCAATTAATCTTATTTTTTCCGTTAAATATTTCTTTGAAGCTTCTATTTGACTTCTTACAGAATATACCAGTTTAAAGTTACCTTCTTCAAGCCTCATAATGCCGAGATTAAGTGAAGTTTCCACAAGCCCCTCTATATCACTGCTCATTTTCTGAATTCCATTAGGAATACAGTTAATCAATGTGATTATCTTCTTTAAGGATTCTTCTGAAACAAGCTTTACCGAAGCTTCCTGTCCTTCAAGCTTTTTAATCTCAAAAGTAATGCCCGAATCTGAAACACCATACTCCATTTTCATCGTATTTTCAAATTCTTCTTTTTCACGCAAAACCTTCTCATAATCATATGCGGCTATTTTTGCATAAGATTCACGGGGTATGGCATTTTCTTTGTTGCCTCCGTAAATGTTAATCAAATCAAATGGTATATCCTTCTTATAAAGCTGCGCAATAAATCTTCCCAAAAGACAATCGGCATTAGCCCTGTTTTTATCAATCTCCGTTCCCGAATGACCTCCCAGAAGACCTTTTATTTTTACTTCACACAGCTCGCCGTTTATTTCATACTTTCCTCCCTTCACAGGAAGTTCCGTAAAACATAAAGGCAGTGAAACCTCCGTGGTATTTCCGCCCGCACATCCTGCCAGAAGTACTCCCTCATCCTCTGAATCAAGGTTAAGCATCTTTTTTCCTTTTAGCATGGATAAATCTATATACGTGGCACCGTCCATTCCCACTTCCTCAGAAACGGTAAACACCACCTCAAGTCTCGGGTGGCTTATAGTATCATCATCCAGAATGGCAAGTCCAAAAGCTATGGCAATTCCGTCATCTCCTCCGAGCGTGGTGTTCCTTCCATAAATGTATTCGCCATCTGTTTCAAGTTTTATTCCGTCTTTTAAAAAATCGTGTTCAGAATCATTTGTTTTCTCGCACACCATATCCAGATGTCCCTGAATAATAAACGGCTCCTCGTCCTCACGTCCTGCTGACGCTTCTTTTATAATTATAACATTGTATAATTTATCCTGATAGTATTCAAGCTTTCTCTTTTGTGCAAATCGAACACAGTAATCACTTACTGCTTTTTCGTTGTATGAGCCGCGTGGTATGTTTGATATTTCTTCAAAAAAACGAAAAACGCCCGCAGGCTCTATACCGGAAAGCACTGACATATCAAAATTCCTCCTTTTAAGCGTGCATATTATATTCTGTAATAAATCTCTCAGCAGATATATTACCAAAGAAAAATATGTCTATCAAGTTAATTTTAGTTCACAGTTATCCGCTCATGCTCCTTATAACATGATGAGACGTCCTCAAAGAATAAAGGCGGCCGAAACGGTCGCCTTAAAATCTACTTTATATTAAGTTGACTTTGGTTATGCATTTGCTTTGCTCTGCATATATTCATCCATAGCCTTTGCTGCCGTTTTTCCTGCACCCATTGCAAGAATAACTGTTGCTGCTCCGGTTACGGCATCTCCGCCTGCATATACTCCTTCTCTTGAAGTAAGTCCTGTTTCTTCATCTACTATGATACCGCCCCATTTCTGAGTTTCAAGTCCCTCGGTTGTAGATTTAATAAGTGGGTTAGGTGATGTACCTATGGACATGATTACGCAGTCGGTCTCAATGTCAACTGTGCAGCCTTCCTTTGGTACAGGCTTTGCACGTCCTGACTCATCCGGCTCGCTAAGCTCCATAACCTGACAATGTACGTTGGAAACCCATCCGTCTTTTCCGTTTATTTCTATTGGATTTGTGAGCATACAGAAGTTTATTCCTTCTTCCTTTGCATGTTCTACTTCTTCTGCTCTGGCAGGAAGCTCTTTTTCTGTTCTTCTGTAAACTATGTATACATCAGCTCCAAGTCTCTTTGCAGACCTTGCGGCATCCATAGCTACGTTTCCTCCGCCTACTACAACTACCTTTTTACCATGCTGTACAGGGGTGGTACTGTCCGGCTTATAAGCCTTCATGAGATTTATTCTTGTCAGGAATTCATTTGCGGAATATACACCCTTCAAATTTTCTCCCGGTATATTCATAAATCTTGGAAGTCCTGCACCTGAGCCGATAAATACGGTTTCAAATCCGAACTCATCCATAAGCTCATCTATGGAAACAGTTTTTCCGATTACCATGTTTGTTTCAATTTTAACTCCCAAATCTTTAAGTCCGTCAATTTCCTTCTGAACTATGGATTTTGGAAGACGGAATTCAGGAATTCCATATACAAGTACTCCGCCTGCAAGGTGAAGTGCCTCAAATATGGTAACGTCATAACCTTTCTTTGCAAGGTCACCGGCGCACGCAAGTCCTGAAGGACCTGAGCCGATTATTGCTGCCTTATGTCCGTTAGATACAGGCTTTTCTGCCTTTTCTGTACTGTGTGCATTGTGATAGTCTGCAACAAAACGCTCAAGACGTCCGATTGCAACAGGCTCACCCTTAATTCCACGTACGCACTTGCACTCACACTGTGTTTCCTGTGGACATACACGTCCGCAAACAGCAGGAAGAGAGCTTGACTTACTTATTATCTTATATGCTTCTTCAAATTCGCCTTCTGCTACCTTCTGAATAAATGCAGGTATATCTATCTGAACAGGACAGCCGGAAACGCAAGGCTTATGCTTGCAGTTAAGACATCTCTGTGCCTCTGAGATTGCCTGCTCCTCAGTATATCCGAGTGCTACCTCAAGGAAGTTCTTATTTCTTACATCAGGCTCCTGTGAAGGCATTTCATTTTTTACCATTGACATATTCGGCATCCTACTTCACCTCCATTTTAAATAAGTTACAGGTTTCTTCATACGCATGGCGTTCAAAATCTTTATAAGTAATACTTCTTGCCATTGCTTCATCAAAATCTATCTCGTGTCCGTCAAATTCCGGTCCGTCAACACATGCAAACTTTGTCTTTCCGCCAACAGTTAAACGGCATCCTCCGCACATTCCCGTTCCGTCAACCATAATCGGATTCATACTTGCCACGGTCTTTATACCATACTCTTTTGTAAGAGCACATACAAACTTCATCATAATAAGAGGTCCTATGGTAATAACCTCGTCATATTCCTCACCACTTAATATAAGTTCCTTAAGCGCATCCGTAACAAGACCCTTTTTTCCGTAACTTCCGTCATCTGTCATAAGAACAAGCTTACTGCTTGCCGCCTCAAATTCATCCTCAAGTATAACGAGGTCTTTATTTCTAAATCCTACTATCGCATGCACTTCAACACCCTTTTCATGAAGCTTCTTTGCAACAGGATATGCAATGGCGCATCCGACACCACCACCAACTACAGCAACTTTTTTAAGTCCTTCTGTATGAGTAGGTCTTCCAAGAGGTCCAACGAAGTCCTGTATAAAGTCACCTTCTTCAAGCTGATTAAGTCTTAATGTTGTAGCTCCGACTATCTGGAAAATGATTGTAACCGTTCCCTTTTCTCTGTCATAATCAGCAATGGTAAGCGGAATTCTTTCTCCGTCTTCATCTGTACGAAGAATTATGAACTGCCCCGGCTCTGCTTTTCTGGCAACCATAGGCGCCTCGATATCCATCAGTGTAACCGTTGGATTAAGTACTCTTTTCTTTAAGATTTTATACATATTTATTCTCCCTTTTTGTTACATCTTCTGCTGTTTGGTTTGCAGAAAAAAACTGCCAATAATAATCAGCAGCCTGTTCTCAAATTTGAAATCATTATATAATATAAAGTATATATATTGCAAGCACAATTCACATATTACGACATGTAACTATTTACATTCCGCCGCCTGCAGTTCTTCTCTTCTTTTTACAATGCATTCTGTCATGCAGAGCCTTACCTTATCACCTATCTGCACAGTGCTTTTTTCTGCCACTTCTTCTCTGGAAATAACCCCTGCTATGTCTATATTTACATTTTTCCTGCGTAAAAATCCTGTTGATTTTATATTGTTACTTCCGCTGATAACAGCAATTACAATAGGTACATCTGCCTTCTTTGCAATCTTAAATGCTCCGTTTCTAAACGGAAGAAGCGGCTCATCAGTTTTATTAATCCAGCCTTCGGGATAAATACCAATGTTATATTTGCTTTTAAGAAGCATATCCTGTGCCTTACTTATTGATTTCACCGCATCTTTATTATTTTCCCTGTCTATGGCTATGCACCCTATGGCAGCCATGTAACGTCCGACAAAAGGAATTTTAAAATTTTCTTTTTTAGATACAAGGGCCAGATAATTTTTGCTGAAAGTCTTTAAATAAATAACAGGGTCAAACATGGAAAGATGATTGGAGACCAGCAAAAATTTTTCATCAGGGATTTTTTCTTTTCCCTGAACATTTAATCTTATTCTGAATACCTTAAGTATTACAGAAAGAGTAAACATGGAAATCTTTCTGTAAATTGTATCTTCCTTTTTGGGAGGTTTATCTTTATTTATAAATAATGAAATTGTAATAAAGGTCAAAACAAAAAGTGTAATCATATAAGCTCCCCTTTTATATTCAGGCTTTTAGATATTTTTAACATGACGCCTCAGTTATATTCACAAAATACCAGGCTCTTTTTTATCATAAGACCTAAATCAAAGAGAATACTTTGATTTTTTGCTTTGTATGTTAATACATTTATTTGTTATCTCCATTATGTACACGGCTGTCTGCCAAAGCAGCAGTGATAATTGCCATTGAATAAACCTCTGCCGCCGTACATCCTCTTGAAAGGTCGTTAATCGGGGAATTAAGTCCCAGAAGAATAGGTCCGTATGCCTGAAAGCTTCCCATTCTCTGTGCAATCTTATATCCGATATTACCTGCGTTAATATCAGGGAAAATAAATGTATTTGCATGACCTCCCACAGCGGAATCAGGACATTTCTTCTGCGCAACCCTCGGAGAAACCGCCGCATCAAACTGAATTTCCCCTTCAATAGGCACATCAGGGCATCTTTCCTTAGTCTTTCTTGCCGCATTGCGCATTTTATCAACGTCCTCGCCCTTACCTGAGCCCCATGTTGAATAACTGAGGAATGCCACCTTCGGGTCTATACCGAATAATCTTGCACATCTGATGGTTTCTTCTGCAATTTCAACCAGTTCATCTTCTGTAGGTTTAATATTTATAGAACAGTCACCCATAGCCAGAACTTCATTGTCACCTGTTGCAGCAGGTCTTACCAGAATAAAACATGAAGACACGATATTATTGCCCGGCTTCGTCTTGATAAGCTGAAGAGCAGGGCGCACCGTATCTGCCGTAGAATATGTAGCTCCTCCGAGAAGCGCATCGGCATACCCCATTTTTACAAGCATAGTTCCAAAATAATTATTTTGCATAACATATTCTCTTGCCTGTTCCGGTGTCACTCCTTTACTTTTTCTAAGCTCACAAAACAGCTCCACCATTTGGTCAATTTCTTCAAAATCAGCCGGATTTATAATCTCAGAGCCCCTTATGTTAAAACCGCTTTCTTCTGCAACCTCATGAATTTCCTCCGGGTCTCCAATCAGAATAGGGTGAAGGAAATTACTTGCCAAAAGTCTTGACGAAGCTTCCAAAATACGAGCATCCGTTCCTTCTGTAAGTACAATCTTTTTAGGATTCTTTTTTAATACATCAATTAATCGCCCAAAACCAAACATTTTTTCCCTCCATTACATATAGTCAAGCGGAGACGGTGGGATTCGAACCCACGTGCCCGAAAAGGACAACTGCATTTCGAGTGCAGCTCGTTATGACCACTTCGATACGTCTCCATAAATACCGCTTAATTATACAATATAAATCAGTCATCATCAAGTAAAATATGCCTGTTTTGACAGTTTTGACGGTAATAATGCCAGTGTCGGCAGGACATATTAAACAAGCATATAATTATGAAGCAGAGGTCCTGCGCCCTTTCCTATATCAAGCCCGGCTGAAAGAGCCCTGTTAAGATACTCTTTTGCCTCACCAACGCTTTCTTCCAAAGTCTTTCCTTCAGCAAGTTTGCAGGCTATTGCAGAAGAAAGTGTACATCCTGTTCCATGTGTATTAGGATTGTCAATCTTAGGCGATACAAACCACCTGATACCGCCTTTATTATATAAAAGGTCAGCCACTTCATCCGTTTCTGTGTCTACATTATGACCACCTTTTATAAGCACGGCTCCGGAAATCATATCTGCAATTTTTTCCGCGGCCTTTACCATATCATCCTTATTCTTTATTCCAAACCCGCACAAGACCTCTGCTTCAGGTATGTTGGGAGTGATAACCGTCCCTATCGGAAGCAGTTTTTCAATAAGCATATCCATTGCATCCTGTGACAAAAGTCTTGAGCCGCTGGTAGACACCATTACAGGGTCCACAACAATATTTTCTGCCCGGTAATAAGTAAGTCTCTCATGAATTGCACTTATAATTTCACTGTTTGACACCATTCCGATTTTAACTGCATCAGGTCTTATATCTTCAAATATACAGTCTATCTGTTTTTTTACAAATTCAGGCGAGGTGTCCCATATGCCGTAAACACCCGTGGTATTTTGTGCGGTAAGAGCAGTTATGGCGCTCTCTGCATACATTCCGAGTGAGGTTATCGTCTTTATGTCCGCCTGAATTCCCGCTCCACCGCTTGAATCGGAGCCCGCTATTGTAAGTACCTTTTTTATATCCATGCTGTAATCCCTTCCTGTTCTTTTCTAAATTATTAATAAATTCCTTTATTTGAATCTTTCTTTAAATTTTGTAAATCCAGTAACCATTATTCCCTCAGCTCCTTTTCCAGCAAATCCTCAACTGCTTCTTCTACTCTTTCATCCTCACAATCCTTAAGAGATAGCGCAACTGATAAGCTGTCGGCTGTGTTGTCTTTTGCAAACTGTTTCGGGTCATATTCCCACACCTCAAGGCATATCTGATTGTCTGGGTCAACCAATTCATTCATAAGATGCTTTTTATCAAACAATTTGTGATAAACGGCATATGTTGCTATTATTCCGGGATTTAGCATCGTTTTTTCAGACAGGGCAGTTTCACCGGCAGGTACCATGTTATCTGTCAGATTAGTTTTTTCCAGATACCCCGTTACCCGCACCGGACTTGAAAAGTATTTTTTTAATTTTTTAAACAACTCGTCTCTTTCATAGTTAGCTTCTATTACTTTATTTACACCATCTTTTGTGATTGTGAATAATCCGACTGCTTCCAGCTGTCTTACCGCTCTGCTTAATGTCATGGCAGTAAATGGCAGTTTTTCAGTTGCCTCTGCCATATATAATTTCTGTTTACCATTGTAAATGTAAAACAATACCAACTGTTGTGTTGAAAACATGAATTTTTCAACTTCTTTTTCAGGTTCTTTTTCTTCCATTAAAAGTGCGCCAATAAACGGCAGATATACCTGCTTATCTGTTATAAAAGGTATCTTGTTCTCTATCAGACTTTTTCTCCTGTAAGAAGATACAGCCGGTAATGCTAAAACTACAGGAACATTATCAACCTCCTGAATTCTTTTTATATGTTTTTTTAACGCGGGAAGTGTTACAAGCTCTTCTTTTAATGTCAGCATTATACATCTCTGTGTATCTATGATTGCTGTTTTAAAATCATAACTTCCTGTAATATATAATGGCAAGGATTTTTCTTTAGTCCATTTTTCATATTTAATTGGAATTCCAAAAATATTTGTATGCATCTTCGCCTGCGCCTCTTTTTAACTTAATTTATTTTATTTTAACTTTTGAAAAGTTAAAAGTCAATATTTTATGTTAAAATGTTCTGTGTATATTTATGTTTTTATTTCAAAAGAGAAAAGAGGGCTGTGAAAAAAGCTCAGCCCTCTTTTTTACGTGTATATTAAATTATACTATGCTGATTTATTGTCAGGTTATTCAGACTATTTCTGCCTCATCAAGGTCTGTATATCCATACATTTTTACGGTATTTTCCATGGTGAGAAATGCAAGGTTTTTACCTTCCCTGCTTAAATCTACTATGAAACGTCCGTACATTCCAAGCAGCGTCTGTGAATAGGTAAGAAGCTCTCCTCTTAAGTATGTCTCATAAGAGGTGTCCCACTCAGTATCGTCTTTTGTATGAATTGTTCTGGCATTAGAAGCAAGATTAGGATATTTTTCTGCAAATTCTTCCATCCACTCCACCTGAATCTTTACGATTTCATTTACAATCTGCCTCTTTTCTTCTGACACGGCAGGTAATTTGTCTTTGATTTTTTCGTATTCATGCGGTGCAGTGCTTTCCATCATTCTGCCATACTTTTCAGTTATCATATTCCAACCGTTTTTTAATGATTCATTAAAATCCATAAGGTACTGTATAAGCATGTCTTTATCCCATGTAAGATACTGGCTTTTTCTCATAATATGAAAGGTCTGCCAGTCATTCTGACAGGCCGCACGGCCGCCCTCATTCTGTACCTTGTCAAATGCTTCAAATTCAAGCTCTGCAATTTTTTCCGCAAGCTCATCCACGGTAAGCTCATTCAGTTCTGCCTTATCTGCTATTTTTTCTCCCAAATCTGCCATAAAAACATCATCTCCTGATATAATATTCTGACTGCGCATCTCGTTTGTCAGCATAATTGCTATATTTTCAAGCATTTCAGCATTGTTGTTAATATCCCTTATGTCCGTAAGGACAAGCTCATCTATTATTTTACCTGCTTCTTTTAATTTTTCAAGCCTGTTCATACCTCTTCTAAGCCACTTATCATGCGGCGCATAAGTTCTGTTTAAAAGGTACACGAGCCTCATAGCGTATAATATCGCCTTTTCTCTTTCCACTGCTGAAGCCGTCCATTCACCTCTCGCCGCCATTCTCATATAATTATACTGAGCTGACTGACCATATAATGCTGAATTTTGGGCAATTTTAAGAAGCCATAACTTATCGGGATAATACACTTTGATTTTTTCCCTTATTTCTGTAAAAGCACCCAAATCATCTCTGTATATCTCACCATTTACAGAAGCGGAAAGCGCATACTCAGGAATAACGCTCCATTCCTTAATACTTGACGGAGCCTTTTCATAACCGATAAGCCTTTTATAAAAATCTCTGATTTTGCATACTCCGTTTCTGCCTTCAGCCTGCCTTGTTTTCAAAGCCTTAACACCTGTATATTCTAAAACCAGTCTGTCATATTCATTTCTCAGGCTTTCACCGATTTTTTCATAATCCTCATCTGTAAGCCACATGGAAAAACCTGCTCCAAAATCATGGTCCTCGGATATTTCATCATCAAAACCAAAGCAGTCAGAGCCCTCGCCCACATGTCCTACGGCAATTCTTTCTTCATATTCGGGAAATTTTTCATGAATCATCTTTGCTCCGTAATTTTCATAAAAATCCCTGCACAGCTTCGCACCGCTTATCCTCTCTTTTCCAAACCTGCCTGACTTTTTTCTTACCAGCATAAGACTTTCCTTTACCCTGTCATATGCCTCCGTGCGTCCCAGATAATTTTCTATGGTGACAAGCGCCTTTTCGTAATACCGCTCTGCCGCCTCAAGGTCTCCTGCCATAAAAAGTGCTTCGCCCATGGCTGAAAGTGCCGCCGCATAATGACTGTCAGCCACCTTTATCTGCTCAAAAATCTCAGCCGCCTTTTCAAGGTGCTTTGTTGCCTCTTCATACTTCTTAACCCTCAGCTCGCTTGCGCCAAGATTTGTATATGTAACCGCAACCTCAAACTCTGCTCCTTCCGTCTTTTCTGCTATGGCAAGAGCTTTTTTAAGACAGTCAATGGCTTTTTCATATTCACCCATTTCCTGATACAAAAGGCTCAGGTTATTATACAGGCTTGCATATGAAAAATCTGTTTTTTCGAGAAACTTATCATACGTCTTAAAAACTTCCTTGTACAAATTCAGAGACTTATCAAGTTTTCCGGCGGCACGCATGGCATTTGCCACATTGAGGAGCGTGGTCGCATAAGGAATCGTACCTTCAAGCCCTTCCCTTTTCATAATTTCAAGCACTTTATCACTGTATTTTTCAGCCTCGGCATATCTGCTGGTTTCCCTGCAGTAACCTATCATCTCATTTAAAATGGATATAAGAGAGGAAATATCGCCTTCTGCCTCAGCACTCGCTATTCCTTCTCTCAGAAATCCGCCCGCTTCATCTATTTTTTTATCAAAAAATAATTTATCCAGACCCTCCAGAAATTCATTTATATTCATCGCCTGCTCCTTTAAAATAAATTATCGAATATAGTTATCAGTAACAAAAGTATAAAAAATAATATAAATAATGCCTTCCCCCTGTTTTTCCTTATCCATTTTTGCAATGTCCTTTGCAGTATCAATAAAACGGTAACCCTTTTTCTCTTCCTCCCTAATTATAACACTGTAGCCGTCTGCATCAAAGGAATTTATGTCCGCACCATCATCTTTAATTTTCTTTGATACCCTTATAACTCCCTCCATTGAAATCACTGCCAATGCCATGTAAAGAAATAAGTCGGTGTTGTCGCCTGTCGGCTCCATGTGCTTTTTCGCATTATGCCGTCTTGCGCAAGCGCAATCCGTCGCAATGCTCATTATACTATTTTTTATTTCAAAAAATTGTGCAGCAATTTGTTGCACATTATTTCAATGACATTCGAGATATGCTACACTGATTCTGTTGTCACTCCCAATCTGGCAACAGAAGGGAGGTGCACTACTTGAATCCTATCATATCTTTACTGGTTTCCGTTATGGCGGATGTAATCAACTACTACATACGCAAATGGTTAGACGGAAACGACCGTGACAACTAACCTAAAAGAAAGCCTTGGAGGTGACGCTCCAAGGCTTTCGCTTTTTGCACTACTCGAATGCATATTCTTTACTAGTTAATTTAACTCTAACATATTTAGTAATTAAATTCAAGTATTTTCGTCCGACTTTCATTTTGCCGTTCGTCCCTGCACTATGCCTCCGCAAAACTCACGGTAATCTTTGTACCTTTTCCCTCTTCACTTTCTATATCAATACTTCCTTCATGGTAATTTACCACATGCTTTACTATAGAAAGTCCGAGTCCCGTGCCGCCTATGTTTCTGGAATGGCTCTTATCAACCCTGTAAAATCTTTCAAAGATTCTTTCCATATCGTTTTTCGGAACTCCTATTCCCGTATCAGATACACTTACATGGACCATTCCGTCGGAATTTGATACTTCTATTTCAACACTTCCATTTTCTTTATTATATTTTATGGAATTATCGCAAAGGTTATATACCACATCCTCAAGCATGGATTCAACACCCCATACATATGACGTACCGAGATTTCCCTTTGTCGTAAGCTTAACATTCTTTTTGGCGGCAGCACTTTCAAGGCGTTTTATTGTCATCTTTGCAACGGCATACATGTCGACCCTGATTTTTTCTTCCTGCAGACCGCTCTCTTCATCCAGCTTGGAAAGTTTAATAATATCATTAATGAGGGTTATCATCCTTCCGCTTTCGGCATATATGTCATTTGCAAAACGCGGAATATCTTCCTGCTTTACAAGCCCGCTCCTCAACATGTCTGCAACCCCGTAAATTGTGGTAAGCGGGGTTTTCAGCTCATGTGATACATTTGAAGTAAAACTCCTTCTTAATTCATCCCTCATCTGCTTCTCCGTTATATCAAGCATTATTATTATTGCACCGTCAGTTTTTAAGTCATGCATGACAGGACTTGCAATAAGCAGTAAATACCCTCCGTTATACTCCATTTCATGCTCGCTGTGACGTCCGTCCAGAGCCTTTTGTATTACGTCTATAAACTCACTGCTTCTGTTAATCATAAGTGCATTTTTTACACCGCTTTCATCTTTAATGTCAAACATTCTCTTTACGGCAGAGTTATACGAAAGCACCTCAGCATTGGAATCTATAATAAGCAGTCCTTCATTCATATTTTCCGTTATCAGACTGAATTCTCTCTGCTTTCTGGTAAGTTCCTCCATCTGCTCTTTTATAAGCTCATTCTGATTATTTATCTTTCTTAAGAGAGGTGAAAGTTCTTCATATTTATCTGCAGTATAAGGCTTATCTAAGTCTATTTCATTTATAGGTTTTACTATATTTTTGGAAATTGCTCTTGACAAAAAGGCCGCAATGGCTGCTGCTATAAGTACTATTGCTATTATCGGAGACAAAAGTCCCAAAAGTATTACAAGCATGCCTCTCTGTTCACTTGATAGCCTGAGTACGCTTCCGTCAGAAAGAAGTGTAGCATAATATACCGTCTTTTCTGACAGAGTTCTGGAATACCTTACGGCTTCTCCCGTTCCTGACTGTATGGCTTCCTGTACTTCTTCCCTTTTAATATGATTCTCCATGGAAGCTTCATCACCTATACTGTCATAAAGCACCGTTCCGTCCCCGGCAATCCATGTTACTCTGCTGTCTGCCGCACCGCCTTCAGAAAACCTGTCAAAATAGGTCATTCCTTCCTCTTCTACGGCAGCAGAAATGTATTTTGCCTGACTCCTTAATTCTACCTCAAGCTGGCTGTCAAAATATCTTGTAAGCGCAGTTATTATAAAAATAAGCGTTATTAAAATAGTAACGAGGGATACCAGAAATATCCCTCTGAAAATTCTTTTACTCATTAAGCTCCTCCCCGAATGCGGTATCCTATTCCTCTGATGGTTTCTATTAACTCTCCACACTCACCCAGTTTGGAACGGAGTGTTCTCACATGGACATCTACCGTTCTGCTCTCTCCATCGAAATCATAACCCCAGATTTGTTTAAGTATCTGGTCTCTTGTATATACCGAGCCTTCATTTGACATGAGTAAACATAAAAGCTCAAATTCTTTCAGCGTAAGGGTAACATCTTCTCCATTTGCACGTACGATGTGCTTTTCAGGACATAAGTACAAACCTCCCACAATATACTCGGACTTTCCGCTATGCGGGGTTGTTCTCCTTAAAATAGCCTTTACTCTGGAGATAAGCTCCATTGTTCCGAAAGGCTTTGTAATGTAATCATCAGCACCGCTGTCAAGTCCCATGACCTTGTCATATTCAGTTCCCATTGCAGTAATCATAATTACAGGAAGCATTTTCGTTTCCTGCTTGGAGCGAAGCTTCTTTAAAACCTCAAGTCCGTCTTCCTCCGGTAACATTCTATCCAGCAGTACCAGACTCGGAAGTTCTTTTTTCATCGCTTCCCAGAAAAGAGAAGGTCTGGAAAAACCCTCTACTTTTAAATCAGAATTGTTAAGTGCGTAAATCACAAAATTTCTGATTACATCATCATCCTCAAGAAAATATATCATTTATTTAAGATTCCCTTCCTCGATATGTTTTCCCGTAACGCTGAAAATAACCCACTCAGCAATATTTGTCGCATGATCTCCGATTCTTTCAAGATATTTAGCCACCATAAATAAATCCAGATATGCTTCTCCCCCGTCCTTATTCTCAGCTATACAGGTAATTAATTCCTCTTTGATTTCATTAAAAAGATTATCAACTACATCATCTCTCAAAATAACATATTTTGCAAGCTCAACATCTTTTTTTACAAAAGAATCCACACTTTTTGTAAGCATATTGATTGCTTCATCGGACATTTCCTTAATATGAGTCTTTCCTTTAAGCTTTGAAACATCCACAAATTTGGTTATTTCCGCAATATCCTCTGACTGGTCACCCACACGCTCAAGGTCAGCTATCATTCGGAGTGCTGAAGAAACCGTTCTTAAGTCATGTGCCACAGGCTGTTGCTTTAAAAGAAGTTTAAGGCACATGCTTTCTATTTCTCTTTCCTTCTGATTTATTTCACGTTCATATTCTTCAACTTCCTTTACGGCCTCTGTATCATTTTCAAACAAAGCCTTCATGGCAGAGCCTATGGCGTATTCGCAATATGAGCCCATTTTAATCATTTCGGTATTCAGTCTTTCCAACTGCTCATCAAATTCTTTTCTCATATTATCCAAACCTTCCTGTTATATAATCCTCTGTTCTCTTATCCTGAGGTGTGGCAAATATCTTATCTGTGTCGTTATATTCTACTACCTCTCCCAGCAGGAAAAATGCAGTCTTATCTGAAACACGTACAGCCTGCTGCATATTATGTGTTACCATAACTATGGTATACTTATCCTTAAGGTCCATTGCAAGCTCCTCTACTTTAGAGGTGGATATAGGGTCAAGCGCACTGGTAGGCTCATCCATAAGAAGTACTTCAGGCTCTACAGCCAGTGCTCTTGCTATACAAAGTCTCTGCTGCTGACCACCCGAAAGACCTAATGCACTTTTCTTAAGTCTGTCCTTTACTTCATCCCATATAGCCGCATCACGAAGTGATTTTTCAACTATATCGTCCAGTTTTGCCTTAGAACGTATACCATGTGTCTTAGGTCCGTAAGCTATATTTTCATATATACTCATAGGAAACGGATTTGGTCTCTGAAATACCATTCCCACTCTCTTTCTTAAGAGATTAACGTCCATATCCCCGTAAATATCTTCACCGTCAAGCAGAAATTCACCGGTTATTTTACAGCCTTCTACCAAGTCATTCATTCTGTTTAATGACTTTAAAAGTGTTGATTTGCCGCAGCCTGACGGACCTATAAAAGCGGTGATTTTATTTGCAGGTATATCCAGATTGATACCTTTTAGCGCCTTGAAATCGCCATAGTATAAATCTACATCCTTAATTTTAAACTTATCCATAATTTATCCTTCCTGACATTTTAAATATGCAATACTTACTGTTACTTGGTTTTACTCATAAGCTTCTTTGCCGCTACTCCGGACAGCCAGTTTACAATAAGCACCACTACAAGGAGAACTACTGCCGTAGCATATGCCTGGTCGGTATAGAAGCCCTCAGAAAGAAGACAATACATGTGTACAGCCAGAGTTCTTGTAGATGAAAACAGGTTTTCCGGTATCTTTGCCACCGTACCTGCCGTATATATAAGGGCCGCCGTCTCGCCGACAATTCTTCCTATTGCAAGGATAACTCCCGAAAGTATTCCCGGCATCGCTGAAGGCAGAACTGCACGAAATACAGTCCTCAGTCTTCCTGCTCCGAGCCCGAAGCTTCCTTCTCTGTATGAATCAGGAACTGCCATGAGTGCTTCCTCGGTTGTTCTCATTATAAGCGGAAGCACCATGATTGCAAGGGTTATCGCTCCCGAAAGCATGGAATAGCTCCAGCCAAGAGTTATAACAAAAAGTATATATCCGAAGAGTCCGTAAACTATGGAAGGTATACCTTGAAGAGTCTCTGTGGTTATTCTTACTATCTTAACCACCTTGTTACCTCTTTTTGCATACTCAACCATGTATATGGCTGAAAATACGCCTATCGGAACTGCCATTATAAGAGTAAGTACAATCATTATTAAAGTATTTATAAGTGCCGGTGTCATTGATACGTTTTCACTGTTATAGTTCCATGCAAAAAGCTCCAGCGTAAGATGCATTACTCCGTTTATTATAATATATAAGATAAGGAAAACCAACACTCCCACTGTGATGACCGTGGACAGTGAAACCAGTATGAAAAGCGCCAGAGAGCCTGGATGCTTCTTGTACTGCATCCATTTTCTTTTAAGGGTTATTTTATTTATGTTTGATGCTTCCAGTTCTTTCATTTCTTCCTCACTCATTGCTCTTTCATCAAGTTTTTTCGTCTGCTCTGCCATGTTTTAAGCCTCCTTTTTCTTAAGCATGGAAAAACAGAGATTTATTAATAGAATAAATACGAACAGCACACATGCCGTTGCAATCAATGCTTCTTCATGCAGACCTGAAGCATATGCCATTTCAAGTACTATGTTTGAGGTAAGTGTCCTTACTCCCGATGTAATTGATTCCGGCATAATTGCTGAATTTCCGGCTATCATGACAACTGCCATTGTCTCTCCTATGGCACGTCCTATTCCTAAAATAATTCCTGCCAGCATACCTGATTTTGCCGCCGGCAGCATTGCCTTAAATACACTTCTTTCATGTGTTGCCCCGAGTGCAAGAGAGCCCTCATAATAGCTTTCAGGCACTGCATTTAAAGCAGACTCAGAAACCTCAATAATTGTAGGGAGTATCATAAGTCCCAGAAGTACCGAGGCAGTGAGAATTCCTTTTCCGCTTCCTCCAAATAAGTCCTGTGCAATAGGCACCATAACCACAAGCGCAAAAAATCCGTATACTATTGACGGAATTCCTGCAAGAAGCCCTACTGCAGGTTTGATAATCTTGTAAAGCTTCTTAGGACAAAATCTCGACATAAATATCGCCGTCAGTATTCCTATAGGAACTCCTACAATAATGGCTCCTGCCGTTACATATATACTTCCTATTATCATCGGAAATATTCCGAACTGGTTTTGGAGAGGCTTCCAGTTCTTTCCCAGAAGAAAGTCTGCGAAGCCTATCTCTGCCATTGCAGGCAAACCATTAGCAAAAAGAAATATACAGATAAGTGCTACAAAAAGTATTGACATACAGGCACATATAAGGAAGACATACTTCATTATATTTTCTTTTTGTCTTTTCATTTTTACTCAACCTCTGACCAACTTGTAATTTCACCTGTGTAAATCTTCATAATCTGCTCACTTGTCAGATTTTCTACATCATTGTTTTTATTAACTATTACCGCAATACCGTCCATTGCCATAACAATCGGGTCAAGTCCTTCAGCTGTTTCTTCTTCCTTTAATTCTCTTGATGACATTGCAATATCGCATGCACCCTGAATAGCTGATTCAATACCTGCTGATGAGCCTGACTGCTGAATTTCTACTGTTACATCAGGATTAAGTGCCATATATGCATCTGCAAGTTTTTCCATAACAGGTGCTACGGATGTAGAGCCTGCAAGTGTTACTCTTCCTGACATTCCGCTTGCAGTATATGAAGGTGCTGCATCATCAATTGTGATATATCCTTCTTCACCGATAATTGCCTGACCTTCTGCACTGAGAATGTAATTAATATAATCCTGTGCTACATCGCTTAAACCGTCTTTATGTGCTATGATAAACGGTCTTGACACCTTATAGCTTCCGTCCTTTACAGTATCAACTGAAGGTGCTACTCCGTCTACCTGAACTGCCTTAACCTCATCGTTAAGTGAGCCGAGTGATACGTAACCGATTGCTGATTCATTTCCTGCTATTGTTGTCATCATAACTGAAGTACTCTGTGTGATTTCTGCTGTTGATACAGTATTATCCACATCATCCACTGCTATTCCAAGAAGCTCTGTAAATGCTCCTCTTGTTCCTGAGCCATCCTCACGGCTTACTACATGAATTTCATCTGATGAATTTCCGCCGCATCCTGTCATAGTTGCAAGCATCATTACTCCTGCTAATCCTGCTACAAGTAATTTCTTTAACTTCATAATTAATTTTTCCTCCTTGTTTGACCGTAAATTTTCCGGTCATTTTTATTATATTTTTTATCATTGCCACCGTGGTACGATTTCATTATATTTATTTAACATTAAATGCAAAATCGTAGTTTTGTTAAATCTATGTAAAATCAGGTGCCTGTTTACAAATATATTTTTCCCAAAATCTCATAAAATAAAACAAGTCGGGATTTTACAAATATAAAATATATGTAAAATCCCGACTTTATTTTTAAATGCCATTTATTTATTTCTTTTTCTTCTTTTTATATTCCATATAGCTCTTTTCGGAAATCGCTTTTTTAGCATCATTATATTTTTCCGTCATATTTTCAGTAAATTTCTCGAACAGGTCATCCATGGTTTCCCTGAAAGGCTTTGACGTATACATCGCAAGCATGAAACGTCTCTTTTCCTTTCTTTCTTCCCTTGCAAGTACAAACTGGTCCTTTAAGGCTTCAAGCCGTACTATTATCTCCTTTTCCTGCGCAAACTTTCTCAGTCTCACCATGATATTAAATGAGTAACAGAGGTCTATGACAAATATTCCATAGAAAAATCCTATAAAAAATGAGAATACCAGATTTTTCAAAAGCCAGCTTATCGCATCCAGTATATACGGATTTATGAAATTATAATATACCGCACCAAGCACCGCCCAGAAAAATGAAAAGAGCGGACATATGATTCCCTGAATGTTTCCCCAATTATTTGAATAATCCCATAATTTAATATTCATTCCTTTTATGAATATTAGGCCTGTTATATATTCAATTAATGTCATGGCAAGTCCCATAACCACAAACAAAACCAGCTTTTTTAATATGGGATGTCCATCAAGCCCCGGAATCTCTATTCCTGACAAAAGATATAAGGTGCAAAGTCCAAAACCGTAAAGCGGCAGGTATGGTCCTGTGAGGAAACCCGGATTTACCCACTTTTTATATTTTTTACCTGACGGAGAACAAAATCTCCTGAAAAATAACTCTATCACCCATCCTATAATGCTTCCCATTGCAAAAAGGAAAAGCAGTAAAAGCAAATCAAGCATCATTAGTATGTTCCCTTCCTAATACAGTTGTTCAAAATCCTCTATTCCATGCTTACATGTAGGACATTTAAAATCCTCCGGGAGCTCGTCTCCCTCATATATATAGTCACAAATTGTACAGCGCCATGCGTGTTTTGGTTTACCTTCTCCTGCCTGTTTGTCCGCAGATTCTTTATTATCTCCTGCGTCCTGTTCAACCGCAGAGCCGTCAAAAAGGTTTGCCTGAGGCTTTATATAAGAAAAATAATCACTGTAAGTAACTGAAGGCTTATTATTTATGCGTTTCATCTCCACTACATCTCCTATAAAAAGAGTATGTGTGTCCAGATTAATCTGAAGATAAACCTTGCATGAAATATATGCATTGGTGTTGTTTACAAGATAAGGGAGGGACTGTCCGTCCAGCCAGTAATCAATATTATCAAATTTATTTACATCTCTTCCGCTCTGAAATCCGAAATGTTGAAATACGGAAAACGGCGTGTCTTTCGTAAGTATTGACACACAGAAAACCCCTGATTCCGCAATCATTTTGTTTGTAAGGTTGTCCTTATTTACTGCCACGGCTATCCTTCCTGGTGTGGATGTCACCTGTTCAACAGTATTTACTATACATCCGTTTGTGCGGTCATTAAGTCTTGTGCTTAACATGTATAACCCGTAACTTATATTATTATATGCTTTTCTGTCCATTTCACCCATTTTTACATCCTCCGGCTTCTTAATAATTTACAAGTATGCTTTCATAAAATATTTATGTGTTTCAAAAAGTCTTTTTAAATTGAGTCCACACGGCGTAACTTCATAAAACAAACGCCCTGTCTTGCGGAAACTGCCTATAAGAATCCTGTCAATACCAATTCCCAAAAGCTCCTGAAGGGCATACAGATGGTCCAGAGAAGGCAGGCTTGTTCCATTAAACCACCTGTATATGGCATTATTACAGGAAAGCCCCAAAAATTCCTGAACATCAGAAACACTGATTCCCTTCATCTCACATAAATTTTTTATATTCTGTCCCGTTTTTTCAATGTCAATCATCGGATACATACAATATCCCCCCTTAAGCGAATCCGATATATATAATTTTACATCATATCGGAAGTGCTTTCAATCATAAAGAATCTTTTTTCCGCGAAGCATTTGCGGAAAGTAATATTATAATAAATACTGCAACAACCAGAATCGCCAGATACATAACGGGCTCCGTAACTATCCCCATATCTCCTGATGCCCCGTTTACAGCCTGCATATAATCATCAGCAAATACTTCCCCGTCATGTTTTCTCATCATACTGCTTATAAGCATGTACTCACTTACCGCTGCCGAAAGCATGAGTATAAATGACGTTACCGCACCTTTTTTATTTTTTTTCGGAATGCAATTCTTCTCTTCTTCCTGCTTCATAATAACCATCCTTTCATATAATTATACAAAGGCTCTGTTCCTCTGACATATTATATGTCAGTAAATTGTTATTTAATTCACTATAAAAAAATAAAATTCACGGTAAAAATTTTATCTATATTAATACTCTGAACGGAATAAATATTATTCCCAGTATCAGCCAAACTGCCTTTTTAAAAAATGATACTTCTGCTACTTCAATATGTTCCGGTGTAATATAATTTTTTTCATCAACCACCGTTCGGCAGTCTTCTTCAAATCCGCTCATTGCCTCCCTGAGTTCACTGTTAAGCTCCCTGCTCTGAATAACCAGCATGAGCTCCGTATCTACATAAGTACTTCTTAAGTCCAGATTATACGAGCCTATTATTGAAATATCATCATCTATAACTATGGATTTTCCATGATAAGACTTACCGCCGTCATATTCCAGAATCTGTATGCCTGTATCTATAAGTTTTCCTTTATTTTTTCGATAATCACTTGATGCCATTACATTATCTCCGTTTTCAACGGAGTTAATCATCATATGTGTCTCCGGCACTATTTCACTTATTTCGGCAAGGGTTTCATACATATAATCATTACATACCGCATAAGGCATGTGTATTATTACCTCATAATCTGCGTCCTTCATAAGCTCGGAAAGCTTATAAAAAACTACAGGCTCTTTTCCGTATATCCCCGTGGGGTTGGATATCAGATTGACGGTATTTGTCTCTACTGTCATATCATAATAATCACACCCGCTAAACAGCTCGGGATTTTCTTCCACAAGCTTTTCGTATCTGTCATACAAAAGCTCCTTTGCTTCAATTACCTCCTCATCCTTCTGCCATTTTTCCTCATTATGAAAATACTTACATGCCTCGAGCTCCCATACTCCGTAAAAATATTCCTCTACCTGATAAAGGGAGCTTTCTTTATTTTCCTTATCCTCATATGCAGTATTATATATCAGTACTTCTCTGTCATGGCTCTTGCTTTTTGCATTATAATCTCCTATAAAATAATCAAAAGTATTCCTTCCTCCGAGAATATAGGCATAATTATCTACTATAATATATTTGTCATGCATACGCCCCTGACTTTTCCACGGCTGCAAAATATTAAGTCTGTTATATAATTTTATTTCCACGTTTGGGTGTGAGGACAGGGCATAAAATATTTTTTTATTTTCCATTCTTATAAGACCGCTTACGCCGTCAACCAGAATTTTTACCTTAACACCATTATCCGCCCTGTTAAGAATGACAGAAAGTATATCTTTTGTACTTTCTCCGTCCCTCATGTCAAACGTACTTAAAATAATGCGTTCTTCAGCCTGTGAGAGCAGTCTGAGCCTTTCCTCCCATGCACTTGTATTGGTTTCCAAAAGCATGGCCCTGTCTATACCTGTACTGTCTGAATAATACTCATCCACAGAAAAGTTTTCCTTTGTTTCCCTTTTTACTTCTTTATAATTTATAAAGGGAATAATAATAGCTATAATAAGAAACAATATATATATGCCTAAAATCATAAATATCCTTTTTATATACCTTTTTTTCATCTTAATCATTTTATACCATATCTCCAATTCAAATGGTTAACTGGAATCTCACGTCATATATCTTATTTCAACCTAGCAATATTATATTTAAATGTCAAATCAACAAAACTTAATATTTCTTTTTTTAATTTATGTAAAATTATGTTATAATTATTTCAATACATGCAGAAAAAATATCGAAGGGATTGATTTCTTTTGTCTGATTTAAAATATATATTTTCATTTTCAGGGAAAAATAAACTTTATTTTAAGCTTGCTTTCCTGTTTGTTGTAGTGGAGTCTTTTATAGAAATGGTTATACCCGTAATAATGGCTGCGATAATTGATGACGGTGTTATGAATAAAGACATCGGACTTATTATTAACCGTGGCATACTGATGGGTATATGTGCAGTTATCGCAATGATTACAGGACTTCTTTATGCCTTTTTTATTGCAAAGGCATCAAACGGACTTGCTTTTTCACTGCGGGAAGCCGAATACGCAAAAATTCAGGAATATTCCTTTTCCAATCTGGATGACTTTAGTACTTCGTCCCTTATAACCCGTATGACCAGCGATATAAATGTTATTCAAAATGCAATAACAAACGGCTTTCGTCCTGTTGTCAGAGGCCCGATAATGATGATTTGGGGAATTATACTTGCCTCATGGTTAAGTTTTAAACTTTCTCTTGTCTTTTTTGTGTGCATTCCGGTACTTGCAATTCTCTTATACTTTATTTCAAGCAAAGCCGCTCCCATGTATAACAGGCTTCAGACTATAATTGATAAGGTTAATTCCTTTGTCCAGGAAAATCTGACTGCCATACGCGCAATAAAGGCATTTGTACGTGAGGATTACAGAGAAAACCTTTTTAATGACATAAATTCAGAAGCTGCCCGCACATCCCGTAAAACATTCGGTGTAACGGTTTTAAATCTTCCGTCTTTTCAGCTTACAATGTATGCTTCAACGGTAATGATTATGTGGCTCGGGGGCAGTATGATAATAAATGATGAACTCAAAGTAGGTGAGCTTACAGGAGTTTTAAGTTATGTAATGCAGGTCATGAATTCCCTTATGCTTATTTCCAATGCCTTTTTACTAATGGCAAGAAGCCTTGCAAGTGCTAAAAGAGTAAGCGAAGTAATGCAGGAAAACACAGAGCTTGCTTCTCCTGAAAATCCCGTTAAAAAGATACCTGACGGCAGTATAGAATTTAAAAACGTAAGCTTTAAATATAAAAAATCCGCACAGGAATATGCTCTTTCAAACATAACTCTTAATATTGATGCAGGCTCTACGATAGGACTTATTGGCGGTACAGGAAGCGCCAAATCCAGTCTTGTACAGCTTATTCCACGCCTCTATGATGCAACTGAAGGAGCCGTTTTTGTGGGCGGAACAAATGTAAAAGACTATGACATCACAGCTCTTAGGGATGCAGTCGGAATCGTTTTGCAAAAGAACGTACTTTTTTCCGGTACGATAAGGGATAATTTATTGTGGGGAAATGAAAATGCCTCTGAAACAGAACTTGCCGAGGCGCTGAAAATTTCATGTGCAGATGAATTTGTTTATTCTCTTCCGAATGGTCTGGATACAGAGCTCGGACAGGGAGGAGTAAATATTTCAGGCGGACAGAAACAGAGACTCTGCATAGCGAGAACTATACTTAAAAAACCTCAAATACTTATATTGGATGATTCCACAAGTGCCGTAGATATGGCTACGGACAGAAAAATCAGGGAACGCTTAAAAAGACTTCCTGATATGACAAAAATCATAATTGCGCAAAGAATAAACAGCATAATGGACTCAGACAAAATCATAATACTTGAAGACGGACATATAAACGCAGCCGGCACCCATGAGGAGTTACTTGATAAAAACGAAATATACAGCGAGCTTTATTATACACAGTCAGCGCAGGCAGAGGAATAATCAAAAAATTATACGGAGTTTAAAATTATGGCAAATAAAGTAAGTAATAAAAAAAGGCCAAAAAACATCAGAAAGACCTTACATACATTTTCTAAGTATATGGGCAGGCACTCACTGCTCATGATACTTGTTGCATTTTTGGTCGCCGTAAGTGCGCTTGCAAATCTTATCGGTACTTATATGATAAAACCCGTGATAAATAAATATGTGGCTAAGGGTGATATGGAGGGCCTTTCATTCGGAATTCTTATCACTGCCATTATCTTTTTAACCGGAGCCCTTGCTGCTCTCGGATACACACAGACAATGGTAAAAACCGCACAGAAAATTGTATTTGACATAAGACGTGACCTGTTTTCCAAAATTCAGGGACTGCCGATAAAATATTTTGACACACATAACTCAGGTGATACCATGAGTTTATTCACAAACGATATTGATACCGTTTCCGAAGCCTTAAACAACAGCTTTGCCGTCGTCATTCAAAGCTTCATACAGATAGTCGGTACGCTTGTCATACTTTTTGTTTTAAACTGGAGACTTTCCATCATTACACTTCTCGGATATGCAGTAATGTTTATCTATATTGCATATTCAGGCCGAAAAAGCAGCCGCTATTTTGGAAAGCAGCAGAAGTATCTGGGAGAGCTTGACGGATATGTTGAGGAAATGATAAGCGGTCAAAAAGTAATCAAGGTTTTCAATCATGAAGAGGCTAATATGGAAGGCTTCCGAAAAAAGAATACCATGCTGCGCCTTGCAGGAATAAAGGCACAGACTTATGCCAGTACCAACATTCCTATGGTAGTTACCATATCTTATGTAAATTACGCAATAACGGCAGTCATAGGCGGCATACTTGCCATAAGAGGTCTTATGGATGTAGGCGGGCTTGCAAGTTATCTGGTATTTGTAAGACAGGCGGCACATCCTATAAACCAGTTTACAATTCAGTTAAATCTTTTACTTGCCGCTATGGCGGGGGCTGAAAGAATATTCGGCGCAATGGAAGAACTTCCTGAAACTGATGAAGGAACTATTGAAGTAGATTCTCTCAAGGGAGATGTAAGATTTGAACATGTAAGCTTTGGATATAATAAAGACCATCTTATACTTAAAGACATAAGCCTATATGCAAAACCGGGTCAAAAGGTTGCATTTGTAGGCTCCACAGGTGCAGGAAAGACCACCATTACAAATCTTATAAACCGTTTTTATGATATATCCTCCGGCACAATCACATGTGACGGAATAAATGTAAAGGAAATAAAAAAAGCGTCTCTCAGACGCTCTCTCGGCATAGTACTTCAGGACACTCATCTGTTTACGGGAACTATTTCTGATAATATCCGTTTTGGAAAAACAGATGCTTCAAATGAAGAGGTAATTGCTGCCGCAAAGCTTGCAAATGCCCATTCTTTCATAAAGAGACTTCCTGACGGCTATAATACCATGCTCACCCATGACGGAGCTAACCTCAGCCAGGGACAGAGACAGCTTATCGCCATCGCCCGTGCTGCGGTTGCCAATCCGCCCGTACTTATTTTAGACGAGGCTACCAGCTCTATAGATACCAGAACTGAAGCTTTAATTGAAAAAGGTATGGACCGCCTTATGGAAGGCAGGACCGTTTTTGTAATAGCACACAGGCTCTCCACTGTCCGTAATGCCAATGTTATCATTGTCCTTGAACACGGTACCATAGTAGAACGTGGAACTCATGAAGATTTGCTTTCACAAAAAGGAAAGTATTATCAGCTTTATCACGGTATGGCGGAGCTTACCTGATATTTATTTTCTCACTGTTCATAATAAATATCATCAAATTCCTTACGTGGCAGAAACGGCGCCATATCTTCTAATGAAGGCGATACTATTCTTCCGTCAGGCAAAACCTTAGATGAAGACTTTGGTGCAAAATTCTGCTTTTCATCTACAATTACCTCACAAATACACGGTCCGTCAGATAAAAGCACCTTCTTTATCATACCGTCACAGTCTTTCTCATTTTCTATTCTGAAATAATTTAAATGAAAGGCATCTGCCACCTTTGAAAAATCAGGAAAGCTTATGCCGCTGTCCCCGTCAATTCCGATAAATGGCGGTTTAAAAAGATTACTTTGTGTCTGCCTTATGGAATGATATCCGTTATTATTTATAAGTATTATTTTAATATTTAACTTATTATGGAAAACAGTAGCGAGCTCCTGAATATTCATCATAAAACTTCCGTCACCGTCTATGCAGATTGTTCTTTTTGAGTTATCAGCCACTGCAACGCCTACTGCCGCCGGGAAACCATATCCCATTGCGGCACAGCCTGAATTTGTAAACATGCGCTGTCCCTGCTTAATCTTTGCCGCCTGAAATGTAATTACACAGGCGCTTCCGTTACCGCATATAATTCTATCGTCCTCCTCAAGCTGTCCAAACAATTTATCCATGAATATATAGGGATTGACAGGTGCGCAGCTTTCTTCGGGCTTATGATAATCGTCCTGTGCAGCAGGAAATCTGAAAACCAAATCACGGCACCACTTAACCCACGACTTGTGTTTCTCCTGCACAGCATAATCTGCATTTAAAAGCTCGCCAATAATATCCTTTACATCTGCATTTACCGGCATATCAGGACAGATTGTAGGTTTTTTTAACTCTTTCTTATCTATGTCAACTACTATTTTATAAGCATTTTCTGCAAAATTAAAATGATTGTAACCAATCATACGGATGTTAAGTCTGCACCCCAGACTAAGCAGAAGGTCACAATTCTGCACGGCGAAATTTCCCGGTCTGGTCCCCACAGTTCCCGGCATACCCGCAAAATACGGATTGTCAAAAGCTACCGTATCATTTGCATTCCATGCCGTAACCACAGGAATCTGAAGCTTATTTACTAATTTAAGAAATTCATCTTCTGCATTTCCCAGTCTGATTCCCGTTCCTGCAAGAATAAGAGGTGCTTTTGCTTCTTTTATTTTTTCAAGGATAAGTCCTGCTGTTTCAGGTGTAACCTTAGGAATTTCTTCAATCTTTTCCTTTTCAGGATTAAAATGAATCAAATCTTCCGTCTCAATCATTGCGCCCTGAACATCCAGAGGAACGTCAATCCATACAGGACCTCCTCTTCCTGTCTCTGCCATATATAATGCTTTTTCAAGATGATAGGACACCTCATTTGGGTCTGTAAGCATAACTGCATACTTGGTCATATTTTTTACGGAATGAACAATGTCAAATTCCTGGTCTCCAAGCTGACGCAGGCCTATTTCAGGGCAGGACCATATTGTAGTCTCTCTTTTTACCTGACCTGATAAAATAAACATAGGAATAGAATCCAGCCATCCGCCCATGACACCGGTAATTGCATTTGTACCTCCCGGACCGCTTGTTACACATACTGCTGCCAGTTTTCCCGTCATTCTTGTATAAGCCTCTGCCGCAATGGCACATGCCTGCTCATGGTGGTTAAATACACAATGCAGGTTTTCATTATGCCCCAGGGCATCATCCAGATGCATGGCGCCTCCACCCGTAACCATAAAACAATCCTTTATTCCGTTTTCCGCAAGAAAATCTGCTATATACTGAGCAACCTTTACTTTCATTATATTTGTCCCTTTAAAATAAGCTTTATAAGTTCATTTGTATCATGTGCAATTCCCACATTAGGAAATTTATTAACATCATCATCTGTATTAAAACCAAAACCATAAGTCACGCCTATGAAATTTGTACCTATTTCACTGGCTCCGATTGCATCGTTATCACTGTCGCCAATCATTACGGCGTCATTATAGTCCGCAGCTCCTGCGTCATTTAAAGCCATTTCTATAATGTCTCTCTTTTTCAGTTTGTTCTCATGGTCGGCGCCATACATAATATCCGTATACTTATCAAATCCGAAATGCGTAAGAATATCCGTTGCACAATCCTGCCTTTTGTATGTAGCTATGGCAGGCTTCATTCCATTATCGCAAATTGCCTGAAACACATCAAAAATACCCTCATACGGCACTGCCTTTAAGAGATTTTCACCCTTGTAATTATTGCGGAATGACGTTGCAAGCTCCTGCACTATGTCACCCTCCAGATTATAAGCTCTTGCAAATGAAGCCTGAATCGGCGGTCCGATAAATTTACGCAGTTCCTCATCACTTAGAGGTTTAAATCCATATTCATTTATTGTGTGTTTTACGGATGTCAGAACTCCTTCCGACGTGTCAAGAAGCGTTCCGTCCAAATCAAACACCACAACCTTATATCGCTGCTCCATTTATATCCTCCTCAGCATCATACGCAGAATATGTAATAAAATTGATTTTCATATCACTGCGGAATTCATTAATGCGTTTCTTCATATGCGAATTAAGATGAGAAGCTTCCTGCTTTACAAAAGTATACTCCATTGAAGGATTGCAATAATTATCCTCTTTATCTGAATATCCGTCAAATCCGGCACAGTTTATTTCCTTAACTCCTATTTTCCCAAGGAATTTAACCAGCATAAGGAAAGAATTATCCGATATTTTCTCATCAGTTTCCAAAAGAGAAGCCCTGTTAATAACAAAATCAAATTCACCGTTTCTGCATTCAACATTTGATGTTGCCAGAGTCTTATGCTCCGACCTGTCCAAAATGCCCGCCATTTCCGTATATCTCTTGGAATTGGTTATAAAAACACAATCAATCGGTATATCCTGAGGAATATAATTAATCGAAATAATAAATGGTGAATTTTTTTCAATATAATTCTTCACCTTATCTTTTTGAAGATTAATGTTTTTCCCCGGTCCCACAATTAGAAGATTGTGCCCGGAAATACTTTTAAGGAAGTTTTCTATACTTTCATCTTCCTTCATGCTGTTTTCCACATAATTATCATACAAACGCTCCGCTATGATTTTATCATAGAGAAGCTTCTTTTCTTCCGGCTCAATCATTTCAAGCAGAGAATCCAGCTTTGACATGGACAGATTTTGCTTGTCCTGATAATATGAGACATAATTCGGATGACATTTATTCTTTGCGCACAAATAGAAGAATAATTTATATCCCCACGGTGATGTTGAATAAAAATTCAAAACGGATTCATTCACTGCTTCAAGCATTGAATCTATATTATAACTTTTCCCAAACTTGTCATTAAGACGCATTCCAAGAAGTTCAAGAGGTGCATTTCCGGCGCTCTTACCCATTCCGTATAAAGTTCCGTCTACTACAACATCATGCTTTCCGTCTTTCTCAAGAAATGCCAGTGCATTTGCATATGCGAGTTGGAAATTATTATGTGCATGAAAGCCGATACCGACCTCGGGAATTACATTTTCATCCAGAATTTCATAATAATGCAATAAATCATCAGGATGCAGAAGTCCGTATGTATCTACCATGGACACTGCATATGGTTTCACGTCATTAACTAACTCCACAAGCTGAAGCAGTTCTTCATCAGAATATGCAGTTATCGAAACAAGCTGGGAAAATACTTTATATCCAAGTTTTTTTACCTGCCTGCAAAATTCCATTGCCTCATGCATAAGATGTTTTTTAAATATGACACGGATTCCGTCCAGATATGAATCTTTACAAGGCGAAAGATTTTCGATGGCACATGTACCATAATCAATCATTCCGACAACCATTGCGCTCTTTTTATCAAGCGAGCCGAAAATCTTATCTGCAGAAGCCGTATCAGGCATTATACTGCGGTCCGTATCAAAAGGTCTTCTCTCATCCAGAAATCCGATTTCAATAATGTCTACTCCTGAATCAACCAGACGTTCAAATATACTTATTAAATTTGTATTACCGAACTTCCAGTCGTTCACATATCCGCCGTCACGAAGCGTACAGTCCAAAAGTTTAATATTGTTCACTAAAACACCCCCGGTATTTTACCTTATGAAGTTTGTAACTATCTTATCTTCTTTTTCAGGCAGACCATATTTTTCTTTACCTAAAGCTATACTTTTCATAAGAAATGTCATATTTTCAGCCAGATTCCTCATGGTCTGAAGGCCTTCTTCATCCTGCAGTGCCTCTCCGGGCATGCGGCCGTGTACACTGTTCCAATATGTAGAGGAAGCAACCGGCATACCGCATATGGTAAAATACTTATTAAGTTCATCAAATGTTGCTGAGAGTCCTCCTCTTCTTGCCACAACCACGCTGGCTCCAACCTTCATTGTTTTATCAAAGCTAGTACTGTAAAACAATCTGTCAAGAAATGCAATAAGCGTTGCATTTGCAGACGCATAATACACCGGACTTGCAACCACCAGTCCGTCACATTCTTCAAATTTTGGTGCAACTTCATTTACATCATCATCAAATACACATTTACCGCTTTCAAAACATGTACTGCACGCTATACAGCCTCTTATAGCCTTGTTGCCTATCTGTATGGTTTCGCTTTCAATACCGTTTTTCTTAAAAATCTTTTCCATTTCGTGCAGTGCAACAGAGGTATTTCCATTTACACGCGGGCTTCCGTTAATCATAAGTACCTTCATAATAATCCCTCCTACATCTCACAACAAATCTTAAGGTTAATTATATCTTTAATTTTGGTAAAGAGCAATACAAGGCATAAATTAATATGGTGCTGTGACAGTATATTATTTACTGTCTTTTATTATTAAACCACTTAATTCCTTTTTCAATATATTCATCCCAGAATGACCACACATGCTCACCCGGAGCTTCGATATAAGTTAAGTCTGCTCCTTTTTTAAGTAACCTTTCTTTAAAGCATCTGTTAGAATAAATCAAATTATCTTCCGTTCCGCATGCCATAAATATTTCAGGTATTTCTTCCTTTTTAAGATTATTTAATATGTATGCGGGATTTTTATCGCTCTCTTTCGCAACATCCAAATCTCCGAAAATCAAGTCTTCATCATAAGGTGTTTCCCTTATCGGGAGCTCATCAGGAGTCTCAAATATATGCAAAGCACTTGACAATGCAATTATTGAGCCAAAGGTTTCATGATACTTTAATCCGTTTCTTATTGCGCCGAAACCGCCCATTGAAAGTCCGCCGATTATTGTATCCTCCCTTTTAGATGAAAGCGGAAACATTTTTCTGGTTATGTCAACCAGTTCTTCTCCGACAAATTTTCCGTAATTATTGTTACTCACAAGCTGGTCAATATAAAATGAAATATCTCCCGTCGGCATAATAACCGCAATTCCTGCTTCTTCCGCAAGTTTTACAATCCTGCTGTTAGCAACCCATGCCTCACAGTTATCCGATAAGCCGTGTAAAAGATAGAGTGTAGGGAACTCACATTTACTTATATTTTCCACATCTACAGGAATTACCGCATTAAAAGCCGTCTGCCTGTGCAACTCCTTTGACATAATATTTCCATGAATAAGTGCCATAAAAAAACCTCCTAACCCTTCCTTAATATAAATTATACCATGATTTCGCTACGCTGCATCATGGTTCGCGCACATTTGCCAAATGTCTGCTACGCAGCCGCTTGGCTCATTGTGTTCGCGTACATTATACCATATATCAAAAGAAATAATAATCCTTTTTAGTAATTAAAAATAGTGTGTTAAATTATGACATTACAAGAAATCTTTTCTGAATTCCAGAAATATTCCTCATATTTATACGGAACGCCAAGCAAAATCGAATCCGAATTTGCTGCCGTCAAAATGGAGCCCGATTTAACCGCCATGGGAAAAGTTATCGGTGCAGGCCTTCCTATCGGAATAGTGGGCGGAAAAAAAGAAATCATGATGAAAGCGGCTCCGATAATGGGAGCGGATGTTTTTGACATGAGCAGCAGTCAGAAATCTTCTTCACAGGATGTTTTATTCCACAGCGGTACATATAACGGACACCCGCTGATTTTAAAACTGGGACTGAAAACCTTGAAAATCCTGGAAACTGAGCAGAAAAATATTATCAAAAATACCAATGCTTTAAAAGACTTTATCAAAGAATTCTATGCTTCTCACGGTATACACGTAACACTACCAGGACTTGGTACAATGTTTAACGTAGCCATTACGGATTTAGATGAGATAAAAAACTACCGTGATATGCAGACATGTGATTTTGAACTCAGAAAAAAAATGGATTATTCTTTAATGCTTGAAGGTGTATATAACAAGCCGTGCAACCGTTACAATTTCTCCACGGCACACACCTCTGATGTAATTGATTTTACCATGGAAGCATACAAAAAGGCATTTAAACGTATTTAGTAATGATTTCTCCATAATATTCATACCCTCCATAAGAAAAATGAAGTATGAAAAGGTCCCTTTACAGTTATTGACCTTTTCATACTTACATTTTTTAACTAGCGTTTCAGTTCCATTACATAGTTAGTCAATGAAACACCATGTCTTACCACCTGCTGTTCTTTAATCACTGTATATCCTCTTTTTATAAAGAACGGCTTAGCTGTAATAGAAGCATGCGTAACTATTTTATCCACATCAACTGCCTTTTCCAGCTCATCACAAATGGCAGTTGCAATTTTCTGCCTCTGGTAATCCTTGTGAACATACAGTCTGTCAAGATATCCTGTTTTATCAATATCTCCAAATCCTGCTACTTTTCCGTCTTTTTCTGCAACAACTGTATAATGTTCCAAAAACGAACGATTCCACTCTTCCAAATTAACCTTGCCGTCCGCCCATGCATTTAACTCCTCTTCGGTATAGTCTTTTACATTTACGGTATGGACAGTTTTAAAAAAAAGTTCTGCCAAATGTTCACAATCTTCCTTTAAATATTTTCTTATGATCAGCATAATTTCACTCCGTATCTGTTACTATTTTTTATCCATTATACCTGATTCTGTCAACTATCGATTCCTTCTTGACATTTCTCGTCAGAATAAAGGATAAGATAATCTGCATTACTGCAATTACGGCTATCATACAGACCACTTCCAAAAGAGGAAAATGCCATACGTTAAGTCACATAAAGCCATTTGCCTTTCCATATTTAAACAGTACATACCCAAGCGGAATACCTATGACGGAAGCTGATAAAACCGTACCTACGGTAAATACCATACCCTCTGCCTGAAGCATGATATTAAGCTGCCTTTTAGTCATTCCCACCGCCTGAAGCATACCGTATTCCTGTCTTCTTGTTATTACACTGGTAATCATGGTATTTGCCATATTCATAAATCCTATTACTCCGATAATTATGAGGAATGCATATGATGCAAGTCTTACCATTCTTGTGCTTAGCCTTGATGTCTCCAGTACTTCACTGTACTCTGTAATGTCAATATGCTCTTCATCCAAAAACAGTTCACTTATCTCCCCGCTTATTCTTTCTCTGTCCTTTTCGGCACAATCCACCCATATATAACCGTATGTTTCACTGCTTAAACCGAGCTTATTATAGGCCTCTTCAGTTATCAGCCAGTCCTGGTCTATTGAGCCTACCGCTCCTATAACCGGCACGCTTATATCCACATTCTGAGTTCCGTCTGATACCGCAATCTTCATGGTATCACCTAAGGAATAGCCGTTTTCATCAAAGAAATTTGCCCAGCCGTATATAAAGCCTCCGTTTTCTCCTGCAATGTCATAGTCAAGGTCTCCCAGAATCTTGGACTGTGTCAGCTCATTATCAAAATCCTCTCTGTCAAAAACGGCACAGGTCTGCTTATTTCCGTTCTCATCATAAACGAGAAATATTTTTCTTGTCTTAACCTCCGTCACTCCGTCTATCGCTTTTATTTTTTCTATAACATCCTCATTAATAGGATTATCCAAAAGAATATTTTCCAGATTATTTTCAGGATAAGCGGTATCACGCAGTCTGTAATCAAGAGAGATTTCAAACTGGCCGTGCTCTACCTCTTTTCTTGCGTCATACTCATTGTCTATATTTCCTATAAAATTGGCAATGACAATAAATAATACACAGGAAACTCCCATTGTAAGTATTGTAGCCACGTTTCTTTTTCTGTTCTGCGCAAGTCCTGCCCTTATAAGTCCCGCAACTCCTGTATTCTTTCTTTTTCTTACGGAATGTTTTCCCTTTATATCCTCCTGATATCTCATCGCCTCTACCGGAGAAATTCCTGCCGCTATTCTCATAGGCTTTTTTAATGCCAGCCATACCGTTAATACAGAAAGAAGTATTGCAACAGAAATCGGAAGGATATTAAGCAGGCTTACAGTTTCATACTGCGCTACATTAATTGAATTACTCTGGTCGATAAGCCATGTATACGTTCCTTCCGCAATAAAATATCCAAGCAGTGCGCCGAGCGGTATACCTACTGCCGCAAGAGACATACCCTCTCTGAAAACTATTTTCCTTAACTGTCTGCCTGTAGTTCCTATTGCCTTAAGCTTTCCGTATTCTCTTATTTTCTGCACCAGTCCTATCTGGAATATGTTATAAATTACAACTGCGGAAAAAACGATAACCATAATGGCAATTATTGCACAGGTTGATATGGTTTCAATACCCGGGTCAAGCTGCCACAAGATATAATAATTGTTTATGGAAACTCTGTCTTCGGGAATACCGCACTTTACAGCCAGCTCCTTTATAACCTCTTCGGCAGAATCTGTTGTCATTTCCACAGAATCACTGACCTGAAAATAAGCGATATAGCTCTGATTTTCTTCCGAAACCTTGTTTTTTAAATATTCCTCTGAAATTAACGCCGAATATGTATCGGTATTTACTTCCGTATCAGTTTCAGCTAGAATACCGCATACCACAAATTCCTCTTCTTCATATTTACTGTTTAAGTCTGCTCTTGAAGAAAGAATTACTGTATCTCCCGTCTGGACATTATCATAACCTGCCACCGCAAAAAATTCCTCTGAGGCTGCTATTTCATTTGCACTTTCGGGAAATCTTCCTCTTTTTAATCTGTCATCCGTGTTAGTAAGGCTTCTTGCAGTCTCATCGAAAAAGTAAAGGCTTAAATTTCCGTCACTCATTACCTCTGCGGCATATGCTGCCCTTCCTATGTTTTTAAACTCACCTCTTTTATTTATTTCACTTATATCATCTTCTGTTACTCCGTTTAATGCTCCGTACCAGCTTCCGTATATAGCTTCTGCATTTACTTTCTGGGATTTTATCATTCCGTATGCAAAGCAGGATATTACCGTAAGCAGAATTGTCGTAAGCAGTATTGAAATTATTACAAGTATACTTCTCGTTCTGTTTTTTCTGTTATTTTTTAATGCAATATTTGTAATCACCTTCATTATTGCTTCACCACCCTTCCGTCTTCAATTACGATTATCCTGTCTGCCATCTGAGCTATATCCTCATCATGTGTTATCATTACAAGTGTCTGTCCGTACTTCTGTGCAGACATCTTAAGCAGAGCCATTACCTCTTCGCTTATTTTGGAATCCAGATTACCTGTCGGCTCGTCTGCCAGAATTATGTCAGGCTTAGCCGCAAGCGCCCTTGCTATGGCAGTTCTCTGCTGCTGGCCTCCCGAAAGAGTATTCGGCATATTATAAACCCTGTCCTGCATATCCAGTGTCTGTATGATATCCCATACATACTCCTCGTCCGGCTTTCTTCCGTCCAGACCTATCGGAAGCATTATATTTTCCCATACATTTAAAGATGATACCAAATTAAATGCCTGAAATATAAAACCTATCTTTCTTCTCCTGAATATTGCAAGCTCATCCTCCTTAAGCTTGAATATATCCCTATTTTTTACCAAAACCTTTCCTGAGGTAGGATTGTCAAGTCCTCCCAGCATATGAAGCAGAGTAGATTTTCCCGAGCCGGATTTTCCTACTATTGCAACAAACTCTCCGTTTTCAACCTGCAGATTTACATTCTGCACTGCCTTAACTTCATTTTGTCCGCTGCCGTAATATTTACATAAATTTTCTGTTTTAAGTATAGTATCCATAAATTTTATACCTCCGTTTTATAATTATCTGGCCTCGCCTGTCATATGCTTAATATACTTCATTACATTTTCATTTCTCTTACAAAAAGAAAAACTAATCTTACAGTTTTGTAAGATTAGCAGTTCATAACATAAAATAATTTTTAGTTTCAATCCTTTAACGGAAGCTGAACGGTAAAAACACTGCCGCCTTTTTGTCCTTTGGAAACAGTAATTGTGCCTCCGTGCCTGCTGATTATTTCCCTTGCAAGATATAATCCCACTCCGGAGCCCTCTTCCTTTCTTATCCTTTCTACGGAGCCTCTGTAAAATCTTTTGAAAATATTATTATACTCCTCTGCGGGTATGCCTATACCCTCATCTTCTATCTCTATTCTTAAAAAGGTTACAAGCTTAATCAGCCTTATTGTTATATGTGTATCACAATCACTGTATTTAACTGCATTTTCCAGTATGTTTATTAAGGCTTCACCTGTCCATTTTCTGTCGTGTGGCAGCATAAGCTCCTTTAAGCTGTCTGCGCCTTCCAGTGATATATTTATATGCTTCTCCTCTGCCTTTACATACACCCTGTCCACCGCATGTACTACAGTATCGAAAATCCTGCTGTTTTCTCTTTTTATTTCAATCATTCCGTGTTCCATGCGGGATATGTTTATTAATGCATTGAGAAGATTTTCCAGTCCTCTTAACTGGCTCCTGCATCTTTCGGAAAATTCCGCACGCTCATCCGTGCTTAAGTCCATAGAGGTAAGAATTTCAAAGCTTGTCCTAAGAGCCGCTACCGGTGTTTTTAACTGGTGGGAAATATCCGTTACCAATACCTTGGTTTCTTCTCTCTCAAGTCTCGCTTCTTCCTTTAGCGCCTTAAGACAGCTTCCCAGAGATTCCAACTGCATATATATACGTTCCGCAGTGCCTTCCTTTTCCGAAAAGCTCTCATCAAACACGTAATCATATTTACCGCTTCTAAACTCGGATATAATTTTCTCAATCGTCTCCAGTTCATTTTTTTCATGCTTTTCGGCATGCCTTTTTAAAAGTAAAATAGCAGATACATATGCCGCATACAGAAAAACCGATATTATCACCACTTTAAGTACATTGTTCAGGAATTCACCGTAAAAAACATTGCCTTCCCTGCCCAGATAGCCGTATTCGCGCAGTACGTCTACTCCGTCTGTATCTGCCCCGTCACTCTCTCCCTTAAGAATATCAGAAGCATGGTTAATAACCCCGTCTTCATATTCATCATAATATACCATGCTTCCTATAATATCCAGCTTGTCATAATAATTCCTGCGGTATGATACTATAAGAAGAACGTCAAATATTAAAATAATTATAAGTCCTGCCATTAAGGCGGCAATATATATTCTTTTTTCCTTTTTCATTTTTATAACTACCTTACATTCTGCAGTCTTTATCCCAGATATATCCAAGTCCCCTTACGTTTTTTATATACTCAGGTTTTTTTATGTCAGGCTCTATCTTTTCCCTAAGCCTTCTGATATTTACCGCAATGGTGTTTTCGTCTACAAAATCACCCTCTGAATCAAAAATTCTGTCAAGTATCTGGTTTTTTGACAGAATGTGTCTGGGATTATCAAGAAACATCATCAAAAGCCTGCACTCCGTCTTTGTCAAAGGGATTAACTTACCGTTTCTCTCCAACTTCATTTCCTGCCTGTTAAAACTTAAATCCCCCGATACCGTTATGTTATTATCCGAGCTCTTTTTCCTGAAAAATGCCTCTACCTTTAAAACAAGAACTGACAGACTGAACGGCTTTGTCATATAGTCGTCTGCTCCCTGCTCATAGCCCATAACATAATCCATTTCCGAATCAAGCGCAGTAAGGCAGATTATGTGCACACCGCTTATACTTCTGACATAACGTACAAAATCCAGACCACTGCCGTCAGGAAGTGTAATATCGCATATAACAAGGTCAACTTCATTGGCTGAAAAATCTTTTCCGCCTCCCTCACAGTTCCTGCCTTAAAAACCGTATATCCGTTTTTTTCAAGGGTAAATGCAATTCCCCGCCTTACGCTCTCTTCGTCCTCAAGTACTAATATATTGCCCATTACTTTTTCGTTTCCTTTATATGATACCCCTAAAATTATACCTGCCCATAATAAGCATTCTTCCCATGCTTACGCAGATAATGTTTATCCAAAAGCTCCTGCTGCATAATCTCCTTATCAGGATTCAGGGCTTCCGTATGGAAAGCCATAAACGCCAGCTCCTCCAGAACTACAGCATTATGTACGGCATTGTGAGGATTTTTTCCCCATGTAAATGGTCCGTGGCTGTGTACCAGGACTGCAGGAATATCATCAGGCGACTTGTCACGGAAAGTCTCTATAATCACATTCCCGGTCTCCTTTTCATATTCTCCGCAAATTTCAGCAGGAGTCATTTTCCGGGTACATGGTATTTCACCATAGAAATAATCTCCGTGAGTAGTACCGTAAGCAGGAATACCACGTCCTGCCTGCGCCCATGATGTAGCCCAGCGTGAATGGGTATGAACAACACCACCGATATCTGGAAATGCATTGTACAAAGCCACATGGGTTGGAGTATCAGAAGAAGGTTTCCACCTTCCCTCCACCTTTTCTCCTGTCGCAAGAGATACGACAACCATATCCTCAGCGGTCATGTTGTCATATTCCACCCCTGAAGGTTTTATAACAATCAGACCTTTTTCACGGTCAATACCGGATACATTTCCCCATGTAAAGGTCACAAGTCCATACTTAGGAAGCTCAAGGTTTGCATCACACACCAGTTTTTTAAGTTCTTCCAGCATAGAATACACCTCCTATTTGAGCTTCCATGCCAAATCATTCAGAAACAGCTCCTTTTCAAGAGCATCCACGGTTGTGTCTTTAGTAATATGAACAAACTCAATATCCATCATTCTTGCCCAGTCCTTCATCTGCTCATAAGATACATCATATGAAAGAACAGTATGGTGCGCACCACCTGCAGTAATCCAACACTCAATGCCTTCAGTAAGGTTAGGCATAGCCTGCCACATGACACGGGCAACCGGAAGATTCGGCATCGGTAAAATTGGCTTTACACAATGAATATCCTGACAGATAAGGCGCAGACGTCCGCCCATGTCAATCAGGCTTACTACAATGGCATCGCCTTCCTTACCCTCAAAAACAAGTCGGGCAGGGTCCTTTTCATTCATGCCTATTCCCAAATGATGAGTTTCAATCTTAGGTTTTACGGCAGGGTCCGCCACACTTGGACAGACCTCAAGCATATGGGCTCCCAGGGAATATTCCCTGCCTTCTTCTAAATTATATGTATAATCCTCCATGAATGCGGACGCTCCGTTTCCGCCCTCGCCCATAGCCTTCATGATAGCGGTCATTGCTGATACCTTCCAGTCACCTTCACCGCCGTAGCCATAACCCTGTGCCATAAGGTGCTGCGTGGCAAGTCCCGGCAGCTGTTCCATGCCGTATAAATCCTGAAAGGTATTGGTAAATGCCATGCATCCGTTTTTATCCAGCATCTTCTTCATGGCAATTTCTTCCCTTGCCTGATAGCGGATTGCGGAAATATCAGTAGTGTTTACCTCGTATTTATCTTCATACTCTGCCATAAGAGCATCAATCTCTTCTTCAGTAACTAAGTTCATTTCCTTTACCAAATCGCCTACTGCCCAGGTATTTACCTGCCAGCCAAGCTTTGTCTGAACTTCCACCTTATCGCCCTCGGTAACTGCCACTTCACGCATATTGTCCCCAAAACGCATAACCTTCAAATTTTTTGAAACTGCCACGCCAACGGCAGCCTTCATCCAGTCTCCTATACGCTTATGAACTTTTTCATCTTTCCAATAACCCGCAACCACCTTTCGTGGCATTCTCAGACGTGCGGCAATAAACCCATGCTCACGGTCACCATGAGCTGCCTGATTTAAGTTCATAAAATCCATATCTATCTCATCATTCGGTATTTCCTTATTATACTGTGTGGCAAAATGGCAATATGGCTTCTGTAGATTTGCCAGACCGTTAATCCACATCTTGGACGGACTGAAGGTGTGGCACCATGTAATAATACCTGCACAGGTATCGTCATAATTTGCTTCCTTTACAATGTCAGCAATCTGGGAATTAGACATTGCAGTAACCTTATAAACTAACGGATATGGCAGGGATTTACTCATTTCTTCCGCCATCTCCTGTGCCCTTTCGGCAACTGTTTTTAAAACTTCTTCTCCATATAAATCCTGAGAGCCTACAACAAACCAAAAATTATATTTCATTTTTATCGCCTCCTTAAATTACTTCGACAGCGGTCTTTTCAACCATTAAAAGCTTTTTATATTGTTCTATATATGTATTAAACCCGTCCACATCTTCCCTATCAGGCTCAAGAGTCGTTCCTGATATACCGTTAAAGACTCTGGTCTTCAAATACTCTTCCAGACTTTCCCCGTCAGTCTTATTAACAAGATAAGCCGCCAAAAGAGCCATGCCGTAAGGACCGCCCTCACCTGCTGTTTCCATACAGGTAACAGGTGCATTACAGGCGGCAGCCATATATTTCTGACCTACAACAGGTGTCTTGAACAGACCACCGTGTCCTGTTAATGAATCAATGGCAACATTTTCCTTAGCCAGAATATCCATTCCGATTTTCAGGGTGGACATGGTAGAATACAGTTGGGCACGGATAAAATTGGCGAGGGTAAATTTACTGTCAGGACGGCGGACTACCAGAGGACGGCCGGAGTCCATATGGGTCACACCCTCACCTGCCATATAATTACATACCAGAATTCCTCCACAATCGGGCTCGCCCTCAAGAGATTTCTGATACAGCTTCGTATACAAATCGCTATCAGATACTGACTCACCAAAGAGTTCAGTCATTTCTTTAAAAACTTTCATCCATGCATTGTTGTCATTCGTACAGTTATTACAGTGGACCATAGCCACAGGCTTACCCGCAGGAGTAGTTACAAGGTCTATTTCCTCATAGACTTTCTTAAGCGGATGCTCCAACACCACCATTGAGAAAATGGAAGTTCCTGCAGATACATTACCCGTACGGGGTGCGACTGAATTTGTAGCAGTCATTCCCGTTCCTGCATCTCCTTCCACAGGTGCAAATAAAATGCCGGGCGTAAGCAGATTGTCAAGCAAAGCCGCTCCGCTTTCTGTAAGTGTACCTGCTTTATCTCCTGCACAAAGAACATCGGGTAAAATATCAATCAGCTTCCAGGGCAGATTTTTCCCTTCAACCAGTTTATTGAATTTAGAAATCATTTTTTCATCATAGCAGTTCTTCCCACTGTCGATTGGGAACATACCGGAGGCTTCACCGATACCTATGGCATTGACGCCTGTAAGCATATAGTGTACATAGCCTGCAAGAGTGGTTATATGAGCAATACGGGAGATGTGCTCCTCATCGTTTAATATTGCCTGATACAGGTGAGCAATGCTCCACCTTTGAGGAATATTGAAGCCAAACAGTTCCGTCAATTCTTTTGCGGCCTGTCCGGTGATTGTGTTCTGCCATGTCCTGAACGGTGTCAGCAGATTCCAGTCCTTGTCAAATACAAGATATCCGTGCATCATGCCTGAAATTCCCATTGCCCGAATGTCTTCCCTGTCTTTTATTTTGCGGAGTGCTTCCTTAAACCCGTCCCATGCCTCCCTAAGGTCATAAGTCCAGATACCGTTTTCATATACGGAAATCCAGCTGTAATCTCCCGATGAAACAGGAATATGATTTTCATCTACAGTTATAGCTTTAATTCTGGTAGAGCCAAACTCTACTCCGAGATATAGTCCCATAAATACACCTCCTATAAAACAGCCTGTCATTAAATAATATTATCAAGCTCTTCCAAAACACTATCTATCAGTTTTCCAATCGAATAATCCGACACACCCACAACCAGATTGTCGCAATGATTAACCGGTATTAAAATACGTTTTGCCATGCTTTGACCTACCGCAACAGCCATTTCTGGAGTAATTTCTCCGTACAGGGAATCTGCAATCACAATACCAATCGGACCAATAATCACATCCGCCTTACGGCATCCTACAATCACTGCATTCTCACCTGTTGCCGCATAGTCGGCCCCTGCCTTAAGCATTGCTGCCGTAGCCGCCGAATTAGTGCCAACCGCAGTAATTTTAATATCCGAAAACTTAGATTTCACTGACGCTACAAGCTGTCTTCCGATACCTCCGCCCTGTGCATCAATTATAAGTACATTCATTTGCTTCCTCCTAGTGCCAGAAACTATATTCTAATCTTACAAAATTTTATTTATATATAGATTATATCATATGAGAATTTCTTATAAAACAACAATTTATGTACAAAACAAAAAAGTAATATAATAAAAACAAAATAAGCAGCAGGCACTTTAAATCATGCGCCTGCCGCTTATCTTACATCATATGTTACTGTTTATCGTAATCATTAGTTTTAGTTTATTTACTAATTCAAATACATCCTATGTTGATGTTAATTATCCTATGCTATTATAAACATTTATAATGCAACTGCTATCTTTTCAAAATATCTCTTTTCTGCTCTTTTTTCAAAAAGCAGGAAAAATGCAGCTGCAATTCTTTCGGCACTGTCCACAATATATCTGCAGTCTCTTTCATGAACAGGACGTGCCATCATATAGTCATCATGCATCTTATTGAAAATATCCATTGCAGGCGTATGTTCATAAGCTTCAAGGTTATCATTCTGCTTATCCTTCCACCTGTTTTTCAGATATTCCAGAAATTTAGGCTGAAGACCCACTTCATATTCCCTGTGCTTCATTAATCCCAGAGTAAAATTGTTATTATGAGGATAGGTAAAATAATCTTCAAGATAATGCAGAAGATAGCCAAGCCTGTAGCATGAGCGTATACTCCACTTTCCCTTTTCCTCGAGCTTTAAAATTTTACTCTTTATTTTTTCAAAACTCCCGGAATATTCATGGCCTTTAATATAGGTATAAACCAAAATATCGGGCATTATACTTCCTGTCTGAAGCATAAATTTGTAGATTTTAAATCTAATCAGGTTAAACCATTTCTTAATGGAATGTCCGTCATATCGGCCTATAACGTCTCCAGTTGAACCCTCCATGACACAGTTATCATAGTTTTCAGCTTTTTTGCTGATAAAACGATAATCCCTGCACTTGATGTCACGCATCAAATAAGTCGAAAGCTTTAAATGACAAATTTTATTCACACTTTTTGCTCCTTCGTCCTACATCAATCCGTGGTTGATGAATGTCTCATATGCTGTTTATAACCTACATTTAATATGATACCCAATTTGTCTGCCCCTGTAAAGTCCTGTTTTATACAAATAACAAAACCTTTACTCTGTCTTTACGGTTTACAGTTCTCCATGCTCCTTCATTTCCTGACGCTCTTTTTTCATTGCTCCCAGAATAATGTCTCTTGCTTCCTTGGCCTCCTTGTTGGTCAGAGGCTGAACATCCTTGAGAGGATAATCGATGCCCATCTTCTTGTACTTTTCCTTTCCCATATCATGGTATGGAAGTACATCAAGCGCCCTTACATGTTTAAAGTGGGCAAGGTATTTGCCAAGTCTCTCAAGATATTCAGGTATATAAGTAATTCCCGGAACAATGACATGTCTTATCCAGATTTCCACTTCCTGCTCATCTAGGAAATGCAGGAAATCCAGAATATTGTCTATAGGCTGGCCGGTTAGCTTCTTATGCTCTTCAGGGTCGATGTGCTTTATGTCGAGCATTACCACATTCGTTACCTCTGCCAGCTTCCTGTATTTTTCAAGAAGCTCCGGATTGTCTCTTCTAAACATTATTCCCGAAGTGTCAAGGCATGTATGGATATCCTTCTTCTGTGCCTCTGTAAAAAGCTCAAGTACAAAATCCAACTGTACCAGAGGCTCTCCACCTGTAACAGTCAGTCCGCCGTCCCTAAGGAATGGCTTATATCTGTCATAATCCGTAAGAATCTGCTCCACCGTCATCTTTTCGCCGCCTGCCGCCGCCCAGGTGTCCGGGTTGTGGCAGTAAAGACATCTCATAGGACAGCCTTTTACGAATACCACATATCTGACTCCGGGTCCGTCAACAGTACCGAAGGTTTCAATAGAATGAATATTTCCCTCCATCTGAGGGTTTTCTCCTAATTGATTTTCCATGGTCAAAACTCCATTTCGCGTTATTTTAAAGCAGGGACCATGCACATAAAGCACATGGTCCCAAGCACTTTATCAGTATATTGTCCTCCAATATATTGATTAGTATTTCATTTGTATGATGTCATACAGCCTGACGCATTAATCCTAAATTAGATGGACTCATGGAATGTACGTGAAATAACATCATTCTGCTGCTCAGGTGTAAGCTTTATGAAGTTAACTGCATATCCTGATACACGAATTGTAAGCTGAGGATAGTTCTCAGGATGCTTCTGTGCATCGATAAGAGTTTCTCTATTATATACATTTACATTGATGTGATGTCCGCCTTTTTCTGCGTAACCATCTAACATTCCAACTAAGTTATCAATCTGCTGTTTACTAGCCATTTTAAATCATCCTCCTATTTCTTAATAATATAATATTTATTACTCATCGTCAAAAGCATCGTCAATGCCTTCGTGCAGTGTAGGTACCGCACATGCAAGATTTCCTTTTGCGCAGTCTATACAGCCCATTGTCTGAACTGTTTTTCCTTCCTGCTCCGGGTCTACGGACACATTTATGTGTCCGTGCCCGTCAGCAACCATGCCATCCAGCATTGCTACGATATCATCTACATTTTTAAGGTTATCACTCATTTTAACCAATCCTTTAATTAGTCAAGCTTAAGGTCTACGTCAAGGTCACCTGCAAATACCTGATCTTCCTTACCAAGAGCTCCAGGAATGATTGAGAATGTATTTGAAATACCATCCTGTGAATCCATGAATGGAAGCTTTGCTACTGAAGAAAGTGAAGCAAGTGCTCCGTGAGTATCTCTTCTGTGCATTGGGTTAGCACCAGGTGCAAGAGGCTCACCATGCTTTCTTCCGCAAGGAGTATCTCCTGTGTTCTTTCCGTAAACTACGTTTGAAGTAATTGTAAGTACTGACATTGTAGGGAATCCGTTTCTGTATACATGATGCTTTCTAATCTTAGCCATGAAGGTTGATACAAGATTAGCTGCAAGCTCATCTACACGGTCATCGTTATTTCCATACTTAGGGAAGTCTCCCTCTGTCTCGTAGCTTACTACAATGCCCTGCTCATTTCTGATAGGCTTAACCTTTGCATACTTGATAGCTGAAAGTGAGTCAGCAACAACTGAAAGTCCTGCTATACCTGTTGCAAAATATCTCTTTACGTCTCTGTCATGCAGAGCCATCTGAATTCTTTCATATGCATACTTATCATGCATGTAATGAATAATGTTAAGTGCGCTTACATATACGCCTGCAAGCCACTCCATCATGTCATCAAACTTCTCCATTACTTCGTCAAAGTCAAGGTACTCTGAAGTAATAGGTCTGTACTTAGGACCAACCTGTACGCCTGTGCACTCATCAACACCACCATTGATAGCGTAAAGGAGACATTTTGCAAGGTTTGCTCTTGCTCCGAAGAACTGCATTTCCTTACCGACTCTCATTGATGATACGCAGCATGCGATTGCATAGTCATCACCGTGAACAGGTCTCATAAGGTCATCATTCTCATACTGGATTGATGATGACTTAATTGACATCTTAGCACAGTACTGCTTCCAGTTGATAGGAAGTCTTGTTGACCAGAGAACTGTTAAGTTTGGCTCTGGTGCTGTTCCTAAGTTGTCAAGTGTATGAAGATAACGGAAGCTCATCTTTGTAACAAGTGGACGTCCGTCAACACCCATACCACCAAGTGATTCAGTTACCCATACAGGGTCACCTGAGAATAATGAGTTGTATTCAGGTGTTCTTGCGAACTTAACGATACGAAGCTTCATAATGAAGTGGTCTACGAACTCCTGAATCTGCTCTTCTGTAAATTTACCAGCCTTTAAATCTCTTTCTGCGTAGCAGTCTAAGAATGTAGAGGTACGTCCGAGTGACATTGCTGCACCGTTCTGCTCTTTAACTGCTCCTAAGTATCCGAAATACAGTGCCTGTATAGCTTCCTGCACGTTTGTGGCAGGCTTTGAAATATCGATACCATATGATGCAGCCATCTGCTTGAGTTCGCCAAGAGCCTTAATCTGCTCTGCGATTTCCTCTTTTCCTCTGATTACATCATCTGTGTAAACATTACCGAAAGATTCCTTCTGCTCTTTCTTATCCTGGATAAGGTAATCAATTCCGTAAAGTGCAACTCTTCTGTAGTCACCAATGATACGTCCACGTCCGTAAGCATCAGGAAGACCTGTGATGATGTGGTTTGTACGGCACTTTCTGATTTCCTGGTCGTAAACATCAAATACACCTGCGTTGTGTGTTTTTCTATGAGTTGTAAAGAACTCTACTATTTCAGGGTCAACTGTGTAACCATTGTCCTCGCAAGCCTTAACTGCCATACGGATTCCACCGTATACGTTCATTCCTCTCTTGAATGGCTTATCTGTCTGAACACCAACGATTTTTTCCTTGCTCTTATCAAGATATCCAGGGCCGTGTGAAGTAAGTGTTGATACAACCTTTGTATCCATATCAAGTACTCCGCCTGCTTCTCTTTCCTTCTTTGAAAGGTCAAGTACCATCTGCCATAAGTCCTTTGTGTCCTGTGTAGGCTCAGCTAAGAACTCATCATCTCCTTCATATACTGTGTAATTTCTCTGAATGAAATCTCTAACGTCGATTGTCTTCTGCCACTTTCCGCCTACGAAGCCATCCCATCCTGCTGCTTCCATTTTGAACATTGTCAAAACTCCTCCTTTTTTAATATAAAAATTTTTTTCAATACGTGTTAATATGTTCTCCCCGATTAACGAAAGAAACCTTTGTTTTTTCTTTCATTTTCTTAGGTTAATTACATTATAGTTTGAGATTGTATACACGTCAATGCAAAAACTGAATTTTTTTGTACTTTTTTCGATACACTAATTGTATACTGTATACAAAATCAATATATGCATTTTTTTGCCATAAATTTACAATATTTTGTGTAATTAATTTCCAATTTTTAACTTTTGAAATTGCCCGTATATCTTTGCAAATACAAATAATATCTTTTCACATAATTCATTTTGTGATATAATGAGCATTGCGGCGATGTGCGCTTGCGGACATCGACATAATACGAAAAAAACATCGAGACGGTAGTACGGAATTTTTATATTGTTTTTATTTAAAAAATTTCCAACTTCTATATTAAATAAAAACACTAATGCAAATAATATTAAAAAATTAAAAGGAGGCTATTATGAGTAAAACAGTAACTAAGGACATGCTCATTCATGAAATTATTGAAATCGACCCAGGTAATGCAGCCATTCTTATGGCATCCGGCATGCACTGTGTAGGCTGCCCTGCATCACAGATGGAATCTCTTGAGGAAGCCTGCGGAGTACACGGCATGGATGTTGAAAATGTAATCAGTGATATAAATGAATATTTAGCAAGTAAAGAAGCTAAAGCAACAAAGGAAGAGGCATAAACCAATTCGGACAAGGAGAAATAATATGATGAATATCGATACCAAATCCGTAAATGCAATCAGAATTCTGGCAGCAGACGCCATACAGAAAGCAAATTCCGGTCATCCGGGACTGCCTCTCGGCGCAGCTCCTATGGCATATGAGCTGTGGGCAAAGCATATGAAGCACAATCCGAAAAATCCTGAATGGGTAAACAGAGACAGATTTATACTTTCAGGAGGACACGGCTCCGCTCTTCTTTATTCCCTTCTGCATTTATTCGGATACGGTCTTACAATAGATGACCTTAAAAATTTCCGCCAGCTCGGCTCCCTTACTCCGGGACATCCTGAATATGGCCACACAGTGGGAGTTGAGGCAACAACTGGTCCTTTAGGCGCCGGAATGGCTATGGCAGTCGGAATGGCTATGGCTGAAAAGCATCTTGCCTCAGTATTTAATAAGGAAAATTATCCTGTTATAGACCATTACACTTATGTACTGGGTGGCGACGGCTGTATGATGGAAGGCATATCTTATGAAGCCTTTTCACTTGCAGGCACACTCGGTCTCGGAAAACTTATAGTACTTTATGACTCAAATGATATTTCCATTGAGGGCGGTACCAATATTGCATTCAGGGAAAATGTGATGAGACGTTTTGAAGCATTTGGTTTCCAGACCATCAGAGTGGAGGACGGAAATGATATTTCTGCTATAGGAAGGGCTATCGAGGAAGCAAAGAACGACCTGACACGTCCTTCATTAATAGAAGTAAAGACCAAAATCGGTGCAGGCTGTCCTGCAAAGGAAGGCAAAGCATCCGCACACGGCGAGCCGCTGGGTGAGGACAATGTTACAGCACTCCGTGAAAGTCTCGGTTGGGAAGAAAAGGAGAGCTTTGTAGTTCCTGAGGATGTATATGAAAATTACAGAAGCATAGCCAAAAAGAACGCTTTAGCAGAGGATGAATGGAACGCACTTTTCAGAAATTACTGTAATGAATATCCTGAAATGAAAGAGCTTTGGGACGCTTATCACAGTAAAGATAACGTATCTTCTCTTTATGATATAGAAGGATTCAGCAGAGTAACAGAAAAACCGGAAGCAACCAGAAGTGTTTCAGGAAAGCTTATTAATCTGATAAAAGACTCTGTTCCAAATATGTTTGGCGGTGCGGCAGACCTTGCTCCATCTACAAAGACATATATGAATGGTGAAGGAGACTTCTCAAAAGAAACACCTGAAGGAAAAAACCTTCATTTCGGTGTCCGTGAGCTTGCAATGGCGGCTATAGGAAACGGCATTGCCCTTCATGGAGGGCTTACGCCTTATGTTTCAACCTTTTTCGTATTCAGCGACTATGTAAAGCCTATGGCAAGACTTTCGGCACTTATGCACCTTCCTCTTGTATATGTATTTACACATGATAGCATAGGGGTAGGCGAAGACGGTCCTACACACGAGCCAATCGAACAGCTTGCAATGTTTCGTGCAATGCCGGGCTTTTATGTGATGAGACCTGCTGATGCTGCTGAAACTGCTGCCGCATGGTACTTTGCATTAAACAAAAAAGATGCACCGACAGCGCTTGTTCTTTCAAGACAGAATCTTCCTCAGCTTGACGGCTCAGGAAAGGATGCATTAAAGGGTGCATATATATTGGAAGATTCCTCAAAAGAAATTCCTGATGCCATAATAATTGCAACAGGCTCCGAGGTATCACTTGCAGTCGAGGCTAAGAAAAATCTTTATAAAGACGGTATCGATGTCAGAGTTGTAAGTATGCCATGTATGGATTTATTTGAAGAACAGCCTGAAGAATATAAAGAGTCAGTTCTTCCAAAATCCGTTACGAAGAGAGTTGCCGTTGAAGCACTTTCAGAATTTGGTTGGGGAAAGTATATTGGTATAGACGGTAAATTTATCGGTATGAAATCATTCGGTGCTTCGGCTCCGGGAAATCTTCTCTTTGAACACTTTGAAATAACCTCAAAGGCTGTAGAAGATGCAGTTAAGAGTTTATAAACCATTTAAAATTTATATGAATTTTACAGAATAAAAAATCACGTCACTGCCTTTTCGGCAGCGGCGTGATTTTTTTGTTCAATTCAACTGTACACTAAATCTTAGACAGTACCTGAACTGCTTCATCAGGTATTATAACCTTAAAATGCTCATCAAAATATTCTGATGCTGCATATGAAGCGTTATATGGAACGGCATATTCACTCATTATATTACATGTCTTAAGAAATTCGGTATCTGAATTTCTGTTTTTCTTAAGATAAAGATAAAATCTTCTGTCTGTAGGATTTTTATAAAGCGTATTATCACTGTCATAGAACTTATATACAAGCTTTGAAGCACTTGTTACATCAGTCAGTTTCTTAAATACATATACCTTAAATCCATCAGCCGTCTTTACCTTATCATTCTGACGTTTTCCCTGATTTCTTCTTCCGCCCAACGCCCTAGGCATAGCACCGGAAATCTCCTCTGCAAGGCTTCCTAATGCTTCAAGCAATCCCTCGGTATCCTTTTTCAGAGACTCGATTCCCTCCTCTGAATGAGCTTCAACCTCATCTGCTTCGTCATCTGATTCAGATACAGGTCTTGTAAATCTCGAAAATCTGGTGTCCAGCTCATCAGGATTTTCTACCTTTGTTATTATCAGTATAAGGCAGTCAGGGTTTACCGGTATAGCTTCTATCATAAGTGGCATTTCATCCACTTCAAAACCTAATTCTGCTGATGCCTGCTGCATCATCTCTTTAAACAGGGCCTTTGCTTTATCCGTTCCGTATGCAAGCTCAGTTAAAAGCAATTCCTTTTCTGCTAAATCTGCTTTGTTCAGTGTACATCTGATTTGATTCTCGCTTAATCGTTCAATTTTCATGCGAATCACTCCTTTACAAAAGATACGATGTATTAAATATACTGAAACCACATTAAATATTATTTGTTGTTCTCATATTTTATCACAAAAATCGGACAAGTAAAGTATAAAATATAATTTCACTAAAAATTCTCATTTTTGGCAAATATTATATTGAATTCAGCCTGCGTTTAGTGTAAATTAACAGTATGGATGTTTCAAATATCATTTTGCCTGTTCAGGCGTCCTTCCCAAAATATCGGAAATATCCCATGACACGTTTCCACCAGTCCGAAGGATTGATAATGTAGTACTAATCACAATATATTACAAATTACAGAAAGGAATCTCCATTTTAGATTCCCTGCATGTTTTGGTACTATATAACTATAATATGCACAATACAGAGGTGATGTGGATTAATTATTAATTTATGAATTTACTATTATTATAATGCAGCATGCATATAAAAACACAATTAAATTTGCTGCTTTAAAATAAGGTCAATACATTTTACCAAGAGGCGGCGGTCCCCACCCGCCGTCTTTTTCATTTCATACAAGAAAAAAGCAGCCATAAGCCGGTATAATCAGCCAATGACCGCTTTTTTATAGTTCTGCACAATCACTACTCTGAAATGCAGCCAACAGGACATCCGCCTGCGCAAGCTCCACAGCTTATGCACTTATCAGCATCAATCTCAAACTTACCGTCTCCCTCAGATATTGCTCCTACAGGGCATGCACCTGCACAAGCTCCACAGCTTATACATCCATCTCCAATAACAAATGCCATATTAGTATCCTCCTTATGTTATGATTTGATATGCTTATCATAGGTTAATCTTACTACAAATCACCGTTTATCACAAGATTTATTTTTATATAACCTGTTATTTCCTCTTTCCCATTATTTTTACAAATATAACTCCGAAAAGCGTACTTATTAAAGTAGCTGCAAGTCCCGGTCCTATAATTGCCACAGGATCTGCACTGCCGTACTGGCTTCTGTAAGCAATCATATTTACGGGAATAAGCTGTAACGAAGATATATTGATGATAAGGAATGTGCACATTTCCGCACTCGCGGCACGTACCCCTCCCGTAACCGCAAAATTACCTCTCTCTACTTCCAGTTTAGCAAGTTCATCCATTGCCTTAAGTCCGGCAGGCGTTGCCGCCCAGCCAAGCCCCAGTATATTGGCAATAAAATTAGTAGCTATATAACCTCTGGCAGGTGAATCCGACGGAAGATTCGGAAAGAGAAATGATATAATCGGCGCCATTTTCTTTGTCCATTTTTCTATCAGCCCCGACGTTTCGGCAATCCTCATTATTCCGTTCCACATTCCAACTACTCCAAGCATGGTAATGCACAGTTCTATTGCTTCCTTTGCAGAATCCACCACACCGGTGGATAAAGCCCCCATGTTTCCGGTAAATATGGCAGTAAGAAATCCTGCACCAATCATAACTACCCAGAGTATATTTAACATTTTATACCTTCCTGAATCAGTTACAATATTATATTCACCGGAGAAAATAATTATTAATGTTTTATTCTGTCCTAAGGGCTACCACAGGGTCCTTCTTAGCCGCAACTCTTGAAGGGATAAGGCCTGCTATCATTGTAAGGACTACACTTATAATGACAAGTATCGTGCCTCCTGCTACCGGAAGCTTTGATACACCCGCTATTCCTGCAATATTTTCAATAATGATATTGATAGGTATATTCAGAAGTATGGTAATTATTATTCCAAGCATACCTGCCACAAAACCTATAATTATTGTTTCGGCATTAAATACTCTGGATATATCCTTCTTTGATGCACCTATGCTTCGCAGTATACCTATTTCCTTGGTACGCTCAAGCACTGAAATATAAGTAATTATTCCTATCATAATAGATGATACGACAAGAGATATGGCTACAAATGCGATAAGTACATACGATATCGTATTTATAATGCCAGTAACGGATGACATCATTACTCCTATATAGTCAGTATAGCTTATTTCCTTATACTCCTCACCGGCTTCTTCCTGCATCCTGTTATATTCATCTATCATATTTGTAATTTCTTCTTTTGCTTCAAAGTTTATAGGGTAGAAGCTTATTGAAGAAGGGCTGTCTAAATCAGCCATTCCGAGCATTGAAAGGACATTCTCATATGTCAGGTTTTCATACCCTGAAGACATCCCCAACATTTCAGGATATTCCTGCATCTCTTCTGCGCTCATCTGAGCAGAAACAGAGGAATCTGTACCTGAAACGGCAGTCTCGCCAAAAGGCAGTCCTGTAAATATATTGATGTCAGGATTTTCCTGCTGATACTTTACAACCTCGCTGTTTTCTGCCTCTTCTATAAGATGTGTCACAAGGTCATGTCTGTATCCTATTGTAGTAGAAATCGAATGAACTGTAGCAGTATTATTAGGTCTTACGATTCCGCTTATTTTTACCTCAATTCCTTCTTCTATGAGCTTTGAAACATATTCACTGTCCGCTGACATATCCACCCAGAGGCCTGTTGCCTCGTCATATTGATAATATCTGCAGCTTGGTACTACCTTAAAGGTTACATCCAGAAGCTCCTCATAGGTATAAACGGACTGCTCTGTTTCAACCTCTTCCTCTAAATTCATGATTTCATTTAACTCATTCACGTCTCTTAAGCCCAGTACATAGAGGTCATAGTCCATTATTTCATTATTTTCGTCCGTAACCAGTATGACTTCATCATAGCTGTCCGGCCATGAGCCCGCAACAAGGTCATACTGTGAGGTAAGAAGCTCTTCATTCTCAAGCATCTCTGACCATACATTATAGGATGACATTCCAATCATCGTACTTCCTGATGCGGCTGCTGAAGAACTGCTTCCACCCATCATTGTAAGCTGATTAGGATTTACCTGCTGCATTACGCCGTTTACATTCTCGGTATAAGCATTTATTGTTATGTTATATCCATATATAATGTCAGTCGCATAATCTTTAATACTGCTTCCTTCACCTTCTATATACTCCTTAAAGGAAGAAAGGTCATTAGTCTGTACCTCTCCCGAAAGTATACTCATGCTGTCACTCATGATATTATTGGAATAAACCTTATCTAAATCATGATTTATCTCATCTGCAGTGCTTCCTGAAATTGATGTAAGTACCGAAGAAATATCCACACTTTCCTGAGTAATGGAAACAGGATAGGTGGAGAGTGTATCCTCCTCCACATCTGATATGTATGACTGGAAGCCACTTGAAAGTGATAAAATAAGGGCAATTCCTATAATTCCGATACTGCCTGCAAATGCCGTAAGCAGCGTCCTTCCTTTTTTAGTTCTCAGGTTATTTAAACTCAGGCTTAAAGCAGTAAAAAATGACATTCTTTTATGCTTTAATTCTTTTGCATCCTTTATCTTGTAATTTTCTTCTTTTCCGTCAAACGGGTCCGAATCATCCACAATTTCACCGTCCAGAAGCTTTACAATTCTTGTGGAATATTCTTCTGCAAGCTCAGGGTTATGGGTAACCATTATAACGAGACGGTCTTTTGCAATCTCTTTTAATAATCCCATAATCTGTACACTTGTCTCTGTGTCAAGAGCACCTGTAGGCTCGTCAGCAAGAAGTATTTCCGGGTCATTTATAAGAGCTCTTGCAATGGCAACTCTCTGCATCTGTCCTCCGGACATCTGATTCGGTTTCTTATTAAGCTGGTCTCCAAGTCCCACCTTATTAAGCACCTCTTTTGCCCTTCTCGTCCTTTCCGACTTGAAAACACCGGACACTGTAAGAGCAAGCTCAACATTTGCAAGTACTGTCTGATGCGGAATCAGATTATAGCTCTGAAATACAAATCCTATGGAATGATTTCTGTATGCATCCCAATCTTTATCCTTATATTTCTTTGTGGATTTACCCTTGATTATCAGGTCTCCGCTTGTGTACCTGTCAAGACCTCCTATAATGTTTAACAGAGTGGTTTTTCCACAGCCCGAGTGTCCGAGTATTGATACAAATTCATTCGACCTGAAATTGATACTCACACCCTTAAGCGCATGGACCTTATTTTCCTCTGTTCCATACTCCTTTACTATATCAACTAACTGAAGCATAGTTTCCTTCCTTTCTTTATCAGTAAATTGCTTATAATATATATCATAAGATTGTTTTTATCAAGCAAATGGATTAATTATTAATAAAACTTGACCTATTCAAAACAAATTGTTGCATATTTTGGGGGTAAAATTTAAATTTTATTGTCAAAACAATTGGAATTATGCTAAAATGGCCTTATTACGTGATGTTTTTAAGCATACGTAAACTTCCTCCGAAAATATAATAAATACAAAGGAGTTGTTTTATGGGAAGAAAGGCATCTAAAGCAACGGACAATATATATTATATGGCCAGGTGCAATGCCGCTTTAAGTGACGATGCTTACACCAGCAGAGAAAAAACCGCTGTGCGCCTCGGAATTGAGCGAAGCAGGCTTGCAAGAATCGAGTTGGATAAAATTGAGCCTTATGCAGAGGAAGTTCTTATTATGGCAAGGGCTTACAATGCCCCTTATCTCTGCGAGGACTTCTGCAATCATATATGTCCTATCGGAATTCAAAAAGCTCTCAAAGAACATCAACGGGAAGACACACAAGATAAACAGGAAACAGAGTCACTGGAACGTCTTGTTCTCAGATTTTTAAGTTCAACCCAAAGTATAGACGAAATTTCCAATCAATTAGTTAATATAACAAAAGACGGTCTTATTGATTCATATGAAGAAATATCAGATTTGCGTGAAGTACTTGATGCAATGGAGTCCTTATCTGATATAATAAACTCAATAAAAAGCTGGATAAATAAAAATCCTGCATTAAAACCGTACTTTACTGAGGACAACAAATAGTTACATACCAATCGTATATTTGTATATTTCTCTTTTTGAAACATTCCTGTCAGAAGCGACCTTTTTGGCCGCTTCTTTTTTATCCATCCCCAGATTTATATAATATTCAAGATGCTCTTTTACGGACATATCCTCCCAGCTTTTTCTAAGTTCAGCATCTTTTTCTTCAAATGATTTTCCTCTTATTACAATTACACACTCGCCCTTTGGCTCATTTTCGGCATAATACTCCCTTAATTTAAAGAGCCCGGACTTAAAAACCGTCTCATGTTTTTTTGTAAGTTCCCTTAAAACCGTGGCATCCCTGTTTCCCAGTTCTTCACAAAGTTCAGTTATGGTTTTTAAAAGCCTGTGCGGAGCTTCATATAAGACTATTGTGCGGGATTCCTCCTTAAGCTCATCTAAGACCCTCCGCCTTTCTTTTTTATCTGTAGGCAGGAAGGCTTCAAAAGCAAATCTTCCCGCAGGCTGTCCCGAAATTATAAGTGCATTAACGGCAGCACATGCCCCGGGTACGGATGTAACGGATATGCCCTTTTCATGGCATTTAACAACCAGTACTTCACCCGGGTCAGATATTCCCGGTGTCCCCGCATCGGTAATTACGGCTATGTTTTTTTCTTCTTCAAGCTTTTTTATAAGCTCATCTGCCTTTTCATATTTATTATGTTCATGATAGCTCGTCATAGGAGTGTGGATTTCAAAATGATTAAGAAGCTTTATGCTGTTTCTGGTATCTTCAGCCGCAATAAGGTCTGCTTCCTTAAGTATTCTTACTGCACGAAATGTCATATCCTCTAAATTTCCTATAGGTGTAGCCACAAGATAAAGTGTTCCCGCCATATTTATGTCTCCTGACCATAATATTTTAATAGCTGTTTTGTATAACTTCCGTCTTTTTCATATATAACAAGGGTAGGCAGAATCTTTAATTCAGGTCCGCCTCCTTTTACGCCCTCTATAAGCACCATATTGGGCTCCTTATCTGCACTCGGCTGGACAAGCTGCATACGTTTCGGCTCCAGTCTGAAACTCTTCATAAGGGTAATAATTTCAGGAAGCCTGAACGGTTTATGGACCATTGAAAATATACCGCCTTCAGAAAGCAGATAGGCGGCATTTTCAATTATTTCTTCCAATGTTATAAGAACTTCATGTCTTGCTATGTTCATGGTACCTTTGGGATTATGAAGTCCGTTTGTATTTTTTATGTATGGCGGATTTGACGTAACCGCATTAAAAGAAGATGCCTTAAAAATATGAGGCACCTTTTTTATATCTCCGCAGATTATATCTATTTTATCTCCGGCAGAATTAAGCAGGACACTGCGCCCTGCCATTTCTGCAATCTCTTCCTGAATTTCAAGCCCCGTGAAATGCATTCCCTTTTCCTTTGCCGCCATGAGAATGGGAATTATTCCTGTTCCGGTCCCCAAATCAATCACTTTCCCATTAGGCTTTACCCTTGCAAAATTTGCAAGCAGCACGGCATCCATGCCGAAACAGAAATACTCAGGATTTTGTATGATTTTATATCCCCTGCACTGTAAGTCGTCTATTCTTTCACCCTGTCTTAAAAGCATTTCATCATTCATCGTCAAGCTTGGATTTTCCTTCCATGTATTCAAGTGCTTCCAGCTCTTTAAGTTCGCTGTCATTAATTTTTTCGTTGTTTTTCTTCTTTTTCCTAGGTTTAAATTTAAGCTCTTCTACCGCGTATTCCTCTATTTCTTTATTATCGTCCTCATCGGTTACTATTATCTTAACCTTTTGTCTCAGGACATTTACTGAGGAAACTTCTCCTTTTCTTCCGTCAATGGTCCTGACGGTGTCTCCTATGTTTGGAAGTCTGCTGTTCAGATATTCGTAAGTATCCTGCTCATGCTTTAAGCAGCACATAAGCCTTCCGCAGACACCTGATATCTTTGTAGGATTTAGTGAAAGATTCTGTTCCTTTGCCATCTTTATGGACACTGGTACAAATTCAGATAAATGCTTATTGCAGCAGAGTTCTCTTCCGCATATTCCTATTCCGCCTACAATCTTTGTCTCATCTCTTACGCCAATCTGTCTTAATTCTATTCTGGTTTTAAATACTGATGCCAGGTCCTTTACCAGCTCTCTGAAGTCAATTCTTCCGTCAGCCGTAAAGTAAAAGAGCACCTTATTATTGTCAAATGTATATTCCGCTTCGATAAGCTTCATGTCCAGATTATGCTTCTTGATTTTTTCCAGACATATTGCGAAAGCTTTTTTACTTTTTTCCTTATTCTCCCAATATTTATCTATATCCTCCTGATTGGCAGGTCTTATAATCGGTTTAATCGGCATCTGAAACTTTTCTTCGTCAATTTCCCGCCTTCCCAAAACCACCTTTCCAAACTCAACACCTCTTGCGGTTTCTACAATCACAAAGCTTCCTGTCTCTGTTTCATAATCAAGGGGGTCAAAAAAATATATTTTTCCATTGTCCCTGAAGCGGACACCTATTACTTCCTTCATTCTATATCTCCTTTAAACTCATAATGAGCAGTTTCATAACATCTTCAAATTTTGCATTTGCATTAAGTCTTGTCTTTGCCTTTTCTATAGCCTGGGACTTTTTCTCAAGCTCATTATAGGAAAGGTAGCTTGCCTGCTTTTTGATTATGGAATACTGGTCCTTAAACATTATTTTGTCAATTTTTCCTGTAACCTTCAGCATGAGAATATCCCTGTACCACATCATCATAAGGTCCAGATATTCACTCACATTAAATTTAAAATGTTCAGCATCCGTTATTGCTTCCTGAATACTCTCCATATCCATGTCATATATATTTGTTTCCAGTTTTATCACTGAATTTACAAGCATTGCATAATCATCGTTTGTTGCAAGTTTTATTGCCTTTCCGAGATTTCCCTGTGCATATTCCATACAAAATACTGCCTTTTCCTCTGAAAGCCCCAGATTATGCGTAAGATAATCCATGATGTCTCTTTCCTTAACAGGCTTCGTATTGAGTACGATGCATCTTGAAACTATTGTAGGCAGAAGCTTATCCATACCTGTCGTAAGAAGAATTATAATTCCATATTCAGGCGGCTCCTCAATGGTCTTTAAAAGTGCATTCTGAGCCTGTTGATTCATAAGCTGGGCATCTTCTATTATGTAGATTTTATATTTGCTCTTATATGGCTTTACGGAAATAGAATTAACAACCTGCTCTCTTATCTCATCAACCGTAATGACTGCCGCCTTTTCATGGCTTACCCTGATTATATCGGGATGATTTCCCGTCTCTGCCTGATGACAGGACTGACATTCATTACAAGGCTCCGTACCTTCCTTTTCACACTGTAAGGTTTTTGCAAATGATTTTGCCAGTGATTTTTTTCCGCAGTCTTCTTCACCGCAAATTATATATGCATGAGAAATCCTGTCCATTTCAATACTGCTCTTAAAATGCTTTATTATATCCTCATGACCTATTATCTGTGTAAAATCCATCGTAAACACTCCCTGCTAATAAATCTTATACTTCTATCATACCTTTAATCCTGTCTTTTATAATACCATGAATAGTATCAACAGGTAAAGAAGCATCTATCATGAATATTCTGTCAGAATACAGCTCCGCGAGCTTCCTGTAACCTTCCGCTACCTTTTTATGAAAATCCAGTGTCTGCATTTCCATTCTGTCAAGCTCTGCCTGCTTTTTCTTTCTTGCAAGCCCCGCTTCTGCCGGAAGGTCCAAAAGAAATGTGAAATGCGGCATTACTCCCTGTAATGCATAACTGTTTACATCATATACCGTATTAATACCCAATCCCCGGGCAATTCCCTGATATACCACTGAGGAATCCACAAACCTGTCACTTATTACCGCCTTCCCGGAGGAAAGTGCCGGTTTTATTACTTCCGCAACAAGCTGGGCACGAGCCGCAGCATAGAGAAGGAGCTCTGTAACGTCATTCATCTCATTAAAGTCCTTATTTAAAATTATCCCTCTTATTGCTTCGCTTATTCTCGTTCCGCCGGGCTCTCTGGTAATTATAACCTCATATCCCTGTTCCGAAAGATATTTGTTTAAAAGTTCTATCTGAGTAGTTTTTCCGGCTCCGTCCGGGCCTTCCATACTTATAAATAATCCTTCCATATAAACCTCTTTTTTAATTCCCGGAGCTGATATTTTTTATTACTATCTGCTCCTGATTATATATGTGCATTTTCATGACTTCTTCTGCAGTTTCTTTATCTCCTGTAATTATTGCTCTGGTTATCTGGTCATGTTCTCTTATAAGATTGTCATGATAACTGAAGTCCTTTACATATTCCACCCTGTATCTGTAAACCTGTTCCCTTAAGTTCTGGGCAATAGTGATAAGTCTTTTGTTATCCGTAGCTTTAAAAATACAGTCATGGAACTTTTCATCTCCCTCTACTATGGCAGGCACAAGTTTAGAATTTATTGCCTCTTTAAATTTCATGCATATCTGCATGAGCTCCTGCTTACCCTTTTCATCTATCCTTTCACAGGCAAGCCTTACCGAAAGTGCCTCAAGTGCCATTCTTACCTCAAGTGCATCCTTTAAATCCTTTACGGTAATATTTGCAACCTCGGCTCCTCTTCTCGGTATCATTACAACAAGCCCTTCAAGTTCAAGCATTCTTATTGCTTCCCTTACCGGTGTTCTGCTTACTCCCAGCTTCCTTGCCAGTGTTTCTTCCATAAGCCTTTCTCCCGGCTGAAACTCACCCTGGATAATTGCCTGCCTGAGTGTATTAAATACTACCTCACGAAGTGGAAGGTATTCATCAATTTTCATTTCCAGCTTCATTTTAAACTCCTCCTACAATAAAAACATCCCCTGCGTGTCCGGTTTTCTCTATCTCCAAAGCCGTCTGCCAGACCTTTTCCAAATCGTCATAAATTCCGAAAACCGTAGGTCCGCTTCCACTCATAAGCGAATTTAAAGCTCCGTATGCAAGCATCATATCCTTTATATTTTGTATTTCCGGATGCATGAAAACAGTAACCTGCTCCAGAATATTTCCCATACATTCAGAAAGCTTCTTTAAATTACTCTCATTTACTGCACTTATTAATCCGTCTATATCAGGATGATTTAATCTGCTTTTCTCAATTTCGTCAAATTTTTCATAAACAGTTTTTGTTGATACACTTACAGGAGGCTTTACTATAAGATATGTACACTTAGGTGACTCAGGAAGAGGTGTAAGTATTTCTCCTATTCCTTCCGCAACTGCCGTTCCTCCCATTATGCAGTAAGGCACATCCGCACCTAATTTTACGCCTCTTTCCATAAGCTCCTTTTCTGAAAGTCCTAAAGAAAAAAGCATATTCATTCCTTTAAGTGCCGCCGCACAGTCCGTACTTCCTCCTGCCATGCCTGCTGCCACAGGAATATTTTTTTCAAGGGTTATTTTTACGCCTTCTTTAATATCAAATTCTTTAATCAGCATGTCACACGCCTTATAAATAAGGTTATCCTGATTAACGGGAATTTCTTTACTTTCAGTTTCTATTAGAATCTGTTTATTTTCTGTTTTTTCAAATGTCAGAACATCAAATAAATCCACAGACTGCATTATCATTCTTACGTCATGATATCCATTCTCCCGTCTTCCGATAATATCCAGACCCAGATTTACCTTTGCATATGCCTTTAATTTTATCATAATACTGTCCCCCTCCCATTTGTCGGCGGAATCATAAAAAAAGAGTATGCTGTATACAATATACACATACTCTTATTTTAACGTCCTCCGGTTACTTTTGCAATAAAAACACCAATTTTTTAGGATTTTACTATTATCAGTTTATCACCTGCCATTACTTCATCGCTTTCCAGATTATTTAATGCCTTTATACTGTCGGTTGTTGAATAATATTTTCTTGCTATTGACCAAAGATTATCCTCAGGCTTTACTATATATCCGACAATTTCCGGCATAGCCGCCTTTTTTGCACTGTCAATAGGAAGCACCTCAATATCAGAAATGGTATTTATTTTTCCTTTTGCAAATATTGTTATATCCAGATTTACCGTTGCCTTTATCTCAACCTCATCAATTCCAAGAAGCTGTACGCTTATATGTTCAAGACTTGGTATGATTCTTATGGAATCATTTTCACTCACGGGAACGGTGTTTACGGTATATTCAAACGGAATTTCCGTATTCCATGCTGCAAACGGATTATCGTCATCTGCCGAAACATATAAAATCACAGCCTTTACAATGCCTGAAACTGTTATGCTTTCTTTATCAGTTACAACATTATCCGGCTCCACATCGCCTTCCACAGAGCATACCTGCATTATTTTTGCATTACTTCCTCTTAGTCTTTCTTTTCCCGTCACCTTGGTTTTGGCGCTGTTTTTCATAAGAAGGTTTTCATAAGAACATTCTTCAGTCATCATACTCAGCTCGGCATCCGGTGAATACATATCACTTATGAGAGTCAGGCTTTCGTCTGCAAATCCCTTGATTTTTATATCAAGGTTATATTCCATTAATATTACCCTTGGCTCTCCGTCTGCATCCGGTCTTACGCTTACATCGCCCTTTCCGAGTGTCACAAGGGCTTCAATAATCATATCTTCATCAGTTTCTCCCGGCTCCGTCTCCTGTGAAAAATCCTGTGTCATGCTCACATATTGAAGCGGAATCCCTTCTTCCTCACTTCTATATATGGCAAAGAGCTCTAACTCACCTCTTATCTGCAGTTTATCTGAAACAATCCTTGTTTCTGTATTTCTTAAGGCTGCACTGTGCCATATGATTTCTTTTATATTTGACTTGCTTCTCGGGATTTCAGCTTCTTCTCGAAGCCTTATAACCTCATGTTTATTTAACTCCATATTTGTAAAATTGATTTCTTTATACCTGCACTCTATACCCTGTCCGTTATCAATTCTGGATGCCGCATTTACATCTTTTTTGCAGTATACCATAAGGGCATTTCCTACAAGTCCCCTTACCTCAAACTTACGGGAATTAATCATGGTTACAGACAAATCTTCTAATACTGAGCGCACTTCCGCATAATCTGAATCATCTGCACCGTCCACATTTACGATATCCTCAAAAGGAATCTCACTTGAAAAAACTTCCACCTGCCCCAGTACGCCGTTTTCTTCATTTACTGTTTTATAAAGTACCGAAAAACATACCGTTCCAATAATCTTTACCTTGTTTTCGTATGGCGTGACCTCGTCAATCACGGAAGTCCCGCGATATGTAATAATTTTTTCTATATCAGGCTTTGCATCAGGCACGTTAAAATCCTCATCTATCGTTACCTGTGTATATTTGGAAGCCCTGAGCACGCTTGTATGTATTTCTTTTTTTATTAATTCCATTTAATGCCCTCCTGCATTTCTCATATATTAAGACTAATTACCTGTTATAATTATATTCATCAGTCTGTATTAAATATGACGGGCAAATCATACTTTTCACATTTTATTACGATATAAGGATACATGGAGCCGTTTGCCGATAAAGAATTATCTGAATCTGCATCTCCCGGGCTTGCTTTGTCCGTAATAAGTGTCGTGTCAACATACAGGGCGCTGTCAGTTACATAAAGGTCATTTACCACTATTCTTAAATCACTCTGTTCCACCTTACCATATCCTATAGCAATATAAAAATAGCTGTTATTGGCATAACTTATCTTAAATACATCATTTTTCTTTTCATCTATAATTTCTTTCAGCTCATCAGGAATTCTTGATTCATCACAGACAGTAAAATCCACATCCTTTTTTCCGTAATCGTCTTTTCCTCCGCAGGAGGTCATAATTATTGATAAAACAAAAAATATACATAAGAGCATTCCTTTCTTTTTGTTAAACATATGTATCTCCTCATGTCATGCTTTATGTATATTTTTATGAATTTTATTTTTTTAATATGCGTAATTCTTAAGATTTTCCTATACAGATGCTTGTATAATAAACACGCTTTACCCCGTTCTTTTTCAATGCCTGAGTACATGCTTCTATGGTTGCTCCCGTAGTATAAATATCATCTGCAATAAGAACTTTTTCCAAGTTTATTTTTCCCTTTACAGTAAAGGCATTAATAAGATTTTCCTCCCTTTCTGAAGTACTCAGCTTTTTCTGCGGAATTGTATCATTTATTCTTATAAGAATGTCCGTCCTAAGCGGAATCCGTGTAAGCCTTGATATTTCCCTTGCGAGAAGCTCCGCCTGATTAAATCCGCGTGATTTTAATTTTCTCTTATAAAGCGGTACCGGAATTATTGCATCTATTCCCAGACCTTTAAATATATCCCCATATTTTCTTACTGTCTCCTTTGCATAAAACGGGGCATACTCCTGTCTTCCCTTATATTTTAATCTTAATACGGAAGATACCGCCGGCTCCACATAATTTAAAAGCGGAAACCCGCCGTTAAAACTCCTTGGTTTTTTTGCACAGTCTCCGCAATACTCAGACTCATCATCAGAAATCTCCCTGCCGCACTTAAAACACACCGGCTCCTTTACATACGGGAGACTGTATCTGCACTTTTCACACGGACCTCTCTTTCCGAATTCCAGAACACCGTCACATAACGGACATCTGGCAGGAAATATCAAATCCAAAGCCCTGTCTGTTTTATTTTTAATATTATTTAAATTCCGTAACAGATTTCTACCAGCCTTTCTGCAAAACTTGTATATCTCTTTTGTTCTTCAACATTATCTATCATACCATTTACAAGATTTATATTTCCCAGTATAACCACCATTCTTTTTGCCCTGGTAACTGCCGTATAAAGCAGATTTCTGCTGAGAAGCTTTTTAGGTCCCGTCATTATTGGTAAAATTACGGCAGGATACTCACTTCCCTGGGACTTATGTATGGTAATCGCAAATGCATGCTCCAGCTCGTCCAGCATATTATAACCGTATACGGCTTCCCTTCCGTCATCAAACAATACTGTCATTTCTTCGTCAAAATCGTTTATCATTTTAACAGTACCCATATCACCGTTAAATATGCCTATGCCTTCTTCAACAAGGAAATTTCCGCCTTCGCCGTATATTTTCCATTCGATTTTATAATTATTCTTTATCTGCATAACCTTATCTCCCTCACGGAAGATAATATTTCCCCTGACTTTTTCTTTTTTGCTGATGTCAGGAGGATTCATAGCCTGCTGAAGTTTATTATTCAGATTTTCCACTCCGAGTTCATACTTTCTCATAGGTGTAAGTACCTGAATTTCCTCAGGTTTTATGTTCAAAAACTTAGGAAGGTTATTAAGTATGAGTTTATTCAGCTCCTCAATGACACTTTCCGCATTATTTCTCGGTATAAAAAAGAAATCCCTGCTTTTATTACTTATTACTATATGCTCCCCTTCCTTTATTTTATGAGCATTTTCTATAATCTTACTCTCTTCATCCTGACGGAATATCTTTGTAAGTTCCGTAACAGGAAAGCATCCGCTGGCAATTATATCATGAAGCACATTACCTGCCCCGACAGAAGGAAGCTGATTTATATCCCCTGCGAGAATAAGTCTCGTCCCATGAGGAATTGCCTGAAGAAGGGCATAAAAAATATAACTGTCCACCATCGACATCTCATCCACTATGACTGCATCACACTCAAGAGGGTTTTCAGCATTTCTGCCAAATTTAAGGACCGTACCGCCTTCATCACCCGGTATTCCCGAAAATTCCAATAGCCTGTGAATTGTCTGTGCTTTATATCCGGTAGATTCCGTAATTCTCTTTGCAGCTCTTCCCGTAGGTGCACAAAGCTCTATCTGCATGCCACGATTCTGATAATAATCTATAATCGCTCTTATTATTGTAGTCTTACCGGTACCCGGACCTCCAGTTATTACTGCGACCCCGGAATTAAAGGCACTTTTTACAGCTTTTCTCTGGGATTCCTCCAAAGTTATCCCCGTTTTCTCTTCTATTTTTTTCAGCTCATCTTCCATTTCAGAATCAGGAATTTCAAAATCAAGACGCAGGTCGCTTAAAAGACCTGCGCTGTTAAGCTCCATGTAATAATTATAGCCTGTGTAAACCGCCTCCGTATGATATCCCTCTGCCTCAGAATCAAAAAAAATATTTCCGTTTTCATCCTGCACAATGCTTTTTATAACTACCTTATTTTCCAGTGCAAGCTCAATCAGAACATCATTAATCTCTTCATCAAAAGAATCTGTTTCATCAAAAAATTCATCATGAAAAAGTTCTTCGTACCCATATTCGTCGGATATTCCCAGAAGTGACTTTACATTTGCCATAAGAAGCTTCTTTGGCAAAAAGATATGTCCCAGTCCTGCCGCCTGATTTAAGGTATAAATAACAGCAGACCTTTTTCTGTATACCGAATCTACGGAAATACCTGCCTTCATGGCTATTTCATCAGCCGTCTTAAAGCCTATTCCTGCTATATCCTCCGCTATCTGATATGGATTTCCCTTTACTATGTTGTATGTATCGTCTCCGTATTCATTATAAATTTTCATGGCGAGATTGGGATTTATTCCGTATTCTCCAAGGAATATTATTACTTCCTGAAATTCCTTTTTTTCGGAATAAGATACCGCTATGCTTCTCGCCATTCTCTCCGATATGCCCTTTACTTCAGCAAGTCTCTCCGGCTCCTCATCAATAATCCTCAAGGTGTCTGCTTTAAATTTTTTTACAATCCTTTTTGCAAGTACTTCTCCAATACCTTTTATAATTCCTGAGCCAAGATACCTTTCAATACCAAGAGTATTTTCGGGCATTTTCATTTCACATTTTGAAAACTTAAATTGTATGTCATAACGCGGGTGCCGTACATACTCGCCTTCAGCAGATATATACATGCCTTCTCCGGCACCAAACAGAGTTCCCACAAAGGTTTCTTCACCGTCCTCAGTTTCCACTGAAAATACAGCATATCCCGTGTCATCATTTTTATATATTACTTTTTCTATATATCCTTCCCGTTCCATAAGTCCTATTTCTTTTTGTCATTAAATAATTCCACATATTTTCCGGTACCGATTGCAACTGCCGTAAGCGGGTCTTCGGCAGTCATGGTAGTAATTCCGGTTTTTTCTTCTATAAGCTCCTCCAGACCATGTAAAAGCGAGCCTCCTCCTGTAAGCACTATTCCTCTGTCAGCAATATCCGCTGCAAGCTCAGGAGGTGTCCTCTCCAATACGGAATGTACAGCTTCAACAATCTGGGAAGTTGATTCTCTCAAAGCTTCTTCAGTTTCATCTGATGTAACCGTAACTGTTTTCGGAAGTCCCGTAACGAGATTTCTTCCCCTTATGTCAATGGAGATATTCTCAGGACGTTTATAACATGTGCCGATATTAATCTTTATTTCTTCCGCCGTTCTTTCACCAATGAGAAGGTTATGTCTTTTTCTCATAAACCTTACTATTGCTTCATCAAAATCATCTCCGGCAGTTTTTATCGAGGTACTTACAACCGTACCTCCAAGAGATATAACCGCAATATCGGTTGTACCTCCTCCTATATCCACTATCATGTTTCCGCAGGCTCTGTTTATGTCAATGCCGGCTCCTATTGCCGCAGCCACAGGCTCCTCTATAATCGTCACATCTCTGGCACCTGCCTGATAAGCAGCATCTTCCACCGCACGTTTTTCAACCTCGGTTACACCCGAAGGAACACATACGCTTATACGCGGTCTTCTTCCAAAGAAATTCTTTCCCACTGCCTTCTGAATAAAATATTTCAGCATTTTTTCAGTTGCCGTGTAATTTGATATTACACCCTGCCTGAGAGGCCTGACTGCCACAATATTTCCGGGAGTTCTTCCCAACATCAGTCTTGCTTCCTCACCTATGGCCCTTATCTTATTTGTATCTCTGTCATATGCTACTACTGACGGCTCCTTAAGCACAACTCCCTTGCCTTTTACATAGACCAGAATACTGGCTGTACCAAGGTCTATTCCGATATCCGAACTTGCCATATATATCAAAAACTCCTTCCGAATTGATGAACTACTCTTTTCATATTATCAGTCCTGTGCCCATCTTATTATTACCATTGATGCGGGGTCCCCACTTGTCCATTCTATCTGAATTTCAGTAATGTCAACTATGGCATCCAGCACACTTAAGTATTTTCTCCATGTCATAACTTTATTTTTTGTTACTTCAAGATTTCTCATTCCTGCCATATCGTCAAATTTATCATGAAGGTCTGTCATGATTACTCTGCTGTCTTTTCCTTTCAGGTCATACCCTATCATGTGATTCAGACTTTTATTTGAAAAAAGCACCTCGCCTGTATATGTGTCTCTAATAAATATCCCCACTTTAAGATAATTGTATGTGTCAAGAAGATATTTATTAACCTTTTTTGTAATTCCTTCTCCTATATCCTGTCTCATCATTCGCTGTACCAGACGCGACAGCTCTTTTGCAAAGGTTTTTTCGCTGTCTGTCCAGACACGCTCATGCTTACTTTCTATAAATGCAAGCCAGCCGTAAAACACACCGTTTACAACAATCGGAAATGCCATGACGGCACGCATGATACCTTTCATTACTCCGACTCTTATTTCATTTGTAATATTACTGTTATCTACAAATAATATACCCTCTTTTACGGCTCTTTTTTCTGTCATTATTAATTTTTCTCTTAAAAAAAGCTCTCCAAACAATTCTTTCTGCCCATTATCGTCTCCCGCAGTCCAGAAATTTCTCATGTAAAACTTCTTATTCTCCTGCGCATTATCATCGGATAAAGTATATAATATTATTTTATCCAAATCTAAAAATCTGCCTGCTTTTTCAAAGAGATTTTCTATTGCCTGCTCTACACTGACGGACATAAGTCCCAGTGTGTCCGTAATAATCTCCTTCTGACGTATTTCTCTTTCCAGCTCCCTCTCAATGTCCCTTAAAGCTGATGATTCCCTTCTCTCATTATAAATACTGTAAATATACTGAGACATCATATTAGCTATAATCCCCTGCTGAGAATAAGAGCCTCTGAGTTTTTCCGCATGGGACCTGTCATATGCAAACAAAATCCATGTTGCTATATATTTATCTCCTATTCTGAGAGGAGATGCAACTATCAGACTTCCGGACCTCAGTTCATCCGTTTCCATAATAACAGGAAGTCCTCCGTCTTCTATAGTATTTTTTATTACTTCATATATTTCCTTAAATTTAGGTCTTTCCAAAATATCATAAAATTCACCAAGATAATTTGACTGACCATTAGGAGGCACTATAATATTTCCTTCTTTATCTATTATCGCCGAATAAAACCCGTCTATATCTGCAACTGCATATAACATCTTTGCTATATTTCCGTTTTCAAATATCATATTCAGCTTTTCGCCTTCAAAACTGCTTATATCCTGAGGTTTGTTTTCTTTTTCCGGTTTAACATAAGAAGTATCAGGAACGGCAGTCAGCTTCTTTCTGTCGGAAATATCTGTCATTATTATCTCTACCAGAAAACCATCATCATTTACTTCCGAAAGACATATTTCAACATTTACCCATCTTATTTTTCCGTCGTCTCCCACGAGTCTTGTTTCACAGGAAAAATCATTTTTCTGGGCATAAGACATGTGTATGGCTTCCACAAAATCATTTCTGTCTTCAGGATGTACATAGTCTTCCAGAAGTCTGTATCCCTGTTTAAGAGTATCAGGATTCAACCCAAATATGTCTGCATTGGGTGAGATGTATTCCAACTTGCTTTTTTCGCCTGAACTGTCTACCTTAAAGCGCTTCACAATTATAAAGCTTTTCGATTTATATAATGCCCTGAGCAGATATTCATTTTCAATTTGCATATTAAATCACCTCCCGACGCATAAAGTACTGCGTACTCTTAAAAACGGGGACATAAACATGCCCCCATTTTTTTGGAATCCCCTTATTCCTGTGATGATAAATCACCAAATGCACTGTCTGCAAATTCCTTTGTCTCTTTGCAGGAAGCTACTACATTGTCAACTGAGGTCATAAGCTGGGCTATAAAATCACTTATGCTTTCACATTCCTTTTTAACCGTCATCCTTGTATTATATACTTCAGCCCTTGCCTGTGCTTTCATGCTTTCACATTCATTTGTAGTATTTGTCATCATTTCCTCGCACTTACTATTTGTTTCTTCAATCAGTGCATCTGTCTCTTCTTTTGTCTTTCTCTTAAGGCTGTCACAATTTGCAAAGGTTGTCTCTTTCATTTCCTGACATGCACTCTTTGTCTCTTCACTTAACTTTTCACAATCATAAGTAGTCTGATTCTTAAGTGCTTCACAGTCATTCTGTGTCTGTTCCGTCAACTGATTACAATAAGCTTCAGTTTCATCTATCTTTGCCTGACATTCTTCCTCTGTCTTTTTTACAAGTGCATCGGCACTCTCTCTTGCCTCAAGCAGTGTTCTGGATATGGATTCATATCTGCTTGCCGACTCAATTTCTTTATTCTTATATTTCTCAAGTTCCTTCTTAAGATTTGTTACCTCAGTCTGAAGACTGTCATTTACGTTCTTCAGATTGTCTACAGTGGACTTGGATTCATTCATATTAACTTCACGCATTGTGTGAAGGTTTTTTACGGTATCACTAAGCTTTAAAGCGTTTTCCTTGAGTTTTGCAATTTCTCCTTCATACTCCGCTTTTATTTCTTCAATATAAGTCTCAACTGCTTTCTTATCATATCCGCCAAAAGAAACTGTTTTTAACTGTCTATCCATTATTAATTTTCCCCTTCCTGTGATTACATCAGGCAAGCAGTTTATCTGCTATACCCTGTCAGATTTTCGCATACTTTAATAGAGTAAGTATAACACATAAAACAGCAATATGCACCTATTTTTTATGTGTTTTTTATGTGTATCCGGTGAACTTTTAAAATAGTATGGAATTATAATTTTCTGTGTGATATAATAATAAAACGCTTCGCGTGAAAATGGTTAAAATTATATCGGAGGTTAAATATGGCAGGATATAAATTAAAAAAAATATCAGTAATTGTACTTTCCATGATGCTTATACTTATTTCCGGCTGTTCTTTCAGCAAAAAGCCTGAAAAATATAAGGCATATGTCGAGAGTCTTATTACTGCAAATTATCTTGGGGTTTCAGATGAATATCTGGAAGCAACCGGTGCCAATGAGACAGATGCCGAAGCTCTTTACCTTGCAAACGCAACAAGGCTGTCAGAAAATCTTATCACTTACTACGGACTTGAAATATCTAACGACAGTTCTTTAGGACCTCTGCTTGTTGAACTTGCAAAAAACATTTACAGCAAGACAAAATACGAAGTTTCCACTGCATATGAAAAAGATGACGTCTATTATGTTGACGTTACAATATACCCGATAAATATACTGGCACAATCAGAAGATGAAATAAACTCATATGTTTCACAGTTTAATACAAGGGTTGAAAATGGTGAATTTAACAACTACGAGCGTGCAGAATACGAAAACGAATTTGCCTCCGGCATAATTTCAATTCTTCAGGATTCCGTAAATGAAATAACCTATGCCGACCCTGTAACAATTACCGTGAAAATAATATTGAGTGACGATTCATATTACATCAGCGATGAAGATTTTCTTTTGATAGACTCTGCCATTATAGCAACTTCAAACACACCGGTGGCAACACCAAGTGATGCTGAATAAAATATAAAGACAGGTTATAAAAGGCACGGAGATTATTTTACTCCGTGCCTTGTTTTATTATTTATTCCTCAGATACAGCCGCTTCGTCGGATTGTTTTTTGCTTCTTATCATTGAGAAGGAATCCAGATTGTATCCGCTCAAATTTTCTTCTATGTTTCTGTCGTCCGCCTGAGCAATAAGAAGGTCTCTTGCCCTCTTTGCCTGATTTATTTCCATATGCCTGCTCGGTCCGCCTACGCATCCTCCCTGACATGCCATACCCTCTATAAAGTCCTCAGGAAGTCTTCCGAGTTTAAGGAGCTGAAGTGCTTTTTTACATTCATCCGCACCGTCACACACGCAGGTCTTTATCTCGCTCGTATCTACTCCCATCTCTTTCATGGCTTCAATTACGGCATTTGCAACTCCGCCTCCGTTTCCAAACCTCTTACCGAATACACTTGCCTGCTGATTGATATTTTCTTCAGGCTCAAGTTTTACACCTTTCGCCCTGAACATGGCTCTTATTTCACCATATGTAAGGGCATAGTCAGCATTTCCTTCGATTCTTCCGTTTATGACCTCACTCTTTTTGGCAATACAAGGTCCTATAAATACCGTTTTTACTTCCGGGTCCTTAGCTTTTAACATACGTGATACTCCGCACATAGGAGATACTGTAGTAGAAGCATTTCCCAAAAGCTCAGGATAGTGTTTTTCAATAAGATTATAAAAAGCAGGGCAGCAGGAGGTAGTCATTTTTTTGCCTTCTTTGTAGGCTTCCGCCCACTCTGCCGCCTCAGAATATGCAGTCAGGTCACCGCCAAGTCCCACTTCAACCATATCGGCAAAACCTATCTTTTTCAGAGCCGTTCTCCAGCTCTGCATGGTAATTTCAGCACCGAACTGCCCCTCCGTGGCAGGCGCCACCATTCCTATTACCTTCTTGCCGGCTCTTATGTCATTTATTATATCCACTATAAAAGTTTTAGATGAAATCGCACCAAACGGACAGCTATGTATACATTTACCACATTCAATGCACTTTGAGGCATCTATCTGGCAGATACCGTTATCGTCCATTGTTATGGCACCTACCGGGCAGCTTCTTTTACAAGGTCTAATAAGGTCAGCTATGGCATTATAAGGACACGCCTTCGCACACATACCACACTCACGACATTTATCTGGGTCAATGTAAGTCCTCTTTCTTCCTGCGCTTATGGCTCCGAATTTACATGAGGATATACAAGCCTTTCCCATGCAGTTCTGACAGTTATCCGTTACTACATACCGGGAAATCGGACAGCCTTCACAGGCCGGAGTAATTACCTGTACAACCAGCCCGTTGTCCTTTTCACCAATATGTTTTCCGCTTGCAAGACGGATTCTTTCCCTGTTTACTTCTCTTTCCTTATAAACACAGCAACGGTATTTTGCCTTCGGTCCCGGACTCATTTTATAAGGAATGACATCCTTCATTTCCTCGAGCTTTCCCTCAAAGGCCGCCTTTGCCACCTCATATAATAATTCATGTTTTACCTTGATAATTGTAGCGTCATTTGTGACCATAATAACCTCCGTCTGTACTGTATCAAAATATGTTTATTCTACGGTTACTGACTTAGCAAGATTTCTTGGTTTGTCAACATCCAGTCCCTTTGAAGCAGAAGTATAATATGCTATAAGCTGTAACACTGCAGCAGTAGCAAAAGCCGTAAATTCGCCCTCCAGGTGAGGTATTTTTATCTGCCTGTCGCATATGTTTGAATCATTAATCTCATCATCTTCACTGACAAGTACCACATATGCTCCTCTGGATTTAACTTCCCTTATATTTGAAATTACCTTGCTGTATACATCCTCCTGAGTAGCTATGGCTATTACAGGAACATTTTCGGTAATAAGAGCTATAGTTCCATGTTTAAGCTCTCCTGCCGCATATGCCTCGGCATGAATATATGAAATTTCCTTAAGCTTAAGAGAAGCTTCAAGACTCATTGTGTAATCAAGTCCTCTGCCTATATAAAATACATCAGGCGCCATTTTTATTTCTTCTGCAATAAGCTTTATGTTATTTGCATTTTTAAGAGTCTCCTCAATAATTTCTCCTGCATTCATAAGTTTTGCCATAAAGTCTCTTGCAGAAGCCTCATCCATAATGCCTCTTTCAAGACCTGTTTTGCAGGCTAAAATATACATGGCAGCCACCTGAACTGTATATGCCTTTGTACTCGCCACGGCAATTTCAGGACCTGCATGTGTATATAAGACATAATCGCTCTCTCTGGCTATTGTGGAGCCCTTCACATTCACAATCGAAAGCACTTTAGAGCCTTTTTTCTGCGCAAGCTTAAGAGCCTCTAATGTATCTATCGTCTCACCCGACTGTGATAAAACAATAGTAAGTGTTTTTTCATCTATAATCGGGTCCTTATATCTGAACTCCGATGCAATCTCTACCGTAACAGGTATTCTAAGTTTCTTTTCAATTAAAGCCTTTCCCACCATACCTGCATGCATTGCCGTTCCGCACGCAACTACCATAATATTCTGAAATTCTTTAAATATATCATCAGGAATTCCGTCATCCAGAAGATACGGCAGACCATCCTTAACTCTCGGTGTCACGGTATTTCTGAGTGCTTCCGGCTGGTCATAAATTTCCTTCAGCATATAGTGAGGATAACCTCCCTTTTGAGCCGAAGTTATGTCCCAGTTTACCTCCAGTATCTCAGGAGTGACAACATTTCCTTTTAAATCTTCTACCTTTATACCATTCTTGTCAAGAGTAAGAATATGGTACTCAGGAACGACAAAATACTTCTTTGAAAAAGCGATGACTGCCGTTAAATCTGACGCAATTATCGAGCCTTCATCACATGAAGCAGCTATCATAGGACTTACATTTCTTACTGCATATATTTTTCCCGGCTTATCAGCAAACATTATGCATAGGGCAAAGGAGCCCGCAAGCCTTTTAACGGCCTTCCTTATGGCACATACCGGGTCGCCTTCATATAATTTATCCAAAAGCGCCGCAACAACCTCAGTATCAGTTTCAGATACCAGTTTTTCATTTAATCCATATTCAACTATAAGTTCACGGTAATTTTCAATTATACCGTTATGAATAAGCGCCACCTGTCCGCACTTATGAGGATGCGCGTTTATATCCGTAACTCCTCCGTGTGTCGCCCATCTTGTATGGCCTATTCCGCATGCAGAGTCAGATTTAATGTCCCCTGCAGCTTCCCTTAAACCTGCAACCTTTCCTGTTTTCTTTTTTAATATAATATTATTATCCTCTAAAAGTGCTATTCCTGCACTGTCATAGCCTCTGTATTCCAGGCGTTCCAGACCGTCAATAAGTATATCCTTTGCAGGAAGCACACCTGTATATCCAATAATTCCGCACATATAATTCTCCTTGCTTTTTCTAAAAAATATGTTTTCTTTATTTAAATATATGACTAATTCTTCAATATATAATCTGCACACTTATAATCTTTGTTCCGCCGTCACCGACGTATTTGAAATTATAAATAACGCTTGTGCAAAAAAGCGAAAGAGCATCCGCCGAATCTTCGATAAACTCTTTACCTCGTCGTCTCTCTTCATTAATTTGCGAAGAAAGCACTGGCGCTAAAGTTTCTAAACTTTTCAAAAATTGCATCCTCCTTATGCATACAACTGTCTTTATACTAACATAACTTTTATAAAAAGTAAAACAAAAGAAAGAGCAGCTCTCCTTTAGAAGAACTGCTCTTTTCCTGTATATTCATTAAATTATTAACTTATCATTGCTCCTGCCGGCATGTCTTTTTCGGCAGTAAGAAGTGCAAGATTTCCGTCAAAATCCTCAGCACATAAAAGCATTCCCTCGGACAGGACTCCGGCAAGCTTTGTAGGCTTTAAGTTTGTTATTACAACTACCTTCTTTCCTACCATATCTTCAGGTTTATAGAAATTCTTTATTCCCGAAACTATCTGAAGAGTTCTTCCTGCTATTTTTACCTGTGATACGAGAAGCTTTTTAGACTTAGGCACCTCTTCACATGAGATAATTTCACCCATCTGAAGCTGCATTTTGTCAAATTCTTCAATGGTTATCTGTTCCTTTACCACAGCCTCCACCGAAGGTATTTCTATCTTTTCATGCTTTGGGGTCTTTTTTACTTCCTGCTCGGCAGTCACCTGTGAAGGAAATCTCTTTTCTATTTCCTCAAGCATTTTTTCTGTATCTATTCTTGCAAAAAGAATTTCCGGTTTATCCGTAACCTTGTTTCCCGAAGGGTAAAGACCGAACTGTGAAAGCTCAGTAACCTTTCTTTTTTCTGCGTTAAGCTGTGCAAGTATCTTTTCAGATGTTTCAGACATAAAAGGCTCAAGCAGGGTTGCTCCTACTACAATGCTCTCAACAAGGTTGTAAAGCACAGTATTAAGCCTGTCGTTCATATCACCTTCTTTTGCAAGAGTCCAAGGCATTGTCTCGTCAATGTATTTATTGCATCTCTTAAAGAGATTAAATATCTCTGTTATGGCATCCGCAACACGAAGCTTATCCATACATTCATTTACTTTAAGACGTGTATTTATTACCGTATTTTTCAGGTCATCATCCACATCAAGAGAAATGTCCGCATTAGTAACTACTCCGTCAAAGTACTTATTGCACATTGATACAGTTCTGTTTACCAGATTTCCAAGCGTATTTGCCAAATCCGAATTTATACGCTCAATCAGAAGCTCCCATGAGACAACCCCGTCATTTTCAAACGGCATTTCATGAAGCAGAAAATATCTTACTGCATCCACTCCAAACAAATCCACCATATCATCTGCATACAGTACATTTCCTTTGGACTTACTCATCTTACCGTCACTCTGGATAAGCCACGGATGTCCGAATATCTGCTTTGGAAGAGGAAGGTCTAATGCCATAAGCATAATAGGCCAGTAAATGGTATGGAATCTTAATATATCCTTTCCTATAAGGTGCAAATCCGCAGGCCAGTATTTGTGATACAGTTCACTGCTGTTTCCGTCAACGTCATAACCAAGTCCCGTAATGTAGTTTGAGAGTGCATCTATCCAAACATATATAACATGCTTAGGGTCAAAATCCACAGGGACGCCCCACTTAAAAGAAGATCTGGAAACGCAGAGGTCCTGAAGCCCCGGAAGCAGGAAATTATTCATCATTTCATTTTTTCTTGACTCAGGCTGGATAAACTCAGGGTGGGTATTTATATGTTCAATAAGCCTGTCCGCATATTTGCTGAGCTTAAAGAAGTATGCCTCCTCTTTTGCCGGCTGGCATGGCCTTCCGCAGTCAGGGCAGTTTCCGTCCACAAGCTGGGATGGTGTAAAGAAGGACTCACATGGAGTACAATACATTCCTTCATATTCACCCTTATAAATATCTCCCTTCTCATAGAGTTTTTTAAATATTTTCTGTACCTGCTTCTCATGTTCTTCGTCAGTAGTTCTGATAAATTTATCATATGAAGTATTCATAAGGTCCCAGATTCTCTTTATTTCTCCAGAAACCTCATCCACGAATTCCTTTGGTGTAGAGAAATTTTCAAAAGCCTTGGTCTCTATCTTTTGTCCGTGCTCGTCTGTTCCTGTCTGAAATCTTACGTCATAACCTACAAATCTTTTGTAACGTGCAATACTGTCCGCCAATACTATCTCATAGGTATTGCCTATATGAGGCTTGCCTGATGTATATGCTATGGCAGTAGTAATGTAATATGGTTTCTTTGCCATTTTAACCCTCCTTGCTAAAAAACTCAAGGCAGGCTTAGCCAACCCTGAGTTTGAATTTTTGAATATCTTTTTCGGTATCTACGATTTCAATCTCTCCGCCGACAGCTCTTATCTTTTCATCGAAATCTTCATATCCTCTTTTTATGTACTTTATATCATCTATGATGCTTATTCCTTCTGCCGCAAGTGCCGCTATAACTAATGCCGCGCCTGCCCTTAAATCTGAAGCCTGAACATTTGCTCCGCTGAATTTAGGAACTCCTTTTATTATGGCAGAATTCCCTTCAACTCTGATATCAGCACCCATTCTTATAAGTTCTGCTACATATCTGAAACGGTTTTCAAATATGCTTTCCGTAATTATACTTGTTCCCTCAGATAAAGCGAGTGTTGCTGCCATTTGTGCCTGCATGTCTGTAGGAAATCCCGGATAAGGAAGTGTTTTTATCTGAGTAGGCTTTAAGACTCCGTCTGCCATAACTCTCACAGAATCATCATATTCTATAACCGTAGCCCCTATTTCACTAAGTTTTGAAGATATTGCCTCAAGGTGTTTAGGTATTACATTTTTTATTAAAATATTTCCTCTTGTTGCTACTGCCATAGTCATAAAGGTCCCTGCTTCAATCTGGTCAGGAATAATGGAATATTCCGCACCATGCAGTCTGCTTACTCCTCTTACCCTTATAACATCTGTTCCGGCACCCTTTATATTAGCACCCATTGTATTCAGGAAGTTTGCAACATCAACTATGTGAGGCTCTTTTGCCGCATTTTCTATGGTAGTCTTTCCCTCTCCAAGCGCCGCAGCCATCATGATATTTATTGTTGCCCCTACCGAAACCACATCCAGATATATATGGTTTCCAATAAGTCTGTCTGCTTTTGCGGTGATTTTTCCGCCGTTTACCATACTTACCTTTGCACCAAGTGCTTCAAAGCCTTTAATATGCTGGTCTATAGGTCTCGAGCCAATGTCACAGCCTCCCGGAAGAGCCACCTGAGAATACTTATATTTACCTAGAAGAGCACCCAAAAGATAGTATGATGCTCTTATTTTTCTTATATACTCATCATCAACACACAGATTACCGTCACTTACTATGCTTCCTCCGCATATGGATACCGTATGTTTATCAATATATTTAACAGTAGCACCGATATTCTCTATAGCCTTAAGGAGTGTCCTTGTATCGCTTACGTCAGGGACATTCTCTATTATACACTCATCATCGGTCATTACTGCTGCCGCAAGAATTCCCAACGCCGCATTTTTAGCTCCGGCAATGGTAACTTCTCCTTCAAGAGCTTTGCCACCCTTTATTGCATATTGTTCCATAATAATTACACCTCTGTCTCAACCCACTTTTACACGGATTGGCATACATAATCTTATAAATTATAACACATAAGAAAAAAATGTAAACCTCAATCCTTAAATTTGATGAAATTTACTTGTCAGCCTCACAGTAAATACATCTGTAAATTCTGTTTTTTTCATCAGTGAGTTTGAAAATATGTTGTATACCCTGTTCTGTAGAGGTAATGCATCTTGGATTTTTACACTTTTTTATATCTATAAGTTTTTTGGGCAGAGCCACCTTTTTCTTTTCCCACATTTTCCCGTCTTTTATTATGCTGACGGTTACGTCGGGGTCTATATATCCTATTACATCAAGATTTACGTCATATTCCTTATCAATTTTTATGATATCTTTTTTTCCCATTTTATTGCTCTTGACATTTTTTATAATTGCCACGCTGCAGTCCAGTTCATCAAGCCCAAGGTCATAATATATCTGCATGGCTTTACCCGCCGTTATATGGTCCAAAACTATTCCGTTCTGAATACTGTCAATTTTCACCTCATTACCCCCTTTAATCCCAGAAGCGTCATTATAAGTGCCATTCTTACATATTTACCGTTCAATGCCTGTTTAAAATAGCACGCTCTCGGGTCATCATCCACAGCAACCGAAATTTCATTTACCCTTGGCAACGGATGAAGAATTACAAGGTCTTCTTTTGCATTTTTTAGTTTTGCCCTGTCAAGAATATATGTATCTTTAAGCCTTATATAATCAGCCTCGTTAAAAAAGCGTTCTCTCTGTACTCTTGTCATGTAAAGGATATCCAGTTCATGTATAACCTCCTCCATGGAAGTTACTTCCCTGTATTTTATATTATTCTTTTCAAAAATTTCTGTGATAATATATTCTGGAACTTTTAACTCTCTCGGTGATATAAGAACAAAATTTATATTTTCATATCTGGACAATGCCTTTATCAGAGAGTGTACCGTTCTTCCGAATTTCAAATCTCCGCAAAATCCTATTGTGTAATTGTCCAGTCTGCCCTTCTCTCTTAATATAGTGAGCAGGTCAGTAAGCGTCTGGGTAGGATGGTTATGTCCTCCGTCTCCGGCATTTATTATGGGAACTCCCGATACCATTGACGCCAGTTTTGGTGCGCCCTCTTTAGGATGCCTCATGGCTATGATGTCGGCATAACAGCTCACAACGCGTACCGTGTCTCCCACGCTCTCACCTTTTGACGATGAAGATGAGTCAGCAGAAGAAAAACCAAGTACATTACCGCCCAATTCCATCATGGCAGCTTCAAAACTGAGTCTTGTTCTCGTACTTGGTTCAAAAAACAGGGTTGCAAGTTTTTTACCTTTACAAACCTCACTATATTTATCTTTATCATAAATGATATCCTGTGCCAAAGCCAAAATATCATCAATTTCTTCAGGTGAAAGGTCCATCGGGTCAATAAGATGCTTCATATAATCTTCTTACCTCCATATCAATCCGGAATATAGTTAAATCATATTATAAATTTTGAGCAAGGAAGTCAAAAACCTCCTGCTTATAATGATCATTCTGAAGGTCACCATTTATATATACGGAAATACTGTTTATAACCGATTTTTCTCCTTCAGTTATATAAAATTCAACACATAAATGTGCATTGGTATAAACCTGTAAATCCCCGGAGCCGTCGTCCTTTTCCAATTCAAAATTAATCTTATATCCGTTATAAATAAGCTTATAGGTACCCTCTGCCTCGTTTACCGTCTCAAGTATCCATGATGGATTTTTAGGAGCACCCTCCAAAACCTGCTTATAAGTATAGCTTGTATTATTAACTACTTTTGCATCCTGATATTTTTCGATAATTTCTTTTGCTTCACTGTCAAAAAGCATTTGCAGTTTGGAATCAATGATATAGCTGTACTGATTTGGCATAATCTTATAAATTCCAAAAACCACAAGACATACAATTAAAATTCCACCGACAACTCTGCAAATTTTATTTATCATAAAAATCACTCCTAAAAAAGTTCTCTTTCCAACTGAAATATAAAATTCTCCAACAACTGCATTCTTTTTGTATATTCTGCTCTGCCGGCATCAGTCTTGCATCTTTTAATCTTAGGTTTATTGATTCTATAGTAATCTTTTATTCTGTAATATGCCTTTTTATAGCTTGGGTCATCTTCTATTGCCGTTGCCATAGAATCCCATAAAACACTTATTGCTCCCACCTCATCCAGCAGGTCGGCATCCATAACAATTCTGCATTCAAGTGACAAATCCTTATCAGTATCTTTGTCGGAATGAATCATTATTATTTCGCCTATGCGTTTTATTTTTTCAGGTTCAAGACCAATACTGTCAAGATATTCAACTGCTATTTCAGCTCCCACTTCGCCATGTGGGCGCACTCCGTCCCAACCAACATCATGAAGAAGCGCCGCCAGTACAATGATGTCCAAATCTCCTCCCAGCTTTGCCTGAAGCTTAATAGCCCATCTATATACTCTCATAGTATGCTCAAAACGATTCCTAAAGGGATAATTAGGAGGTCTGTCATTATCAGAGGTCATTTTTCTAACAAACTCAATTACTTCTGAGTAATTCATCACTTTCGCCCCTTGAAATAGTAATATGTTATCAGCACGTTTACTGCCATTTAACTTTCTTATTTTGCACTCTATATAATAACACTTTTCAACAAAATTTTCTATAATTTTTTATATTTTTGTGCAATATATATAAAAGCAAATAGTCAATCAGCAGGTATGCATGCTTGCTTATATTCATTTTGTTAAAAAAACCGTGCGGTCGGTTTTGTGAAGTATTCACGGACGTTACTCCGGCAGTTAACTCAGCCCAGGCTAACCTACGGCACCCGGAAGGTCCTGCTTAGTGCTGCTTCGTTCCCGACCTGACACGGTTCACAGGTTTCCGTCGCGCAGGACCCGGACATCAACGCCACTTACCAGAGGCAGCTCCGCAAAAAACGACCCGAGACCGACCATCACCCCTGCTATAGCGGATTGCAGGTACAGGGCACCGCTAACTCCCCGGCTGCACGGAAGATTTATAACCAATATTATTTAAACGCTATACAAGTATAGCAGACATAACACTTTACGTCAAACATGTTTTTAATTATTTCACTCAGACTTTTTAGCTTTGTTTTTCCTAAGCTCCTTAAAGAAATTTTTCATAAGCTCGGAGCATTCGGACTCCATAACTCCATTTGTTATTTTAACTCTGTGATTAAAGCCGTCCATATCCAAAAGATTTATAACCGAGCCTGCACATCCTGCTTTCGGATTCATACACCCTATTATAACCTCAGGAATTCTCGCCTGAAGAATGGCTCCCGAACACATCTGGCATGGCTCAAGCGTAACATAAAGCCTGCATTCTTCCAGCCTCCAGTCTCCTACTGTCTTTGACGCCTTCTTAATTGCCAGAATTTCTGCATGTGCAAGAGTTGTCTTATCTGCATTTCTCCTGTTATAACCCCTGCCTATAACTTTGCCGTTTTTTACAATTACGCATCCTATCGGAACGTCTCCGTTTTTATATGCCTTTTCCGCAAGCTTTAACGCCTGCCTCATATATTTTTCATCTTCGGTAAGCATGTATTTACCTGCCTTCTTTTATTATTTCACTCTGCGACTTCAACTATCCAGTACCCGAAATTCCCAGTCATTGTACGCATGTTTTTTACGGGAATAAACACTGTAAATCCAAACATATTTGCAAGATATTTTTCTTTGTTGGAATATACTCCGGGTACTCCTATTACATATTTTTCTTCTTTGTTGCCAAATAAAATCTTCCCAAGCATGAGATACTTGTAATTGTAATAGCCGTGTGAAAGAAAGCTGTTCGTTCCCAGCTTCCAGTTTGCCATATCCATACTGCCTATGTCCTGTGGGACTATACGCACACATTCAATAAATCTCTTGTCATCTAAAAGAGGTAGCCTTGGATATGTTTTCATCATTCTTCCGCATGCAGTTTCTTCCTCAGCAGCATTTATTTCCGCTTCCTCTGCGGTCTGTCTGTCCTGTATATCCTGTTTTTCTTCTGCCACCTGTTCGTCTTCTGCTGCCTCATCCTTATATTCGTCTTCGGAAAGCTGTATGTTCTCGGTATATTCTGCATACTCAGCAGCATCCGGTATGTCAGGTGCATTTTCCTTAAATTCAATTTTTCTTCCCGACACATCGATTTCAGACGGTTTTACGTCCTTATCATTCCACCTGGTACAATATATATCTCCGTCATCACATCTGATTAAAATTCCGTCATAGTCGGTAACTGCATTGCCTTCGCCCGTTACATTATTCCATGAGGTATCTTTCTTAAGTTCTCCGTTTCCGTTACAGAGCATGAACTCACTCAATTTTTCACCATCAGCACGTCCCGCTCCATCGACACTGAACAGGTAAGCGGTACATACTGTCTGCGGTCTCATTTTATAATCTTTCATCCCTATATGTATCCTGCATTTATCACTTGCCCTGCTCATTCTCTGGACTTTTACAAAGCCTGAATTTTCGCATCTTTCGTCATCACGGTTATATCTGTAAATATATGATACAAATCGTCCCTGATTCATGTCTTATCACACTCCCCATATATATGTTACAAGTGTCAAAAGCATTTGACCCCAATATAATTATATTCGGGAATGTGTCCGGTATTCTTATATTCATTTGTTTAATTCCTGCAAAACTCAAAGTTCTTAGCAGAAATACAATATTTTTCATCAAAGCACACGATGTTTTGCCAGTAAATCGGAAAGCTCAGCAAATTGTTCCAGAGAAAGTGTTTCTCCCCTTACATTTTCGGGAAGGCCCATTTCTAAAAGTGCCGATTTTACCTGTTCTCCTGAAAAATCCAGTTCTGAAAAGTTTTTTATTCCATTCTGAAGAGTCTTTCTTCTTTGATTAAAAGATGCCCTTATTATATCAAACATAAGCTTTTCATCACTCACCTTAACAGGCGGTATGTCATAACATTTAAGCCTTATTACCGCAGAGCCCACATTAGGTCTCGGTATAAAGCAGTTGGGCGGTACATTTGCCACTATATAAGGCTCGGCATAGTACTGCACCGCAAGTGAAAGGGCGCCATATTCCTTACTGCCCGGTTTAGCCTGCATACGCTGTGCAACTTCCTTTTGTACCATTACGGTAACTGATTCGGCAGGAACATGATTTTCAAAAATACTCATAATTATAGGCGTTGTGATGTAGTACGGAAGATTTGCGGTTATTTTAATCCTGCCGTCTCCTGCAAGTTGTGCTATATCAGTCTTTAGTATGTCCTGATTTATTATCTGTACATTATCGTATTCTGAAAGAGTGTCCTCCAGAATCGGAATCAGGTTTTTATCTATTTCAACTGCATAGACTCTCCCCGCATTTTCCGCAAGATACTGTGTCATGGTGCCTATGCCCGGACCGATTTCTACCACTGTATCTTTCTTTGTAATCTCTGCGGCACTTATAATTTTATCTATAACATGCCCGTCTATAAGAAAATTCTGTCCAAACCTCTTTTGAAAGGCAAACCGGTATTTTTTTATTGTTTCTATAGTAACCTGTGGGTTACTGAGTTTTTTAGCGTCTTCCATAATTTTAATTTCCCATTATATTTAAATTCCTGCCCCGCGAAGTCTTCTAACCGTCTCCGCCAGAGGAAGACCTACAACATTATTATAATCACCGTTAATTTTTTTCACCAGAATTGCTCCATATCCCTGTATTCCGTATGCTCCTGCTTTATCAAACGGCTCATTCGTCAGTATATATGCTTCAATTTCTTCATCTGTAAGGTCATAAAATGTCACATCTGTTTCTTCACAGAAAACTTCTTTAAAATCTTCTCCCAGAATGGCAACTCCCGTATATACCTGATGTGTCCTGCCCGAAAGAAGCTTTAGTATTTTTACCGCATCTTCCCTGTCTTTCGGCTTTCCGATTATTTTTCCGTCTGCTGAAACCACGGTATCTGCCCCAAGCACGATAAACGGCTCAGAGTTATCTTTAGAAAGTCGGTCTAATACTTCTTTTGCCTTTGCCTCTGCAAGACAGGCAACATATGACGCGGGATTATTTATTATTCCGGGCGGCATTTCACTAATTACTTTTTTCTCATCTGTCTGAGAAACCAAAGTCTTAAAGTCTATCCCCGCCTGCGTGAGAAGTTCTTTTCTTCTGGGCGAATTGCTTGCCAAAACAAGTCTTTTTTTATTCAAAACATTTTCCATATGTCAATTTCCCTTAGCAGTATAAATCATAAAGCTTTTTAAAGAGAGGAATTGCTTTTTCAATCATTTCAGTCTGTACACAGTATGCAATTCTGAAATGTCCCTTACACTCAAAGCTGTCACCCGGAACAAGAATCAAATCAAACTCCTTAGCCGCTCTCCAGCAGAATTCATTTGCATCAGGAATAAGCGACTGTGGGAACATGTAAAATGTTCCGTTTGGCTCCACGCACTTATAACCAATATCAGTGAGTGCCTTGTAAAGAAGATTTTTGTTTGTCTCATAAATGGACAAATCACTTGTCTCATCTATAACTCTCTCCACTGCAAGCTGTATAATTGACGGAGGACAGTTATGTCCTGTAAATCTGGAAATCTGTCCGCACATAGGAACAATATATTCCGCATCCTTAGCTTTTGGATTTACAGCTACATATCCGAGTCTTTCTCCCGGAATAGAGAGGGACTTACTGAAAGAATAACAGCATATTGAATTATCATAATGAGCTGATATAAACGGAGCGTCTGCTCCTGCAAAAATTATTTCCCTGTAAGGCTCGTCTGAAATGAGGAAGATTTCATGTCCGTATTCCTCCTGCTTTCTTAAAAGTATTTCCGCAAGTCTGTCAATGGTCTGTGTAGTATATACGATACCTGAAGGATTATTCGGTGAGTTTATAAGCACCGCCGAAACCTTCTCATTCATCATCTTTTCAAATTCTTCAAAATTTATCTGAAAGGATGATGTGTCTGCCGGGACAACCTTAAGAGTTGCTCCTGTTCCGTTCACATAAGGTATATATTCAGGGAAATAAGGCGCAAAGGTAATTACCTCGTCACCCTCTTTCACTACGCATCTCATGGCATGAGACAAAGCACCTGCAGCTCCCGTTGTCGGGAAAATATGCTCAGGGCCGTAATTCATTCCAAATCTTCTGTTAAGGGAATCTGCAATAGCCTTTCTGGTAGAATCTATACCAAGTGTAGGACTGTAGCCGTGAAGGTGCACAGGCTCCTCATTTGCAAGCAGGTTCTCCATAGCTTTTGTAAAATTTTCAGGTGCAGGCACAGAAGGATTACCCAAAGAAAAATTATATACATTTTCACTTCCTACTACTTTTGCCCTCTCCATGCTGTATGCAAAAAACTCTCTTATAACAGAGCCTTTACCTGTCATATCTTTATAAAATTCTGAAATCATACGTACCTCCTGATTATTAAATATATTTTTCATGAAATGTCTATAATGATTATAAATGAATATTAGAAAAATACAAGAAAAAAAACAAGTGACAACTAAACCGGGGAGGGATTTGTTTGTCACTTGTTATGAGGGGAGAGAGGATTCAAATATATGAAAAGCTCTACAGTGTTTAGTATAGCCATTAATTGTGTCTAAATTGTGTTCAAAATGTGATTTGTTGTTTTTATTTTAAACGTAATTTTTACTAAAATTCCACTTGTTTTTTAGACAAATAAAATGTTTGACTTGCAAACTTATATTGAGTATTTTTATATTATATATATTCTTTTCAGAAAAATCGACGCAAAATTTATAAAACTGTTGAAGGTGGTATGTAAAATGAAAATATTTGAAACACATGCTCATTATGATGACGAAGCATTTGACACGGACAGAGAAGATTTACTTTCCCGAATGAAAGAAAGCGGAATTGACAAAATAGTAAATATAGGGGCAAGCATAAAATCGTCAAAATACACCGTATATCTGACAAAAAAATATGATTTTATATATGGGGCAGTGGGAGTTCATCCAAGCGAGACAGACAATATGACAGAAAATGACACAGAGCTAATAAGAGACATGACAAAACACGACAAAATAAAAGCAATAGGGGAAATAGGACTTGATTACCACTATGACGGAACAGACAGGGACAACCAGAAAAAATGGTTTATAAGACAGCTTGAGCTTGCAAGGGAGCTCAAACTGCCCGTTGTAATACACAGCAGGGATGCCGCACAGGATACTATAGATATCATGAAATCAGAAAATGCCGCATCCATAGGCGGTGTAGTGCACTGCTATTCATATTCAAAGGAGCTTGCAAAAACATTTCTGGATATGGAGTTTTATTTTGGCATTGGCGGTGTCATCACTTTTAAAAACGGCAAAAAGCTGAAAGAAACCGTAGAGTATCTTCCTATAGATAAAATTGTCCTGGAAACGGATTCTCCTTATCTTGCACCCGAGCCGCACAGGGGACACAGAAATTCTTCGCTTTACCTCCCTCATGTGGTCTCAGAAATTTCAAAAATTAAAAACATCAGCGAGGATGAAGTTGCTGAAATAACTTACAGAAATGCAATGAATCTTTACAGATTGAATGAGGCTTAAAACCCTTTCAATATCCTTATTTTTGGGTTGTTTTTTACTTTGTCCTTATGTATAATAAAAATAGTGTGATTTTATTATTTTATAAAGCAGAAACATGACATCAGGAGGTAAATTTCAATGGACGAAAGCTTAAATGCAGAGATAAAGCCCAAAAAGTACGCGGGAATCCTACTGCATCCCACCTCATTTCCCGGTCCGTACGGAATCGGAGACTTAGGAAAACCGGCCTACGACTTTATAGATTTTCTTGTTAAATCAGGACTCAACACATGGCAGGTGCTCCCTCTGGGACACACGGGTTTTGGAGACTCTCCTTACCAGCCTTTTTCTGCCTTTGCAGGTCAGCCTTTAATCATAAGCATTGACCATCTTAAAGAATTAAGGCTTCTTATGGACAGCGATTTTTATGATATGCCTCAGTGGAATCCTGAAGATATCAGTTATGGAGAATTAATTGAATTTAAAACAGAACTTCTTAAAAAAGCTTATGATCGTTTTAAGGACAAAGAATATCAGGATGGTTTTTCCTCAGACGAAGAACTCATGCAGAGTTATAATGATTTCCTGAATAACACAAAATGGCTTGATGACTATGCACTGTTTATGGCAGGCAAGGACTACCATAACGGAGACCCCTGGTATATGTGGGAGGACAGCCTTAAGGACCCTGATGAAAAGCAAAAAGCCGAATGGACCGAAAAACTGGAGTCCGAAATAGGATACTATAAATTTATACAGTTTTTATTTTACCATGAATGGATGGATTTAAAGGAATATGCCAACGATAAAGGCATTTCCATTATAGGCGATATTCCAATATTCGTTGCAATGGACAGCGTTGATGTCTGGACCCATAAAGAGCTTTTTATGCTGGATGAAGACGGCTATCCTACTGTAGTTGCAGGTGTTCCGCCTGACTATTTTTCGGCTACCGGACAGTTATGGGGAAATCCTCTTTATAACTGGGAAGAACATACAAAGACCGGTTATGAATGGTGGTTTGACAGAATTAAATATCAGCTTACTCTTACTGATTTCTTAAGGATAGACCATTTCAGAGGATTTGACAAATACTGGGCTGTACCTTATGGAGAGGAAACTGCAATAAAGGGCGAATGGCTCAAGGCTCCCGGTGAGAATTTCTTTACAACACTTGAAGCAACCTTAGGTTATCAGATTCCTATCATAGCAGAGGACTTAGGACAGATTGACCGCTCTGTTGTTGAATTAAGAGACAAATTCGGATTTCCGGGCATGAAAATTCTTCAGTTTGCATTTGAAAATCCAAATGAAAACAATTTCCTGCCTCATAATTTTACAAGAAACTGTGTATGTTATACCGGTACGCATGATAATGATACCACTCTGGGCTGGTATAAGCATGCTTATGAGGCGTCAAGGGACAAGCTGAGAAGATATTTCAGTACTGACGCAAGCGATATATGCTGGGTACTTATACGTGCATGTTTTGGCTCGGTTGCAAACATGGCAATAGTTCCTATGCAGGATATATTAGAACTTGATTCCTGGGCCCGTTTAAATACACCGGGTGTTGCCGAGGGAAACTGGTCCTGGCGTTATAAGCAGGAGGCCTTAACAGACCGTCTTGCGGCAAGATTATTTGAAACCGCCAAAATGTACGGCAGATAAGAGGAATATTTATGAGATTATTTATTTTAGTTATATGGGTGGTACCCGTGTTTTTGCTTTCTCTCCCGGTACACTTGTATTTTAAACATCTTTCTAAGAAAGACCTTGTAAAATGTTGGGAGAAAAGCCACCGGTATGTAAGGGGCGCCTTTAAAACCTTTTTATTTCTGGCCGGCACAAAGATTACTGTTATCGGAAAAGAAAACATACCAAAAGATACAGCAGTCCTATACGTCGGGAATCACAGAAGCTACTTTGATATAATTATTTCACAGGTACTTGTGCCGGGCCATATAGGTTATGTTGCAAAAAAAGAATTTTTGAAACATCCTTTCATAAATCTTTACATGAGAGATATCGGATGCATTTTTCTGGACAGGGAAAATGCAAAAGAAGGCTTAAAAGCAATAAACCAGGGCGCAGAATACATGAAAATGGGGCATTCCATCGGTCTTTTCCCTGAAGGCACCAGAAATTCCGGAGATACACTTCTTCCTTTTAAGGAAGGCGGTTATAAAATGGCTGAAAAGTCAAAATGTCCCATAGTAGTAATGTCATTATCCGGTATGGATAAAATATTTGAGGCAAACAAATTTCATCTCATCTGGAAAAGACATGTGGTTATAGAATTTGACAAGCCCGTATATCCGTCAGAGCTTTCAAAAGAGGATAAGAAAGCTTTTTATGCAGGCATACCCGACAGAATACTTGAAATGCAGAAGAATCATGTATTATAAAATGTAGTTTTGCAGAAATAAAAAATTATTAATCAGGAGGAGAAAAATGAAAGGTTGGATAATATTCGGCATAGTAATTGCAGTTCTTATCGTCGTATTGGTAGTCCTGTACATATTAGGTAAAAAACTGCAGAATAAACAGATAGCACAAAAGGAACAGATGGCAGCTTCGGCACAGCCGGTAAATATGCTTATCATAGACAAAAAAATCATGCCCTTAAAGGATGCAAATTTACCTAAAGTAGTCATGGAGAATACCCCAAAAAGATATCAGAAAGCAAAACTTCCTATAATCAAGGCAAAAGTAGGTCCTCAGATTACTTCCCTCATATGCGATGATGCCATTTTTGAGGACGTACCTGTAAAAGGTGAAGTTAAGGCAATGGTAAGCGGTATATATGTAGTAAGCGTTAAGAATATACGAGGCAAAAAACCTGTAGAAGACCCTAATGACAAGAAAAGTCTTCGTGCTAAGATGAGACGCAGGCAGGCTCAGTATCAGAGACAGCTTGCTTATGAGCAGGCCAATAAGAAAACAGCAGAAGAAATAAAGAAAGAAAAGGCGAGAATAAAGAAAGAAAGAGAAAGAGAAAGAAAAATTACGGTTAAATAGTGTTAAGGTATGACATCAATATTAATCTATACATTATATTTAATTATTTTTGGAACATGGTACTATCTGAAATTCAGATATATGAGAGATACAGATAATGAAAAAAGCAATGCAAAAACCTTTTTTAAATCCAAAGCGGTAATTTTTACTCTGTTCCTGGGAATAGCTTTGCAGATTCTATCTTCATCAATAATATACTTTGTCAATGAATTATTTCCGAAAGCATTTGAGGAATACGGCAAAATAGTAGAATCTCTGACAGGGGATTTATCCATAACCGACATCATCCCTCTGCTTATTCTTGCCCCAATAGCTGAAGAGATAATGTTCAGAGGTCTGTTGTTAAGATATTCCTTAAAAATAATGCCTGTTCACCTTGCTGTTATCTTTCAGGCAATAGGCTTCGGTATTTTTCACGGCAATATGGTACAGTTTGTATATGCAACAATTATCGGCATAATTTTAGGATATCTTGCATACTATATGAAATCAGTTCTTCCTTCGGTTTTTCTTCATTTTATGATAAACTTAAGCGGAGTAATGCTTCCGGCAAGCCTGTTTGAAACAAAATTAAAAACAGCCGTCCTCCTTGGAGTTTCGGCTGTTGTCACTGTAACATCAATTATACTTATAATTCATTGGTATAAATGTAAGCTTTCTCATCAGGGTCAATAAAATAAGCAGTCATCCTGAGTGCTTTGTAAAGCTTAAGAGGGTACTTTCTCATTGCTTCAATATATTCAGGCGTACAATAATATAATATTATGTATATTTTTCTGGGATTCATTTTAATGGATTCCAGAATTTTATTTATTATCTTATTAAGTATCTCTGTATGGAAAGGATTGAAAAAATAAAAATAATTATCACTTTCTTTTATATCATAATCTTCTGCCTTCATGTTGAGAAGTGTGAACTTTTCTCTCTGGCCTCCGAATCTCACATGATAATATGCATTATTATCAAGGAGGCGTGAATAAAGCTCCGGCTCATATTCGATTCCCGTAACATTGCACATAAACTTAAGACTTACAAAGAAAAGCACTCTTCCCAGCCCGCATCCGAAATCCACAAGCGTATCAGATTTGGTGATATTCAGACTGTCAAAAATCCTCTCTAAGCTGCTGTAGTTTGTGCTCTGATATATGTAATACTCTCCGCCGTTATAATCAGTCTGCTCTACATCAGTAGCAACTCCCAACAGTTTTTCATACATGATATCCCTATCCATGATAATCCTCCTCGGGAAGATAAGATATCTTAAGATTTAATATATTGTCTACAGGCTCCATGTCCTCAAAAATAAGTTTGTAAAATAGACTTATATCTATTCCCTTCTCATGAAAATCAGTTTTAAGACTTCCCGACTCAATACTTACGGGAATCTGTCCTCCGCAGGTTTTATAAACGGTATTATGGACAAGGCCTTCTTCAAACATCATATTTACCTCAACAGCTCCGGTCTTTCTTATCCTTACCTGCTTCTTATCCAGTATAAGATGATTTCTCGCCGAATCATCTCCCTCAAAATTTTCATCATATATTATATGTATTGTGCCTGCTTTATTGTAGTACCTGCCCCTTGCCTTGGTTACGATTTCCTCGGCTCCGTCAGGTCTTCCCGTAATATGTACTTCTACTTCTCTTTTTTCATTCATAATCATGCCTTTTTTCCGCCATTTCTATAAGCTCATTTATATACTCAGAAAGCGGATGCCCCTTTGATTCCATAAGCATAGGATACATACTGATTGCCGTATGTCCCGGCATTGTATTTATCTCATTAAATACTACTCTGTCTGTATCTTTTTCCAAAAAGAAATCCACTCTTGAAAGTCCGAATCCGTCCACTGCAACAAATATCTTTTTGGCAGCTTCTTCTATTTCCTCTGACTTTCCATCCGGAAGTTCAGGTCCTATAACGGTTTTTGATTCTTCATTATTGTACTTGGCATCAAAGTCATAAAAATCTGCTGCCGCAAGTATTTCTCCGACACCTGCTGAAATTACATTTTTTCCGTAACCATATACGGCACATTCTATCTCACGTCCGATAATTGTCTCTTCAACAAGTATCTTTGAATCATGTTCTGCTGCGAGAAGGAGCGCACTTTTAAGTTCTTCCCTGTTTTCTGCTTTGGAAACACCTTTTGAAGAGCCTGCATTTGACGGCTTTACAAACACAGGATAACTCTGCTTTGCTTCAATTTCTGCTATTACGGCATCCATGTCATCAAGCTGCTTTTTTAGAACAGGTACATATGCGGCCTGTGTTATACCGAGGTTATCTACAATTATCTTTGTGTAAAGTTTATCCATGGACACGGCAGATGAAAGAACTCCACATCCGACATAAGGTATTTTTGCCATTTCAAAAAGTCCCTGAATCGTACCGTCCTCTCCAAAAAGTCCGTGAAGCACCGGAAATACGAAATCAACCTTTTCAGAATAAATCTTTTCCTTCGTTTTAAAAATTATTTCTCTTTTGGTATCCGGTGAAATAATTGCACTTATATCACTTTTTCTCCAGCTTCCGTCTTCTATACTTTCTACAGAATCCGTATAAAGCCAGTGTCCCTCCTTAGTTATACCTATAAGTATTACATTATACTTTTCTCTGTCTATTGCCTTTGCCACTGTCACAACAGAAATGCAGGATATATCATGCTCCGAGGAGCTTCCTCCGAATATAACTGCAACATTTTTCTTGTTCATTATATGTAACGCTTACCCTTTCTTTTATAATTTTACTTTTTACTTAATCAAGATTATGGCACAAACTTATTACCAGTACATCATCCGAAGATGGATTTTTGACAAAATAATTTGCGGTTTCTACCCTGCGGTATATTCCGTCATCACCGAGCTGGCGGGTAACCACGCTCACAACCTTATCTCCTCTTTTATATGCTTCCATCTGGTTGGAAATGCTGAAAGTATTAAAAAATAAATCGCTGTCTTCAGGGTGCATTGTAGACGCACCATGTGCTATTAAATCCGTAAATACGCCTGATGCCGGACATGACTGTGCGGTAAAATTCTCATATGCCATCATATAAAAGCTGTTTTTTGTCAGATTTGAAAAAATAATTAACGGATATCTCGTAAACACGGCATCCAAAAGAAGCTGTGTTGCACTGGACGGCGCCTGAACGAGAAGGATATCTTCCATTTCCTCAGGTTTATCATCCGCTCTGCAAAGTGTATCAAATTCCGCCTCAGGCATAGGTTTTGAAAAAAGAAATCCCTGAATCATCTTACATGAACAGGTCCTTAAAAATCCAAGCTGTTCCCTTGTCTCAACACCCTCTGCAATAGTTGTAAGCTTAAGTCTGTGTGCAAAATCAAATATGCTTTCCAGTACAATTCTTTCTTTTTCGTCCTGACAGTTATGGCTTAAGAGCGCCTTGTCTATCTTTAATATGTCAGCTGATATATCCTTTATGAAACTGAGAGATGATAATCCGCAACCGAAATCATCAATGGCGACCCGAAAATCTGCTTTTCTTATTTTACGAATATGTTCTAATATCTGCTCTGACTGTTCCACAAATGCAGACTCCGTAATTTCAATTTCAATCATTTTTCTCGGAACACCATATTTATCCACAATTTTGCATAGTTTTTCAACATAATCCGACTCATTTACATGCTTTCTTGAAAAATTCACGGCAACAGGAACGGAATGTACGCCTTCGTCCTGATGCTTTTTTAAAAACTTACATACATTTTCCAGAACATACCAGTCAAGCGCAACAATTTCACCGCTCTCTTCAAGCTGTGGTATAAATTTTCCCGGAAGCACAATCGTACCGTCCTTTTTTACCCATCTTACCAACGCCTCAGAACTTACAAGCCTGTTTGTAAGCGCATCGTATTGCGGCTGATAATAAATCTTCAGCTCATCATTTTCAATCGCCTGCTTCAAATCAAAATCCGAACTTTTCTCCTGTGCTTCCATATTTAAAACTCTCCTTAATTCTTCACTTTGAAAAAAGCATAATAATGCTTGCCCTCATTAAACTAATAATAGCACTTTCACTTAAACAACTCAAGGAATTTAAAGGATATATGAACTCTTCCTTCTTTTCTTGCACTTGTATCTACAAAAACCTCATTATATTCTTCTTCTGTCAAAGCCTTTTTCAGCTCCTCCTTAGACTCTGAATCCACAACCGCCGCACTGTCTGTGGTAAAGCATATTGCAGGATAGAGCATACACCAGAAATTTTCACCCTTTGCCTCACCGATTTTTATTGTGAGTGCATCATAACTGCCTGCCGGAAGCACCACGTCACCATACTGTCTGATAGGAAAATAACTGTTCTCTATACTGACTTCCACATCATAATTATATCCTTCTTCTGATATTTTTGCCTCTGCTCTTTCCTCTATCTCATTTAAATATCTGTATAAAATCTCCAGTGTTTCTTCCTTGCTTTCAGCCTCGGATATTTTTCCTTTAAGAAATTCCAGTATGTCATCCCTTACTTCGTATTTTAACTCTATGTCCTCATCCGAATTACTGTTTGCCTTAACATGAAACCTCACTATTTTATCCTGAAGCATAATAAGCTCGTCCGTAGTGTCTGCCGCTTCCTGTAATGACCCTGCTCTATCCTCACTGTCTGAATCAAGAGAAATAACCTGAGCTGCCGTCTCTGTATTTACAAATGCAGTTTCATCCTGATTTTTTCCGTTAATACTGATAATAATAGCGGCCATTCCTCCAAATATTATTCCTGCCATAACACCCGTAATTGCGCCCCTTATAATTTTCCATGTCATAATATCTACCTCCAAATGCTTTTGTTATTTCCATGCATATTGAAAGTATTGCCTTTATTTTTTAGATTAATACGTTGCAATTTACACTTGCAAAATATATGAAATACGTGTAGCATAAGTAATATAAATACGCGATGTAACTACGTTACACCGCTTTTACTTTTTATAAATAACCGGAGCTTTATTATGGAAAAGTTTATTTCAAATAAAAGTATTAAAGATAATTTAATGTTATATGCCGTAACCGACAGGCACTGGTTAAACGGAGAGCCCCTCATAAACCAGGTTGAAGAAGCAATAAAGGGCGGAGCCTCATTTATTCAGCTTCGTGAAAAAAACATGAATTATAATGATTTTTTAAATGAAGCTTTTGAAATAGGAAAGCTTTGCAGAAAATATAAAGTTCCTTTTGTTATAAATGATAATGTCGACATTGCAATAAAATCGGGAGCTTGCGGTGTCCATGTCGGGCAGAGCGACATGGAGGCCGGTGACGTAAGAAAGATTATTGGAAATGATATGATTTTGGGTGTTTCCGCACACTCTGTTGAACAGGCGCTCCTTGCTGAAAAAAGAGGTGCCAGTTATCTGGGCGTCGGTGCCGTATTCCCTACGGGAACAAAAGATGATGCAAGCGAGATAGGTATTGAAACCCTTACTGACATTTGCAGTGCCGTAAATATTCCCGTCGTTGCAATCGGCGGAATAAAGCTTGAAAATATACACCTGCTTAAAGGTACGGGTATTTCCGGAGTCGCCGTTATCAGTGCCATTTTCGGAAAACCTGACAAAAAGAAGGCAGCATCAGAGCTGACTGACGAATTAAGAAAGATTATTATATAGGAGGCGTCTTATCATGAGAAATTATTCCACACAGATGGAGGCAGCACGTAAAAATATTATTACAGAGGAGTTAAAAACAGTTGCAGAAAAAGAGCACATGACTCCTGAACAGCTTCTCCCTCTGGTTGCAGAAGGAAAGGTCGTAATACCTGCAAACAAAAATCACAAATGCTTAAATCCTGAAGGAATAGGCTCCATGCTCAGCACAAAGATAAATGTAAATCTTGGTGTTTCAAGAGATTGTAAGGATTATGACATTGAGATGAAAAAGGTTATGGAAGCCGTAAACATGGGCGCCCATGCCATTATGGACCTCTCATCCCACGGAGACACAATTCCTTTCAGATGTAAGCTTACTGCCGAATGTCCTGCAATGATAGGAACTGTTCCGATTTACGATTCAGTAATCCACTATCAGAGAGACTTAGATACCCTTACTGCAAAGGATTTTCTGGACGTTATAAGACTTCATGCGGAAAACGGGGTGGATTTTGTCACACTTCATTGCGGAATTACAAGAAAGACCATTGAACAGATAAAAAAACATAAAAGAAAGATGAATATAGTATCAAGGGGCGGCTCACTTGTTTTTGCATGGATGTGCATGACAGGAGAAGAAAATCCTTTTTACGAGTATTATGATGAAATTCTTGATATATGCAGAGAATATGATGTTACTATTTCTCTGGGTGACGCATGCCGTCCGGGCTGTCTTGCAGACGCAACCGACGTATGTCAGATTGAAGAGCTGGTACGTCTCGGCGAGCTTACCAAAAGAGCATGGGAAAAGGATGTGCAGGTCATGGTAGAAGGACCGGGACACGTTCCTATGGACCAGATTGCCGCAAATATGAAGGTACAACAGACAATCTGCTGTGGCGCTCCTTTTTATGTCTTAGGACCGCTGGTAACGGATATCGCCCCGGGATATGACCATATTACAGCCGCAATAGGAGGAGCCATTGCAGCCATGTCAGGTGCCGCATTTTTATGTTACGTTACACCTGCAGAGCACCTTGCACTTCCTAATGTAGATGATGTAAAGCAGGGAATTATTGCATCTAAAATTGCCGCCCATGCAGCGGATATAGCAAAGGGAATTCCGGGAGCACGGGATATTGATGACAAAATGGCTGATGCCAGACGGGCGCTCGACTGGGAGGCACAGTGGGAATGTGCCATAGACCCCGAAACGGCAAAAAAAATACGTGCGGACAGAAGTCCTGAGCACGATGATACATGTTCCATGTGCGGAAAGTTCTGTGCAGTCCGCAGTATGAACAAAGCTCTTTCAGGCGAGCACATAGATATATTATAGAAAAAGAATTATTGAGGGGGAGAGAAAAGTTTTATGATATGGGGAATAATTTTTGTATCTGCAAGTCTTTTTATATTATTTACTGTTATTAAACAATTATGGCAGGCAGTCTGCGGAGTTCTGGAACTTAGAAGAATTTCGCAGGTCACCCGCTCCGGCATAAAACTTGAGCATGTGTTTTATGCCAATAAAAACTATATGCTTAATATCTTTATTAACATTATACTTGTCATGATGTTCGGCTATTGCTACTATCTCACAAACAATGCTTCTAAAATATCCTACCTTTACAACTGGCTTAAGGTTGGCTTTGCCATTGGCATTATAGAAATAATTTTAAGAATAATATACTGTCTCTTAATTTCTTCATATATGCATAACTGCTATCTGACAAATTCAGGAATTGTTGCAGCTGAAGGTATCTATAAAAAGGAAAAGTGCAGGTTTACCATTTCTGTCGAGCAGCAGGGCACCCCATATGAAGCTAAGTTTGTAAATGTATATCAAGGCACGTCCCGATACCCTGTTAAATTTAAAATAATTCAGGCTGAGGAAGAAGCTCTTAAAATTATTAATAACTTTCCTCCCGCTTATTTTTAATCCGAATTTTCTTTTATTAAGTCGCGGAGCAGTACTTCTTCTCCACCGGGGAATATGACCTTTACCGACTTTGTAATAACGGGGTTATTTCTTAATGGATATATATGCTCCATTATTATATCCGGTATTTTTTCTTCATCTGTTTTTATTATGATTTCTGAAAGATGCCCTACATCCAGGGCATTTTCATTATCTTCTTTATATTTTTTCTGTGCATCTTCCATGCTCTCTGCATCGATATATGTCGTAATTTCTCCTATTTTATCACCCGGATTTCCACCGTATTCACTCAAATCATCTATGGTAAATTCATATATTACACTTCCCGTTTCACTGCATGAAAGGGTAAGAGACGATGCAAAATCTCTGTTTTCCACGGAGGTATATGCCGAGTTACAGCCTGAGAGAGTGCCTAAAGACAAAGATATTACCATAAACATTACGGCATATTTTACCACATGTGATTTTTTCTTTTTAATTATCATATAAAGGGGCATTATCAGGGACAGTGGTAAATCTAAAAACAGCATATAGTATGCAAATATCTGATACGGAGTGTCCATAGATTTAAAGAAAAACCCTGATGCCATAGCCAGAATGAAAACAAGGGATAAGCATACAATATGAGTTTTCCTGCTATCTTTTTTCACCCTTCCAACTCTTGCCATAAGATTTTCCATAAAGCCTTTTTCCCTGAAAAAATGTCCACTGATTACCGCAAAAATACCTACTATAAAAAATGTAAGAACGAGATAATCAATCCTTCTTATTCCCCTTATGTTATTTGTCACGGCCTCCATTACATTAAGACCGGAAATTATGTCCTCGGAAACCCATGCCATACCAAGTGTGCCGACTATCACAAGATATCCCAATGCACATGAAAATAATGAAACAAAGATTATCATCATTATATTCTTTTTTGTTCCCGCAGGTCTTTCCGAAAGAAAGAGGACAAATTCAGATGTCGATGCCGTGCAGAGTAAAAGACATGCTCCTGCATAGGTATCTCTATTCGTAAAATCCTGAGCAATAGTATTAATAGAAAGAGAGGACCAGTCCAGATTAAAAATTCCTATAATTCCTGCTATAACAAGTGGAATTATCATCCACATAAAAAGAAGCTCCATGAGTCTTCCACGTCTTTCCATATCTCCAAACGAGCCGTAAAAACATACCACTATTAATGTTATTAACAGTACGGATTCGCTTATTCCGTACATTAAAAAGCTTTTAATTGCCCTTGCAAATACAAAGGATAGAAAACCTATCCTTACAGAATACCTGATTATATTAATTAAGGCTGTAAATGATGATGAATCAGCGCTGTAACTGACTCCCTGCTTTTTGAAACACTCCCCGTATTTTTTCATAATAAGCACATATATGAAAACAAGTACCAGTCCGGCGATAAGAGACAAAATGCCTGTTCCATATGCTGTACAGACAAACGGCGCAAATACTATAAGCACAGGTATATTTTCAAGTATTCCCATTCTTCTTATCTGACGCCCCGAAATTTCATGGTTATCAGTAAACATATACTCCTCCTACCGCTTCTTTTTTAACCTTACTTTTTCATTATCATCAGCCCAGAAAGGCCGTTTCTTCATATCTTTTAACGGCGCTCTAAGAACATAGTCCTTCAGACCGTCCATACTATTTATGCTTCCTCCAACAGCAGGCATCATATAAGGTATTCCGAAGCTTGTAAGACCCGCCAGATGAATTGCAACTATTATAAGTCCTAAGACAAAACCATAAAGACCAAGCAATGCCGATGTGATTATTATAAAGAACTTGAGAAGTCTGAATACAGATGCAAACTCCTCGTTTGGCAGTGCAAAAGAGGCTATCGCAGTAAGCGCTACAACTATTACAACTATTGTGCTTACAAGACCCGCTTCAACAGCAGACTGCCCTACAATGAGACCGCCGACAACTCCTATTGTATTTCCCATGTTTCCCGGAAGCCTGAGCCCTGCTTCACGCAGAAGCTCAAAGAAAAATTCCATCAAAAGCACCTCCACTATGACAGGGCATGTGACTGCAGAACGGGCGGCGGCTATTGCATACAAGAGTTTTTCAGGCATCATTTCAGTATGATAAGTGGCGGCGGCTATATAAAATCCGGGTGCGGCTATTGCAATAAATGCCGCTACATATCTTATAATCCTAGCAAAAGTGGCTACAGTCCATCTGTTATAGTAATCATCCGAGGACTGTAACAGCATGTTGAGATTTGAAGGTGCAATTATTACCTCAGGAGAATTGTCCACTACTATAACCACTCTTCCTTCAGTAATTGCCGATGCCGCCTTATCCGGTCTCGTGGTACTTTGAAATACAGGGAATGGCGAGTACCTGCTCTCTTCCAGAAGATGCTCCACCATTCCACTGTCAAAAATTGCATCTATATCATATTTGTCAAAACGCGCCTTTATTTCATCCACAAGCCCGTCCATAACAACATCTTCCAGATACATAAGGGCGTAATCTGAGCGGCTTCTTTCTCCTATTGTTCCCTGTTCCACTTTAAGTTTAGGGTCTCTGATTCTTCTTCTTATAAGTGCAGTTGAGCTTCTTATTCCTTCGTTAAAGCTGTCCTGAGGACCTCTTGTGGCACCTTCCTTGTCATTGTCAGAAATGCTTCTTAACGGCAGCTTTTTACTGGATACAATAAAAGCTGTGTTGTAACCGTCAACAAATATTGCAGTATCTCCCTTAAGTACTGACGCAACGGCATTGTCAAAGCTCTTTTCCTCAGAAATATCTACGGTCTGAGCCTCCAGATAAAATATGGCATCCTTTAAATCACTTTCCGTGCTTCCGCGCCACTCATATAAAAGAGGCTTTAATATCGTACTTTCTATCATCTGATTATTCGTAAGCCCGTCAATATAAATGATATGAATTCTCCCCGGCTTACCTTTTCTCTCAAGTACAAAGCTTTTTTGTACGACATCTCCGCAGTTATTAAATATATCAGTAAGTACCTGCACATTATCCGAAAGCGTTTCTGATATACTTACTGCCAGCCTGTTCTCGGAATCATAATATTTCTTTATATCTTTTCCTGTGTCATGTGACATCTGTCTTCCCCCTGATAATTTTATCCTGTATGGCGTCTCGATACGCACTCTTAATATGACTTGTCAACAAACGGAATCGCCATATGGACATAGGTTAAATCACTTTCCTCATCATATGAAAATGCAATATTTACATTTACACGGCTTTCATTCTGATATACGAAATCCGGTATATCTCCCGTATAACCATATACCGTATAAACATTGTCAAACTCATCTGCACACACTTCATATGCATTCATCATGTCCAGAAAATCCTCTTTATTTTTCTGCATTTCCTCTTCCGTCATTTGTCCCTGGATAATTCCACCAACATAGATGTTTGTGGTAATATCCACGCCTATATCCTCACATATCTCTGATATATTTTTATTTATGGTATAGGCTGAATCCACACTTTCATGAAGAACAACCTCAATAAGTATATAATTTTCAATCACAGAGCCACCTGTCTCATCTGTGCCGTTCATGCTGATTACTTTTACTACCGTATCACCCATGCTTCCTTTTTTGCTAAGCGTAGTCACTTCACCATCGTCACTGTAACGGCTTTCCACCTCATAGCCTGATGTAACTCCCAGCTTCGCCGCAAGGTTTTTTACCATTCGTTCCTTTACCTCATCGGATAAAAATCCGTTACCGTAATAACCGTAAGCTGAAACCTCTGCGGCGTAAGGTGAAGCCTCGGTTACAGCGAGTGCCTCAACTATTTTTTCCTCTCTGTCTATTCCCCTGTTTATAAAAAACTGCACAACAGCCGCAGTCCATATAAGAAGTAAAATGTAAATTTTAGCTTTTTTATTCATAAAAAATCCTCCTTTATGGCAAGTGTAACCATAAAAGAGGATTTATATTCAGGGAAAATTAACCCTTATACTATTTAATTGCCTTTGTATCAATTTCTTCCTTAAGGTCTGCAATGAACTTATCTGTGTCCATGCTTCCCATATCTCCGTCTTCTCCACGATGTCTTACGGAGATATTTCCTTCCTCAGCCTCCTTGGCACCTACGATTACCATGTAAGGAAGCTTTTCAAGACGCGCTTCTCTAATCTTATATCCGATTTTTTCCGAACGCTCGTCTACTGTAACCTTGATACCCGCTTTCTTCATTTTCTGCTCTACTTCATGTGCATAATCATGGAATTTCTCTGAGATAGGAAGTATACGCACCTGCTCAGGGCAGAGCCATGCAGGAAATGCTCCTGCGTATTTCTCGATAAGCCATGCCAGAGTTCTTTCATAGCATCCTATGGATGTCCTGTGAATTATATAAGGTCTCTTCTTTTCTCCGTTCTTATCTATATAATACATATCAAATCTTTCGGAAAGGAACATATCAAGCTGTATGGTAATCATGGTATCTTCTTTTCCGTATACGTTCTTTGCCTGAATGTCAAGCTTCGGTCCGTAGAATGCAGCTTCTCCTTCTGCCTCGACATAGTCAAGTCCTATTTCGTCAAGAATTTCTCTCATTGCATTCTGAACTACATCCCACTCTTCTGCAGTACCTAAATACTTGTCACTGTTTTCAGGGTCCCACTTGGACATACGGTAGGTAACATCTTCCTCAAGTCCCAAAGTAGTAAGACAGTACTTTGCAAGTTTGACACAGTTTTTAAATTCATCAGCAATCTGCTCAGGCGTACAGATAAGATGTCCCTCGGAAATAGTAAACTGACGCACTCTGGTAAGTCCGTGCATTTCACCCGAATCCTCATTTCTGAAAAGGGTTGATGTCTCGCCCATACGATATGGAAGGTCACGATAGCTCTTCTGAGTTGCCTTATAAACATAATACTGGAATGGACAGGTCATAGGCCGGAGTGCCAGTATATCGTTTCCTGATGCACTTACACCGTTTTCGTCCTCATCATCATTTAAAACAAACATTCCTTCTTTATAATGATACCAGTGGTCTGAAATCTTATATAAATCTGATTTAGCCATAAGAGGTGTTCTCGTTCTGACATAACCCCACTCGTAATCCTCCAAATCCTCTATCCATCTCTGAAGAGTCTGAATTATTTTTGTACCCTTTGGCATAAAGAGCGGAAGTCCCTGACCTATTACGTCTACGGTAGTAAAAATCTGCATGTCACGTCCGAGCTTATTATGGTCACGAAGCTTGATATTTTCAAGGAACTCCAATCTTTCCTCAAGGTCAGCCTTCTTTGTATATGCAGTTCCGTAAATTCTGGTGAGCATTTTATTGTCCGAATTTCCTCTCCAGTATGCACCTGATGTTGAAGTGAGCTTGAAGAATTTCACTGCCTTGGTATTCATAAGGTGAGGTCCTGCACAGAGGTCCGTAAAATCTCCCTGTGTATAGAAGCTTATTTCAGCGTCTTCAGGAAGGTCATTTATAAGCTCCACCTTGTAAGGCTCATCCTTTTCTTCCATTAACTTAATTGCTTCATTTCTAGGCAGGGTAAATCTCGTAATTTCATCGCCCTCTTTAACGATTTTCTTCATTTCTGCCTCAATCTTATCAAGGTCCTCCCTAGATAAAGAAGGCATGTCAAAATCGTAATAAAATCCTTCATCTATTGAAGGTCCTATTGTACATTTTGCATCAGGATAAAGTCTCTTTACAGCCTGTGCAAGAATATGTGATGCGGTGTGTCTGAAGGCCGCCTTTCCTGCATCATCATTAAAGGTAAGAATATTTAATGTGGAATCCTCACTTACAACTGTTCTTAAATCCACAACCTCTCCGTTTACCTCTCCTGCACATGCCATGCGGGCAAGTCCTTCGCTTATGTCCTTTGCAATGTCAATAACACTCATCGGCTCTGAATACTCTTTTGATGAGCCGTCCTTTAACGTAATTATCATTTCTATTTACCTCCTGTCTGACAATAAAAAAACCCTGACACAGATATTCTCTGTATCAGGGACGATTGGTTTTTTTAATCGCGGTTCCACCCTGCTTCAATATGACTAATTGTCATAAAGCTCTCATTTAACGCACATTTTATATGCGCTGACTTTAACGCAGTCATACGCCTTATTTTCAAATAAGGAGCTCCGAGGTGGTTTTCGTAATAAGAATATATAACATCCTTTCAGCCCGAATATATCGTAGATGTCTCTCTGAATATACCGCCTTATCCTACTCTTCTCATCACAGCTTTTTTCTTTTCACTTATTTTGCATTGTAAATCTATTAAATTAATTTGTCAACACCATGTTTTAATTTTAACTTATTTTTCTTCGCATACTTTTCCGTCACTGATATATAATATCCTGTTACATGCCTCTGCCACATTCCTGTCATGTGTGACAATAATTACTGTCCTGCCGGCCGCATTCATTTCTTTAAAAAGCTCCATTATGGCAGCCGACGTCTTCCGGTCCAGGGCACCTGTCGGCTCATCCGCCAGAATAAGGGGCGACTCTGACACCAGTGCCCTCGCTATCGCACATCTCTGCTTCTGTCCGCCGGAAAGATGTATGGGAAGCTTATCTTTCATCTCCAGAATTCCCATTTGCTCTAATATTGCACAGACCTTTATTTTTCTCTTCCGTCTCGGAACATTTTTCATAAGAAGCGGCAGTTCTACATTTTCAAATACACTGAAATGATTCATCAGGGCAAAATTCTGAAAAACAAAACTGACATTTTCCTTACGGAATTTATTTAACTGACTTTGGGTAAGCATATTCACTTGAATATCCATGAAATCATAGGTACCTTCCGTCGCCCTGTCCATTCCGCCCAGAATATTAAGCAGTGTGGTTTTTCCCGACCCCGAGACTCCCATAAGAGCAGTCAGTTCACCTTTTTCTATTTTAAGTGACACATTGTCTAAAACCTTTGTTTTTGAATAATCCTTGTCATATATTTTTGTAATGCCGTTTAGTGTCAGCACCCTAGTCACCTCCCAGTCCCTCTGCGGGATTCATCTTATGAATACTAATCAGCGGACCGATAAGTGAAAACAGAAAAACCACAAAAATTCCTGCCGTTAGTATTATATACTTTAGCAATTCGTATTCTCCTACATTAAAATCTTCTCCATATGTCTTTTTATATACAAGCTCCATTACCATAAATAGCGGTACGGAAACAATCATATATTTTATAATGTCCTTTACCAGAACTTTAATGATATCTGTCACCCCGGCTCCAAGCGCCTTTCTGATAAGAAATTCCCTTTTTCTTCTCATAACCCACATGGTAGTCACGGCATAGCAGTCTAAAAACGCAAATATAAGCATGCCTGCCGAACTCAACCTGTTAAGTGTCTTGTACCAGAAATTCTGATAAGATGCATCAACCTCGTTTTCTGAAGTTACCCATGATATATTTAAAGAATTAAGCCTGTCTCCAAACTCAGCAAATGCGGTGCTGATATCCTCATCACTTCCCAGCATAAATGATACATACATTTCCATGCCCAAATTTTCTTTAAGCTTACTTTCTATTTTTTCTTTTCCGTTTTCGGTTAAGCTATAATATGAAACCGCAATCCTCTGGTCATTTCCTGCGGCAGAACTGTTCTGATATATACCTTTTACCTCATAAATGTCCTGTGCAATTATAATAAAGGTTTTATCGTTTTCTGAAAAGGTATAAGGCAGTATGCTTTCTCCTATATATACACCCTCGTTTTTATTTTCAGTATCAAGAAATGTCTCAACGCTTTCTCTTGTAAGTTCCTCAGGATTAAAACAAATATCAACCTGAAATTCAGATATTCCGTCTCCCACAGGCATATATAAAATAAGCCTGGTATTATATCGGGAATATTCCTCCCCAAGTGATATTATCTCATCCACCGTATCTGAATTTACATTGTACATATCATTTGCGATAAGCTCTATATTTTTCTGATATTCATAAGGAGTATTGGCTTCCTCTTCGAGCCTTATTTTCTGAACTAACTCCGCAAAATTATATATTATGAATATAATAAATGTATAGTTTATGATTAGAAGAAAAAATGAAATCCTGTCTCTTGTAAATATCCTGATAATTTTCTTATAGTACGGCATAGCTCACTCCCCATATCCTTCACCTGTTAAAAGTTTCACAGGGCTTAGCCTGTTTATGTAAATCAGTGGTACAAGTACCGCTGTTACTGTTAAAATAAATCCCACGGCAAAAACAGTCGGATAAACATTTTCAAACAATAACTGTTTTATAATTTCATCCGACCCATCTCCTTCTGAGAAAAAATAAGGTATAAATCTTATGCTTACACCCATTGAAGCAATTATTGCAATTATTAATTTGAGTAAAATCTCAATAACCGTTATACCTGTTATATCCGATATTCCCGCACCGGTTGCATATAAAATTCCGTATTCTTTAGTACGTGATATAACTGAAACAATCTGGAAACTGATTATACATATTACGGCAGTTATGCTCATCAAAAAAAATATTCTGAAAAACAGCCTCTGCATATTTGATGAAGCTCTTTCGCTCTGTTCTACTTCGGTTGCAAGACTTCCAATGTTAAGCTCTATATTGTACTTTTCTGCAGTTTCATAAAGATATTCCCTTGCCTCGTCGAAGGAACTGCTTTCATTAACTGAAAACATTCCAGAATAATCATACGCCGTATTTGAAACCAGAATAACATAATAATCCAAAACATCACTTCCACGGGTTGTACCTTCATACCCCGTTCCCATTGCAGACCGGGAAATCCATGCCGTACCCTCTTCAAGTATTCCCAAAACCTCATATACTGCTGTTTCATCACCTACCTGATAAGTATAAACCGTTCCCACAGGTATATCTTTAAAGGCACTCCCAAGATATAATCCGCTCCAGTACTCCCCCTTATCCTCAGTATCTGTAACTATCTCGCCATCTGTAAGTTTAAGATTGCATAAATTAAGGAGTGTCGGACTTATATAGTACATTTCAATGTAATTATCCATTAAATTTTGTCCTTGCAATCCTTGTAGATATTCTTGCTGAATAGCCGAGAGCTCCGGTAAAATATCCGTACCTCCGATAGAAAATACTCCTATGGAACTGATATAGGGACTGTCATATGCTTCATTAAAAAACCGTACCACATCTCCGCTTTCATATTTTATGTTTAATATTCCGGTATTTTCAATCCCATATCTAAGTACATTTTCCAATGATTTACGGTAGTATTTGCTTTGTTCCTTCATAAAAACCCCTACAGTAAGCATAAAAAAGCACACAAATAAGATGAAGACTTCACCAAAAAATCTCAGCTTTTTTCTTGCGATGGAATCTATGGTAAATTTAAATATAAGTGATTTTTTCATAACCAATATTTCCTCTTATAAAACAAGGCAGATTATACATTATATTAATCAGTAGCTGTTATTGTTTTTGTTATTCCGTCATATGTTACACTCAGCTTTCCCCAAGTTTGACCATAACCACACTTTTCTCCATTTACTTGAACAGTTTTTCTATTATAATTTAAGATTATGTTGTTAATTAACGTCTCGTTTTCTGTCCAACCCTTAACCTTTACTGAGGCTGCATCGACATCTTGTCCGCTTATTGATGCATAACCCCAATATTTGTCTTGCAAAGTAAGCGGTCCTTCTACAAAGCTTACACTTGTTTCTATATTTACGTTTCCGTTTACGGTTTTATAACTCCCAGTTGCTGAGCCTGCCAACGAAGCAAAGCTTGAGGCCATGATTGCCGTTATTGCCAATAATACAAAAAATCGTTTTCTCTTCATTTGAATTCCCCCTTATAATCACAATTTCATACTTAAACAAACATTAATAATCTGCCTTGAAACACTTAACTGTTTGCCTGTACAATTTATAAATATCATATTTATACTATTTTTACAATCAATATTGCGTATAATGCATAAAAGTCGACGCAAATGACTATAAACAACCTTGACGTATGTAATATGGTTTATTATAATAGTTACTAAGATGGGGGAGGGAGTACAATATGAAGGTTAACATATTATTAGTGGGGAAAAATATTTGTAATTTAAAATACTTAGCAGAAGAACTTGAATATCAGCATAAAAATATAAACTTTTTACTGGCAGACAATTTAGAAACAGCTCAGAAAATTATTGAAAAAAACGTAATTCATTATTTTATTATGGATATTAACTCAAATAACTTTAACACAGTTAATAAACTTATTACCATTTCAGAAAACAAAGCATCCATTTCAATAAAAGACCTAAACGGTATAAGACATCAGATAATAATTGAGAATATTATTTATATTACATCAAATGACCATATAATGACGATAGTCACTAAACATGAAATTTATCAGAGCAGAGAACTAAGCCTTAAAAACTTTATTTCAATTCTTCCTTCAAATTTTATACGCTGTCATAAAGGATTTATCGTAAATCTTCATTATATAAGCTATTATGACAACAAGGACATATATTTGCAATTAACACATTCAAATATTATAATTCCAATAGGCAAGCAATATAAGCAGAAAGCAGAAGCTTTATTTAAAAAACTTCTATGAAACTATAGACAATCCTTCTTAATTAATAATAAAGAGCATTAGCCTCATGAGGATAATGCTCTCTAAAATCGTACATTCTCCGAAAATACTATTTCAGTCCGCCCGAGCCTCCCATCATTTTAGTCATTTCTTCTATCTTTTCAATCGGGAAGGGCGGATTACTAATAGGTTTCATCGCAATCGACATAAGTTTCATAGGGTTATCATCCGCTGCAACCCTATTAGAAGAAAATGCACCGCACATCTTACATCTATGAATAATTGCCCATTCTCCATTTCTTCTAACCCATACTGATATAGGCTCCATATGTCCACCACAATCCGATTCACGATCCCCCGGCTCTATATCAAGATGCAGGCTGTAAAGACAATTTGGACAGTGGTTTCTATGATCACTTCCTGCACCTTCCGGCACTACAAGTCTGCCACAATGCTTACATGTAAAGACTTCATTACAAGGATGTGTTTTATAATAACCTTTTTGATAGTATTTTCGCTTATTATCTCTATTCATCTTGAATCCTCCTTTATTCTATTTTTAGAGGACTCGTATTCATGTATGATTCCCTGAATCCTTTTTTCAGAGAGAAAATACTCTTTGCATAACTGCGCAATAGTTTGACCTGAATAGTATCGGTTTACTATCGCTTGATTACGTTCTGCCAGTTTTTCCTTAGTTCCATTTTTTTCACCCCATGATAATGAATTTTCGTTCTTTCTGGGAATATAAATCAGTTGACCGTCGACGTACTTTTGAATTTCTTCAACAAGTACCTTTGGCAAAACATATTCTGCATTAACATAGCTCATATGCGTCCTCCTAACAGTAACTTAGGATGCAATGGCTATCACCTGTTCTTTTTTTATTTGCAATAGCCATCGCTACCGCACAATAGCCTTATACTTCTTCAAAAAACACTCTTTTAACCTTTCCAACTTATATTTTTAATAATAATAACAAATATACAGACCGGCCTTCAATCTCAAATTCAATTAAAATCATTTTTAAGTTATCCATTCAATAAAACAGCATAGCCCTGAGGCTATGCCGTTTTATAAAATGTTTTGTTACTGTGTTAAAATTGTAATTAATACATTCACAAGGATAAGTATTCCTACCGGAATAAGCCCTGCCGCAAGCTCTGCCTTAGAGCGTTTTGCCACTCGGTCATTTCCAAGAAATTTATAAAATCCGTTTTTTTCCTGAAGCTCTACTTCCTCTCCTATCTGATAGACATTGAAGTAAGCTGAGCCGGATTTCACCTTTACGGATGTTTTATCAGGAAGTTCAACCTCAAGTTCATTTATTTTTCCGTCATACATGGCATCCTTCTTTTTAGTAATGCTTAAAATAGTTGCCTTTACCACGTTGGCTCCCTTTTCAGGTTTCTTTTTTCTGTGATTACTTCCAGCCGCAACCAGATAAAGCTCTACTGCCATGATAATCACTATAATAAGTGACGCTGCTTCCTTCATAAAATAACCTTCCTTATCTCACAAGCCGGTACAGGCTCTTACTGCTGTTTCTTATCCTTTTTACCGCCTGAAAATTTAGCAATAATCATTATAATTATCATGATTATGATTATGGTTGCAAAAATACCGCCCATTCCCTTGCCCATTATTTCAAGGGCAATTTTAAAGTTTTCTATTGCCTCTTCACTAAACATTTTATCAAACATATTTTTTACCTCCTATAATGGATACAAACCTTAAACCGCATTTTTTACAGATAACTGAGAACTATATTAATTACAAGTCCTCCGGCAACTGCTGATGCTATCTGTCCTGCAACATTGGCTCCTGCCGCATGCATAAGAATAATATTTCCCGGCTCCTCCTTCTGAGCCATCTTCTGAACAACTCTTGAAGACATAGGGAATGCCGAAATACCTGCGGCTCCTACCATAGGATTTATCTTCTTCTTTGTAAAGAGATTTAAAATCTTTGCAAGCATTACACCTGCAAATGTATCAAATATAAATGCTATGAGACCGATTCCCATAATGAGCAGAGTTTCTACTGTTACGAACTGCTCTGCCTGCATACTGCACGCAATGGTTATACCAAGAAGAAGTGTTACAAGATTTGCCAGATTATTTTGCGCCGTATCTGACATTGTTCCGAGAACACCGCACTCACGAATAAGATTACCAAACATCAGAAATCCTACAAGACTTACTGACTGAGGTGCAATAAGACCTACAACAAAGGTTACGATGATAGGGAAGAGAATTCTCGTTCTCTTAGTAACTGCTGCAGGATTATACTCCATGTGAATTCTTCTTTCTTTCTTGGTTGTACATACCTTTATAACTGCCGGCTGGATAATCGGCACAAGTGCCATATATGAATATGCAGCCACCGCAATAGCTCCAATATATGTTGACTGGAGTACCTGTGAAACAAGAATTGAGGTAGGTCCGTCAGCGGCACCTATGATACCTATTGCAGCCGCATCCTTTAAGTCAAAGCCTAAGAGTGCTGCAAGCGCTATGGCAAAGAAGATACCGAACTGAGCTCCCGCTCCGAATAAAAACATCTTTGGATTTGAAAGAAGCGGTCCGAAATCTATCATTGCTCCTATACCTATGAATAAAAGGATAGGCATTGCTTCTGATGCTTCAATTCCTATTTCAAACAGCCATTCAATAATTCCGGCGGCTACCGTTCCTTCTTCACCAAGACCTTCGATAACCTGGTTAAGCACAGAAGTTGAAGGGAAGTTTACAAGTATCGCTCCAAATCCCATCGGAATAAGCAGAGAAGGCTCGTACTCCTTCTTAATTCCAAGCCACATAAGTAACGCTCCGATAACATACATTACAACCTGCTGCCATGTGACAGATGTAATGCCCTCAATTAAAAACTCCATCTCTTTTCTCCTTTAAATAAATTTTATGCCGCGAAAAAATAAGACCTCCATTACAGTCTGTCAAAGCATATCACAGCATAGCAAAAAAACTGCAACAAAAGTCTTGCCATTTCAATTCCCGGCGGATTATCTCTAATCGTACTGTCGCCAAAGAACACACTGCCTGAGCAGTGCCGGCTACTCCCTTTTGAAGAACAATCTCATTATATTAGAATATATTAGTAAAATCAACATTTTTTAACATGATTTTTGGCTGATTTCAAAGCAGTTTATACCTCATTTAGAATAACTACCATTTTTATAATATACTCTTATATTTATCCTTGTCCTTTTCCGTAATTTTTCTTATTACACGACACGGATTTCCTGCGGCAATAACACCTGAAGGTATGTCGCGGTTTACAACACTGCCTGCTCCTATTACAGTATCATCACCAATCGTAACTCCCGGAAGAACTGTTACATTTGCCCCAATCCAGACATTGTTTCCGACTGTAATCGGAAATGCTATTTCAAGCCCTGCATTTCTCTGCTCCACATCAAGTGCATGTCCTGCCGTGGAAAAACAGCACCCGGGTGCTATAAAGACATTATCTCCAAATGTAACCTTTGCTCCGTCTAAAATTACAACATCATGGTTAGTATAAAAATTTTCACCCACTGAAATGTTGTAACCGTAATCACACCAGAACGGTGCCGTAATACAAATATTCCCCTTTATTTTTCCCAGAATTTTATGAATTATTTCCTGTTGCTTTTCTGTTTCAGAAGGCATGCATGCATTATATAAAAAGCATAAATCCTTGCATTTTGCTCTTTCTACGGCAAGCGCTTCGTCATAATTTGCATCGTATAAAAAGCCTGCCGCGGCTTTTTCCTTCTCTGTCATATGTTCTCCCTCCTTTTGAAGATTTTTGGCAATTTTACCACTTTTATTCAAGTTTAGAGAGATTATAACTTATTATTTATAGTGTATTCAATATATTATTTTATATTTTTGAATTAAAAACAGTTTATTAATCTTTATAAATATATTGACTTTATCGCTTTAAAGCGTTATGATTTAAAGCACGAAAACAAATTGTTCTAAATCTAGACAAATCAGAAAGGAATAGTTAAAATGATAGCAGTATTAAAAAGAGGAACTACCGATAAAGAAATGCAGAGTCTTATAAACTGGTTTGAGGACCAGGGACTTAAAGTACATGTTTCAAAGGGAGAATATGAAACCATAATAGGACTTATCGGTGATACAAGCAGGATAGATGCTGACCTTGTGGAATCACTTGACATGGTGGAAACAGTAAAAAGGATAAGTGAGCCCTTCAAAAAGGCAAACAGAAAGTTTCACCCCGACGACACTGTAATAAAAGTCGGAGACACTCTTATAGGAGGAAAAAACTTAACTGTAATAGCAGGTCCCTGCTCGGTAGAGTCCGAAGAACAGATTGTGGAGGTTGCAAAAGCTGTTAAGGATGCCGGAGCCACGCTCTTAAGAGGCGGTGCATTTAAACCAAGGACCTCACCTTACGATTTCCAGGGTCTTCATGAAGAAGGAATAAAACTGCTTCTTACCGCAAAAAAGGAAACAGGCCTTCCAATAGTTACGGAAATTATGAATGCAAACCACATTCCTCTTTTTGAAGAAGTGGATGTAATACAGGTAGGCGCAAGAAATATGCAGAACTTTGAACTCTTAAAAGAACTTGGCAAATTAAATAAACCTGTTCTTTTAAAGCGTGGTCTTGCAAATACATTTAAAGAGCTTCTCATGAGTGCAGAGTACATCATGGCAGGAGGAAACGAGCAGGTAATTCTCTGCGAAAGAGGAATCAGAACATTTGAAACCTATACCAGAAATACCCTTGATATTTCTGCAGTACCCGTATTAAAAGAACTGTCTCACCTTCCCGTAATAATAGACCCAAGCCATGCTACGGGTATGTCCCGTCTTGTTAAGCCTATGGCTTTTGCAGCAGTTGCAGCAGGTGCTGACGGACTTATGATTGAAGTTCACAACAATCCTTCAAAAGCACTCTGCGACGGTGCCCAGTCACTCACACCCGCTCAGTTCGCAGATGTCATGCAGGGTGTAGAAAAAATAAGGAAAGTGATAGAATAATGCCATCAGATTTTAAATGTAAAAAAGTAGGAATAGTCGGTCTCGGACTTATAGGAGGCTCTTTTGCCAAAGCATATAAAGAAAATTCAGAGGCAGAAGTATACGGCTTTGATAAAGATTTAACCATTATGGAGTTTGCAAAACTTGAGGGAACTCTTAACGGATATCTTGACAATAAGATGCTGGGAGAATGCGAGCTTATTATACTCGCCCTCTACCCTCAGGCAATAATAGATTACCTTACTGAGCATGCGCCTTATATAAGTAAAGATGCCGTAGTAATAGACTGTGGCGGTACTAAGAGATTAATCTGTGATAAGTGTCAGAAAATTGCAAAAGAATATGGTTTTACCTTTGTCGGCGGTCACCCTATGGCAGGAAAAAAGTATTCCGGCTATAAATACAGCACGGCAAAATTATTCCACAATTCCTCGATGATAATAGTACCTGAAAAAACTGATGATATCGTTTTTCTTGACAGCATTAAAAAGCTCTTTTCACCATGTGATTTCGGACGCATCACGGTATGCAGCGCCGAAAAACATGACAAAATGATTGCTTTTACTTCACAGATGGCTCACCTTGTATCAAATGCATATATTAAAAGCCCGACTGCAAATGAACATAAAGGATTTTCAGCAGGAAGCTACAAGGATATGACAAGGGTTGCATGGCTTAACGAAACCATGTGGACTGAGCTTTTTCTTGAAAACAGAGATAATCTGCTTATAGAGCTGGATTATATTATGAAATTTTTAGGAGAGTATAAAACTGCTCTTGAAAATAACGACCCTGATACTCTTTGGCAGCTTCTTCACGAAGGAAAGATATGCAAAGAAAGGGTAGACGGAAAATAAATTAAAACACAGGCAGGATATAAAATGCAGGACACAGTAATTCTTAATACTTATAAATATGGTTTATCAGGAAATGTAAAGGCTATTGCATCAAAGTCCGTAGCGCACAGACTTCTTATCGGTGCGGCACTATCTGAAGGAGAAACACTTATTATCTGTACGGAAGATTCCAGGGACATATCTGCAACCTTCGATTGTTTAAACGGACTTGGTGCTGATATAAAAAAGACGGGCGATACTTTTCATGTCTGTCCCATCGGCTCAAAAAAAGAACTTAAATTTCCCGCTTCCATTGATTGCGGTGAAAGCGGCTCAACCCTCAGATTCCTTTTGCCCCTAATAAGTATGCTCGGAATTGATACGGACATTTATTCCCACGGAAGACTTCCTGAGCGTCCGCTCTCGCCTCTTTACGAAGAAATGGTAAGACACGGCGCAATTCTTTCTCCACAGGGAAATGTTCCCCTTATGCTAAGGGGCAAACTAACCGGAGGAATTTTTAATATCCCCGGAAATGTGTCCTCACAATATATTACCGGTCTTCTTTTTGCGCTTCCTCTCTCTGATAAAGACAGTGAAATAAGGGTAAGCGGCAAACTCGAATCCCGCCCTTATATAGATATTACCCTTCAGGTATTAAATATGTATGGGATTAAGGCAGAAGAAAAAACTGAAAACCTTCCTGAAAATATTTCTGTTATTTTTAAAATTCCTGCCGGACAAAAATATATATCCTGCGGAAGATGTACTGTGGAAGGTGACTGGTCCAATTCTGCTTTCTGGCTTTGCGCGGGTGCACTCAGCGATGCAGGAATTACCACATCAGGTCTAAATATAAACAGCCTTCAGGGAGATAAAAAAGTTCTTGATATTTTAGAAGCTTTCGGTGCCGATATTGAAATAAATACAGATAATGAAACACAGCTTTCTGACATCACGGTAAAAAAAGCCACGTTGAATAAAACCATAATAGATGCATCAGACATACCGGACCTTATACCTATACTTTCTGTCGTTGCCTGCGCGGCAAACGGCACCACTGAAATTAAAAACATTGAACGCCTCAGAATAAAGGAAAGTGACCGTGTAAAATCAATTCTTGATACCCTTAAAAGTCTCGGCGGCGATGCTTATGAAAAAGACGGAAAAATTATAATAAACGGAACAGGAAAACTCACCGGCGGTGTTGTGGATTCTTATAATGACCACAGAATTGCCATGATGGCAGGCATTGCTTCATCCATATGCACAGGACCTGTCACAATAAATGGTGCCGGTGCCGTTCAAAAATCCTATCCTGAATTTTTCTCTGACCTTAATAATCTGACCGTGAAGCCTTAAAGAAGCAGGATACTATACCGACAAAAAGCCCAAGTACCATTAAATAAATTCCGGGGCCTATACAATCTGAAATGCTGATGTTTTCACTGAATGTTATAGACATGTTATTTGTAAGATATTCAAAAACACTCTTTCCTGTTTTATAAATGGTATACACCAGAATCGTGAGAACAGCTATTAATAAAGCGCATGGAAAGAGTTTCAAAAGCGGCATGTTTATAAAAGAAAGTATAAGCATAATTACTCCCGCAATGACAATTCCATAAGGGAGTCCACGCCACATTACTTCAATATAACTTGCCCTGTCACAAAACTTAAAGAAATTATAGTCAAACACCCTATGCCCGCTGTGACTATAGGTTGCAAATCTTATAAAAGGACTTATAAGTATTAAGGCTGCGCTTATTATGCCCAAAATCATACTTAAGCTTATTTTCTTATTATTTTCCATTATTAGTACCTCTTAATCTTCTTCATTCAAAGTATCAATTATAAATTTAAAAGCCAACGAAAACAAAAACAACACCACTGCCAGAATTACAGCATAAAATCCCATGCCATATCCTACATCACAGTACATATTGGCTGCCGTTTGATAACCAAGCATCTCATATTGAATTTTATTATTTTCTATAATTGCCTGAGTTTCCTTATATTGCTCATATCTTGTTTCAAAGCTGTCATGATTGGTAATAAGGAAAAGTAATATTATTCCGACTACGGAAGGTATTAATTTTCTATAACTTCCGTTTTCAAAAATACCTATGTAAGGAAGCTTGATATTATTAAAATTTCCTCTTAATGTTATATAGAGCATCATAAGACCTGTACAAATAATAAGCAGAGCATAAATTATCAATAAAAATGCAGGTCTGCTTGTGATTTGAAACAAATTTCTGTTTACATAAAGAGTTCCCCCTATGTCAGAGCCTCTCACCCTTATCCATGTAAGAAAAGGACTTACTGTCATTAATACACCTGCCAGAAGTCCGGTTATAGAACTTACAAGCATTGCAGATTTTTTCTCATAGAAAGGAACAGCCTCTTCTTTTTTCTCTTCTTTTTTTACTTTTTTTATTTTCTTCTGTGCAGAAAGCTTAGTATTTTTATTATACTCCTTAACTTTTTTAAGACTTTCTTTACCGAGGACCACGGTGTCACCTATGGGCGCACCGCAGTTCTCGCAGTAATCAAAGCCTTCTCTTATCTCTTCTCCGCAATTTTCACATTTCATTTTTTATCCCCCTATGTGTTGAATCCGGTAAAAATAATATTTTTTAAATTTCGGAAAGATAATCCTCGGGATTAATCGGCTCGTCATTTATTCTTATTTCAAAATGCAGATGCGGTCCCGTGCTTCTTCCTGTATTTCCCGAAAGAGCTATTACATCTCCCTGAGATACATAATCTCCCTCAGAAACATTTAACTCACTTAAATGAGCATATCTCGTCTCTACACCGTCGCCATGGTCAATAAATACGCAATATCCGTAAGCGCCGCCCCAGCCTGCCTTCGTTACTGTTCCTGCCCGGGAAGCCCTGACTTCTGTACCCGTAACAACACCTAAATCCACTCCGTTATGCATTCTGCCCCATCTTTCACCGAAATCTGAAGTTTTAACAGCTCCAGAAACAGGTAAAATATAATCAGGTAAAGATTTTGTACCCTTTTTAACTACAGCTGCCACAGGCTCCGTAATTACTGTTTCACTTATTATCTCTGTACTTACCTGCTCGCCATTTTCTTTTGTAATTAAAACAGTAACCTCATGTCTTCCGGGAGATGCTTCCTTAAAGATTTCCGATTCGCCTTCATACATTGTGTCATCTTCAATATATTGGGCTTCAGCGTAAAAATCTTCCACATAAACAGACTTTTCTGTGACAGTTACGGACAACGCCGGATTTTCATTGTTGTTTATTATATCACTAATTACCTCTTCTGCGGAAGAAATATATTCATTAAATACATAAGTTTCACAAATTTCTATATTTTCATTAAAAAAAATATCAGTTATTTCATTTTTAACGGTAGTTTTTTCATCCTGACTCTCCGAAAATGCCATAACCTCCACTGTCTCAGGATTATCTGTATTTCTTTTTTCCAGTTCAACAAAAAATACAGCCTCTTCCCCATCCTCTTTTATGAGTGATATCTTGAATTCGTCGTCTATGTCATATTGTTCCTTTACTCCGTCCAGTACCTCCATTATTTCTTCTTTAGTAGCAAGTACTGCCTTATAATCCCCTATTTTCAGAATATATGCTGTTTTTTTATTTTCGGTTATATATTTGTCTAACTTTTCATAAATACAGGCTGTAAGCTCGTCCTGACTTACAATACTTTCAAATGATATATCATTTTCAATAATGGTAAATTCTATTTCATCCGAGTAAAACTCTCCTGTACTATTATACGTCATTATTTTTGCATTTCTAAATGCCGCCTCTGCCTCCTCTTCTGAAGAAACTGTTGCTATATATTCGTCATTAAGATAAACATCATATGCTCTTATCTTCATTCCCGCTACAGAAAAGGTTGGCAAAATAAATATTGAACATAATAATAGCACTAAAAAAATATTCTTTTTTATTTTTTTCAGCTTTATCATAATCACATACAACTCCATTCAATTTTATTTAAATAAATTGTAATAATTTTGTAACAATTTATATTTTAGCAACCGTATGACTGTATGTAAATAAATAACGTCCTCTATTTTCTCTGTAGAAACGACAAAAAAGACCATTGCAAAACGCAATGGTCCATAAAGCAACCGTTTTTTCACGTACATTATTAAATTATTATTTTTATTACCCGTATACACAGGTTTTATCCATGTAAATTAAGTCTGGCTGCGAATTTTTAATATTATCAGAAAAACCTGATAAAATATTATATTCTGCCAATACATTATTGTTACTCCTGATACTTTCTCTTATTTTACCAGTCTCCTTCAGGATAAATACCTTCATCAGTAAGTTTTTTTAGCCTGTCTTTTACAGCTTCATAATCTTCCTGATATGTCATGCCAAACCATTCACTGTCTGAATTTAAAACTTTTACGGTACATACTTCTCTTTCTAACATATTCTGCACTGCATCTGAAATCGTTTCTTCAAATTTCAGCGGTTTTTCATTTATTCCGTTAATCAGTCTTTTTTCAAAATTTTCTGATATGTCATCCATAAACCCGCTTCTGAAAACCCACATATTCATGGATGCCACAGCTTCACGGGGAATAAGGTAATAAGTCACTCCTCCGTCCAGGGTATAGTAACCTCTCTCTGCCTCCTTCTTTATTTCCTTGCGCTCATCTATTCTGATAAGCATATCATTTTCATCTACAACACACACACCTCTTGAAACCGTACCATTATCGGTAAGAGTATCAATAATGTTATATCCTATAAGTGCATGTTCATTATCTTCTCCCTCAGCGCTTAAGAAATTATATGCATTTTTTAAAGCGTTTTTTCCATAATAATCATCAGCATTTATCGTAACAAACTTTTTTCCTTTAAGTACTTCACGACAGCACCAGAGCGCATGTGTAGTTCCCCACGGCTTTTCTCGTCCTTCAGGTACTTCGCATCCCTCAGGAAGCTCATCCAATGACTGATAAACATAGCTGACAGGCACCCTTTCAGAAATCCTGTTTCCTACAGCAGTTTTGAACTCTTCTTCAAATTCTTTTCTTATGATAAATACTACTTCTCCAAATCCGGCCTTAACAGCGTCAAAAATGGCATAATCCATCAGTACATGCCCATAATCATCAACAGGTTTTATCTGTTTAAGTCCGCCAAAACGGCTGCCCAGTCCGGCCGCAAGCACAACCAGTACCGGCTTATCCTCCTGTATTTTCTCACTGCTTGAATTCATAAATACCTCCACTGCTTTTAACCTTTATTTCTTCTTAAATTTTAAATTTACGTAATTTTATCATGCTTTTAATGGAACTGTAAAGCCAAATTACATAAATTACCTCTTTACAAAAAATATTTTTTAGCTATTTTTTATTTCACTCTGTATTTTTTTACTGAATTGTTATAAAATCCGATATATAAAACTATGGGAGGGCAAAATGGCAGATAACTTAAATAATACTGTTTATGTTATAGGACACAAAAATCCTGACACAGATTCCATATGCTCTGCAATATGCTATGCAGAACTAAATAACAAAATTTCTGACAAACACTTCATACCCATGCGCTGCGGAGACATTAATTCAGAAACAGAATTTGTTCTGAATTATTTTAACACGGAGCTTCCTGACTATGTCGATAACGTATATACTCAGGTTAATGATGTTGAATACAGACATACTAAAGGTGTTTCAGACAACATATCAATAAAGAGTGCATGGGAAATTATAGCAAAGGATAAACTCACCACTTTACCTGTAGTTGATGAGGAGGATAACCTTAAAGGCATAATTACCATTAAAGATATTGCCATGTCATATATGGAAGTATACGACAATTATATTCTTTCTACCGCTTCCACTCCTTATTCAAATGTTATTGATACACTGAATGGAGAGATGATTGCCGGAAACACAGACGATATAATTACCAAAGGTAAGGTACTTATAGCCGCCGCAAACCCTGACCTTATGGAGGCATATATTGAAAAAAACGATATTGTAATACTTGGAAACAGATATGAAGCACAGCTCTGTGCAATAGAAATGGGAGCACAGTGTATTATAGTATGTGACGGCTCACCCGTCTCCCATACCATAACGAATCTGGCTAAAGAGCGTTCATGCACCGTAATTAGTACATTTTATGATACGTTTACTGCTGCCCGTCTTATAAATCAGAGTATTCCTATAAGACATTTTATGAAAACAAATAATTTAATCACCTTCAGCAATGATGAACTTATAAAGGATATTCGTTCGGTAATGGCAAAATACCGTTATCAGTATTATCCTGTTTTAAATGACAGTGGAAAATATACTGGACTTATTTCCCAACGAAACTACTTAAATGCAAACCCTAAAAAAGTCATACTTGTCGACCACAATGAGCGTTCACAGGCAGTTGACGGAATTGACGAAGCGGAACTCTTAGAGATTATTGACCATCACAGACTCGGCGGCATACAGACAATGAATCCGATATCCTTCAGAAATCAGCCTCTGGGCTGTACTGCAACCATTATTTACACTATTTATACGGAAAAAAATGTGGAAATCTCTCCGAAAATTGCAGGTCTTTTGTGTGCGGCAATAATTTCCGATACTTTGATGTTTCGTTCACCTACCTGTACTGACTATGACAAAGCCACATGCGAAAAGCTTGCAGAAACAGCGGGAATAGATATCTTAGAATTTGCCACGGAACTGTTTAAAGCAGGAAGCAACCTGGGAAATAAAACCGAAGAAGAAATTTTTCATCAGGATTACAAAGTATTTTCAGCACATGGAATTAAATTTTCCGTTGGACAGATTACAATTCTGGCAGATAATACTTTAAATCAGATAAAATCCAGAATGATTAACTACATGAAATCAGCATACAAATCTTCAGGTACAGAAATGCTCTTTTTAATGCTTACCAATATTATTACGGAATCTACAACCCTTTTATATTACAGCGAAAAAGACGGAATGGATTCACTTGTAACAAGAGCCTTTGGAGTTCCTGCGGAAGATAATTCCGTGCTTCTAACCGGAGTTGTATCACGTAAAAAGCAGGTAGTACCCGAACTTATAAAAGCAATAAATCAGGTATTTTAATAAAAAAGGATTTAATATGGAAAAATTAAAGGAATACGCCTTAGAATACGGCATAGAGCTTTCTTCGGAACAGCTCGGACAATTTAATAATTATTATGAAATGCTTATAGAAAAAAATAAGGTTATGAATCTTACGGCTATTACAGATAAAGATGAGGTAGTACTAAAGCATTTTGCTGACAGTATAGCAATAGCAAAATATCTTCCTGAGATATTTGAAAAAAATTTGACCGTAATAGATATTGGCACCGGAGCCGGATTTCCGGGAATCCCATTAAAAATTGCCTTTCCTCAGCTTGAAATAACCCTGCTTGATTCGCTTAATAAAAGAATACTGTTTTTGCAGGACGTTATTTCAAAACTCGGACTTACGGGAATTACAGCCCTTCACGGACGTGCCGAAGACTTTGCCAGAAAATCTGAATTCAGAGAAAATTTTGACATCGCAGTATCCCGTGCAGTTGCAAATTTATCGGCACTTTCCGAATACTGTATTCCTTTTGTTAAATTAAAAGGACTTTTTATCCCTTATAAATCCGGAATGATTGATGAAGAACTTGATGCAGGGAAAAATGCCATTAAAATTCTTGGCGGAAAGACAGAATGTGTTGAAAAACTTACTCTTGCCGATACAGACATCTCACGAAGCTTTATTTTCATCCGTAAAATGAACAAAACACCTAAAACTTATCCCAGAAAAGCAGGAACAGCAGCGAAGAATCCTTTATGATTCTACGCTGCTCTTACTTTGCCTTTTCTGTTTTCTTTTTTCACGTATGTCTTCCTGTTTTTTTCTTATGTTTTCAACTGTTTTTTTATCGGCAGGTATGATTTTTTTTATAACAAAAATATTATCATCACTTCCGCCTGCTGATTTAATTTTTATCTTTGCCATCATATTTCCGTGATACCAGCATTTTCCGACTGCCATATATGTATTTTGCGATGTCTGAAACCACTTGATTTTCTTTGAAGTTTTCTTCTTGCATTTACAGCACCTTATCATAGTGATTTCTTTATCCTCCATAGCTTCATGTTTGGAGGAAAACTCTGTAGAAATATGTTCCATATATCCTGCATGGTAAGCAATGATTTCATCCGCCTTAGTTCTTGGGTGTCTGTATATATCATAACTGTATCTGTCAGCAATATCCATAGGTTTTATTTCAGCCATAACCCGTGCAGTATATCTGGCGTCATTTATGGCAGCATGAAAAGGCTCGTCACTTTTAATATTAAGCATTTCAACCGCCTTTTCCAACTTGCAGATATTATGCTCTGAATCATATAAATCTGCAAAAATCTGCTGAAGATTATAAAACTTAAGAGGAAAATCCAGCTTTGTCATGTAATAAAAATCCATATTACTCTGAAGATAATACAAATCTGACGCTCCCCATGTACAGAACATATAATCTTCACCGCACCAGTCCAGAAACTCCTGACACGCTTCCTTAAAAGGTTTACCCTTTTTTAAGTCCTCTTCGTCATAGTTAAGCATGGCACGGATTGAAGGATGAAGTTTTCTGTATATACGCGGTCTTATGAGGCTCGAAAACTCACTCACAATATTATAATTTTCATCCACCTTTACGGCTCCGATTTCAATTATTTCAAACGGAATCCTTGGATGCTCACCGCTTCTTCCGTATGCACTTTGATTCCATTCCAAATCAAAAACAATATAATTCATATTAATTCTCTTTCCTGTAACAGCTTTACGGCATCACGTTTTTTAAGGATTATTCGGCTTTAAGCTGAGATAAATCATAAGCACAGATATATCTGCCGGTGATACTCCCGAAATTCTCTGTGCCTGTCCTAATGACTCAGGTCTGATTTGTTTCAGCTTCTGTCTTGCTTCCTTTCTTAAATTTGTTACATCATCATAATCTATATCTGAAGGTATTCTTCTCTTTTCGAGCTTCTTAAAATGTTCCACCTGCTGCCTTTGACGGGTAATGTAACCCTCATACTTAATTGAAATATTTATCTGTTCCACGATTTCTGATGAAAGTTTTATATCAGGTCTTTCCTCATCTATTTCACTGATTTTTTCATAACTTAGTTCAGGTCTTCTTATAAGCTCTGCAAGAGATACCGCTGTTTTAAGCGGTGTGCTGTCGTGTCTTTCCAAAAATTCCTGATTTTTTTTATTGGCACCAACCATGACACTATTCAGACGTTCCAGCTCACTGTTAATCAGGTTTCTCTTTTCACAAAACTTCTTATACCTTTCTTCGTCAATAAGACCTATCTCATGTCCGATATCCGTAAGCCTTAAATCAGCATTATCCTGCCTTAAAAGCAGTCTGTATTCCGCCCTCGAGGTCATCATTCTGTAAGGCTCAAAAGTTTCTTTTGTCACCAAGTCATCTATTAAAACTCCTATATACCCCTGAGAACGGTCCAACACGACAGGCTCCTTTTTCTGAAGCTTTCTGGCTGCGTTTATTCCTGCCATAATACCCTGTGCAGCAGCTTCCTCATATCCTGAGCTTCCGTTTATCTGACCTGCGGAAAAAAGTCCCGAAATACTCTTAAATTCAAGAGACGGCTTTAATTCTACGGCGTTTATGCAGTCATACTCAATCGCATAGGCATTTCTTACTATCTTTACATTTTCCAGACCCGGCACGGTATGAATCATTTCATACTGTACGTCCTCGGGAAGAGAAGAAGACATTCCTCCCATATACATTTCATTTGTAAATTCTCCCTCTGGCTCTATAAAAAGCTGGTGCCTTGTCTTTTCGGGGAATTTTATAACCTTATCCTCTATTGACGGACAGTATCTCGGTCCCGTACCCTCGATAAATCCCGAAAAAAGAGGAGACCTGTCGACATTATTTCTTATTATTTCATGAGTTTTTTCATTAGTATAGGTCAAATAGCAGGATATCTGTTCTCTCTTTATATCCTCTTCGGTATTTGTAAATGAAAACGGAACTATATGTTCGTCGCCCTTCTGTTCCTCCATTTTGGAAAAATCTATAGACCTTTTATCAAGTCTTGCAGGCGTACCCGTTTTAAATCTTCTTATAAAAATACCGTTATCTTTCATCGAGTCGGACAGATAGTTAGAAGGCTGAAGTCCGTTCGGTCCTGTGTAATTCACCACGTCTCCGTAAATACATCTCGCCTTCATATAAGTTCCGGTACAAAGCACCACCGCACGTGCATGATAAACAGCTCCCGAATAGGTTTTTACGCCTCTTACTTCTCCGTTTTCTATCATGAGTTCAGCCACCTCTGCCTGTCTGAGTGTCAGCCTGTCCGTATTCTGAAGAGTAAGCCTCATCTGCTTTGTATATTCTACTTTGTCTGCCTGCGCCCTTAAAGAATGAACGGCAGGTCCCTTAGATACGTTAAGCATCTTTGACTGTATATATGTCTTGTCGATGTTTTTTCCCATTTCTCCGCCCAGGGCATCCACTTCTCGTACAAGATGTCCTTTAGAGCTTCCGCCTATATTGGGATTGCACGGCATGAGCGCTACGCTGTCCATGCTTATTGTAAAAAGTATTGTTTCAAAACCCATTCTTGCAGCTGCAAGAGCAGCCTCACAACCTGCATGACCGGCTCCTACTACAACTATATCATATGTTTCTTCAACATTTGCCATTATATCACCTCGTGTATGGAATAAGTAAATCGCTTCGCAAATTGGTGAAGCAGGTCGGCGGTATTATTGGATGCGACGCATTAAAAATCGCTTCGCGGTATCGCGCGCATGAAAAATCACACTTCGTGCAATGGCGCGCGAGCAGTTCATCAATTTGTTACACAAATTGGTGAAGAACGCGATGGCGTCGCGGCTGGCCCCCTCCCTGGATTGGTATCACGCGCATGAAAAATCGCACTTCGTGCGATAGCGCGTGAGTAGTTCATCAATTTGCTTCGCAAATTGGTGAAGCAGGTCGGCGGCATTATTTTCCCATACAAAATTCACTGAATATTTTTTCTGCCAAATCATCACCCAAAGCTTCACCGATTATAAGCCCAAGGCTCTCATAGGCATCCATCATATCTATTGTAAAAAAGTCCTCACCCATGCCTGCTTCTATGCTGTTTTGCACATTTCCGAGACTTTCTTCGGCTGCCATAAGTGCTTCTTTATGGCGCATGTTTGTAATATATAATTCATCATTATACGAAACTTCTCCCGAAAAAAACATCTCATTCAGCATGTCATGAAGCTTTTCTTTCCCCGTCTTGTTTTTTGCCGATATTTCTATAATCCTGCTTTCTTTTTCCTGCCCTTTTCCGTACAAAAGCTCCCTCAGCTTTTCTTTATCAACAACTATATCCAAATCATTTTTATTAACAAGAGTTATTACTCTCTTATCTTTTATTCTGCCTATAATCTGATTGTCATTTTCATCCAGCTCCTTCGAGCCGTCAACAATATAAAGAATTAAATCTGCGTCATTAATATTTTCGAGTGCCTTGTCGACCCCGATTTTTTCAACGATATCCTCTGTTGTACGGATTCCCGCCGTATCGACAAGCTTAAGTATTATACCGTTAATATTAATAACTTCCTCAAGTGTATCTCTCGTAGTTCCCTCAACGCCTGTTACAATGGCTCTTTCTTCTCCCAGTATCATATTTAAAACCGAAGATTTTCCGGCATTCGGGCGTCCTACAATAACTGTCTTTATACCCTCTTTTACCAGTCTTCCGTTTTCGCACGTCTTTAAAAGCCTGTTAATGCTTTCCCGCAAGCCTTCCACTATTTCCAGAAGCTTTTCAGGATAGCCGTCCAGACTGTAATTTTCAGGGTCATCTAATGCAGACTCTATAAATGCTATATTATATAGAAGAGTTTCCCTCATTTCTTTTATTTTATCTCTCAGCTCACCCTTAAGCTGATGAAGCGAGGATTTAAGTGCCATGTCGCTTTTTGCACCTATGAGCTCCATTACAGCCTCTGCCTGCGACATATCTATACGCCCGCCTAAAAATGCTCTCTTTGTAAATTCTCCCGGCTCTGCTGCCCTGGCGCCGTTTCTGATTATCAGCTCCATTATCTTTTTTAATATGATAATTCCGCCGTGGCAGTCAATTTCCACCACATCTTCAGTAGTGTAAGTATGGGGCGCCTTCATAACCAGTAAAACAGCCTCGTCTATCAATTCCCCGTTTTCGTCACATATATTACCATATGCCGCAGTATAGGAAGGCATGTCTTTTATTCTTTTTTTTCCTTTAAATATCCTGTCTGCTATTGGAATTGCATCGTCACCGCTTATCCTCACTATACCGATTCCCGAATTACCCATGCCGGTTGCAATGGCGCAGATTGTATCTTTAACCGTCATACCTTACCTCTTTCACTGCCGCTAAATTTCCTATACGTACAAGTATAAACTCTAATGTACAAAATGTGAAGTGGAAATTAAAAAAAGAGCAATGCAACATTTCATTGCATCGCCCTTTTTATTACATCTTAGTATGTATTTTTATTTTTGTTAATTAAACTCATTACTGCAGGAACAAGTGTAAGAATTATTCCTATAAGGCAGAACCAGAATGCATATCCATATCCACCGCTTATATCAGAAGATGAGCCCATCCATGATGAATACATATCCTTAATTTCGTTAATTGCATCAATTACATCTCTGAAATTAGAATTAAATGTAGCTAAAAAGAAAAGTATAAGTGAAGCTGCCGGAAGATAAAATGCACTGAAAGGAAGTGAATTAAACTTCTGGGCAAAATTCTTTATTGCAGGAACACGAATGAAGTCACTTAAAGCAAAAACTATCATTGCAAGTGATATAATTAATAAAAGTATACCATATAATTTTAATATTCCTCCATCCTCTGCAAAAAGACCTGCTGACTCGCTGTCTGAACCGTATTTTGCATATACCCATCCCGGAAGGAATGAAGAAAGGAAAATCAAAATTGCTCCTACAAGTCCTATAGTCTTAAAAATATTTGTCTTTAAATCTGAAACAACGCCCTGGAAATCAACCTTGCTTCCGCCGTAATTTACCTGTGGCTGCTGATATGGCTGATTATAACCACCCTGTGGCTGCTGATAGCCTCCCTGCTGATATGGCTGATTGTAACCACCCTGTGGCTGCTGGTAGCCTCCCTGCTGATATGGCTGATTGTAACCACCCTGTGGCTGCTGGTAGCCTCCCTGCTGATATGGCTGATTGTAATCTCCCTGCTGTGGCTGCTGATAACCGCCCTGTGGCTGTTGGTAAGCGCCCTGTGGCTGTTGGTAAGCGCCCTGCTGTGGCTGCTGATATGACTGGTCATTTCCCATTGGCTGTGATGTTACTGGTGCTCCACAACTTGTGCAAAATGCAGAATTATCCGGAATTTCATTTCCGCAATTAGAACATCTCATATTTTGTCCTCCTAAAATTTTTAATATAAAGGCATGTTTTTTCCATGTCTTCAGTCCTTCACTTTGTGAAAGTACATTATATTCATCTTAACATAATACCTGTTTTTTTTCAATAAATGATATGCTTTTTTAAAATAAAGTTAATGCATAATTAATGCATTCATAATATTACAAATCTCCTTCCGTTATAGTAACCAAATCAACGGCAGAATTCTCTTTATCCATATCATTTAACGTATTATGAAGAGACATTATTCTGTTTGCCTGATTGGAAATTACCCTTTCAAAATAATTTCTTATCTCTCTGGCATTTCCAAAAGCTTCTCCTTTTTCATTCTTCATCTCGTTTATTATATCTTTTACCTTATCGGCAAGTCCCGGTGCAAGTGTATAATCCTGCTCTTTGCAGTATTTTTCAAATATCTCATACAGCTCATCTATGCTGTAATCATTAAAAAATATATATTTACTGAATCTGGAACGAAGCCCCGGATTTGAATCAAGAAACTTTTCCATTTTATCGGTGTAGCCTGCCACTATTACCATGAAATTTTCTCTTCTGTCTTCCATTATCTTTAAGAGTGTGTCGATTGCCTCCTGCCCGAAATCACCATCGTTTTTTCCCACGGTCAGAGTATAAGCCTCATCAATAAATAAAACTCCGCCCATTGCAGAATCTGCAATCTCCTGAACTCTTTCAGCTGTCTGTCCCATATATCCCGCTACAATGCCTGAACGGTCAGTTTCAACAAGCTGTCCTGTTTCAAGCAGACCGAGACATTTATAAATTTCTGCTATCATTCTTGCAATGGTTGTCTTTCCTGTTCCGGGATTTCCTGCAAATACAAGGTGCATTGAAACAGGTGGAATTTTTAATCCCTGCTTCTCTCTCATTTTTCTTACCAGAAGCAGATTAACCATATTGTGAATTTCTTTCTTTACCATATTGAGCCCTGTCAAACCATCTACCTTATGAAGAAGCTCATTAATTTTTTTCATATCAGGCATGCCTGTTTCATTATGACTTCTTGAAATATCCTGCTCAGATAAAGAATCCTCACTTGCATACTTTTCATAAACTCGGTCATTTTGTGCAATACTGTTATATATTGTCTTCTCAATAGGTACCTGCATCAGAGTCTCCTGTTCTCTGTTAAACTTCTCCTGACTTATCTTTTCTGATGTTTTTACATCTGCATCTTTTATACTTTTTTCAGGAAGCCGCAGTATGATTTTATTCATGCCTTCTGTTTCAAAGACTTTTTCTTTTGAATTATTATTTATATCCAGAATGTTATCTTCTTTTTCAATTTCCAATATATAATTTTTAATTTTATCAATAAAAAATCTGTGAAGTACCACCTGAAACCTGAGTCTTTCCCCATCACAGTTGATAATAATATTTCCAAAATCCTTCATCGCCTGATAAAGCATCCTGGTATCTTTAAGAAAACATTCAGCGCCAAAATTTTCTTCTTTTTCAATTTTTGCAACTTTTATAATACTTTGTGGAATCTTTTGAAGAAAACTATCCTCAGAAATATAATCCATACCATAACGCTTCATAAGCATTATCGGGTCATAGAGAATATTAAATGTAGAATTAATTGTAGTTACTTCGCTTACATCCACTGAGCCGTCACTCAGCGCAATAAGGTAAGCCATGTTTACTAAATCGTCAGAGAATTCCCAGAATAAATCCTCATCCTCATACCCAGGCAATTTCTTTTCATACCTGTTGCAAATTTTATAACATTCATTAAGCGTAACTTTAAAGTCCTGCATATTACCCCTCCCATAATAAAGCAAAACCCGAATACATCCTTCCCCTGATTTTAATATCCAAAGTCTGACATTCAAATTTTAAAATTCATATTCCAATACCTTACAATTATCCAGAACAAAGTCATAAAACTCTTCATTTGACAGGCTTTTAAAATAAGAATTAATTACACGGCATACTCCTCCGTGACTTACTATAAGTACATTCTTATCATGAAATTTAAATTTCACTTCATCAAGAAAATTATACACCCTCTGAACTACCTGAAGCAGGGACTCTCCATCGGGATATGTGTAGGCAAATTGTCTGAAGGTATGTACAAAACCCGGAGTCCCCTCATATGTTCCGTCTGTAAGACCATAATCCCGTTCCATAAGTCTGTCCTCAAAATACACGGGCGCACCTACTTTTTCTCCGACAATTTTTGCCGTTTTTCTTGCTCTGTTTAAAGGTGATGAAATAATTAAATCTATACTGTAGCTCACCAGTTTCTCAGCCAGCTCCTCTGCCTGTCTTACACCTCTGTCCGTAAGCTCAACATCAGCCCTTCCGCATATTCTCTTCTCCAGATTGTATTGTGTCTGTCCGTGTCTCGCGACGTAAAGCCTCATATCATACTCCTTTTATGCCGCCGCCTGAAAGGCGGGGGCCACCCGCGGTGCTAACGCATTCTTCACCAATTTGCGAAGCAAATTGATGAACTGCTCGCGCGCCATCGCACGAAGTTCGATTTTTCATGCGCGCGATACCTTGTCGCGTCCTTTTATGCCGCTATATGTAAATGATTCCCTCAAAATTTTTGTAAAAAAAAGGCCAAAAACCTTGCCTATGCACAAAGTCCTCAGCCCTCCCGTAAGTGGGCCGCCGGGGGCTCGAACCCCGCACACCCTGATTAAGAGTCAGGTGCTCTACCAAATGAGCTAGCGGCCCGTATTTAATTTTATCTGCTGTCTCTCAAGCACTTAATGATTATAGTATAACTTATTTTAAAATGCAACATTTTTTTTACAAAATTAAAATTTTGTTGATTTTCTACAATTTCTGCCTTTGTCTCTGTGACTTTTACCACAAAGACAACACTTCAATTCTTCAATATTACAGTATAATCTGTGTGCGGTATTGTTCAGACACCTGTTTCTGTAAACAATTGAATTAATTTTATGTTTCCATTTGCAACAACCCATAAAACCTCCCCCGGCAAATTTTGCCTTACTTTTATTACAAATTATATATATTATATGCAGCTTTGTCACAGAAGGTTAATTTTTATTGCCGAATTATCGTAAATGACAAATGTTTACTGAGGTTTTATCACCATACGGTATATGGGATTCCCCATTTCCGAAAATTTTGTCTCATATTCTGTCATGACATTTCCCTCCGCAAATTCAGAATTATGAAGGTCTCTTGTAACATTCACCTTTTTCCATCCTGCCTTATCAGCCTCTTCCAAAGAAAAATCAAAAAGAGCCGTATTGTCCGTTTTAAATGTAACCCCTCCTCCGTCAGAAAGAATATTTTTATATCTTGAGAGAAACTGCTCTGATGTAAGTCTTCTTTTTGCATGACGGTCCTTTGGCCATGGATCTGAAAAATTGAGATATATATAAGCCACCTCGCCTTTATCAAATACATTCTCTAGATACTCTGCATCCATTCTGATAAAATACAGATTTTGCATATCTTCCTCTTTTTCACGCTTCTCTATTGCACGCACAAGTACGCTTGAATATTTTTCTATTCCGATATAATTAATCTGTGGATTTCTTTTTGCAAGCTCGGTTATAAACTTCCCCTTACCCATTCCTATTTCAATGTGAATGGGATTTTTGTTGCCGAAAATCTCATGCCATTTTCCCTTCATTTCAGTTTCTTCTATTACATATTTATTTTCTGCAATTAATTCTCTTGAACCTTTTACGTTTCTAAGTCTCATAATTTTACCTTTCCTATTTTTATTCTTTTCACGTCATTTGGATTTATAATAACATTTTTTCTTGTCTTTTTCGATGTTTTATTGCATAATTATAATGTTATTATTTTGTATAAAATGGAGTGTTTATTGTGAAAAAACATTTTTTTATATACTTTTTAGTTTTTATCCTTATTTTTTCTTTTCCCGTAAATGCGGCACAAAATACGGATGGTCCGACATCTTCTACACCTTCTGATGCTACTGCTACAGCCACGGATTCTATACCAAATGATACATCGCCTCTTCCTGCAGATGCTCCTGAAATAGCATCTCCTTCTGCGATTGTCATGGATATAAATACAGGTACAATATTATATCAGAAGGATGCATATTCTGCAAATTACCCTGCAAGTATTACAAAGGTGCTTACCGCCCTTGTCACACTTGAAAATGCTGATTTGTCAGATACTGTTACCCTGTCCGAAAACGCTGTATGGGGCATAGAAAGAGACAGCTCACACATAGGTCTGGATGTAGGAGAACAGATAACGCTTGAAGATGCCATGTATGGAATGCTTCTCGAGTCTGCTAACGAGGCTTCTATTGCCATAGCAGAACATGTAGGAGGCTCCGTTGAAAGCTTTAGTAACATGATGAACGCGAAAGCAAGCGAGCTCGGATGTGTCAATTCACATTTTGTGAATCCAAACGGACTCCATGATGACAATCATTATACCTGTGCATATGACATGGCCCTTATCGGATGTGCGGCTTATAAAAATGCTGAATTCAGAAAAATTGCAGGCTCCATTACTTATACTATACCTGCCACAAACAAGGCAGAGGCAAGAGAGCTCTGGCATAATGACGGTATGCTTTTTTCCACAAGCAAATATTACTACGAATACTGCACGGCAGGAAAAACGGGTTATACCACTGATGCAAACGGTACTCTGATTTCATTTGCGGAAAAAGACGACATGCAGCTTGTTTGTGTGACTTTAAATGCCGTTCCTTCTGCAAATACATTCTATGATACAGTAACATTGTTTGATTTTTGTTTTGACAACTACACAAAAGTAACTCCTCTTACCGGTTTTTCTTTTGAGAATATTGAGATAAACTCTGATTATAATACTTCTGCAATACTTAATAACTATTACAATAATGTAGACAGCAACATGCTTAACCTTTCAGTAAATACTGACGCGGAAATTATTATAAGAACAAACATCTCAACTGATGATATTACCTGGAGCATTGATTATTACGATGAGCCGGAAGGAAATACTTTAGGACGTATGGTGTTTTATTATAATAATGAAGAAATAGGAAGTACTCCTGTGTACTATGACGGACAAATTTTAGCCGCCATGTCTGATTCTGTGGCGGGAGAGAAATCTTCAGATTCCGGTTTTAAATTCAGACTGATTTATTTGATTCCTGTATTTATTTTGGTTATAATGGTATTACTTCTGATAAGAATAAGAATTGTACGTACTAAACGGAGAAAATACAGGGAAAACCGCAGATTCCGATATTACAGATATTAGAAAGAGAGGACTGTTTATGAGTGATTATACTGATGACATATCCATTATAAAAAAAGCAAATAACGAAATGCTGGATTACTTCAACAGTTCATATCTTGAAAAACTTGAATCAGTTCAGGCTTTAAAAACCGAGCTTTTTGAATTGGAAATAAAACTGGAAGAATTGGAAAAAACAAAAAACATATATACCTATAATACTCAATCCAGAAAAAATATTTTTTCTCCGATTACAACAGAAGCTCCTGACAGCAATAAAAACAGGGAAATTTCGGAACAGATAGAAGAGCTTACCATGCAAAAGGAAACCATGACAATAAAACTCCATACTCTGGAGGATACATTAGATATTTTAAAACGCAGATTAAAGGTTTTGACCGAAGCAAAAATATCAATTAATTCCATTGATAATGCGAATTTTAAATCTGTTGAAGAAAGTTTTGAATTTATAGAACAGGATGCCCCGTCAGATGATACAATCCGTCACGGTCATAATATCCTTATGCTTGAAACATTTGATAATGCATATGTTTCAACCATTCTGGAATCCAAAGTGAAGGAAGCAGTATTAAGCAACAAAAATAAACTTGAATCCATGAGTACCCTCATCAGTCCTGATGATAATAAGGCTAAAGCTGCCTTGCAGGAAATCATAAATAATTCCTACAATATTTCTTATATAATTGACTCTCTTCTTTCCAAAATGGACTATGATATTGACATATCAAAACCCATATGGACTCTTTTGGATGAACTTGTCATGGAATTAAGAGAATCTCACCCTGAATGCATTATCGAAGCAAATATTCAGTTTGCAGACTATGACCGGAACTTAAACACGATTTGCTCCATAAATCTTATTAAGCTTTTAAGAATATTTTTTGATAATGTTTTTAAACATGCAAAGGCAAATAATGTTATTCTCAAAGTTTTTATCAGCGAGAATGTCATTGATGTATATTTAAAGGATAACGGAACAGGCATACCGGATAACTACTACTCCTCTTCTCAATGGCACAGTGGTATTCACAGAGCTACTGAAATTATTTATCTTCTTGACGGCACGTTGAAAATAAATACCGCTCCGGAAGGAGGAACTACGGTACGCTTCTCTTTTCCTGTTAAAGTATGATTACATACACATTAAAAATTTTAATCTGATAACTTGGAGGTTATACCGATGGTAAATAAAATAGCCGAATTAATTGCACCACATATTGAAGGACTTTCTGCTGAGGATATCATTTCACTGATTGAAATTCCTCCAAGACCTGACATGGGAGACTTTGCTTTTCCATGTTTCAGACTTGCAAAAACAATGCGAAAAGCACCTCAGCTTATAGCAAATGAGCTTGCCTCATCAATAGAAAACACAGATTTTATTGATGAAATAAAGACAGAGGGTGCTTATGTAAATTTTTATGTAAATAAAGAAATCTATGTGAAATCCATTATAGATTCAGCTTTAGAAGATGACTATGCATCTTCTGATGAAGGCAAAGGTCAGTCTATTTGTATAGACTATTCATCCCCAAATGTTGCAAAAAACTTTCATGTAGGCCACTTAAGAACAACAATAATAGGCAATTCTCTTTATAAAATTTATTCAAAGCTTGGATATACTGTTCACAGAATAAATCACCTTGGGGACTGGGGAACTCAGTTTGGTAAACTTATAGTTGCCTATAAAGCCTGGGGAGATGAAGAAAAAGTTAAAAGTGACGGCGTTGCTGAACTTATGCGCTTATATGTAAAATTTCATGAAGAAGCAGATAAAAACCCTGAACTTAATGATGAAGCAAGAGCATGGTTTAACAAAATGGAGCATGGCGACGAAGAGGCTCTTAAAATATGGCAGTGGTTTGTAGATATAAGCCTTACAGAATATAAGAGAACTTATAATCTGTTGGGAATGGACTTTGATTATTTTACAGGCGAAAGTTTTTACAGAGACAAGACTGAAAAAGTTGTCTCCGCCCTTTCTTCTGCCGGTCTGCTTAAAGACAGTGAGGGAGCAAAAATAGTAGACCTTGAAGAATATAACATGGCACCTTGCCTGATATTGAAAAATGACGGAAGTTCCATATATGCAACCCGTGATATTGCAGCAATCTTCTATCGTAAAGAAACATTTAATTTTGTGAAATGCCTTTATGTAACCGGACAGGAACAGAAGCTTCACTTTGCACAGGTCTTTAAAGTAATTGAACTTCTTGGAAACGACTGGGCAAAAGACCAGCTTGTCCATATACCTTACGGTCTGGTCAGTCTTGAAGGTGCTAAGCTTTCAACACGAAGCGGTAATGTAATTTATGCTGAGGATATTCTTCTTGAGGCAATAGATAAAATTAAAGAGATTATTCAGGATAAAAATCCTGACCTGGATGATAAAGACAATGTTGCAAAAGTTGTAGGTGTAGGAGCAGTAATTTTTAATGACCTCTATAATCAGAGAATTAAGGATGTATCTTTTAAATGGGAAAAACTTCTTAACTTTAATGGTGAAACAGGTCCTTATGTACAGTATACTTATGCAAGATGTGCCAGTATATTAAGAAAGATATCAGATTTTAATCCTTCAGAGAAAATTGATTATTCTCTACTTACTGATAGCGCAACAATAGATTTACTTAAAGTTATATCAAGATATCCTAAGGCAGTTAAGGATGCTGCTGAAAAATATGAGCCTTCAGTAATTGCCAGATTTGCAATGGATACTGCTCAGGCATTTAATAAATTTTATGACTCAGTAAAAATAAATGTTGAAGATGCAGATGTTAGAAATGCACGTTGTATGATTGTTTATATTACAAAGAATATAATTAAGGATGCACTTGGACTTTTAGGTATTGGTTGTGTTGAACAGATGTAAAATGATGTAGTAACTTACCATTATAATATTAAATAGTAGACTTATAAGTTTATGATTGAAAAGAGGAATAAGTGATGTTTCACGTGAAACATCACTTATTCCTCTTTTAGTAATCCGTTTAAATCTTATATTTTTAATTATCAGTTCAATAATTAACTTATAAATTAAATATATAAAATAGATAAATAATGTTTCACGTGAAACATTATTTTATGTTTAACACAAGATATATAAAAAAATTATGTAAAAAAACAATATGTTGTTATGGCGAATTATGTATTAAAGTGATATAATATTTATTGCTCATGTTTAAAACATGCAGTGATTATTTATTCATTTTTAGTTTAAAACATAACTCTATAATTATGCAAAAGCTAATTTTATAATTAATTAGGAGAAACCAATGGGAAGAATTATTGCAATAGCCAATCAAAAAGGCGGAGTAGGTAAAACCACAACTGCAATCAATCTGGCTGCATGTCTGGCTGAAAAAGGTAAACATGTACTTGCCATAGACATGGACCCACAGGGAAACATGACCAGTGGATTTGGCATAGATAAAAACCAAAATGAGTATTCAATTTATGATGCCATGTGCGATGAATGCAACATTGGAGAATGTATGATTGTTAATGTAATTAAAAATCTTAATCTTATACCGGCAAGCAGAGAACTTGCAGGAGCTGAGGTTGATTTTTTGGATACTCCGGATAAACAGTACATATTAAAAAATCTTATTACAGGAATAAGAAAAAAGTTTGATTTTATAATTATTGACTGTCCACCTGCTCTTGGTATACTTACGGTAAATTCCATGACTGCTGCTGATACGGTTATTGTTCCGATTCAGTGTGAATTTTATGCTCTCGATGGTCTTTCACAGCTTATTTACACCATTAATTTAATTAGGAAGAAACTGAATAAAAATCTTGAAATTGAAGGTGTTGTTTTCACCATGTATGATGCAAGAACAAATCTTTCTCTCCAGGTTGTTGAAAATGTTAAAGATAATCTGGACCAGATAATTTATAAGACTATTGTTCCGAGAAATGTTCGTCTTGCAGAAGCTCCAAGCTACGGTCTTCCTATAAATTTGTACGACAGTAAATCAGCAGGAGCAGTAGCCTATAGAGAGCTGGCAGATGAAGTTATCAACAATAAATTGTATTTATAAACATGAATTTTGTTGATACAGTTGACATAATTGTTGATTATTTCCTTTTAAAACGTACTTTTATCGAACATTTGTTTGTATTTTATTATTATACATTTTTAATTTAGATTAATTCAGGAGGTAATATAAATGGCTGCAAAAAGAGGACTTGGTCGTGGCCTGGACAGTTTAATACCTACGGGAACGGATAATGATTCTTCCCCGGAAAAAAATTCAGGCAGCAAAAAGGCTTCTCAAAAGAAAATTTCATCTGACGAAAATCAGGTTAAGGAAGTTGTAAAGGAAGTTATTAAAGAAGTTGAACAAAAAATTAAAATTACTGAAATTGAGCCAAACAGAGAACAGCCCCGTAAATCATTTAATGAAGACGCATTAAATGAACTTGCTGATTCCATAAAACAGTTTGGTATTATAGAGCCGCTTGTAGTTGTAAAAAAGGATAATTATTATGAACTAATTGCCGGTGAAAGAAGATGGCGTGCAGCCAGAATAGCAGGTCTTAAAGAAGTACCGGTTGTTATTAAAAATTATAATGACCGTGAACGGGTTGAAATTGCTCTTATAGAAAATATTCAGAGAGAAGATTTAAATCCTATTGAAGAAGCTATGGCATATCAGAGACTTATTGAAGAATTCAACTTAAAACAGGATGATGTTGCAGAAAGAGTTTCAAAGAGCAGAACGACCATTACCAATTCATTACGTCTCTTAAAGCTCTGTGACAAAGTACAGCAGATGCTCATAGACGAAATGCTGTCAACCGGACATGTGCGTTCACTTATATCTATCGAGGACCCGGAACTTCAGTATGAAACCGCAATGTATATTTTTGATAAAAAACTTTCGGTAAGAGAAACTGAACGCTATGTAAAGAAACTTCTTTCCGGAGAAGATTCCTCGTCAAAAAATGAAGTAGCTGCAGGTAAGGAACTTTCTTTCTTATATAAAGACATTGAAGAAAATCTTAAATCCATTTTAGGCTCAAAAACTTCAATAAAACCTAAAAGTAATGACAGAGGAAAAATTGAAATAGAGTATTATTCTTCTGATGATTTAGAAAGAATTATACAATTATTATACAACGCTAAATAGGAGCTGACTTTAAAATGATATTATTAACAAGTGTTTTTGGCATAAATTTGCATATCGTTATTGCAGTTCTCCTGATTTTGATTATAATTTTATTTATATTCTTATTTTCCTGCTTAAAAGAAATAAGAAGAATGAACAGTAAATATTCAAGCATAATGAGTGGAAAAAAAGGGCAGGATTTAGAGAAAATTATATTTACAAGATTTAAGGAAATGGATGCTGTAAAAGCAAATGCAAAAAGAATTACTAAAGAACATAAACAGATTAAAAACCACATGTCATCCTGTTACTGCAAAATAGGACTTGTAAAATATGATGCTTTTGATGAAATGGCAGGCAAATTAAGCTTTGCTCTCGCTCTTTTAAATCAGGACAATACAGGTGTAGTTATAAATGCAATGCACTCTCGTGAGGGATGCTTTACATATGCCAAAGAAATTATAAAAGGTGAATCATACATTGTCCTTTCAGAAGAGGAAAAAGAAGCGCTGAATCAGGCAAAAACTGTTGAAGATGAAATCAAAGAAATGACAGAGGAGAATGATTCCTTCGACATAAATTAATCCATAAAATACATAATACACAGACTTATCAGTCTGTAAGCTTTCAGGAGGAGCATATGTTAGATATTAAATTTTTAAGAGAAAACCCTGATGTGGTAAAAGAAAACATTAAGAAAAAATTTCAGGATGAAAAACTCAGCCTTGTAGATGAAGTAATAGAGCTTGATTTAAAGGCAAGAAAAACCCAGCAGGAGGCTGATGATTTAAGAGCTAAGAAAAATGTTTTGTCGAAGCAGATTGGTGCCCTTATGGCTCAGGGTAAAAAGGAAGAAGCTGAAAAGACAAAGGAAGAGGTTGCAAAAAATGCCAAACGCCTTGCTGAGCTTGAAAAACAAGAGCCTGAACTTCAGGAAAAAATAAAAAATATAATGATGGTTATTCCAAATATAATTGATTCAACAGTACCAATAGGAAAAGACGATTCAGAAAATGTTGAACTTGAAAGATTTGGCGAGCCTTTTGTACCATCATTTGAAGTTCCTTATCATACAGATATAATAGAAAGACTTAATGGTCTTGACTTGGACAGTGCCCGTAAGGTTGCCGGAAACGGTTTTTATTACTTAATGGGAGACATTGCAAGGCTTCATTCTGCCGTACTTACCTATGCAAGAGACTTTATGATTGACAAAGGCTTTACTTACTGTATTCCACCTTTTATGATTAGAAGCGATGTGGTAACGGGTGTTATGAGTTTTGCAGAAATGGATGCCATGATGTATAAGATAGAAGGTGAAGACCTGTATCTTATAGGTACAAGTGAACATTCCATGATTGGTAAATTTATAGATACCATTACTCCTGAAAGCAGCCTGCCTCTTACACTTACCAGCTACTCACCTTGTTTCCGTAAGGAAAAGGGTGCACATGGTATAGAGGAAAGAGGACTTTACAGAATTCATCAGTTTGAAAAGCAGGAGATGATAGTGGTATGTAAGCCTGAAGAAAGCATGGAATGGTTTCATAAACTTTGGAAAAATACTGTTGACTTATTCCGTTCGATGGACATTCCTGTAAGAACTATAGAATGCTGCTCGGGCGATTTAGCTGACCTTAAGGTTAAGTCTTATGATGTTGAGGCGTGGTCACCAAGACAGAAGAAATATTTTGAAGTGGGAAGCTGCTCCAACTTAGGTGATGCACAGGCCAGAAGACTTAGAATTAAAGTTAAGGACGAAAATGGTAAAAAGTACTTTGCACATACATTAAATAATACTGTTGTTGCACCTCCTCGTATGCTTATTGCATTCCTTGAAAATAATTTAAATGAGGACGGCAGCATCAGAATTCCGGAAGTATTAAGACCTTATATGGGTGGAAAGGATTTATTAAAGCCTTAAACACCCCTTAGAAAAGGAAGTGACGTCATATGCATAAATACCTTCGTGCTATAGGCTTCAGCAAAATAACTTCTCGCAAACAGCTTGAAAGCATATATCAGCAGACTCTTTCTAATCCAAACAGAAAAGTTGCTACAACCATAGGAGTTGACACTACACTTATCCAGTTTTTTAAGGATTTCGGAAACGGAATAGGACTTTCTCTTGTAGGTGAAATAGATGCTTCAGGCTCCTTATCAATAGAACATTATTTTCCTTATGTCATACCTCAGTATGCTATGGAAATGGATGAGATTAAAGTAGAAAAACACTGTGATAAGGATTCTTATGCGGGAGTTTGTGATGAGCTTAATATGTCCCTTATTTTCTTTGTTCAAAACATAGCAGACTACACTAAATTAAACTGGTTTAGCCGTAAGAAAGTAATTAACTGTGTAATGCTTTCAGGTTTATCATCCGAGGGTGTAATTCTGCTTCCTTTGGCAAAGACAATTCAGGACCTTATATATGAAAAGAAAAGTACACAGGAGCGTTCTGAACTTATGAGAGCTGCTAAATCAGGAGATACAGATGCCCTTGAAACTCTGGCTCTCGAAGATATAGACATGGCTAATAGTGTTGCAAGAAGAACATATACTGAAGATGTTCTTTCAATAGTAGATACTTCTCTTATTCCTTATGGTGTTGAATGTGAGCATTATGCGATACTCGGAACAATACGCTCGGTAAAAATAATTAAAAACACTGTAACCAATGAACTTCTCTATAATATGGTTATTGAATGTAATAATCTTATTATAAATATCTGCATAAATACTAAAGACCTGCAGGGAGAGCCTGCGCCCGGAAGAAGATTCAGAGGAATAGTATGGCTTCAGGGACATTTAGTAATTTAATTTTAATAAAATTCTTGACGTAACACTCTGTTTACTATAAAATATGAGTGTTGTGTTTCCGTAGCTCAGCAGGATAGAGCGACCGCCTCCTAAGCGGTAGGTCGGGCGTTCGAATCGCCTCGGGAACACTAAATTAAATAAACCGGTGGATTTTAACTTCTTCCACCGGTTTATTTTTATATTACGCTAATCTTAAATTTTCTTATTTTACAGCAATGCAAGCAGTACAAAATTTAAAATGAAGAGAAGTGTTGCAATTACAAGTATCGGTGATAACTGCTTTGCTTCCTTCTTGCATATCTTAACGAGACAGTAGAATATAAATCCTGTAGCGATACCATAAGATATGCTGTAATTTAACGCCATGAAAATTCCTGCAAAGAATGCCGGAACTGCTTCTTCAAACTCATTCCATTTAATTTCAGCAAATGATGACATCATCATTACACCAACTATAACAAGTGCAGGAGCTGTTGCTGCATAAGGAATTGCACTTACAAATGTTGCAAAGAATGCACTGATTGCAAAACAGATAGAAACCACAACACTGGTGAGACCTGTACGTCCGCCTGCAGCGATACCTGCTGCACTCTCAACAAAGGTTGTTGTATTTGATGTACCGAAAAGAGCACCTATTGATGTTGCCGTAGCATCAGCGAAAAGAGCCTTATCCATTTTTGACTTAAAGCCTGAATTTGTCTCCATTGACTTTTCATCTTCTTCACTGAATATTCCGGCTCTTCTTCCTGTTCCGATAAATGTGCCTATGGTATCAAATGTATCAGACAGACTGAATGAGAAAATTGTAATAAGTACAAGCGGAAGCTTTGACATATCAGTGAAAAGTGATGGAAGTCCATCTGATGTAAAGATTGCTAAAAATGTTGTAGGAAGCGCTTCACATGCTTCAGTAAAACTTACCGTATCTGATGTAGTCGTAACACCCATTGGAATTCCCAAAAGTGTTGTTACAATTATACCGATAAATATGGCTCCCTTAACTTTTAATGTCTGAAGAACTACAATAATAACGAGTCCGATTATGAACAGCCAGAAAACAGGCTTATCTAATGTAGAGATTGCAGGAACACCACCGTCAAAATTGATAATTCCCACATTCAAAAGACCTATATAGGCAACAAATATGCCTATACCGCCTCCGATAGCATTCTGAAGACTTGCAGGTATTGCCTTTATAATGTACTTTCTTATCTTAGTAACCGTAATTAAGATATTGATGATACCGCATATAAATACCATTGATAATGCCTGCTGCCATGTAAAGCCCAGACCAAAGCATACGGTATAAACAAAAAATGCATTAAGTCCCATACCCGGAGCCTGTGCATATGGTACATTTGCTACAAGTCCCATAATTAATGTTCCGACTATTGATGCGATGATTGTGGCAAGAAATACGGCACCCCACTCCATTCCTGACTGACTTAAAATGCTTGGGTTTACTATTATAATGTAAGCCATTGCAAAGAAAGTTGTAAGTCCGGCAAGAATTTCAGTAGTCACGGTTGTGCCGTTTTCCTTAAGTTTAAATAATTTGTTCACTCTTTATTTCCTCCTTTGATTTAATATTTAAATTATATCTTTAAATATTAATTTACACAATCCCAAATATCTTTTTTTTATTACAAAAAAGCATAAAATAAACCGGCTTCAAACAACATTTTCAAAATGCTTTTTAAAGCCGGCTTAATTAAATTTAATCTTAATATTATTTTGAAGCTTTCTTTAAATATACTACAACCTTTCTGTAAGGTTCTTCACCTTCACTCTTGGTTGCTACATATTTGTCATTCTGAAGTGTAGAATGTATAATTCTTCTTTCATAAGGATTCATAGGCTCAAGTGTAAATGGTCTTCTTGTTCTCTTTACCTTAAAAGCAATATTTTTTGCAAGATTTTCAAGGGTTTCCTTACGTCTTAATCTGTAATTTTCTGTATCAAGTTTAACCCTTATATAAGATTCACTCTTCTTATTTACAAAAAGACTTATAAGATACTGAAGTGCATCAAGTGTCTGACCTCTTTTACCTATAAGAATTCCCATTTCAGGTCCTTCTACGTCAATATCCATTGTTTCAGCATCTTTATCATACTTAATATCTATTTCTGATTCAATGTCCATTGCCTTAAATATATTTTCCAGATACTCCTTTGTATCTCTTGCCAAATCATTTTTTACTCTTGCTCTAATTACTGCAGGCTTTGAACCTATACCAAGAAAACCTGTGCTGCCTTTTTCAATAACTTCTGTCTCTAAATCCGTGCTTGCCGCACCAAGTTCTATGGCTGCCTGAGTAATAGCATCTTCAATGGTTTTTCCTTTAAATTCCCTAAATTCCATTACTCTTTGCCTCCTTTTTCATTATACTGCTTCAATGCATTTGCCTTAGAAGCAATACTTCCGGCTCTGTACTTTACATCCTTATTCGTTTCAGCGGATGTATTTGATGTATAATTCTTTAATTTTGTAGAATTTATATTTTCCATGTATTTAGAAGAAGTCTGTGAACTTTCTCCGCTACCGTAAGCTGCTTCCGTAAGTTTTTCCATGAATGACTTCTTTCCTTTTTTCTTTTTGCGGGCATTCTTTTTAGCTGCTTTCTCTTTCTGCTTTTCAACAAGTTTTTCCATATCACAATGGTCATAGTATTTATTTGTGATTAATGTCATTAAAAAGCTTATCAAAGAACCTGTTGCCCAGTATAAACCTACACCGGCAGGAACTCCGATACATACTACAAATGAAAATATAGGCATAATCTTTGTCATAATTTTCATCATAGCCATCGACTGCTGCTGTTGAGGGTCTGATGAATCCTGCATTGGCATAATTGTTAAACTAAGATACTGGAATACCATTGATAATATAGGTATTATCAATGCCCATGAAAGTCTGAATCCCGGAGCTTCGGTCATATCTATACCAAAAATAAAATCATTTACATCCTGTATTTTGGGAAGATATTCATTTATTGCATTTATAACACCCTGATGTGAAGTGAAAACCTCTTTTAATGAACTCCATGCACTTGAATCGCATTTATCAAGTATGTCAATAATCTGATTTGTATTTCCTACTGTAACATCACTTACTCCGACAATACCATTTTCACTTGCAAAATTATTTAATACTTCTGTAGAAGTACCTCCTACTAAAACATCATTAATTTTTTCTGCGATAGGAGTATAAAGACTTTTGACTTTATCTACATAAGCAGGAATATTTCTTATTACATTATAAAGTGCAAAGAATATAGGAAGCTGGATAATGGAAGTAAGACATCCTGAAGTCATCTTAATTCCGTATTCAGACTGCAGCTCCCTAATTTCCTGATTCTGCTTAAGCATAGATTCCTGGTCTTTTTTATTTCTGTATTTTTTTGTTATCTTATTAAATTGCGGTTGTAAATATCTCTGTATTCTTGATGATTTTGTCTGTTTTAAATTTAAAGGATAAAGACAAAGTCTTACAAATAATGTAAATACTATAATACAGATTGCGATATTAGGAATTCCAATCGAATCCAAGACATTATAAATGGCATTCATTATCCATCCAAGAAGTCTGGACAATGGTCCCATTATTATTCCGTCTTCCTGTGTTAAAAACATATTTCCTCCTCTTTAAGGAACAGGATCATATCCACCTTCTGAAAATGGATTGCATCTTAAAATTCTCCATATCGTAAGCCCGGTACCTTTTAAAAAACCATATTTTTCATATGCCTGTATGGCATATTCCGAGCATGTAGGATAAAAAATACAGGTGCCATGCCTTTTTAAAGGTGATATATATTTCCTATACATCTTAATTAAACAAATACAAATTTTTTTCATATAAACTTCTTCTTACTGATTTTTAAGAATCCGATGAAGTGAACACAAATGAAGAAAAGCACTTTCTATTTCTTTAAAACCTTTTCCTTTTGAATTCACCCTGGCTACAACAACCATGTCATAGCCATCTTTCAAATTACCCTTGTTCAATCTGTAACTTTCCCTAATCAATCTTACAATGCGGTGCCTAACCACACTGTTGCCAACTTTTTTGCTGACAGAAATTCCGATTCTACTGCATCCCATATCGTTGGCTCTGAGATACATCACTAAATATTTATTGGCATACGATTCTTTGTGGTTATAAACCATGCCGAACTCTCTGTCATTTTTAAGTGAATTTATATTTCTCATATTATTCTCCTTAAACAAACATCAGGGAAAATAAAAGGCCACATGCATTGTGACCTAGGCTGATAATACTTTTCTGCCTTTAGCTCTTCTTGCAGCTAATACCTTTCTGCCGTTAGCAGTACTCATTCTCTTTCTGAAACCATGAACTTTAGACCTGGACCTCTTCTTTGGCTGGAATGTCATCTTCATCTCAATACACCTCTCTTTCCTATTTAGATATAAATTTCCGTCCGTTAAGAAAACAGACCGAACTTATTTTATTTGATACAGTATTAAAAGTCAAGCTAAACAGCAAAATTATCACAATATTTATAATAAAATTTCCTACAATAAATTTAAAAATAATCACTTGGTTTACGTAATGTTATCAACAATTTGTTTAAAACTTGTTAATAACTGTGTGTATTATTGTTAGTTATTTTACTAAATGTTTATTTTTCGATATTTTTCACATTTTATTTAATCCACAAAACATAAAATTTACTTAACATAATTATTTATTTTTTATGAAATATATAAAATAAGGTATATATATTATGTTTATAATTCGTGTTAACATCTGCTTAAACTCTAAAAAACATGATTTTGCTCATAAAATATGCACTGCGGAACTCCGGCTTCGCCGTCAGACAGTCCTCGTGCATATTTATTAGCTAAAATCATATTTTAAGAGTTTATAGCAGATATCACAAATAAATTATAAACATAACATATATACTTTATTTTTATATTGTTTCAACAAAAAATAAAAACTCATCTTAATATCACCTTAAAAAACTGTAGTAATAAAGCAGTATTTATTAATTGTAGATTATAGGTTATGTTTTATTTGATTTTAAAGAATACAAAAATAAAGGTGAAAATGTATATTTATAATTCATTTGCGTAATCTGTCAGAGGGTCTTAAAAATAATATATCTTTATAATTACTTCCGAGGACTGTTTGAGTGCAAAGCACGAGTTCCGCAGGAAGTAATTGTTTATAAAGATATGTTATTTTTATCAGACCTTCGACAGATTTTAGCTTGAATTTAAATATACATTATCACCCTTTATTTTATATCTCTTTATACAAATAAAACATATCCAATAATCCACAATTAATCTTGTTTCTTTTTAATTTTTGATGTATTATATAAGTAATTATGCACACTTAAATTTTTACTGTTTTGAAAGGCTTTATATAAAATGAAGAAACTGATTGAAAGCAAATGGGAAGATATTCTCTACCTTCTGGAAACTCAATATGACGTATCAAAAATTATTATAGATACATGGATACGTTCTATTAAAGTTTATGAAGTAAGAAATAATACCATATACTTTTTTGTTGATGAACAGAGAGGTAAATTCGGAGTAGATTATCTCCACAAGAAGGGTTATGATATATTTCTTCTTTCTTCCATTAGAGAAATTCTAAACAATGCTGATATTGAAATAGTTATAGATGAAAAATCAAACCTTGCCAAGACTTTTAATAAAGAAGATTCTCAGGAAAACGAGGATGCTTCTTACAGCAAGGCTTATCGTGATGCAATAAGAAGAAGTAATTTAAATCCTAAATATACATTCGATAATTTTATTGTAGGTGACAGTAACAGACATGCCTATGCTACATGTCTTGCAGTAGCTGACCTTCCTTCACAGGATAATTTTAACCCTCTTTTTATTTACGGAGGCTCAGGACTTGGAAAAACTCACCTTATGCAGTCAATAGCACATTACATACTTCAGCATGACGATGAAGCAAACGTCCTGTATGTTTCTTCAGAAACTTTTACTAATGAAATTATTGATGCCATACAAAAGAATAAAACTGAAGAATTCAGAGCTAAATACAGACAGGTAGATGTACTTTTAATTGATGATATTCAGGAAATCATAGGCCGTGAAAGAACACAGCAGGAATTTTTCAATACCTTTAATTTCTTATATGAAGCTAAAAAACAGATAATTCTTTCCTCGGATAAACCTCCAAAGGAAATAAAATCACTTGAAGAAAGAATCCGTTCACGTTTTGAATGGGGAGTTCCTATTGATATTCATGCCCCTGATTATGAAACACGTATGGCCATCCTTAAAAATAAGGCCGAAATGGATAACCTTACAAACATTTCTGATGATGTATTTAAATATATTGCAGAAAACATTGTATCAAACGTGCGTGAGCTTGAGGGAGCCTTAAACAAGATAAGTGTATATTCAAAGCTTATAAATGTTGATATTACGGTTGACCTGGCAAAAGATACTTTAAAGGACCTTATCTCGAAGGATTCAAACACTTCCATAACCGGTGAGCTCATATTAAATACTGTTGCTGAACACTTAAATATATCCACAGAAGACATATGCTCCAAAAAGAGAAGTCAGGACATAGCAATAGCAAGACAGATAGTTATGTATCTCTGCCGTAACTATACGGCTAAAACTCTTCATTCAATAGGAGACATTGTAGGTGGAAAAAATCATGCCACAGTTATGAGCGGAATAAAAAATGTTAAGAAAAAAATGGAAGAGGATGAGGAATTTAACGCAATGATACAGATTATCATAAAAAAGATAAATCCTCAGGATAAATAGTGTTAATAACATGTTAATTAAACTTTAATTGATGTTCATAACATATTAATAAAAAATTATATACTTAATAATTTTTAAATTCATTTTTTATATTAACATTTTATCAAACACTTTTTACCTGAAACCAACATCGTAAATAACATCATTTTTTTTAACAAAGACAAGGGATTTCAGCGATATCAACAAATCCACACTTACTACTACTATTACTACTAAATTATATTATTATATTTAATATTTTACCAAACCTGAAAGGAGTTATTAACCAAGATGAGAATAAAATGCAGTAAAAATAATCTGGCAGCAGGTATAAATATTGTTTCAAAAGCTGTTTCAACTAAAACTACAATGCCAATACTTGAATGTATACTTATCGAAGCAGTAAATGACAGAATAAAACTTACTGCAAATGATTTAGAGATTGGAATTGAAACTTTTATAGACGGTACTATTCTGGAAGAAGGAAAAATAGCCATAGAGGCAAAGATTTTTTCTGACATAGTAAGAAAGCTTCCTGAAAGTGAAATAGATATAGAAACAAGTGAAGATTATAAGACTACAATAAGGTGTGAAAAATCAAAATTCGTAATAGCAAGTAAATCAGGTGAGGATTTTTCTTATCTTCCTGATATAGAGAAAGAAAAAAGCATAACTCTTTCCCAGTTTGATTTGAGAGAAGTAGTAAGACAAACCATTTTTTCAATATCATATAATGAAAATACAAAGCTTATGACCGGAGAGTCTTTTGAAGTAAAGGATAATACTTTAATTGTTGTATCTCTTGACGGTCATCGTATTTCTCTGCGCAAAATTCCTCTTAAGGGAGAAAATGAAAATGTAAAAGTTGTAGTTCCGGGAAAAACTCTTATGGATTTAAGTAAGATTATAAACGGAGGAGCAGAGGATGAGGTAAATATTTATTTTACTGACAGACATATACTTTTTGAGTTTGATGAGACAAGAGTTGTTTCCAGACTTCTGGAGGGTGAATATTTTAAAATTTCACAGATGCTTTCAATCGATTATAAGATGAGGGTTAATGTTAATAAAAAAGAACTTTTGGATTGTATTGACAGAGCATCTCTTCTTATAAAGGAGTCTGATAAAAAACCTATCATTATTAGTATTAAAAATGACAACAATATGTATCTTCACGTAGATTCCAATATGGGCTCCATGAATGAAGAAATAAGTATAAGAAAAGACAGCGGAGAAATTGTAATTGGATTTAATCCTAAATTTATAATGGATGCACTTCGTGTAATAGATGATGAAGAAGTGAATATTTACATGAATGATTTCAGAAATCCTTGCATTATTAAGAATGAAGAAGAAAGCTATATTTATGTAATACTTCCTATGAACATTAATACTGCTGCTTATTAAAAAATATTTAAGTCAGGATAAAACTATGGAAATAATAAAATTAAGAGATGAATACATAAAGCTGGGGCAGGCACTTAAAGCTGCAGGGCTTATAGAAACAGGCGCCATGGCAAAAGATGTAATAACAGAAGGTCTTGTTTTGGTAAACGGAGAAATTGAAACCAGAAGAGGACGTAAATTATATGACGGAGATGAAATTATTTTTGACGGCAAAAAAATAAGCATCAGGAAATGATATGTATATAAATAATTTAGCTCTTAGCAATTTTAGAAATTATGAAAATCTTAATATAAGTTTCAGTAAGGGAACTAATATATTATATGGTGACAATGCTCAGGGAAAAACCAATATTTTAGAATCAATCTATATGTCGGCAACCACTAAATCCCATAGGGGAAGCAGGGATAAAGATATAATAAGATTCGGAGAAGAAGAATCCCATATAAGAGTTGATTTAAAAAAACGTGATGTAAGCCACAGGATTGATATGCATATCCGTAAAAATAAAAGTAAAGGTGTTGCCATAGATGGAATTTCCATAAGACGTTCTGCTGAAATATTCGGAGTTATAAATATAATAATTTTTTCACCCGAGGATTTAAACATTATAAAAAGCAGTCCTGTGGAAAGAAGACGTTTTATAGATATGGAATTATGCCAGCTAAGCAGGATATATTACGGAAATCTGGCAAATTACAATAAAATTCTTAATCAGAGAAATAATCTTTTAAAGCAGATAGCTTTTAACAGAAGTCTTATTGATACTCTCGATATCTGGGATAATCAACTGGCAAATTATGGTATAAAAATCATAAAAGAGAGGAATAATTTCATTAACATGATAAATGAAATTATTTCCGGTATACATGACAGACTTACTTTGGGAAAAGAAAAACTTGTTCTTAAATATAATAAAAGTGTAGAGGAAGATGAGTTTTTAAGTATTCTTGAAAAAAAGAGAGAAACAGATTTAAAATATCAGAGTACACAGTACGGACCTCACAGAGATGATATGGCTTTTATTATAAATGATATGGATGTCAAGATGTTTGGCTCCCAGGGACAGCAGAGGACTGCGACATTATCGCTTAAACTTGCTGAAATTGAGCTTGTTAAACAGATTATAAATGACAATCCGATTCTTTTACTGGATGATGTAATGTCTGAGCTTGATAAATCAAGAAGAAATGCACTTATTGAAGGTATAAAAGACATACAGACAATTATAACCTGTACGGGCTATGATGATTTTATAAAAGAAAGACTTACAATAGATAATATATACAAAGTGAAAAACGGACATGTAGAGGTTAAAAATTAGGAGGATAAAATGGAAGAAAGTAAAAATTATGGTGCCGATCAGATTCAGATACTCGAAGGACTAGAGGCTGTAAGAAAAAGACCGGGAATGTATATAGGAAGTACATCAACCAGAGGTCTACATCATCTTGTATATGAAATAGTTGATAATTCAGTTGATGAAGCACTTGCAGGTTACTGCTCTGAGATTCAGGTATTCATAAATGAGGATAATTCCATAACGGTAATTGATAACGGAAGAGGTATACCTGTAGATATTCAGGAAAAAGCACAGAGACCTGCAGTAGAAGTTGTATTTACCATACTTCATGCCGGCGGAAAGTTCGGTGGTGGGGGATATAAGGTATCAGGCGGACTTCACGGAGTTGGTGCATCTGTTGTTAATGCTCTTTCTAAGTGGCTTGAAGTTGAAATTTCAATAGACGGAAAGGTATATAAGCAGAGATATGAATATGGTAAGGTAATGTATGACCTTAAGGTAGTTGGAAAATCAGAAAAAACAGGTACTAAGGTTACATTTTTACCTGATGATACAATTTTTGATGATGTTATATATGATTTTAATACATTAAAAACAAGATTAAGGGAAACAGCATTTCTTACTAAAAATTTAAAGATTACTCTTACTGATTTAAGAGAAGACCCTGTTCTTGAGAGAACTTTCCACTATGAGGGAGGTATTAAAGAATTTGTTGAATATATAAACAGACACAAGGACCCTCTTTACAATAAGGTTATTTATTGTGAAGGTGTTAAGGATGACATCTATGTTGAGGTTGCCATGCAGCATAATGACTCTTTTAATGAATCCGTATACAGCTTTGTAAATAATATTATAACTCCTGAGGGTGGTATGCACCTCACGGGATTCAGGTCTGCCATAACAAAGGTATTTAATGATTATGCCAGAGAGTTTAAGTTATTAAAAGAAAAAGAAGATAACCTTTCAGGTGATGACTTAAGAGAAGGACTTACTGCAATTATAAGTATAAAAATAAGTGAGCCTCAGTTTGAAGGCCAGACAAAGCAGAAGCTGGGAAATGCAGAAGCAAGAAGTGCCGTAGAAAGCATAATGAGCGAGCAGCTTACTTATTTTCTGGAGCAGAATCCTCAAATTGCAAAAACAATAATAAATAAAGCCCTGCTTGCACAGAGAGCAAGAATTGCAGCAAGAAAAGCAAGAGACGTGGCACGTAAGACTACTCTTGCAGATACAATGGCTCTTCCGGGAAAGCTGGCTGACTGCTCAGATAAAGACCCTAAGAATTGTGAGATATATATAGTTGAGGGAGATTCTGCGGGAGGCTCTGCAAAATCCGCAAGAAACAGGGCAACTCAGGCGATACTTCCTTTAAGAGGAAAAATTCTTAATGTTGAAAAGGCAAGAATTGACAGAATACTCGGAAATGAAGAAATAAAGGCAATGATTACTGCTTTTGGTACGGGTATACATGATAATTTTAATATAGATAAGCTTCGTTATGATAAAATTATTATCATGACTGATGCCGATGTGGACGGAGCACATATAGCTACACTTCTTCTTACATTCTTTTACAGATTTATGCCGGATTTGATAAGAGAAGGACATGTATATCTGGCTCAGCCACCGCTTTACAAGCTGGAAAAAAATAAAAAGGTATGGTATGCATACAGTGATGACGAGCTTGCTTCAATTTTAGAGGAAGTAGGAAGAGATTCAAGTAATAAGATTCAGCGTTATAAGGGACTTGGAGAAATGGATGCCAGCCAGCTCTGGGATACTACAATGGACCCTGAAAACCGTATTCTTCTTAAGGTTGCAATAGATAATGAAGATGAGTCTGAAATAGACTTAACATTCAATACTCTTATGGGAGATAAGGTAGAGCCGCGTAGAAAGTTTATTGAAGAAAATGCAAAATTCGTTAAGAATCTTGACATTTAATGGGAGGATAAAAAATGGACGACGATAAGATATTTGACAGTATCCATGAGGTGGATTTAAAAAAGACCATGGAAAGGTCATATATTGACTATGCAATGAGCGTTATTGCTGCCAGAGCCCTCCCTGATGTAAGGGACGGTCTTAAGCCTGTACAGAGAAGAATACTTTTTTCAATGATAGAGCTTAATAACGGGCCTGATAAACCTCATAGAAAGTGTGCCCGTATCGTAGGTGATACAATGGGTAAATATCACCCACACGGGGACAGTTCTATTTACGAAGCACTTGTAAAGTTAGCACAGGACTGGAACACCAGATATCCTCTTGTAGACGGACACGGAAATTTCGGCTCAATGGATGGTGACAGTGCGGCTGCCATGAGATATACCGAAGCAAGACTTTCAAAAATATCCATGGAAATGCTTGCAGATATAAATAAAGATACGGTTGATTTTATACCTAACTTCGATGAAACAGAAAAAGAGCCTGTTGTTTTACCAAGCCGTTTTCCAAATCTTCTTGTAAACGGTACATCAGGTATTGCCGTAGGTATGGCAACAAACATACCGCCTCATAATTTAAGAGAAATAATAGATGCGGTAGTAAAAATAATAGATAACCGTGTATTGGAAGACAGGGAAACAAGCATTGAAGAAGTTCTTGATATTGTAAAGGGTCCTGATTTTCCTACAGGTGCTTTAGTTTTAGGTAAGGCAGGTTTTGAAGAAGCATATAGAACAGGTAAGGGAAAAATAAAGGTAAGAGCCATTACCGAAATTGAGCCTATGCCAAATGGAAAGCAGAGAATAATTGTAACAGAGCTTCCATATATGGTTAATAAGGCTAATCTCATACAGAAAATTGCAGAACTCGTTAAGGATAAAAAGGTTGAAGGAATTACCGACCTTCGTGATGAGTCTTCAAGAGAAGGAATGAGAATAGTAATAGAGCTTAAAAAAGACTGCAATGCTAATGTGCTTCTAAATAATTTATATAAGCATACCCAGATGCAGGATACTTTTGGCGTAAACATGCTTGCTCTTGTAAACAACGAGCCTAAAGTTTTAAATCTTCTTGAAATGCTTGAATATTACATAAAGCATCAGGAGGATGTTGTAACCAGACGTACAAAATACGATTTAAATAAGGCCGAAGAAAGAGCCCACATTTTGGAAGGTCTGCTTATAGCACTTGATAACATTGATGAAGTTATTAAGATAATAAGAGGCTCAAAGAGTGTTCAGGAAGCAAAGCTTTCTCTCATGGAAAGATTCGGTCTTACGGATGCACAGTCTCAGGCTATTGTAGATATGAGACTCCGTGCGTTAACAGGCTTGGAAAGAGAAAAGCTTGAGAACGAATATCGTGAGCTCATGGAAAAAATCGCTGAACTCCGTGCAATTCTGGCAGACGAAAAGAAGCTGCTTGGGGTAATAAAAGAGGAAATTATGATAGTTTCCATGAAGTACGGCGATGACAGAAGAACACAGATAGGTTTTGATGATGACGATTTAACAATAGAAGACCTTATAAAGAAGGAAAATACGGTTATAACCATGACAAAGCTCGGTTATATCAAGAGAATGACCGTAAATAACTTCAAAGCCCAGAACAGAGGCGGTAAAGGAATAAAGGGCATGCAGACCATAGAGGACGATTTTATTGAAGAACTCCTTATGACTACAACCCACCATTATATAATGTTCTTTACCAACAAGGGAAAGGTTTACAGACTTAAGACCTATGAAATTCCTGAATCGGGAAGAACTGCAAGAGGTACTGCAATAGTTAACCTTCTTCAATTAGACCCTGAAGAAAAAATAACTGCAATAATTCCTATCAAGGAATATAAAGAAGGAAAGTTCCTCTTTATGGTTACTAAACATGGTTTAGTTAAGAAAACTCCTGTAACTGAATACCAGAATATCAGGAAGAACGGTCTGGCTGCCATTACACTTAGAGAGGGAGACGAACTCATAGAGGTTAAAACTACCGACGATACCAGGGATATTATTATGGTTACAAAGCTCGGTATGTGCATAAGATTTAGTGAAACCGATGTAAGAAGCACCGGAAGAACTTCAATGGGTGTAATAGGAATGAAGCTTTCACCTGATGATGAGGTAATTGGAATGCAGATGAATACCCAGGGAAGAACACTTCTCATTGTTTCCGAAAACGGAATGGGTAAGAGGACGGCAATAGATGAATTCACACCTCAGAACAGAGGCGGTAAGGGTGTTAAATGTTATAAGATTAACGAAAAGACCGGAAATGTTGTCGGAGTTAAGGCAGTTAATGACAATCATGAAATAATGCTCATATCCACTCAGGGAATAGTAATACGCCTTAACTGCAGTGACATTTCAGAACTCGGAAGGGTAACATCCGGAGTTAAGCTTATTAATGTGGATGTTGCAAATGACATCACGGTTGCAAGCATTGCAAAGGTAAGAGAAAGTGAAACTGAAGATGCCTTAAAACGTCTGGAGGAAGAAAATAAAGAAAAAGGCAGTAACTAATCCATTTTTCGTCATAAGGATGACCTTACGAACTACGCATTGGGGAGGATAATATATGGATTTGGGTAAGGTAAGGGATACTCTTGACAGTGTAAATGATACACAGGGAATTACTGATATTTTACTTGCCGTAATGTATTGGGCTGCAGTAATAGTAGTAATACTCATTGTGGTTTATATATGTTTTAAGATATCCGCATATTTGAAAAAAAAGAGAGAAGGAAAATCGGACGAAGACGAGGATGATTTTCTCGAATAAAAAATCGTAAAAAGTGGTAAAAGGCATGAGAGAAATTAGTACTGATTTAATAATTGATACCGTGAGGGATATGTGTATAGAGGCAAATCTTTATCTGTCTTCTGATATGGAAGGTGCATTAAAATCTGCAAAAGACAGTGAGAAGGGTGAGCTTGCTGCACAAATACTCGGTCAGCTCGAGGACAATTTAAAAATTGCAGGTGAGGAAAAAATTCCTATATGTCAGGATACCGGCATGGCTGTGTTTTTTGTAAGTGTCGGACAGGATTTGCATATTAATGGAAATCTTACGGAAGCAATAAATGAAGGTGTCCGCAGAGGTTATAAAGAGGGATATTTAAGAAAATCAGTTGTAAATGACCCTATTTTAAGAGTTAATACAAAGGATAATACCCCTGCAATAATACACTATGATATTGTTCCCGGTGATAAGCTTGATATTTTAATTGCACCTAAAGGTTTTGGAAGCGAAAACATGAGCCGGGTATTTATGCTTAAACCTGCGGACGGAGTGGAAGGAATTAAATCTTCCGTAATACAGGCTGTGAAGGATGCAGGTCCTAACGCCTGTCCGCCGGTGGTTGTGGGAGTCGGAATAGGCGGAGATTTTGAGCTTTCGGCAATACTTGCCAAAAAGGCCCTTACAAGAAATATTAATAAGAGTTCAGAGCTTCCTCATATTGCGAAGCTTGAAGAAGAGCTTTTACAGGAGATAAATTCACTGGGAATAGGTCCCGGGGGATTTGGCGGAAGTACAACGGCACTGGCGGTTAATATTGAAACCTATGCAACACATATTGCAGGAATGCCTCTTGCCGTAAATATGTGCTGTCATGTAAACAGGCATGTAAGAAAGGTATTGTAAAATGGATAAATATATAAACACACCTGTTACAAAAGATAAGCTTAAAGATTTAAAATCAGGAGATTATGTTTACATAACAGGTACAATATATACTGCAAGAGATGCAGCCCATAAAAGAATGTATGAAACATTGCTTTCAGGAAAGGAAATACCAATAGATCTTAAGGATAATGTGATATATTATCTCGGACCTACCCCTGCAAGAGAAGGTCAGGTAATTGGCTCTGCAGGACCTACCACAAGCAGCCGAATGGATAAATATGCTCCGCTTCTGCTTGATAAAGGTTTAAACGGAATGATAGGCAAGGGAAAGAGAAGTAAAGAGGTTATAAATTCCATTGTAAAAAATAAGGCCGTTTATTTTGCTGCCGTAGGCGGCGCAGGAGCGCTTCTTTCCAAATGTATAAAGGAATCAGAAGTAATAGCTTATGATGACTTGGGAACGGAAGCAATAAGAAAATTAAAGGTGGAAAATTTCCCCGTAATAGTTGTTATTGACAGCAAAGGCAATAATTTATATGAAACTGCGGTAGAGGACTATTTAAAGAAATTTAAATCTTGACAATGATATCCTTATTTGTTATCATGTAAAAGCGCGTTAATCGCAAAATAAGCTTAAAACTAAAAAATAATAAAGTTTAGGCACTGGAGATGTACTCAAGTGGCTGAAGAGGCGCCCCTGCTAAGGGTGTAGGTCGTTCGCGCGGCGCGAGGGTTCAAATCCCTCCATCTCCGTTAAAAAATTTAGGTCGATATTATGGATTACTTAAGGGAAAATGACTTACGAAAAGTATTGACTTATATATATTTTTTGCATATAATCTATCATGTTGTTATATTCCTCGATAGCTCAATGGTAGAGCACACGGCTGTTAACCGTGGGGTTGTAGGTTCGAGCCCTACTCGGGGAGCTTACATAAAATAAAAACCGTTTAACGGTCATATATGTAAATATGGCGCCATGGCCAAGTGGTAAGGCAAAGGTCTGCAACACCTCTATCACCAGTTCAAATCTGGTTGGCGCCTCTCTAAAAGCTTCAAACCAAAGTAATGGATTGAAGCTTTTTTTATATATACTTGACAAAACAATAAGTATGATTTTAGATTAAATACAGGCATAAAAAATTTGGAGAAATTAATATGAATCAGGAATCAGTAAATAAAGAAAATTCAAAAAGTAAAGATGTAGAATTAAGCATCAGAAAAAAATTCAGAAAAAATATCTGGTGTAAATTTACAAAGGCTATAAATAAATATGAACTTGTTAAGGAAGGTGACAGGATAGCAGTATGCATATCGGGCGGAAAAGATTCCATGCTTATGGCAAAGCTTTTTCAGGAGCTTAAACTTCACAATAAATTTCCGTTTGAAATAAAATTTCTTGTCATGGACCCGGGTTACAGCAAAAAAAACAGGGAGTTAATAGAAGAAAATGCAGGAAATCTTGATATTCCCATTACCATATTTGAGTCTGACATTTTTGATTCAGTTTATAATATTGAAAAATCACCATGCTACCTCTGTGCAAGAATGAGAAGGGGTTATCTGTACAGTCATGCAAAGGAAATGGGCTGTAATAAAATAGCTCTGGGACACCATTATGATGATGTAATAGAAACAATACTTATGGGAATGCTTTACGGCGCACAGATACAGACCATGATGCCAAAGCTTCACAGTACGAACTTTGAGGGAATGGAGCTTATCCGTCCCATGTATCTTATCAGAGAGGATGACATAAAGGCTTGGAAGGACTATAACGGACTTAAATTTCTGCAGTGTGCCTGCAGATTTACGGAGGCATGCAGTAATGTCGAAAACGAAGAAACCTTATCTAAAAGGCTTGAAATAAAAAATCTTATAAGGGAATTAAAAAAGACAAATCCCTTTGTGGAAGGAAATATTTTTAAGAGCGTGGAAAACGTAAATTTAGATACTGTAATTGAATATAAGAAAAATGGGGAAAGACACAGTTTTCTGGATACTTATTAAAAAATAAAATGAGAAAACCTGTCAGGAGGAAAATCCTTGAAAAAGTATATTTCGGATTATATTGAAAGCTACATATATGAAAATAAAAAGCCCTGGCATATGCCGGGACATAAGAGAAAAGAGGAGTTAAATCCTTTATTTAAAAAGGATTTTACGGAAGTTCCCGGACTTGATGACTATCATCACCCCGAAGGAATTATAAAAAAATCTCAGGAAGAGCTTTCTAAGGTATACGGAAGTTATAAGAGCTGGTATCTTGTAAACGGAAGCACGGCAGGAATACTTACTGCCGTTTTTTCCGTATGTACTGACGGTTGTATAAAAAAAGAGAAAAAGGGAATCATTGTGGCTTCAAACTGTCATAAATCCGTACATAATGCAGTAAGACTTGCAGGCATTTCGCCAATATACATAGAGCCGGATATTATAAAAGAATACGGAATCTCAGGGGACATAAAGGCTGAAAAGCTGGAGAAAATTGTTGAAGAAGCAGAGAAAGAATATGACATTAAAGCATGTGTCATAACATCACCGACGTATGAAGGTATTATTTCCGATATAGAAAAAATAAGTGAAATTCTGCATAAAAGAAAAATTATTCTGATAGTTGACGAGGCACACGGCGCACATCTTCCTTTTTGCTCCTTTCTTCCCAAAAGTTCTCTATATTTAGGAGCGGACATAGTAGTCCAGAGCCTTCATAAGACCCTGCCTTCTCTTACCCAGACTGCGGTTTTACATATGTCTGATTTTTTCTGGGATAAAGAGGGAATAAAAAGGAAAAAAATAGGAAATAATATAAGAAAATATCTTTCAGTTTTTCAGACTTCGTCGCCCTCTTATATTTTTTTACAGGCTATGGAAAAATGCGTGGCATGGTGTGATGAAAACAGAACAGAAAAAGATGCAAAAGGAGAATATGACGGAGAATTTCGGAAATATGAGGAAAGAGTAAAAGACTTCAGAAAAAAGGCAGAAGAATTAAAAAACATAAGACTTATAAATTTTATGGATTGTAAAAACAAACCATTTTCTTATGATGAAACAAGGCTGGTATTTTCTTTTAAAAACATGTTTGTAATGAAAGATGAAAAATCACGGGAAGCAGTTCCTGCAACAGGAGAAACAGTATCAGAAATATTAGAAAGGGACTATGGTATTGTCATAGAAATGTCAGGAAAGGATTATGTAGTGGCAATATCAAGTGTATGTGATGAAATTTGTGGTTTTAATGAACTTTATTTTGCACTTTCTTCATTAGATAAGAGATTGATATACAATTATGATAAAAATGGCGGGCAAACTGAATTTTTAAGTATTAAGAACATAATGTCGGACGAGACGGTTTTAAATGCCATGATAAATACTGGTGCAGGCGAACTCTGTTTATGTAAAGCAGTAGGAAAGACAGCGGCAGAAGATATTTTTGTTTACCCTCCGGGTATACCGATTATAAGAGAAGGAGAAATAATTACAGCTGAGCATACAGCTGAAATTACTGACTATCTAAAAGCAGGGAAAATACCCCAAGGTATCAGACTAAATTAAAATTTTTATAAATATATTATTGTATTTATGCACTTTTACTTAATGAAAAATCGTTAAAAATGCCTATGACAAAATTTATTAAAATATGTTAACATAATATTAGTAAAATTTTTTGTTGCAGTGAAGCTGCGTTGTTTCAAGGCCCCCTCCCTGAAAGGGTATCATGCGCATGGAAAATCGCACTTCGTACGATGGCGCATGAGTAGTTCATCAATTTGCTTCGCAAATTGGTGAAGCAGGTCGGCGGCAGTGGACGCAGTGCAATGAAATTGCTTTGCAATGGCACTGCGGATGGCCCCCTCCCTGAAAGGGTATCATGCGCATGGAAAATCGCACTTTGTGCGATGGCGCATGAGTAGTTCATCAATTTGCTTCGCAAATTGGTGAAGCAGGTCGGCGGCATTAGAAAGGAGTTTTTTTAATGAATTTCAGTGTAGGTGATACTATTTTATATGGAACGAACGGGGTGTGTAAAATAACTGATATCACGGAAGAAAAGTTTAATTATGAAACGCATAAATATTATGTTTTAAAGCCGGTATTTGATGAAAACGCTACAGTTTATATTCCGTTTGATAATGAAAAGCTTATTTCAAAAATGAAAAGAATTATCTCCGAAGAAGAAATAAATGAACTTATAAAATCGCTTAAGGGCAAAGAAATTGAATGGATTGACAATGAAAACAAGAGAAAAGAAAAATTCAAAAATATTATATATAACGGCGACAGGGAAGAACTTATGATTCTTATAAGGACCATATATCTTCATCAGGAGGACCTGGTAAAAAACGGAAAGAAGCTTCATATAATGGATGAAAGATTTTTAAAGGATGCTGAAAAGCTTATATATGATGAGTTTTCATTAGTTTTAAATATTAACAGAGAAGATGTCGTTCCTTTTATTCTGGAAAGAATGTAAGAATTATTTTAACAATATAAACCCTTTTTAAAAGGGGCTGTCGCACTAAGAATTAGTGCGCAGCTCCTTTTTTATTGCCAATAAATAATGATTAAAGTCATTACATTTATTATAATAATAAACTTGACATAAGTAATGATTTTGAGGTATACTGTATTCGCATTATTATATGATAAGGAGGCGTAACTGATTGTCACAAAAAAAGAAGATTATACCCGATTATGAGTCGGTTACCCCCTTTTTAAAAGGTCAAGCATCAAAAATATTTAAAGATGTTGCCACTAAAGACAAGGTTTTAATTGTTCAAAAGCAAAACAAACCTCAAAATGTAATTATTTCCTATGAAAGATATAAAAGACTTGTTGATGAAGGAGCGGATATATGATGAATTTAAATGAGCTTTTCAAGAATACCTCTTATGATGATACACTGTTTTCAACGGATACGATTGCATCTATTGAAACTGCAGTATTTATGAAACCCATAAAAGGTGTGGAAGTTCCTTATATCAAGTGTCTTATTAGAGGTAAGGAAATTAAGCTTACACCGGAAGAAGCGGTACGCCAATTGTATATTTACAAGCTGATTCACGAATATGGTTATCCGACAGATCGTATTCAACTCGAAACTCCCATTCATTTTGGTCGTGAAGTTAAGCGAGCTGATATAACGATTATGGATAAGGATCGTCCGACTGTTCCTTATATCATTGTAGAACTGAAAAAACCTAAGCTCACTGACGGAAAAGAACAATTAAAATCTTATTGTAACGCTACAGGTGCGCCTATTGGCGTCTGGACAAACGGTGAGCAAATTTCTTGTTATAATCGCAAAGATCCTAATTTCTTTGAGATGATTAGCGACATTCCAAAGGCTACACAAAAACTTTCAGATATCTTAAACGAAAGATATACCTACGATGATTTAAGAACTCGTGATAAGATTAGCAAGGAAAAACGCTCTCTAAGAAATCTTATAAAGGAAATGGAAGATGAAGTCCTTGCAAGTGCCGGTGTGGATTCTTTCGAGGAAATCTTTAAGCTTATTTTCGCAAAACTTTATGATGAGCTTATCTGTGCTAACGACAAAACAGCATATTTGCAGTTCCGCAATAGTGGTGATACAGACTTTGAATTAAAAGAGAAAATTCAAGGTCTATTTGACGATGCAAAAAAGAAATGGGAAGGTGTATTCCCTGAGGAAAGCAAAATCCTGTTATCCCCTTCGCACCTTGCTGTTTGTGTTTCTACATTACAGGATATTAAACTTTTTAATAACAATCTTGATGTTGTTGATGATGCGTTTGAATATTTGATGAGTAAAGCGCAAAAGGGCGAAAAAGGTCAGTATTTTACGCCTCGTTATGTTATTGATATGTGCGTAAAAATGATGAATCCAACAGTTAATGATAAAATTATTGATACTGCATGCGGTAGTTCGGGCTTTACTGTACATAGCATTTTCAAAGTATGGAAAGAAATTCGTTTATCAAAGGGGCTGGAACCCGGTGAAGACTTTACAGCATCGGAAAGAACCCCTGATGAAAGAAACTTTGTTCGGGATAATGTCTTTGCAATTGATTTTGACGAGAAAACCGTTCGTGTTGCTCGAACTCTTAATTTGATTGCCGGTGATGGGCAAACCAATGTACTGCACCTTAATACACTTGATTATTCTCGTTGGAACGAAATTACCAAACAGGAAGATTGGAATGATACTTATAACGAAGGCTTTAAAAAACTGAAAAAGCTACAACCAAAAGGAAGCAATGATTTTAGCAAATTTAATTTTGATCTTGTTATGGCGAATCCTCCGTTCGCCGGAGATATTAAAGAGCAGACCATTCTTTCTCATTATGAGCTTGCTAAAAGCGAAAAAGGTAAGTGGCAGAAAAAGGTCGGCAGAGATATTTTGTTTATCGAGCGTAATCTTAATTTCTTAAAGCCGGGCGGCAGAATGGCCGTAGTCCTTCCTCAAGGGCGTTTTAATAATTCGAGCGACAAGTATATTCGTGACTTTATTGCTGAGCGTTGTCGTATACTTGCAGTTGTCGGCTTACACGGCAATGTTTTCAAACCTCATACTGGAACGAAAACCTCAGTTTTGTTTGTGCAAAAGTGGGATGATGAGTTGTGCCCCAAAAAAGACGATTATCCGATTTTCTTTGCAACGATGCAGAAACCAAGCAAGGACAATTCTGGAGAGAAAATTTATGTAAAGGATGAAAATGGGGAAATCAAACTCGACAGCCATAGTCACTTTATCGTAGATCATGATCTTTATAATCACGATGGTATGACTCAAGAAGGTATTGCAGAAGCTTTTATTGAATTTGCAAAGAAGGAAGGTTTAAGTTTTTTTCGATAAGCCCATCTGTTGAACCTTTCAATGAAGCTAAATATAAGGCCTTGATGGATGGGCTTGAGTGTATAGAAATAAATTATAGTTTTACTAAAGAATGCAATGGAGTATTTAGAATTGATTCTGAATATTATAAAAAATCCGCTTTGAACCTTATAAATCATATAAAGGCAAAGAACCATTGCATACTTGGAGAACATTTTGATGTATCAAAATTGGCGGGATTTGAATATACCAAATATTTCACAGAGGAAAACACGACTACAGATGATTACTATTTAGCAATTACAAGCAAAAATGTTCAAAGTGAGCATTTGTTATTGGATGATACACTTAGAATTGACAAATCCGTAGCCGATGAGTTTTTAAAGCGCTCTAAACTAAAAATCGGTGACATCATTATGTCATATACAGGAGAATATAGAAGAGCATTAACGTTAGAGCAGGAAAACTTGCAATTAGGGCCAAATGTTTGCAGACTTACACCTAAAGACGCCGTGCTAAATCCGTATTACGTATCTGCTTTTTTGAATTCGAGTTGTGGTCAAGCTATTCTAGATAAGGAAAAGACCTTGTCTGCACAACCCACCGTGGCAATGAGCCGTATTCGTACTATTCCTATACCGCTATTAAGTTCTTCTTTTCAAACAATAATTGCTCAAACCATAAAAAAAGGCAACAAAACAATATCGAGTTCAGATAATAAGTATAAGTTGGCAACCAGCATTCTTTATGAAAACTTGAAATTCGATACAGAACATGTCGCCCATAATAACTGTGCAATTAAATATTATAAAAGTGTTCTTAATAATGAACTTAGGATAGATGCTGAATTTTATCATCCTAAATATGAGTATCTATTTTCTTTGTTGCAGAACAATTCGCTTTTCACGAAAAAGATCGGAGAAATTCAAGCGTATAATGCACGAGGCGTGCAACCGATTTATTCTAGCGATGGGGAATTAAATGTAGTTAATAGTAAACACATCTTAGATACCACTTTGGATTATAATAATTTCGAAAAAACACATTGTTCTATATGGGACTCAAAACCAAAAGCACAAATACATCTGAATGACATCCTGACTTATACAACAGGAGCAAATATCGGAAGAACATCTCCATATTTGTCAAAAGAACGGGCAATCGCTAGTAACCATGTTAACATTCTTAGATTAACTCAAGGATACAATTGTCTATATGTGGCTTTGGTTATGAATTCTCAAATTGGAAGAATGCAAGTTGAACGCCTAAGTGCTGGTTCTGCACAACAGGAACTATATCCAAAAGATATTGATAAAATTGTTATACCCTTCGTTGAAGAAAGTCTTCAAAAAGAAATAGAAAAACATATTATTGAAGCTTATGAAGAAAAGACAAAAGGATTGTCAATGCTACGATTAGCAACAGATGCTGTTAGCTTAGCGATTGAACAAGGCGAAGATGTTGCGTTAAGTTGGCTTAATGAAAAGGGGGTTGAGAGCTAATGCCAAGTTATAGAGATTGGATCCAACAAATAGATATAAAAGTCGATTATTATTCGGCCTTTATCAAAGTTTGGATAGCATTCAATTCTTGGTATCGTAGTGAGTATAAGGAACGAACAGATCGAGAAATAATAGAGCGATTAAAATCTGAAAACAATCGATTCAAAGGGTACATAGAAACATTACTCGATATAAATAACAATACTGATGGGGCAATTTCTTTCAAGAAGAATCTTAACAATTTACAATCTGCTCTAGTCAGTGCTGCCATTGTTACTCAGGAAAGAGGGGGAATGAGTCAGCAAATTTCGTTTTCTGAAATTGCGATAAATAATCCTAAAAGCATAGCAGAAGGAGATTACAGAGTAACGCACTATAAAATTCAGAGGACAAGACAAAAGGTCACTACATTAGTTCATCGAAAAAACAATCCCGCTTATGTGTATTTTCAATTTGAGCAGGATCGATATGATGAAACAGAATTGGATGTGCATGCCGATTTTCTTCGTTTAGGTATAGAACAGCAAGGTCAATGCAAAGCGTTTTATAAAGAAGTTTGTCCTTATGTTATTGAAAGTGTACTAAGAAAAGACCGTGACAATAACATTATTTTTATTAATGAAAGATCTAAAGTTAGCAGAGGCATCATTGAGGTTTTATATTTATTGCGTTGTTCTTTGATGCATGGTGAGGTTACGCCAGACAACAATTCCGCTGAAGTTTATAAGTATGCTTATTATGTATTGGCGGACATTTTAAAGAAAATGCTGTAAATTAACATCTCAGTTATTAAGGGGCTGTCGCACTAAGAATTAGTGCGCAGCTCCTTTTTTTGTGAAAAAATAACTGCCAGACCTCGAAAGTTTCTGGCAGTTGGTGTAAAATATAAGTATGCTATTACCTATTAAATTACAAAAAGATTATACCCAAAATGCAGAAGGATATCAACTAAAACTTCCGCTAAATCTTGAAACAATTATTCCTGAAGATGATTCTGTGCGTTTACTAAGTCAATTTGTGGAGGCTATGGATTTGACTGACCTGTATTCTACTTATGAAAGAATAAATTCAGTATCGCCAAGAACGCTTCTTAAGATTGTTCTCTATTCTTACATGAATGGGGATTATTTATCACGTTCCATGGAGTTAAACTGCAAGAGGGACATCAATTTCATGTTCCTTTTGGAAGGTGCGCCTGCTCCAGACCATTCGATATTTGCACGATTTCGAAGTATTCATTTTGCTCTATGTTCTAAGCGAATTCTTGCAGAAATGTCCAATACACTTTTTGACCTTGGTGAAATTTCGGGAGAGACCATTTTTATTGACGGTACAAAAATTGAAGCCAACGCAAACAAATATACTTTTGTCTGGAAGAAAGCAGTAACTAAGAATCAGGAAAAACTCCTCATAAAACTTGCTGATTTTGTCGCTGAGTGCGAACAACTTTATGACATAAAGATTGTTTATGACAGTATTATAAAAATGAAGCACGTAAAGAAACTTCGTAAAAAACTTTATACTCTGAAAGAAAGCGAAAATGTAGTTTTTGTCCATGGTATAGGCAAAAGAAAAACGCTACTTCAAAAGAGCATTGAAACCCTTGAGGGATATTTGTCCAGACTCAAAGAATACAATCAGCAAATTCATATCTGTGGAGAACGGAACAGCTATTCCAAAACCGACCATGATGCTACATTTATGAGAATGAAAGAAGATGCTATGGGAAATGGGCAGTTAAAACCGGCGTACAATCTCCAGCATGGTGTAGATTCTGAATATATCACATGGCTTACCATCGGGCCGCAGCCCACTGATACAACAACCCTGATACCATTTTTAAAAGATGCAGAAAATCATCTTAAATTCAAGTACAAAAATATCACTGCGGATGCGGGGTATGAAAGTGAGGAAAACTATCTATTTCTTGAAAGCAATGGACAGATTTCTTATATAAAACCAGCCAACTATGAAATTTCAAAAAAACGTAAATACAGAAACAACATAGGAAAAATCGAAAACATGGAATATGATGAAGAAGCGGATATTTATACCTGCAGAAATGATAAAAGGCTGACAGTCGTTCATGTCAGACAATCCAAAAGCAAAACCGGGTATGTGAGTGAAAAGACTATTTATAAATGTGAGAACTGCGATGGATGCCCTTACAAAAAGGAATGTATCAAAAGCAATAACTGTAAGACACCTTTGGATGAAAGAACAAAAACGATTCAGGTTGCCAAAACATTTCTGAAATACAGACAGAAAGATTTGGAACGGATTTTTTCAGAAGAAGGAATTCTTTTTCGAACAAACCGAAGCATTCAGGCAGAAGGTTCCTTTGGAGATTTAAAACAGGATATGCAGTTTAGAAGATACTTAAGCAAAGGAACAACTAATGTTCTTGCAGAAAGTACATTGCTGGCGATGGCAAGGAATATAAATAAACTACATAACAAGATTCAAAAAGGTAAGACCGGAACTCATTTATTTCCTCTAAAAAGTGCTTGATTTTTAACTTATTAAAATAAACTTTTAAGCCATGGAAAATGGCTTATTAAAGTACGCTTTTTTTATAGAAAAGCAGATAAGGATTGAATTTCTTCTTAAAATCAATCGTAAAAATAGCAAAAAGGAAGCTGTCGCTTCACGAATTTTTATTCGTTAAAGCGACAGCCCCTACTTTAATTTTTTAAACTTCTTTGATTTATCTGAGTTATAAAGAAAATTCCCAAAGTAGAAATTAAAAAAATAAAAACAGACGGTATATGGAATAAAAATACAAAAGAGCGAAGAAAGTGTGAAATTTAATCTAAAGAGCAATTATTTTGATGAAAAAGCTTGAATATTGTAAAAACAGATAATAAAATGTAGAAAGTGAAATGAAGATTAATTATTAAAAAGGGTGATATTATGAAAAAGTTTTATAGTAAAGTCCTTGCGGTAATGATGGCAGTAATTATTGCATTTACTCAGCTTCCTGTAAATCAGGTATTTGCTGCCGAAGCCGTCTACGAGGATAATACCGGTATACAAGATACGTCTGAAGAAAAAGGTACACCTTCCGATGCAGATATAGAAAGCAGTTCTTCAGAAAATAATATTGAGAATACCTCAGAAGAAGAAATTACGAAGGAGAATACGGAAGAAGGCTCGGATGAGATACCGGCAGAAGAAACACTTCTTAATTATATATTTGTAGAGAAGCCATATATAACAACTCCTGACAGTCAGAATATAATGGCGGAGATAGGAACTCAGAATACAGTAATTGAGGGAGCGGTCCTTCAATATATAAATTCCGAAACAGGAGAAGAATTTACGGTCTCTGCAAATAAAGTATCGGGAAATACAGTGCTCTTTTCCGTAAATCATGCAGATGGTGAGAAGGCTGTTTACAAGCTTTCAGGAATGACATATATAATCTTAGGAAAAGAATATTCAATAGATTTTGCTTCTGCAGGTATGGATATACTTTACGGCGTAAATAAGGAAGCGGACGTAACTCCTGATGACATTATTATATCCCCGGAGGAGTCGGGTGAAGCAGGAGAAAATATAGTATATACAGACGAATCGGGAAATGTAATTTCTAATCAGAATATCGGAGATGTTCTTCAGGAGAATGAAAGCTCAGTACCTGAAGTATCGACATTCAGTCTGGAGGAGTCTTCAAACACCTTATATTCGTCAAATCAGAATTTGATAGTTGTTCTGGACCCGGGACATGACAGTACACATGCAGGTGCAAATCAGAACGGATATTACGAAGAAGAACTTGTTCTTAAGATAGCTCAATACTGTAAAGAGGAGCTGGAAAAGTATTTCGGAGTAACCGTATACATGACCAGAACAGGAAGCGAGTGTCCTGCGGGAGGAAGCGGGGTAAGCGGCTCGGACTGTCTTACTTACAGGACTGATTTTGCGGCAGCAAAGAATGCAGATGTGTTTGTAAGCCTGCATTTAAATTCAAGTACGAGCAGCTCTGCAAACGGAGCAGGTGTTTACTATCCTAACAGTAATTACAGGCCTGATTTGGGTCAGGAAGGAAAGGAACTTGCGCAGAAAATATTTGATAATCTGAATGCTCTCGGTCTTAATTCGTGGGCAGGAGGAACTCTTATTCATAATTCGGAAAATAATACTACCTATCCTGACGGCTCACTGGCGGATTATCTTGCAGTAATAAGGGAATGCAAGAAGGCAGGGATTCCGGCTGTACTGATTGAGCATGCATTCATAAGTAATGTAAGTGATACAGAAAATTTTCTGAGCACTGATGAAAAGCTTAAGGCACTGGGTGTTGCCGACGCAGAAGCAATAGCGGAGTACTACGGACTTGTAAAGTCTGACGGATATATATATGAAGGAATAGATTATTCTGCTGTATTTGACTTTGATTACTATATAGGAAAATACAGTGACGTGGCAAATACCTACGGAAGTAATGTAGCAGCGGCTTTGAGACAGTTTGTTGTATACGGAATCGCAGAAGGCCGTCAGGGAAATGCTGAATTTAATGTTATAACATATAAAAACAGATATGCTGATTTAAGAGCTGCCTACGGAGATGATTTAAAATCCTATTATCTGCACTATATTAAATATGGCAAAGCTGAGGGAAGAAGCGGTGCGGGAAGCACTTCTCTTACAGGATATGTTACAAAATACGACGGAGTGGATTATTCGGCAGTTTATGATTACAATTATTATATAAGTAAATACAGCGATGTAAAAAATGCATACGGAAATAATGACGTGGCTGCGTTAAGGCACTTTGTGTTATACGGAATGGCAGAAGGCCGTCAGGCAAAATCAGATTTTGATGTAATGTCATACCTGTATACATACTCAGACCTTAGGAGTAAATATGGAAGTGACTTAAAATCCTATTACCTGCATTATATGAATTACGGAAAAAGCGAGGGCAGAAAGGCAACCGGCGTTACAAGTATGCAGAATATAGCTCATGTTTATGACGGAGTGGATTATTCATCAGTATATAATTTCAGCTATTATGTAAATAAATACAGTGATGTAAAGAATAAATACGGCTTAAATGATACAGCGGTATTAAGACATTTTGTTGTCTACGGAATAGCAGAAGGCCGTCAGGGAAACTCTGATTTTATTGTAGGCTATTACAGAAACAACTATGCAGATTTAAGACTGGCATACGGAGATAATCTTTCAAGATATTATACGCATTATATTAATTACGGTAAGAGTGAGGGGCGTATAGCCAATAAACTCTTATATACAAGTATAATGGGAAACTCAGGCACTACGGTAAGTCAGCTTATGGCATATTATAATGTATATGCGACGTACCCGTCCTTTTATGCGAATTCAGATGCACCGGATTTGCAGACCTTTTGTCAGATGTATATAGAAGAAGCAAAGGCAGAGGGAGTAAAGGCAGAGGTTGCTTTTGCGCAGGCTATGAAGGAAACGAATTTTTTAAAATTTACGGGCGATGTATCAATAGAGCAGTATAATTTTGCAGGACTGGGAGCAACGGGAAACGGTGTTAAGGGAAATTCCTTTTCCAGTGTAAGAGAGGGAATTCGTGCACATATTCAGCACCTGAAGGCATATGCGTCAACTGAGGAATTAAACAATGCCTGTGTCGACCCGAGATTCCAGTATGTAACAAGAGGCAGTGCACCATATGTGGAATGGTTGGGAATTCAGGAAAATCCGTATGGTGTGGGCTGGGCTTCAGCAAAGAACTACGGATATGAGCTTAAAACTCAGATAAATAGGCTTTTAAGCTATTAAAATAAAAAGGGATTTATCAGATTGATAAATCCTTTTTTTAATGTATGAATCCATATAAAATCTTGAAAAATAAGTAACGTATCCGTATAATAAATAATTAAAGTGAAATTAATATAAGGTAATGAATGACTGAGAAAATATTATAACAGGAGGAATAAAAGCAATGGTTAAGCACATAATAATATGGAAATTAAAACCGGAATTATCTGAAGAAGAAAAAGGTGAGGCAAAAGCCAAAATAAAAGCAGGTCTTGAAGGACTTAAAGGTGTAATTCCGGGACTTGAAGAAATAAGCGTAAAGACAGAGTTTCTTTCCTCATCAACAGGAGATATCATGTTGGACAGTACATTTAAGGATGAAGATGCTTTAAAAGGATATCAGACAAATCCTAAGCATCTGGAAGTTGCCGGATATGTAAGGTCTATGGTTTCGGAAAGAAGCTGTGTGGATTACGAGTGTCAGGAGGTATAGTTTTGAGAAGAAGTGCAAAGGACGCAAAAAAAGCTAAGGCACCTAAGCTGCCTAAAAAGGCAAGAGCCATAAATACTGACAGCTTTGGGGAACGCAGAAAAATGAAAAAAATAATGAAGGCAGACATAAAGGAAGCCGAGAGAATAGCAAAGGATTTAAATAAAAGAAGAAAGAAGATAGAGAAAAAGCAAAATACCATAGTCTGCGTTCTGGCAATAGTATTATGCGCTGTTTCAAAACTTCTTGATGAATTAATTAAAAGAAAAAAACTAAGGAGTGAGAGTTGATGTACTATGTACCCGACGGCACTGAAAAATGCGGATTTTATGAATGTAGAAAGTGCGGAACGAGATTTTTAAAACTGACAACCGAAAAGCTTACAGAGTGTCCTGACTGTGAGAGTGAGTTTGACCCGGAAATAGGACCTGATGAAGTAATGGAAGAAAATAAGCCTACAGCAGAGCTTATTTCCATATGTGAGGGTGCAGAAGAAGTGGAAAAAATGGACACTCTTTTAAGCCTTGCAATTACAGGCGGAAATTATGACTGGATTTAGTACATGTCAGCTTTAAGATTTCTTGATTATTTTATATTGTGGTGATATTATATATAATAACTGTGCCCTGATGAGGGCAAAAAATTACATATGAAAGGTGATATGAGAAAATGAATATGGGTTTTGATGATTTGTTGCACAAGGTGTCACAGTGTAGCAGAAAAGTAGTTTCTGTTGCAGTTGCGCAGGATGAGCCGATACTGGAATCTGTTATGGCTGCCAAGGAGCAGGGAATTGCAGACGCAATTCTTGTAGGAGATGCAGACAAGATTAAGGAAATTGCTGATAAAATCGGTATGAACCTTGATGAGTATGAAGTAATTGACGTAAAGGATATATATGAGGCGGCAAGAACTGCGGTTTCTTTGGTACATGACGGAAAGGCTGACATGTATATGAAGGGGCTTATTGATACAAAAGGCTTCCTTAAGAGCGTACTGGATAAAGAAGTAGGACTTAGAACGGGAAATCCTCTTTCACATGTATGTGTATTTGATATAGAAGGACATGACAAGCTGTTGTTCTTAACTGATGTTGCATTTATTCCTTATCCGACACTTGAAGATAAAGTAGGAATTATAAATAATACAGTAGAAGTAGTTCATGCATGCGGAATTGAGTGTCCTAAGGTTGCACCTGTTGCGGCAGTAGAAGTAGTAAACCCTAAGATGCCTGTTACGGTTGAGGCAGCAGAGCTTACAAAGATGAATGAAGAAGGTAAGATTACAGGCTGTATAGTTGACGGACCTCTCTCATTAGACCTTGCAATAGACCCTGAAGCGGCTATTCATAAAGGAGCTACAGGACGTAAGATTGTAGGAGATGCTGATATTATTCTTTTCCCTGACATTCATGCAGGAAACCTTGTATATAAGGCGCTTGTACATACGGCAAAGGTAAGAAACGGTTGTATTCTTACAGGTACAAAGGCACCTGTTATTCTTACCTCACGTTCAGATACATTTGAGACAAAGGTAAATTCCATTGCATTTGCGGCAGTTGTTGCAGAAGAGTTAAATAAATAAAGGAGATAGAAAAATGGCTTATAAAATGCTTATAATCAATCCGGGCTCAACGTCTACAAAGATTGGTGTTTTTGAAGATGAAAATCTTAGTTTTGATGAAACCTTAAGACATTCAACAGAGGAAATAAAGCAGTACGATACTATTTACAGTCAGAAGGACTTCCGTAAGAATGTTATTTTAGATATGCTTAAGGAAAAGGACATTGACATAAAGAGCTTCGACGTTATCGTAGGAAGAGGCGGACTTCTTAAGCCTATTCCAAGCGGTACATATGAAGTAAGTGACGAACTTTTAGAAGACCTTGTACAGGCAAAGGGCGGTGAGCATGCATCAAATCTCGGCGGTATTCTTGCAAGAGAAATCGGTGATGAGATAGGCGCACCTTCTTATATCGTTGACCCTGTTGTTGTTGACGAGCTTCAGGAAATTGCTAGATTTTCAGGAGTACCTGAGCTTCCGAGAATAAGTATTTTCCATGCTTTAAATCAGAAGGCTGTTGCAAGAAGATATGCAAAGGAAAAGGGAGTTCCTTATGAAAGCTTAAACCTTATCGTTGTGCATATGGGCGGCGGTGTATCAGTCGGTGCACATACAGGTGGAAAAGTTATAGATGTATTTAACGCACTTGACGGTGACGGTGCATTTTCACCTGAAAGAGCAGGCTGTGTTCCTCCGGGAGCACTTGTTAAGCTCTGCTATTCAGGTAAATATACAGAAAAAGAAATGATGAAGAAGCTTGTCGGCGGCGGCGGTTTCAATGCATACTTAAATACTAATGATGCAAGAGACGTGGCTAAGATGGCAGAGACAGATGAGTATGCAAAGAATGTATTTGATGCATTTATCTATCAGGTAAGCAAGGATATCGGAGCACAGGCAGCAGTACTTTCAGGAAAGGTTGACCAGATTATCCTTACAGGCGGAATTTCATACGGAAAATATGTTACAGAGGAAATCATAAAGAGGGTAGGCTTCATAGCAGGAGTAACCATATATCCGGGTGAAGATGAGCTTCTCGCACTTGCACAGGGAGCTTTGAGAGTGCTTAATAAAGAGGAAGAAGCAAAGAAATATTAAAAGGTTTATTTATGAGGAGGGACTATGGAAAGTAATAATGGAAATTTTGAGGGGAACAATCCACAGCCTGATGTAAATCCTGTACCACAGCCTGATGCAAATTCAGTTATGCAGCCTGATGCAGGCTCGGCATCACAGGCAGAAAATATGAATACTGTTTCTGAGCAGAATGTGGCAGGTCAGCAGTCAGATAATCAGAGCGGATATGACCAGACCGTATATGCACAGGGAAATAGTTATTATCAGCAGAACGGGTACGACCCGCAGACAGGATATTATCAGCAGAATGCATATACAGATTACTATAATAATCAGCCTAATCAGGGATATCCTTATCAGGGAAATCCACAGCCTCAGCCTGAAAATACAGGAAAAAAGAAGGAAAAGAAGCCTCTTACAAAGGGAAAAAAGATAGGTATAATATGCGGGGGAGTTGCGGCACTTGTGCTTATTTTATGTGGTATTATATTCCTTCCGGGACTTTTAAAGTCTGATAAGGACAGGGTTGTAGAGGCATTTAAGGAGACTTTTTCTGAGGAAAATATTATTGCGGCCTCTCCTTTAAATGATATTCTCGGGCTAAGCGACATGTCAAAGGAGATTGATGAAAAAGGCGGCGAGTTATCCTTTGACTTTACGCTTGAAAGTGTTGCGGGAAATCCTCAGCTTTCAGGTCTCAGTGCCGGTTTGAATTATGCCATGGATAAGGAAGCAAAGCTGTTTAATATAGGATGCTTTTTGGGAAATAACGGAAAAAACCTTTTAACCTTTGATATTTATGCCGATGAGGATTATACATACATTTCCATTCCTGAAATTTTAGATGAATATATATCATTTAATAATAAAAATTTTGTGACGTCCTTTAATAATTCCTTCCTTGCGTCCGATGAATATATGGGACCGATAGAGGATACGGAAGATTTTGATATTGATTATTTTAAAGACGGAAAGGATATACAGGAAGAATATTCAGATGTATACGGAGCCTTTTATGCGGGCGTGGGAGATGTATTTGATACTCTCTGGGAGGATGCCACGGTTGATTCTGACGGAAAAGAGACTATACAGCTCGGGGACAAAAGTGTAAAGTGTAAGAAATATAATGTGGTATTTACTGAAGAAGCTTTAGAAAAAGCCTTACAGTCAATGCTTGACAGCTATGGAGAAATGCTTTCAAGTAACGATTTAGCTGAGTTTTATGCCGACTCTGATGTGTCACCGGAAGAGATGGAACAGAACATGGAAATGCTGAAGTCATTTGTTCCTTCACTTATAACAGGGGACCTTAATGTAAGTATTTACTTAAAAGACGGTCAGGTTGTATGTATTCATACGGAAGATGATGTAGAAAATGCACTCCTTGGTTTAGAGTTCAGCTATGAGGGTTATATCAGATTTACGGGTGAAGAAAATATTTTAAGTGATTATGAAGCAGGCTTTATTCTTTCTGCAGACGGAGAAGAATTTGGCTTAACTCTTAATAACAGTACAGATGAAACATCTGAAGGATTTGTACAGACATTACTTATACAGGTTGTTGGAAATGATGAGGCAGTGGTTGAAGCCAGCGATATTTTAACTTATAAAGCTTCTGACAATAGTGTAAATCGTGAGTTATCCTTAACTGTTGACGGCATGGATGAGATGATTGATATAGTTTGTGAAGGAAGATATACAAATATTGTTAAGGGCTCATACTTTGAGCTGGTATATGATAATATTTCCGTATATTATTTGGGAACAGAATATGTTTCATTATCTATGAACGTATCAGAGGGAGTAATTCAGGAGACTCCTTCCGGAATGGATGGTACAGCAGAAGCTGTTAACTTATTTGAGATTTCCGAAGAAGAGTTTGAAGAGCTTATAATGGATAATTATAATAATATAATGACATTTTCTCAGAATTTAGATGAATTTATCGTAAATCTGGAACTTGGTTCGGGCTCTTCATATTATTAATAATTAAACAGCTTTTCTTAAAGAAAGCTGATGACAACTAAAACCACCTGTGATAAAATTAGTTCAGCAGAAGTTATTAAAAAAATGCCGGATTAAATTTTATTGCAGGTGGTTTTTAATATGAAGGTTTTAAGTATAAAAAATTGTGAAATAGGTACGGGAATACCTAAAATATGCGTTCCTATCGTGGGAAGGAGCACGGAAGAAGTGCTTACACAGGCAGAATATATCCGCGATATGGCTGAAAGCTTAGAAAGGCAGGGCTCGGGAAGATGCGCCGCAGATATAATAGAATTCCGTGCAGATTATTATGATTATGTAACAGACGGAGTGAGGCTTAATGAAATATTAGAAAAGCTTAAGGACATTTTTAGTGACAGGCTCCTTCTTTTTACATACAGAAGTGAAGACGAAGGCGGAGAACTGCGTCATGACAGGGCAGAAAACATGATAGATGACATCTATGACCGTGTTATAGCGGGTGCTCTCGTAGACTTAATTGACGTGGAGCTTTTTTCAGGAAATTACAGGGTGGCAAGAATGTGTGCGAAGGCACACGATAAAGGAATTAAAGTAATTCTTTCAAGTCATGATTTTAAGAATACGCCGAGAGATGATGTTATTCTGGAGAGATTTGAAAACATGGAAATTCTGGGTGGAGATATCCTGAAGTTTGCCGCCATGCCGAAAAATGAATTTGATGTAAGAAGACTTATGGAACTTACAAGAACGGCTGTTGACAAAAAGGTAAACCATCCTGTTGTTACAATGTCCATGTCGGAAATTGGAAAAGTAAGTCGCTTTATGGGAGAAAAGACAGGCAGTGCCATAACCTTTGCAAAGGGCGGACAGGAGTCTGCACCGGGACAGCCTGAATTAAAAGAGCTTTATTATGAGTTGGAAAGGATACATAAGGAGCTAAACGGGGGAGAATAATTATTAAAGGAATTTTGTAATATGAAAACCCGAAGAACAGAAAACAAAGAAGTTTTAATATCAGAAAAAATATCATATGGAATAGGGGACTTTGGCTATAATCTTATTTATGGTGCTATGTCCTCTTTTCTGCTTTTCTATTATACCGACTATGTGGGAGTAAGTGCTCTCAGAGTCGGTATGATTATGTTTATTTCCAAATTTGTAGATGTATTATTTTCAATAATTATGGGAATTGTGATTGACCGGACAAATTCAAAGATGGGAAAAGCAAGAGTGTGGATTTTCAGAAGTACCATACCGCTTGCCCTGTCAGGAATACTTCTGTTTTCAGTGCCAATGGGCATGTCTGAAACCGGAAAATTGGTATATATTTTTATTTCATACAATCTCTGTGCTTCCATTCTTTTTACAATGGGAAATGTATCTTATTCGACATTAAATGCTCTTATCACGAAAAATAAGGCAGAAAGAGAATCTTTAAATACAATAAGAATGTTTTTGGCTTCCATGGGTGCACTTCTTGTAAATGGCGCAACGCTTCCATTGGTAAGATTTTTAGGAGATGATAATGCAGCGTGGAGAAATGCATTTATTGTTATAGGGATTATAATGACGGTTCTTTTTTCAGTAACAGTTTTTGGAACTAGAGAAAGGGTTACGGAGGAAGAAAACAGAGATGTTATTTCTGATGAAGGAAACAGCAAAAGAAAAAGTTCTCTATCAGACGATTTGTTTAATATGCTCCTTGATATAGGATATGTTGTTAAAAACAAGTATTTTATTATGCTTGCATTGTGTTTTTTACTTATGTTTATCTGTTATGGATTTAACAGTGGTGCGGCTGTATATTATGCAAAAACCATATTTAAGAATTCCGATTTGGGTGGCATCATGAATACTATTCAGAGTATTGTGCAGATGGTTTTCGTATTTATCTCGGGATTTTTTATAAAGAAGCTGGGAAAGAGAAATACTCTGATAATCAGTTGTATCGTATATATTCTGGGCTTTTTATCGGTACTGCTGCCAATCGGAATAACGGGCGTTATGATTACATCATGTATAATAAAAGGCATGGCAAATGCCGGGATTACAAACTGCATATTTGCAATGATTCCCGACACTATTGAATACGGATATTATAAGACAAAACACAGAAGCGCAGGTATGATAAACAGCTTCACAAATGTTTCTCTTAAAATAGGAAGCGGTATAAGCTCTGCCTTAATGGGCGCATTTCTTACAATGAATAATTATGCGGAAAATTCAATAATTCAGCCACCTGAAGCGGTTTCTGCAATAAGGCATATGTATATAACTGCTCCTGTAATTATGATAATATGCGTAATTATTGTAATGATTTTTTACAGGCTGGATAAAATATACGACCAAATCGCCTGAAATAATATAAAAATATTAAATTATTCTGCGTCCGACTCCATAGGATATGTGACTTTCCATGTTTTACGGAGTCTGTCGCAAAGCTTCATAACTTTTAAAGTATCTTCGTGAGTCATTTCAGGCGGCTCAAGGTTCCCAACGATAATAGCTTTGCGTGATGATAAAAATTCATATTCATAACCTGAAATCTGCTTATCCTTAGGATTAAATTTGTGGGAAAGCTCTCCGTTATTGTTATATACTCTTATTTCTTCAGGATTATTGATGTTGTCAATTTCCATATATCCTATAGTTCCATATATAGTGGCATTGTTGTCAGCCTTGTAAGTAATGGATGTGAGTAAGGAAGCAGTTCTTCCGCCCTGAAAATTTAACTGAATCATATCTATTCCGTCTACACCGGTCTGAAGCTTTAAGCATGAAGAAACAACAGACACCGGCTCCTGTCCAAGTATCATGAGTGCAAGATTAATCGGATAAACTCCGAGGTCAAGTAATGCACCGCCGGCAAGGGCAGGATTTGTAATTCTGTCAACCTTGAACAGATTATAGCCAAGGGTTGCAGATATATGACGGACATCGCCTATTATTTTGTTTTTCTGTATAAGGTCGCATACAAGTCTCATCATAGGCATGTATCTTGTCCACATGGCCTCTCCCACAAAAACGTTTTTTGATTTTGCGAGGTTTATTACCTCTTCAGCAGTCTCCAGATTGTATGAAAATGCCTTTTCAACCAATACCGGCTTTCCGGCATTGATGCATATTTTTGCATGCTCTGCATGATGTGAATGGGGTGTGGCAATATATATGAGCTCCACGTCAGGGTCTTTTGTAAGCTCTTCATATGAGCCGTATCTTTTCTTTATATCAAATTTATCTCCAAATTCTTCAGCCTTTTTAATATCACGTGATGCTATGGCATAAGGCTCAAAGCCTTCCAGCTTTACAAGTGTATCAGCTATTTTTTCAGCTATATTTCCGGTACCTAAAATACCTATCTTAAATGTAATCATATTAACTCCTTTCTTTTGAGCAATTTTCTAGTAAAATTATAAATGAAAGAGTGATTAAAGTAAAGGAAAACAGGGAGTAGTTTTTATATTGAAATTATAATTAAAAGTCAGTTATTAACTTGACATAACAAGCACGAAAATATACTATAAATACAAAGTATAGACGATAAACTGCTGTAAATCCTTTTATGATTATTCATGATTCAATATATTTAAATATGCTTGTATAAGAATCTTTGAATCAACATATAAGCCATAATTACGTGCCAGTCGGGTAATTAGTGTTCCTGCATTATTGAAATATACAATTTGTTGCTTAAATTCATATATGTATCGTTGATGTTTTTTGTGGGACATGTGGACCCTTCCCTTCTTTGATTAATTTCATAGAGCTTCATTTTTGTGTCCATTAATTTATACTAACATTATTTCATGTTGTTATGTAAAATAAAATATTTCGATACTAATACGGAGAGTGGTGAAAACAGCATAGAAGGTACGGATAATAATTCAGCTAGCACCGGTGACAGTTTCAATCCGGTAATAGCTCTGGTATATCTGTTTACTTTGGCAGGAATCTGGATGATAAATAAGAATAAATCGTATTTTGGCCGATAGATAGGGCGGCAGAACGGAGGATTAAATGATACAGATAAATATACATAGAATAAATTATCGGATAATATCCATAATTCTTGCTCTTTCACTCGCCTTAAGTCTTCTGTCAGGTTGTGGAGGGAAAAATGTTGCTTCTTCAGACGTGGCAACGGCTACCGACTCATCATATGCCGAAAATACAGCTACACCGGGTGATGCGGCAGTTGTATCAGTAGAAACAACCGAAAAAATTAATACGGCAAAAAGCGAACTTTTAGAATTATCGGATAATGAGGCAGAATGTGTTTACGCATTGTCAGAAGCAATTAATGAGGGGAGCATTGAGACAGCAAAAGAAGAGCTGCAAAACTTAAGGAATGCCATATCGGAAGCAGATGAAAAAACTGCAGAGTGGACAGATGCACAGGCAGAGGCTTCGGAAGAACTTAAGGAAAATATTTCTGAAGAAGCACAGGCAGTTCTTAATGAAAGGGAAGAAGCCTTTAATGAACAGATGGAGGAAAATAGGGAAAAGACGGAAGGGCTTCTTGCAGAAATAGAAGAGTCACTTGATAGCGGTGATACGGAAACGGCAGGTGTAAAAGCAGACGAGCTGAAACAGCTTATGAATAATTATGATGCTGTAAACAGCTATGGTGTAAATGCCTCTGCAGGCGAAAGTGTGGAGAGTGCATATTATAATGATACTGCCAGTTCAGCATATGACGGTGATAAGTTACTGGCGCTTACCGGCGAGACGGAAATAAATGAAGATGTCATGTGGCTTGCAGAGGAGCTGGGCACACCGCTTGAGATATATAACTATCTCAAAAACAGCCTTGATTATGAATATTATTACGGAAGCAGGAAAGGCGCAAACGGTACTTATGCCACGATGTCGGGAAATGATTATGACCAGGCGAGTCTCCTTATCGGTATGTTAAGGTATATGGGGTACAGGGCTGAATATGTAAAGGGAGAAATATATCTGGAAGAGGATATGGCACTTTCCCTTACGGGAGCAGATAACCTGTATAATGCAGCAGACGTGCTTGCCGCATCAGGTATGCCCGTTACAAGGATTAACCAGAACGGTGAAACGGTAAGATTAAAAATAGAGCATGTCTGGGTGCGTGCCGAGATACCTTATTCGGATTACAGAGGCGCGGGAAATGCCGGGGGCTCATATGTATGGCTGGACCTTGATACGTGCATAAAGGAATATGAGGAAGTATTCAGTATATATGATATTTTTGAAGAGACAGGCATGCCGGAAGGCATGGGAGATGCGGCAGGCAGTGGAGACGTGGAGACTACCGTTGATATACTCGACTCATACATTGAAAGTGTCAGTCAGAACTACGATGAAGAAGTATATGCAAGAAAAAGGATAATTAAGCAGGAATATCTGTCATATCTTCCTGCCTCTCTCCAGTATGAAACCATAGGAGAGACAGAAACATTTTCTGCGATAGAAAGTGGAGTAAAAGACAGTGTCAGCTTTGAAGCAGGCGGAGAGAGCCTTGGTACCTACAGCACTTCATATCTGGAAGGAAAAAGCGTGGTGCTGACATTCCTTCCGGCAGAGAGTATAGATGAGGAAATCCTTAACGGCTACAGTTCAATATTTGACGTGCCTGCATACAGCGTATATGTAAGGCCTGCCTTAATTATTGATGATGAAGTGGTAGCGGAAGCTGAATATGTGGAGACCACACTTGGAGCAGAATATGACTTTACCATGGTATTAAACGATACCGGAAATGAAGTAAAGACCATAACAAACAGTGTTACCGCCGGATCCATGTATGCCGTGACAATAGACGGCGGAATGATTTCGGGAGATGCGCTTTGGGATATATATTATAAGATAGAAGACCTGCAGGAAAGCGTAACAGAGCAGAACGTGTATAGTGCAAAGTATCTTGGAAATTATCTTGCACTGGCTGGAAAACTGTATTTTGCCCAGACGGATACATTTGATATAATTGCAGGAGAACAGTATAATGTCAGTATTACCAAAGGCTTGAGCGAAGGAATAACAGGTTATGAGGTGGAGAAAACCGGAAGATACGGTATTGTAACCGGAATATCCTACGGAAGCCTGTATATAGATATAGATTCCAATACCTACAGTGTAAAGAGCCTTACGGCAGATGAAACCTCTGAAAGAATGTTTATGCTTTCATCAGGTATGATGAGTTCCATGTATGAAGGTCTGGTATGGGAACAGCTTACCGGGGAAAAGGGTATATCAACGGTTTCAATTTTTGCGCAGGCATATGATGAAGATATAGAGCTTCTCGGTATAACAAAGGATAATGTAGAAGAACAGCTTGAAAAACTGAATACGGACGACGAAACAAAGCAGGCAGTAAAGGAAGCGGCAGAAAGCGGAATGGTTGTAACCATTCCCGAAAGAGATGTCACAATGGGCGACTGGACAGGAACGGGCTATATAGTGACAAATCCAGAAACTGGTGAAGGCTCATATATGATAAGTGGAGGGTATAATGGCGGAGTTTTGGATTTTATTGCCACAATGTCCATGATAGTATCATTTTTATCAATTTCGTTTGATACTGCGATTACAATTGGTGTTGTATTAAATATTATGCTTTCGGTATCAGGAATTACGGCAATGATAGCATTTGCAGGATATGTATTCCTCGTTTTGGTGATGAATATGTTAGTAATGCTGGATGTATATGATGACTATCAAAGCTATAAAGCAACTGGGGATGCAGATTATGTAGCGGCTGCGCTTGCGAAGACTATGGTTAATACAGCATTTGCATGTATAAGCGGAGCAATGGCTGCTGATGACTTGTTAAAACTGTTTAAGAATGGAAGCTCAGGTGTGGGATCTATTGCGAGTATTGTAAGCCCAAACTTTGATATGAATAAGCTGACTAGAAGTCAAAAAAATGCAATAGATTCGGCGGATAATATTATAAATGATCATTTGAAAAATAGCGATTTGGCTGCGGCATTAAGTGAACTGCAAGGTAAGCCAATTCCAAAACCTAATGGGGGGTATTGGAACCATATAAAAGAAGTAAAAGATGCTTATGCAGGATTAATCAGGGCTAGGAATACGTTATCTGGTTCTCTCAAAAATCCAAATCTAGAAACGGATGTAAGAGTATTTATACAAAGTAAATATGATGTAATAAGTGAGTATATTAACATAATTGAAAAGTTATTTGCGCCATATGGAGGTGTTAATTAATGAAATCAGCAATATATCAAATAAAAGATATTAATTTAAAGGATACGAATCAAGATTCGCCATTAGATAAATGGTATTATAAGATGATTCAAAAAAGTGTGGAAGAACTTACAATTGTTGATGTTTCACATATGCTTCGTCAAGAAATATTTCTTGATATTGCCATACCATGTGCATGGGAAAAAATTATTGATAATCCATTATGCGGAGAAATGTATGATGGTCAAATGATAGAACTTTTAACAAGGGTTTTTATAAGTAATCCCTCTTTAAAAGAAAAATGTTATTATATTAAGTTTGTGAATTCTTTGAACAAATTTAATAGAACGCATAAATGGGATAATGAATACGAAAAAATAGAATATGAAAAAATTTTATTTGAATTTAAAGCTTTGTTTCAATGATATTTTAGAACTGTTTATTCAAATTTCCAACACTTTATTATGTAGAGTTTTGTTAGAAACGTAAAGTTAAATATAATACCAAAAAACAGCTATGCTGTAAGTTTAAATGATTATGTGATGCTCGCAGTTGAGATATATAACTATTTCAAAAACAGCATTGACGATGTCCCTTACGGGAGCAGATAACCTGTATAATGTGGCAGACGTGCTTGCCGCTAGATTCCGCCGAGCAAAGCGAGGGGGACGGCCGCGGCGCCATCGCGAAGCGATTTTTTATTTGCCGCGTCAACATCAGGTATGCCTGTTACAAGGATTAACCAGAACGGTGAAACGGTAAGATTAAAAATAGAGCATGTCTGGGTGCGTGCCGAAATACCTTATTCGGATTACAGAGGCGCGGGAAATGCCGAGGGCTCATATGTATGGCTGGACCTTGATACGTGCATAAAGGAATATGAGGAAGTATTCAGTATATACGATATTTTTGAAGAGACAGGCATGCCGGAGGGCATGGGAGATGCGGCAGGCAGTGGAGACGTGGAGGCGACAGTTGATATACTCGACTCATACATTGAAAGTGTCAGTCAGAACTATGATGAAGAGGTATATGCAAGAAAAAGGATAATTAAGCAGGAATATTTGTCATATCTTCCTGCCTCACTCCAGTATGAAACCGCAGGAGAGACAGAAACATTTTCTGCGGTAGAAAGCGGAGTAAAAGACAGTGTCAGCTTTGAAGCAGGCGGAGAGAGCCTGGGCACCTACAGCACTTCATATCTTGAAGGAAAAAGCGTAATTCTCACCTTCCTGCCGGCAGAGAGTATAGACGAGGAAATCCTTAACGGCTACAGTTCAATATTTGACGTGCCTGCATACAGCGTATATGTAAAACCCGCCTTAATTATTGATGATGAAGTGGTAGCGGAAGCTGAATATGTTGAGACCACACTCGGAGCAGAATATGACTTTACCATGGTATTAAACGATACCGGAAATGAAGTAAAGACCATAACAAACAGTGTCACTGCAGGCTCCATGTACGCAGTAACAATAGACGGCGGAATGATTTCGGGAGATGCTCTTTATTCTATATATTATAAGATATCTGACTTACAGGAAACTGTAACGGAACAGAACGTATACAGTGCAGAGTATTTGGGAAATTATCTTGCCATGGTGGGAAAGCTTTATTTTGCCCAGACAGATACATTTGATATAATTGCAGGAGAACAGTATAATGTAAGCATTACCAAAGGCTTGAGCGAAGGAATAACAGGTTATGAGGTGGAGAAAACCGGAAGATACGGTATTGTAACCGGAATATCCTACGGAAGCCTGTATATAGACATAGATTCCAATACATACAGTGTAAAGAGCCTTACGGCAGATGAAACCTCTGAAAGAATGTTTATGCTCTCATCAGGAATGATGAGCTCCCTGTATGAAGGTCTGGTATGGGAGCAGTTAACCGGAGAAAAAGGTATATCAACGGTTTCAGTTTTTGCTCAGGCATATGATGAAGATATAGAGCTTCTAGGTATAACAAAGGAGAATGTAGAAGAACAGCTTGAAAAACTGAATACGGATGACGAAACAAAACAGGCAGTAAAGGAAGCGGCAGAAAGTGGAATGATAGTAACCATTCCCGAAAGAGACGTCACAATGGGCGACTGGACCGGAACGGGATATATAGTGACAAATCCCGAAACCGGAGAAGGCTCATATATGATAAGTGGAGGGTATAATGGGGGAATGCTGGATTGCATAGTTACAGCTTCCATGATATTCTCATATTTCCTTACGGTACTTGATAATGCGATATTAATTATAAGTATGCTGCCATTTGCAGCAACTATAATGGCAACGCCGCTGAATTTATTTATTGCCATGATATTCTATACATTCTTTATGTATTTGATTCATGAGCAGTTCCAGGAGATGTATGAACTCTGGGAAATATATATGGAGACCGGTGACATAGATGTTGCGCTTTATATCATATGTGGAACTATTGGTATTTTCGGTGGTACGTTGCTTGGTGGCGTGTTAGAATCTGAGGATTTCTTGAAACTTCTGAAGGGTGGTAGTTCAGGTACAGGGTCAGTTGCGGGTGATGTGACAGACGACGTAGTTGATGAAGCAACAGATTTAAAAATAAAACCAAGTAATCCATATAATGCTGATGCAAAGCCAAAAGGAAAACCAGCCCAGATAACAGATAAATTAAGTGATGCAAACAGACGTTCACTAATTAGAGAAAATGAAGCTGCAGAGACACTGGCAAAAAATGGATATGATATTGAACAAAATCCCAATATAGCAGGAACGTCAAAAAAACCAGATTATCTTATTGAAGGAGAAATTTTTGATTGTTACTCACCTGAAGGCAATACAAGTGTAAGAAATGTTTGGAGTGCTATAAAAAAGAAAATTGAAAGGATGCAAACTGAAAGGGTAGTTTTAAATTTAGATGATTGGGGAGGAGATATTACAGAATTGATAACTCAGTTAAATAATTATCCTATTCTAGGATTGAAGGAAGTTATAGTAGTTCGTAATGGAATGGTACAATCAATATATCCATAATAGATGATAAAATGTAACTGCAACATTATTTTACTTAGTGAAATATGGGATTTTGACTAATAAACAAATAAGGCTATTTAGATATATGGAAAAAGATTAGAAGGAGGATAGTGATAATTTGTCTGTAGATTATCATTAATATAAAAATGTCAATATTATTTTGTGCAAATATTAACAAAAAAAGTATTAATAATAAAAAACTGAAGAAATTCATTATAGAATTTTTTTCTCCCAAACACGATTTAGATATAAGAAAAAATGGAACTAATACAGAATATAATTATGTATGTGATGAAAATGAAATTATAATAGTATTTTCAAGTGTAGATAAACCACCATATAATATATATGATTCAAGTATTACTAATGGTGAATATGAATATGAACAATCAATAATATTTGATATATATAAAGAATACGGAACAACTGAAAATTTTATAAAAATAATTAAATTTTGTATATATGTCAGAAAAAAAATAAAGAGTGATATTTTGCTTACATCAGATTTGCATAACGATATATGCTTATTAAAAAAAGATGAAATAATATGGTCTGATAAACTGAGACTATGAAATAAAGTCTGTAAAAATTATTACACCAACATTAAAAACTTCTATAACTGTCTAAATGCAAAAACGCTATACCATAAGTTACTGGAATATTCTATGGAAGTCCCTATATAGACATAGATTTAAATACCTATAGAGTAAAGAGCCTTACGGCAGACGAAAACTCTGAAAGAATGTTCATGCTCTCATTAGGACGGGAAACACAGCACATGAAAAATCGCTTCGTGATGTGCCGTGAGTAGTTCATCAATTTGTTTCACAAATTGATGAAGAAATATGAGTTCCATGTATGAAGGTCTGGTATGGGAGCAGTTAACTGGAGAAAAAGGTATATCAACGGTTTCAGTCTTTACACAGGCATATGATGAAGATATAGAACTTCTCGGTATAACAAAGGAGAATGTAGAAGAACAGCTTGAAAAACTGAATACGGACGACGAAACAAAACAGGCAGTAAAAGAAGCGGCAGAAAGCGGAATGTGATAAGTGGAGGGTATAATGGCGGAACACTGGATTACATAGTCACGGCTGCGGTTATATTCTCATATTTCATTACGGTACTTGATAATGCGATATTAATTATAAGTATGCTGCCATTTGCAGCAACTATAATGGCAACGCCGCTGAATTTATTTATTGCCATGATATTCTATACATTCTTTATGTATTTGATTCATGAGCAGTTCTAGGAGATGTATGAGCTCTGGGAAATATACATGGAGACCGGTGACATAGATATGCACTTTATATCATATGTGGAACTATTGGTATTTTCGATGGTACGTTGCTTGGTGGCGTGTTTGCTTTCGATGATTATCTGAATTTGCTTAAGGGTGGAATTATAAATGCAAATGTAAGTGAGTCAATAAATGGTGGTAGAAAATCAGAATATTTAAAGCAACTAGATGATTTTGACGTGAATAAAGTGAATCATTTAACAATTTTATAAGAATGATGATTATTATAAAAAGTTTACAAAGTAAAAATTTTGGAATAAACCTAAATAAAAATATAAAAGCAGAGGTATTTCTAAGACACTGAAAAGTTATGAAATACTTCTGCTTTTGTATGTATCATTGTAAATCTGATATTTGTAACGGGGTATGATATGATGAGCGCGTTGCATGAAAAACGCTTCGCATGGCTCCGCGTTTCATCATCAACCCTACGGATTTGTGACATTATATATAATTTTAAAAAGTTTTGAATTAAATGTAGTATTTACCGCTAAAACCGTAGTATATAGGTGAAGCCGGAAAGTCCAGCTAATAAATGTCAATAGATAAATGAAAAAATTTATATTTATTAGAGGGCTAAAAAAGGGCGCACTTAC